>NZ_MWLO01000162.1 GCF_002198735.1 Ideonella sp. A 288
GGTTTGGGAGCGGTCATCGTGGGCTGCCGGTGGCGGGTTGCGGGGGTGTGGGTGCCAGCGCCGCCAGGCGGGCGGCGAGCGAGGCCGAGCTGAGCAGGCCCATGTGGCCGGCGACGAAACGGCCGCTGGCGTCGTAGAACAGCGTGGTCGGCAGCCCCGACGAGCCCACCCGCACGCCGAGGCTCGACCCGGGGTCGAGCAGCACGTGCTGCAGCGAGAAGCCCTGCGCCAGCAGCCAGCGGTTCACCTGCACCGCGTCCTCGCCCTGGTTGACGAAGACGAAGCGCACGCCCGGCGCCTGCGCTTGCGCGCTCGCCAGCATCGGCATCTCGGCGCGGCAGGGGCCGCACCAGGTGGCCCACAGGTTGACCACCGTGGGCAGGCCCCGGCCCAGCACCGCCAGGTCGGCCGGCCGGCCGCTCAGGTCGGTCAGCGCCGGCGCGGGCGGCGCCGACAGCTCGGCCAGCGTGGCCTCCTGGCGCGACGGCCCGAGCACGCCGACGGCAACGGACAGCACGCCCCACACCGCGGCGGCGCCGGCCAGCCCGGCCGCCATGGGCCGCCGCAGCGGCGGCGTGCGCCAGGCCCAGCCGGCCAGCACCGCGACCACCGCCGCCACGCCGACGGCCGGCGACCAGCCGCCATCGCGCAGGTCGAGCAACAGCAGCGGCGAGGCCAGATAGCCCGCCGGCGCGCCGAGCACGAAGCCGAGGCGCGCGGCCAGCAGGCCGATCGCCGCCGCCCAGCCCACCGCGCGGCCGGCGGCCGGGCCGTCGGGGCCGGCCAGGCGCACCGCCAGCGCATGGGCCGTCCACAGGGCCGCGCCCCACAGCAGCGGCGCCACCGGCAGGGCCACGGGGCCGATCGAGACCGACAGCATCGCGCCGCCCTCAGGGCGGCCCGCTGTGCAGGCGCCGGTGGATGCGGCGGGTGGCCGACCACACGCCCCACAGCACCAGCGGGATCGCCGCGCCGGCCACCACCTCGGGGTTCAGTGGCAGGCCCGCCGCCTTGGCCGCCTTGCCGCCGTACAGCACCAGGCTGATCACGTAGTACGAGATGGCCGCGATGGACAGGCCCTCCACCGTGGACTGCAGGCGCAGCTGCAATTCCTGGCCGCGCGTCAGCTTGGCCAGCAGCAGCTGGTTCTGCGCCTCGGTGGCGATGTCCACGCGCGTGCGCAGCAGGGCGCTGGTGCGCTCGACGCGCTGCGACAGCGAGCCCAGGCGATGCGCCGTGGCGGCCACCGTGGCGATGGCCGGCGAGAGCCGGTGCTGCATGAACTCGCCCAGCGTCTGCGTGCCGGGGATGGCGCGCTCGCGCAGCTCGGCGATGCGCTGGCGCACCAGGGTGTCGTAGGCCTGGGTGGCCGAGAAGCGGTAGCCATGCTCGGCGGTGGCGCGCTCGACGCGGGCGGCCAGCGCGATCAGTGTGTCCATCAGCGCCTGGTCGGAACTGCGGGCGTCTTCCAGCCGTGCGGTGATGTCGGCCAGGGCGCGCTCGGATTCGGCCAGCATCGGCCCCAGCGACTTGGCCACCGGCAGGCCGCGCAGGGCCATCAGGCGGTAGGTCTCGAGCTCGAGCAGGCGCTGCGAGACGCGGCCGGCGCGGCTGTCGGTGGTGCCTGGCGGCGCGATGACGAGCACCCGCTCGAACCCGTTGCGCCGCAGGCGGAAATCGGTGACGGCCAGCGAGTGCCCGTCCGCCGGGTGGCCGCCGCCGCCGATGCCACCGGCCCCCAGCCGCGAGGCCACGACCACGCCGCCGCCGAACCACTGCCGTGCCTGGGCCAGCGTGGCGGGCGCGTCGTCCAGCGAGCCGTGCACCATCACCAGCTTGATCGCGGCCACGGTGCGGCCGGGGATCTCGCGCAGCCAGGCCGCATCGACGATCAGCGAGGGCAGCAGCTCGGGCTCGCCGGCACCCAGGTCGGCGCCCTCGGGCAGGGCCTGCACGATGGAGTAGCGCGTGAACTCGCTGTGCCGCTCCCACTTGACGGTGTGCGTGCCCCAGCGCAAGCGCAGGAAGTTGCGCTGCAGGTCGGCCATCGACAGGTGCTGTTGCCCGGGCAGGCGGCGCAGGTGCTCGCACTCGGCCTCGCGGCTGACACCCTCGTTGAGCACGGCCACGTAGACCACCAGCGCCGGCAGGCGGATGCGCGGCGACGGCCGGGCGTGGACCTCGTTGTGCAGTTCCTCGCGCAGCGGGTCATCGGGCGGCAGGGCGGGGGCGTTGTGTGCGCCGGTCATGCGCCATGGTAGCCCGAGGCTGGGCCCCAGGCGCGGCCCGATGGTCGCCGCGCCGTTGCGGCTAGCATTTGTCCGTTGTCGTCTCACGACGTGCCCCCCAGGAGCCCCCGCCATGATCCGCCGCCGCACCGCGCTGACCCTGCCCGCCGCACTCGGCGCCACGCTGGGGCTCGCACCCTGGCTGGCCCAGGCCCAGTCGAAGAAGGACACGCTGGTGCTGGCCATGACGCTGGAGCCGCCGGGCCTGGACCCCACGGCCGGCGCGGCGTCGGCCATCGCCGAGGTGGTGCTGTACAACGTCTTCGAGACGCTGACCAAGGTCCACGCCGACTCGTCCATCACGCCGCTGCTGGCGCAGAGCTGGACGGTCACGCCCGACAACAAGACCTGGGCCTTCAAGCTCCGGCCCGGCGTGGCATTCCACAACGGCGAGCCCTGCACCGCGAAGGCGGTGAAGTACGCCTTCGAGCGCGCCGCGGCGGCCGACTCGACCAACAAGGACAAGGCGGTCTTCGCCAACATCGTCAACATCGCGCTCACCGACGAGCTGACGGCGGTGCTGACGCTGAAGAACCCGAACCCCGACTTCCTGTTCCAGTTGGGCCAGGCCACGTCCATCATCGTCGAGCCGAAGAGCGTGGCCACCAACGCCACCCAGCCGGTGGGCACCGGCCCCTACAAGCTCGAGAACTGGGCCAAGGGATCGGCCGTGGTGCTGGCGCGCTGGGACGGCCACCGCGACGCCAAGGCGATCAAGCTGCGCCGGGTGACGATGCGCTTCATCAGCGACGCCGCGGCGCAGGTGGCGGCGATGCTGGCCGGCGACGTGGACGTGTTCCCCCGCGTGGCCGCGGCCAAGAGCCTGGCGCAGTTCAAGGCCGACAAGCGCTTCCAGGTGCTGATCGGCGGTTCTCGCGCCAAGACCGTGGTGGCCATCAACAACCGCCGCAAGCCGCTGGACGACGTGCGCGTGCGCCGCGCCATCGCCATGGCCATCGACCGCAAGCAAGTGGTCGAGGGCGCGGCCGACGGCTTCGGCACGCCGATCGGCAGCTTCTACGTGCCGGGCGCGCCGGGCTATGTCGACCTCACGGCGGTGAACGCCTACAACCCGGAGCGGGCCAAGGCGCTGCTGAAAGAGGCCGGCGTGACGACACCGCTGGAGCTGTCGCTGAAGCTGCCGCCCACGCCCTATGCACGCCAGGGCGGCGAGGTCATCGCCGCGATGCTGGCCAAGGTGGGCATCGTGGCCAAGCAGGAAAACGTCGAGTGGGCGCAGTGGCTGTCGGGCGTGTACGGCCAGAAGGCCTACGACCTGACCATCATCAGCCACGTCGAGCCGCTGGACCTCGGCAACTTCGCGCGGCCGGGCTACTACTGGAACTACGAGTCCGCGCGCTTCAACGACCTGTGGAACCGCATCAACGCCACCGCCGACAGCGCCACGCGCCTGAAGCTGGTGGCCGAGGCCCAGCGCCTGGTGGCCGACGACGCGGTGCTGGCCTACCTGTACCAGCCCACCTGGATCACGGTGGCCAAGGCCGGGGTCAAGGGCGTGCCCCGCGACATGCCGCTGTTCGTCAACGACCTGTCGCTGCTCAGCTGGGGCTGAGCGCATGGCCGCGGCGCACGATCCGTTCGGCAACCCGCTGAGCCTGCAGCACGCGGCCAGCGCCGCCGCGGTGGCCGGCTTCGTCGAGGGCTTCCTCGGCTACACGCCGCGCATCCTGGACGTGCTGGCCGCGGCCGGGCAGGACGAGAGCGTCATCGTGCAGGCCTGCGCCGCGGCGCTGTGGATGTTCTCGGAATCGCCGGGCGGCCCACCGGCGGCACGCGGGCACCTGGCCCGCGCCGAGCGCGCCGCGCTGCCTTGCACCGAACGTGAGCGGCTTTTCGCCCAGGCCGTGGCGCATTGGGTGGCCGGCGACCTGCGCGGCGCACTGGCCACGCACGAGGCGCTGGCCGAGCGGCACCCGCGCGACCTGGCCGCGCTCAAGCTTGGCCAGTACCACGCCTTCAACCTGGGCGACTCGCCGACCATGCTGCGTCTGGCGCTGAAGGCCCTGCCGGCTTCCGCCGACGTGGCCTGGGTGCACGGTATGGCCGCCTTCGCGTGGGAACAGTGCCACCGGCTGCACGAGGCCGAGGTGTCGGCCCGGCGCGCGCTGGCCATGCGCCCGGACGAGCCCTGGGCCCAGCACGCGCTGGCCCACGTGATGCTGACCGACGGGCGGCTGCGCGAGGGTGCGGCCTTCCTGCAGGATTCGAGCGGCGGCTGGGCCGGGCTCACGTCCTTCATGCGCACGCACAACTGGTGGCACCTGGCGGTGTTCCTGCTGGAGCTGGGCGACGACGCCGCGGCCTTGCGCCTGCACGACGAGCAGGTGTGGGGCGTGGACAAGGCCTACTCGCAGGACCAGGTGGGCGCGGTGTCGCTGCTGGCTCGGCTGGAACTGGCCGGGGTGGCGGTGGGAGGCCGTTGGGAGGCGCTGGCGCCGTGGCTCGTCGGCCGCACCGCCGACCAGGTGCAGCCCTTCCTCGACATGCAGTACCTCTACGGACTGGCCCGCGCGGGCCGGCCCGAGGCCGACACGCTGATGGCGCAGGTGGAGCGCTTCGCCCCGCAGGCCCCCGAGGCCTCGCGCGAGGCCTGGCAGCGCGTGGCGGTGCCGGCCTGCCGCGGGCTGCTGGCCCATGCGCGCGGGCGCTGGGCCGAGGCCGCCGACGCGCTGGCGCTGGCCTTGCCGCGGCTGGTGTCGATCGGCGGCAGCCACGCGCAGCGCGACCTGTTCGAGCAGATCCACCTCGACGCGCTGTGGCGCTCGGGCGGGCTGGCCGGCGCGCAGAACCTGCTGCAGCCGCGCGCCAATGCCCAGCCGCAGTCCGAGCGGCTGCGGCGGCAGTTGCACGGGGTGTACGCCGCCCTGGGGCTGCCGGCGCTGGCGCACCACGGCGCCTGACGGGGCCGGTGCAGCGTCAGCCGGCGCGGCGCCGGCGGGCTATCGGCGACGGCGATTGGCGGCGGCGATCTGTCCGGCGAGCTCAGTCCGGCGAATCGAGCCGCGTCGGCGGTTCAGCGGCGGCCGGCGCTTCCGCCGGGGCCTGGTTCGCCGGGCTGAGCTCGGCCACCGTGTAGCCCTCCTTCAGCAGCGCGTGGCGCAGCCAGTCGGGGTGGGGCCCCAGGCCGTCCCAGGTGTCGCCGGTCTTGGGGTGGCGGTACTTCACCGGCGGCGCGGGCGGTGGCGGCGGCACCAGCGGCAGATCACCCAGCTCGTGCAGGCCGATCTGCCAGTACTCCATCAGGCCCTCGATGCGGGCCAGCGCCGCGCGCTGGGCGCGGCTCAGGCTGCGGTCACGTCGTGATTCCATGGCCCCTTGGCGTGCGTGGCGCCGTCACCGTGTTCGCGTGGCCCGGCCGGTGCTCAGGCCGGCGCCCCGGGCTGCGTGGCATCGGCGGCCGGCAGCGAGTTCGAGAAGAAGAAGCGCAGCATCGCGTCGGTGGCGTCGGGGCCGCTGGCATCGGTGAACGAGCCTGCCGCGCGGCCACCAGACCAGGCATGGCCCGCGCCATGCACCACCCAGTGTTCCGCCACCACGCGCCCATTGTCGTCGCGGTAGACCTGCCGCGTGTGGTCGTGCCCATCGCCCTGGCGGGCGCGCTCGGTGTGCGACGCATCGCCGCTCGACACCGCCACGCGCACGTGTTCGCCATTCGCCGGGTGCACGGTGGTGTCGCGGTCGCCGTGGAAGACGATGGTGGGCGGACGCCCCGCCGCGGGGCCCGCGGCCGGCGCGCCGGCGCGCATGGCCTGCAGGGCCGAGCCCAGGTCCTTGGCAGCGCCGGTGGCCAGGCCCGAGTGCACGCCCACCGCGGCGAACAGCTCGGGGTAGGCGTCGCCGAGGATCGCCGCCATCGCCCCGCCCGCCGACAGGCCGGCGACGTAGACGCGGCGCGGGTCGATGCCGTGGCGCTGGACCACCTCGCGCACCATGCCGGCCAGCAGCGCGGGCTCGCCACGGCCGCGCTGCTGGTGGCTGTGCTTGAACCAGTTCCAGCAGCGTTGCGGGTTGGCGCTGCGCGACTGCTCGGGGTACAGCACGAAGAAGCCGCGCGCCTGCGCGGCGTCGTTCATGCCGGTGCCGGCCGCGAAATCGGCCGCGTCCTGGGTGCAGCCGTGCAGCATCACCACCAGCGGCAGCGCCTGCACCGGCCCGCCGGGCGGGACGTAGAGCTTGAAGTCGCGGCTGCCAGCCGCCGCATCGGCGTGGTGGCCGTCGATGAACTGGCCGGGGGCGGGCGCCGGGCGCGGCGGTGTCGTCACATCGGGCGCCGCGCCGGCAACGCCACCGGGCGTCACCTCGCGGGCCGGCACGTCGATGACGTCGGCGTCACGCGGGCCGACGCGCGCGGCCACGCCGGCCAGCGCGGCCTGGATGGCCTCGGTGGCGCGCTGCAGCTTGCCGTCGCGGGTGAGCTCGGTCGCCCGGGCCATCCAGCGTTGAAAGGTGGGGTTCATGGAGGTCCTGACAAAGGTTTCAACGGATGCGGCCGGCCAGCGCGGCCTTGACGGCCGGGCTGGCGTGCAAGGCCCCCAGCACCACCACCGACTCGATGGCGTCCAGCGCCAGTTCGGGCGTCACATCGGGTGCGATCGAGGCCAGGCCGAGCACGCGGATCTGCAGCGCCTCGCCGGCCGCGACCACCGCGCGCAGGTCGGCGGCGCTGAAGTGCTGGATGCCCAGCACCAGCGTCTTGCGCGCCACCGATTGCTTCACCGCGTCGGCATGCACCGCCAGCTGGTTGCGGATGGCCGTGCGGATCAGGTCGGTGCGGTTGGCGTAGAAGCCGTCCTGCACCAGCAGGTCGATCTGGCCCAGGTCGACATAGCCCAGGTTGATGGTGATCTTCTCGTCGGTCGGCTTGGCCGCGACCAGGGCGGAGGTGCTGCGAGGTGGCATTCCGCCATCCTATCACCATCCACTTGGATGGTTTAGACCGGTTGCGTGCGGCGCTGGACGGTCTGGCAGGGCGCCGACCCGGCGCCCGGGGGCCGCCGGACCAGTGCGCCCAGCCTCAGCGCCCGGTGGCCGCCGCCTGCTGCGCCGTGCTCGGCTGCTCGGGCAGGCCCTGCAGGTGCGCGGCGTCGGCCCACTGCACGATCTGCAGCCCGCCATCGTGCCAGCGCAGGCGGTTGATGCCGGTGTTGGGGATGTCGCAGGTGCGCGGCCCGTGCAGCGGCTGGCCCTGCACGCGGCGCCACAGCATGTCGAGCACGCCGCCGTGGGTGACCACGGCCACGCGCCGGCCGGCATGGGCCGCCAGCAGCGCTGCCAGCGCCTGCTCGATGCGGGCATAGAAGGCGGTGTTGCTCTCGGCGCCACCGGGCAGGGCGTAGTCGGCCTCGTGGCGCGTCCACTGCGCCCACAGGTCGGGGTGCGTCGAGCGGATGGTGGGCACGTCCAGCCCCTCGAGCACGCCGAAGGACTGCTCGCGCCACAGCGGCTCCACCAGCACCTGCGGCACGCGGTGCTGAGCCAGCGGCGCGGCGGTGGCCTGCGCGCGCTGCAGGTCGCTGGCCACCAGCACCTCGATCGGTTCGTCCACCAGCCGCTCGGCCAGCCGCTCGGCCTGCTGCAGGCCGATGGCGTTGAGCGGCACGTCGATCTGGCCCTGGAAGCGGTGCTGCCGGTTCCAGTCGGTCTCGCCGTGGCGGATGACGATCAGTTCGGTCATCGGGGCATTGTGGGCCGCCCCCGTCCCCGGGGGCTTGACGCGGCGCGGTGCAAGTTCACGCGGCGGCAAGCGCCGCGGTGCGGGGTCATGCGGCGGCCAGCGCCGCATCGAGGTCGGCCTTCAGGTCGTCGACATGCTCGATGCCGATCGACAGCCGCACCGTGTCCTCGGTGACGCCCGAGGTGGCCAGCTCGGCGGGCGACAGCTGCCGGTGCGTGGTCGACGCCGGGTGCGTGGCCAGCGACTTGGCGTCGCCGATGTTGACCAGCCGGGTGAAGAGCTTCAGCGCGTCGAGGAAGCGCTCGCCGGCGGCGCGCCCGCCCTGCACGCCGAAGGTGAACAGGCCCGAGGCGCGGCCGCCCAGGTACTTGTGCATCAGCGCATGGTCGGGGTGGTCTTCGAGGCCGGCGTAGTTGACCCAGCCCACCTTGGGGTGCGACTTCAGGAAGCGCGCCAGCGCCAGCGCGTTGTCGCTGATGCGCTCCATGCGCAGCGCCAGCGTCTCGATGCCCTGCAGGATCAGGAAGGCGTTGAACGGCGACAGCGCCGCGCCCATGTTGCGCAGCGGCACCACGCGGGCGCGGCCGATGTAGGCCGCCGGGCCCAGGGCCTCGGTGTAGACCACGCCGTGGTAGCTGACGTCGGGCTCGTTCAGGCGCCGGAAGCGGGCCTTGTGCTGGGCCCACGGGAACTTGCCCGAATCGACGATGGCCCCGCCGATGCTGGTGCCGTGGCCGCCCAGGTACTTGGTGAGCGAGTGCACCACGATGTCGGCGCCGTGCTCGAAGGGGCGGCACAGGTAGGGGCTGGGCACGGTGTTGTCGACGATCAGCGGCACGCCGTGGCGGTGGGCGATCTCGGCCAGCGGCGCGAAGTCGGTGATGTTGCCCTGCGGGTTGCCCAGCGACTCGACGAAGATGGCCTTGGTGCGCTCGTCGATCAGCGGCTCGAAGCTGGCCGGGTTGCGGTAGTCGGCGAAGCGCGTGGTGATGCCGTACTGCGGCAGCGTGTGTGCGAACAGGTTGATGGTGCCGCCGTACAGCGCGCTGCTGGCCACGATGTTGTCGCCGGCCTCGCAGATGGTCTGGATGGCGTAGGTGACCGCCGCCTGGCCCGACGCCAGTGCCAGCGCGGCGATGCCGCCCTCGAGTGCCGCGAGCCGCTGCTCCAGCACGTCGTTGGTCGGATTCATGATCCGCGTGTAGATGTTGCCCGGCACCTTCAGGTCGAACAGGTCGGCGCCGTGCTGCGCGCTGTCGAACGAATAGGCCGCCGTCTGGTAGATGGGCACCGCGACCGCGTGGGTGGTGGGCTCGGGCGTGTAGCCGCTGTGCACGGATTTGGTTTCGAAACGCCAATCGCCGGGGTTGCCGCTCATGTCTTGCCTGGGGTGGGGTAGAAGGGAGCGGGCAGTCTACGACCGCCCGGTCGAAGGCAGCGAACGCCTGGGCCCGCGTCGGCGGGCGCCAGATCCGGTCCGGGCCACTTCGTTGCGGCCGATGGGCCAGTACCGCTGTGCCGTTTCTCGCGCGACCGCTGGCTGCCAGGCAGCCGCGGGCGTGAACTGCGGCATGGGCCCGGCCCACGTCCTAGGGATGCACCCCCCTCGGTCGTGGTGGGTCGGCAGGCGCACGGTCGCCGTCAGCGCTAGAGTGCAGGTCCCGCAGCCAACCGCGGGTAAACCCTCTCCATGCCCCAGCCCACCCAGCCCTTGCCGCACGCCGCCGATCCTGCGCCGACTTGCCCGTCTGTGTCGGCGCGGCAAGGTCGTGCGCGCGGCGCCCGGCGCAGGGGGGCGTGGACGCTGGCCTTGGTCCTCGGCAGCCTGTGTGGCCTGGCCACAGCCCAGTCGGCGCTGGCGCCACTGGCCGCGGTGACGCCGCAACTGGTGGCGCCGGCCCTGGCGATCGAGGTGCTGCGGCTGCGGGCCGACGCCACCGCGCACGAGCACGGCGAAGGCGTGGCGCGCGACGGCGCCCGCGCGGCTGCGCTGTACTGCCAGGCGGCGCGCCTGGGCGACACGGCCTCGCTGTACAGCCTGGGCTGGATGCATGCCCACGGCCGCGGCGTGCCGCGCGACGATGCGCAGGCGGCGTGGTTCTTCGCTGCCGCGGCGGCACTGGGCGACGGCCCGTCGCGCCGCATGCTGGCCACGCTGGGCCCGGCCGCGGCCGAGGTGCCCGACTGCCTGCGCCCGCCCGAGCCGCCGCCGGCCCCGCCCGTGGCGGTGGTGGACGACGATCCGCCGCCGGTGTTCCACGCCGTGGCCCGCAGCGTGCCGCCGCAGGCGCCCAAGTCCATCGTCGACCTGGTGAAGAAGCTCGCGCCGCAGTACCGCCTCGAGCCGCACTTGGTGCTGGCCATCATGGCCGCCGAGTCGAATTTCGACCCGACGGTGGTGTCGCCGAAGAACGCGCAGGGCCTGATGCAACTGATCCCCGACACGGCGGCGCGCTTCAATGTGCAGGATCCGTTCGATCCGACACAGAGCATCAAGGGCGGTATGGCCTACCTGCGCTGGCTGATGGCCTACTTCGAAGGCGACGTCACGCTGGTGGCCGCCGCCTACAACGCCGGCGAGGGCACGGTCGAGCGCTACAAGGGCGTGCCGCCGTTCGCCGAGACGCAGGCCTACATCGAGCGCATCCGCCGCTTCATCGGCGACCTGGTGCTGCCCTTCGACGCACGCGTCACGCGGCCGTCACCGCACCTGCGCCAGGGCCGCGGCAACGGCTGAGCGGCACCGTGCGCCTCAAGCGCCGGTATTCAAGCCGCCAGCGCGCGACGCAGCAGTTCGGCCACCAGGCCGTTGATGCCACCGTCATGCGCGGCCGCGCGCTCGCGCAGCGTGTCGGTCAGTTCGGCGGGCAGCTTGCAGGCGAACGGCACCAGGCCGGCCGCGGCATCGATGCGGCGCTGTTCGCGGCGATCGGGCAGTGCCGTGGCGGCAAACCGCCCTGGCACGGACGCGCCCTTGCGCGCGCCCTCGAGCTTCTGTTCCAGGCGGCGGGCGAGGTCGGTCTTCTTCATGCTCATGGCAGGCGATCGGGGGGCAATGGACCCGCATTGTCGCCCGCAGCAGCGCCGGGCCGGTTCGGCCGCCCCGCAGCCGCTCAGCGCATGACGGCGCCGATGGCCTGCCGAAGCGCGTTCAGGTAGGCCGGAAACTCCTGCAGGTCGTTGTGGCCAGCCCCGGCGATGGTGATCAGCGCGCCGCCCGGCAGCCGATCGGCCAGATCGTGCAGGGCGTGCACGTCGTCCGCGCGCAGGCCGGACACGGCGCCGAGCATGCCCCCGGGCAGGTGCTCCGCCAGGGCGTGGCTGTGGTGCGGCGGGATCAGCGTGTCGCGCTCGCCGTGCAGCAGCAGCACGGCCATGTCGCGGCGCGTCTCGCCGGTGGTGGCGGACTGGCCGAGCGACAGGCAGCTCGATGCGATGCGGGCCAGCGCCTCGTCGCTGCGCAGGCGGTAGCGCAACAGCGAGGTCGGCGCCCACGGGTAATGTTCAGCGGCGAGCGCGTCGAGGCTCTGGTAGGGCGACACCAGCACCAGCAGGTCGGGGCGCTGCGTCGGCTCGAGCCCCGCGGCCAGCTGCGAGGCCAGCCCGGTGCCCAGCGACCGGCCGAGGAACACCGCCCGCCGGCCAACGTAGGCCGGCGCGATCGACCGCCAGGCTGCGTGCACGTCGTCGAGCAGCTGCGCCTCGCTGGCGATGCGCCCGGTGCTCTTGCCGTAGCCGCGGTAGTCGACCATGAACAGGTCGACGTTCATCGAGCGCCAGAACTCGGGGTTGACGAACCAGGTGGACAGGTTGCCCGCGTTGCCATGCAGGTAGAACACCACGCCCTTGGGATCGGGCACGCGCAGGTGCAGGGCGTGCAGGCGCGCGCCGGGCACCTCGATGTCCACCTCGTGCACATCGGGCGGCAGCGAGAAGCGGTGGTCGGCCGGCAGGGCCACCGGCTGGAAGATCAGCCGCTCCTGGCCCCACCACAGCGCAGCGGCCAGGCCGCCCGTGGCGAGCACCGACACCAACAACACCCAGGACAACCAGCGCACGACATCCCCCAACGCATCGCGGCTCCACCCGACCGACGGGTTGGACGACCACCGCGCATTTCCAGGGCGCGATCATGCCGTGTCGCGGGGGTGGGCGCCATCCCGCCGGTTCGCGGGCCGGGCGCGGTCGGGCCCCGGCGTTCAGGGACGCACGGTCACCTCGTTGTGGATCGCGTGCACGCCGGTCGCCGCACGCGCCAGCCGATCGACCTGATCGGCCTGCAACTGGGTGTCCACGGCACCGGTCAGCCGAACGTCACCCTTGGTGGTGTGGACCTCGATGTTGAAGTCCTTGACGGAATCGTCCTGCTGCAAGGCCATCCTCACGTTCGTGGTGATGTCGATGTCGGCCACCTCGGCCGAGACGGCGGGGCTGCCGGCCACCACCAGCGGGGCATCGTCGAGCTTGGCGCAGCCGACGCTCCAGACCAGGGCCGCGCCGCCCAGTGTGAGGCCCAGACGCCGCCAGATCGCTTGTGAGTTCATTCGAATGCTCCCGATGACCAGGGGACACCGGACGGCGCCCCTCGCCGTCCTTATGGCGCTTGTCCGCCACACCGTCTGTGCGCCGGACCACCCGGTGGCCCGGCGCGCCAGCGTCGTCATGTGCTGCGTCGCTTTCCTTCGTTCGCCCCAGCGCCGGTGGTGCCCACAGCGGCACCCTGCAACCACAGCACCTAAAGCACGCGTCCATGAACCCGGTCGACCCGCCCGCCCGATGGCTGGTGCTGCCCGGGCTGAAGATCGCCAGGGCGCGCCACTGCGCCCAGCGCTGGAACAGCCCGCCGGTCAACCGGGGTGACACCGGCCACCCCCATGGCGCGGCAGCTTATTCGCCGATCACATAAGGAAGCTCGCATCGCTTCGTTCTGCGGATGAGGGCGGCTGCCTAGCATCCGCCCATTCCTTCAGCGCCCCCCATCCAGGACCCTTCGCCATGCCGCACCGCCCCTTCATCCGCCGCACCCGAACCGCCCTGCTGGCCCTGGCGCTGGGGGCGGCCGCGCTGGGCACCGCCGCCAAGGACATCACCCTGCTCAACGTGTCGTACGACCCGACGCGCGAGTTCTACGCCGACTTCAACAAGGCCTTCGGCGCGCACTGGAAGGCCAAGACCGGCGACACGGTCACCGTCAAGCAGTCGCACGGCGGCTCGGGCAAGCAGGCCCGATCGGTGATCGACGGGCTGGACGCCGACGTGGTGACGCTGGCGCTGGCCTACGACGTGGACGAACTCTCCGCCAAGGGCAAGCTGATCCCCGCCGACTGGCAGGCGCGCCTGCCGCACAACAGCGCGCCCTACACGTCGACCATCGTGTTCCTGGTGCGCAAGGGCAACCCCAAGGGCATCAAGGACTGGGACGACCTGGTCAAGCCCGGCGTCTCGGTGATCACGCCCAACCCCAAGACCTCGGGCGGCGCCCGCTGGAACTACCTGGCCGCCTGGGGCTACGCGCTGAAGAAGTTCGGCAACTCCGAGGCCAAGGCGCAGGCCTTCGTCGCCACCCTGTTCAAGAACGTGCCGGTGCTCGATTCCGGCGCGCGCGGCGCCACCGTCACCTTCGTCGAACGCGGCGTGGGCGACGTGTTCATCTCGTGGGAGAACGAGGCCCATCTGGCGGTGAAGGAACTGGGCCCGGACAGGTTCGAGATCGTCGTGCCCTCGCTGTCGATCCTGGCCGAGCCGCCGGTGACCGTGATCGACAAGGTGGCCGACAAGCGCGGCACGCGCGAGGTGGCCAACGCCTACCTGCGCTACCTGTACACCCCCGAAGGCCAGGCCATCGCCGCGAAGCACCACTACCGACCGACCTACCCGAAGGTGGCGGCCAGGTTCGACAAGCAGTTCGCCAAGGTGCAGTTGTTCACCATCGATGCGGTGTTCGGTGGCTGGGCCAGGGCACAGAAGGCGCATTTCGCCGATGGCGGCGTGTTCGACCAGATCTACCTCAACAAGTGAACGGCTGAAGTCGGCCGCCGGGTGCCGAAGGCCCGGCGGACTTCCTCGCTTTGCGCATATCGAACCACGATTTCGGTCGTTCACGGCACGGCGCACCCTGCCTAGCATCGTGCCCTTGCCTCTCGAATCCTGCCGAGCCACCCCCATGACCTCCGACCCGCTGATCGCCGACCTGCTGCGCCTGGCCCTGCTGCTGGCCCTGCCGCTGGCCGCCTGGTGGTTCGACCGCCGCGCAGGCAAATAGGGAGCAGCCATGGTCCTGATGCGCCGCCTGCTGCGGCGTCACTCGGTGCTGCCCGGCTTCGACCTGGCGCTCGGGTTCACGCTGCTGTACCTGAGCTTCATCGTGCTGATCCCGCTGTCGGCGGCCTTCCTGAAGACGGCCACGATGACCTGGCCGGCGTTCTGGGACACGGTGACCTCGCCCCGCGTGATGGCCTCGTACCGGCTGACCTTCGGCGCCTCGTTCGCCGCCGCGCTGATCAACGCCGCATTCGGCCTGGTGGTGGCCTGGGTGCTGGTGCGTTATGACTTTCCGTTCAAGCGCCTCGTCGACGCGCTGGTCGACCTGCCCTTCGCGCTGCCCACGGCGGTGGCCGGCATCGCACTGACCGCGCTGTACGCCGAGAACGGCTGGATCGGCCAACTGCTGCCGTTCAAGGTGGCCTTCACGCCGCTGGGCGTGTTCGTGGCGCTCACCTTCATCGGCCTGCCCTTCGTCGTGCGCACGCTGCAGCCGGTGATGGAAGACATGCACCACGAGATCGAGGAGGCCGCGGCCACACTGGGCGCCAACCGCTGGCAGACCTTCCGCCGCGTGCTGTTGCCGATCCTGACGCCGCCGCTGCTCACCGGCTTCGCGCTGGCCTTCGCCCGCGCGCTGGGCGAGTACGGCTCGGTGATCTTCATCGCCGGCAACATGCCGATGATCAGCGAGATCACACCGCTGTTGATCATCACCAAGCTCGAGCAGTACGACTACACCGGCGCCACGGCCCTCGCGGTGGTGATGCTGGTGGCCGCTTTCGCGCTGCTGCTGGGCATCAATGCACTGCAGGCCTGGGCCCGCGCGCGGCAGGGGCGGTGATGGCCATGGCCGCCAGCGCATCGACCACGGCCGGCCCGTCGCCGACGGCGCCGCGTCTTCCAGCCCTGCGGGCCTCGGCCGCCATGGCGCCGCCGGCGCTGCGCTCGGCCACCTCCGAGCCCGCCTGGGTGCGCCGATCGCTGATCGGCGTGGCCCTGGCCTTCCTCACCGTCTTCCTGTTCGTGCCGCTGGCCATCGTCTTCGCCGAGGCCTTCAAGAAGGGTGTCGACGTCTACCTGGCGGCCATCGTCGAGCCCGATGCGCTGTCGGCGGTGAAGCTGACGCTGATCGCCGCGCTGATCTCGGTGCCGATGAACCTGGTGTTCGGCGTGGCCGCCGCCTGGTGCATCGCCAAGTTCGAGTTCCGCGGCAAGAACGTGCTGCTGACGCTGATCGACCTGCCGTTTTCGGTGAGCCCGGTGATCTCGGGGCTGGTCTTCGTGCTGATCTTCGGCCTGCAGGGCTGGTGGGGCGAGTGGCTGCGCGACCACGACCTGAAGGTCATCTTCGCGGTGCCCGGCATCGTGCTGGCCACCACCTTCGTGACCTTCCCGTTCGTCGCCCGCGAGCTCATCCCGCTGATGCAGGCCCAGGGCGTGGAGCAGGAAGAGGCCGCCCGCGTGCTGGGCGCCGGCGGCTGGGACATCCTCTGGCGCGTGACCCTGCCCAACGTGAAGTGGGCACTGCTGTACGGCGTGATCCTGTGCAATGCGCGGGCGATGGGCGAGTTCGGCGCGGTCAGCGTGGTCTCGGGCCACATCCGCGGCCAGACCAACACGATGCCGCTGCACATCGAGATCCTCTACAACGAGTACCAGTTCGCCGCCGCCTTTGCGGTGGCCTCGCTGCTGGCGCTGCTGGCGCTGGTGACGCTGGCGCTGAAGTACGCCGTCGAACAGCGCGTGAAGCACGAGAAGCGGGCGGCCGGCGGCCGCGGCGAATGAACCCCAAGGCAGGCCCCACATGAGCATCGAAGTCCGCCAACTCAACAAGCGCTTCGGCGCCACCGTGGTGTGCGACCAGCTCGACCTGGTCATCCCCGACGGTGAACTGGTGGCGCTGCTCGGCCCGTCGGGCTCGGGCAAGACCACGCTGCTGCGCATCATCGCCGGGCTCGAGGTGCCCGATTCGGGCAGCGTGCTGTTCCACGGCGAAGATGCCACCCGCACCGACGTGCGCGAGCGCCAGGTGGGCTTCGTCTTCCAGCATTACGCGCTGTTCGCGCACCTGTCGATCTTCGAGAACGTGGCCTTTGGCCTGCGGGTGCGGCCGAAGGCGACGCGGCCGACCGAGCGCGAGATCCGCTCGAAGGTGACCGCGCTGCTGAAGATGGTGCAGCTCGACTGGGTGGCCGACCGCTTCCCGCACCAGCTCTCCGGCGGCCAGCGCCAGCGCATCGCGCTGGCCCGCGCCCTGGCGGTGGAGCCGCGCGTGCTGCTGCTCGACGAGCCCTTCGGCGCGCTCGACGCCAAGGTGCGCAAGGAACTGCGCCGCTGGCTGCGCCGCCTGCACGACGAGATGCACGTGACCAGCGTGTTCGTCACCCACGACCAGGACGAGGCGATGGAGGTGGCCGACCGCGTGGTGGTGATGAACCAGGGCCGCATCGAGCAGCAGGGATCGCCCGACGAGGTCTACGACCACCCGGCCACACCCTTCGTGCTGCAGTTCCTGGGTGACGTGAACCTGTTCCACGGCCGGCTCGGCCATGCGCCGGGTGGGGCGGATGGTCAGGAGGTGAGTTATGTGCGGCCACATGAGCTGGACATCGTCGGCGAGGCCGGCGACGGCACCTGGGGCGCCACGCTGTCGCAAGTGCTCACCTTGGGCGCGCTGACGCGGCTGGAGTTCCAGCGTGACGACGGCAGCTTCGTCGACGTCGAGCTGCCGCGCACGCGCTGGCAGACGCTGCGCGACACCCTGGGCCTGGCGCCCGGCCAGCGGGCCCACCTGCGCCCGCGCCGCGTCACCCGCTTCGTGGTCGGCGGCGAGGCCGCGTTGGTGGACGACCCGGCGGCGGCGATCTGAGCCCGGCCCGCGGGCCGGCGCCGCGCGACCGGCCTGGGGGCGCCGTCAGGCGGCGCTTGCGCCTCGCCGGCGCGCCAGGAAGCCGATCACGCCCAGGCCCACCAGCAGCATCGCCCAGCCTTCCGGCTCGGGCACCGGCGCCGCCGCATCGAACACCTGGGTGGGGTTGACGAAACTGGCCTGCGACAGGCCCGAGAAGTCGAAAGCCACCGCCGACTGCAGCGCGGTGTCGCCCCAGTTGACCACGCCGATCTGCAGGTAGTAGCTGCCGGAGGCGAAATCCTTGTCGCTGGCCAGGAACGACGACTCGACCCAGCCGGTGTAGCCGCAGCTGGTGCCCTCGTCCCAGCACTGGCCTGCCGACGGGCCCAGCGGCGCCCACTGGGTGTTGCCGTTGATGCCCGGCACGATGGGCAGCGTCACCGCCAGTTGCCGGTCGGGATCCTTGGAATCGAGGTTGCCGAACCCGACCTGATCACTCAGCACATGGCCCTGGATGTAGTCGCTGGTGCCGTCGCCGTCAGGCGCGTTGCCGCTGCGCGCGGTGAACAGCCAGGCGGCCGTCTTGTGCGTGCCGGCGTTGACCAGGCGGGCCCAGGCGTAGTCCTCGTAATCGCGCCCATCGGTGGACACGTAGTTGAAGTGCAGCACCAGCCGGTCGTTCTGGTTGACCGTGAAGGCGCTGGACTGCGCCATCGACCCGTTGGTCTGGTTGTAGCTGCCGAAGTCGTTGACCGTGGGCACCAGGTTCAACGGCGACGGGTTCACATAGGGCTGGTCGAAGTCGATGACCTCGTGGAACGTGGACACGAACCCGACCATCGGGCTGCCCGTGCCGGCATGGCCGAGCAGGGCGTCGGTGCCGGTGGCGTTGTAGGTGCCACTGATCAGGCCGGTGTTGCCGGTGCCCGTCCAGGTGACCCCGGCCAGCGAGACATCCGCCGCCTGCGCCAGCGGCGCCGACAGGGCGGACAGGGCAACCAGGGTGCCGAGCATCAGGCGGTGGGGGGGGCGGTACGACATGGGCGGTCCTTCGGGGCGGTGACATCGTGCCCCGCGTCATCTGCCACGCCGAGGCCGCCAGGCCCTGCTGCGTCGGTCACGCGGGCGGGCGGTGGCGGCCATCAGAGCAGGCAGATCCGCGCCTGATACGTCCGGGGCGGTCGACACCCCCCGATTTCAGGGGGCAGGTGTGCCTATCCGACGCGGGGGGATCCGGCCGCCTCCATGGGATTGCGTCGAGCGCCACGCGAGCGGCCCGTCAGCCAACCCGCGGGCGACATCCGTTGCAGCGTCGCATCTCGCAGGATGTAGTGGTGGAACAGTGCGGCGGCGGCATGGCCGCCGATCAGCCAGTAGCCGGCCGTGCCGACGAACTCATGGACCTGCTTGATCTGGTCGGCGAGCTCCTTGTTCTTGGCCAGCAGCGCGGGCAGCTCCAGGCCGAAGAACGGGATGGGCTTGCCGGCCGCGCTGAGCAGCAGCCAGCCGGCCAGGGGCATGCCGATCATGAGGGCATACAGCGCCAGATGGCCCAGCTTGGCGGCGACGCCCTGCCAGGGCGCGATGGAGGCCAGCGCCGCCGGCGCAGGATGCCTGATGCGCATCGCGATGCGCACCAGCACCAGCGCGAACATGAGCAGGCCGAGCGTGAAGTGCAGGTTCTTCATCGCGTCGCGCGCCGCCGTGCCCTTCTCGAACAGCACGCGCAACTCGATGCTCGCGTACACCCCCACGAACAAGGCCAGCATCAGCCAGTGCAGCGACACAGTGGCCAGGTGGTAACGCTCGGTCGTTGGCTTCAGGCCCATCGGAATCTCCATTGCAGAACAAGGGCCGATTCTGAAAAGCACGTCTTAACTGAGCCTTAAGGTCAGTTGCTAACGCTGTAAAAGAGTGTTCGCCGCTCTGCACGCCCAGGCCCGCCAGCCTACCGCGGCAATGCACCACCCGGCGGCAACGCCGACGGCCCCTTCGACTTCATCGGGACAGCGAACCCGACGCCGCCTGAGCAGACACTGCGCCTGCCACGACGAAGCAGCATCCAAACACAGCGTCCACCCGCGTCACTCGTGCAGCGGCTCGCCCGGCACGCCCTGCAGCGCCTGCTGCACCACCGCGCGGGTCAACGGCGCGGCAAAGGTGGCGATGAACTCGTAGACATAGTCGCGCAGCCAGCTGCCGCGCTTGATGCCCAGGCGGGTCATGTTGGCGGCGAACAGGTGCCGGCCATCGATCGCGCGGAGGTGGCGGTCGCGCTCCTCGTCAAAGGCGATCGCCGCGACGATGCCCACGCCCATGCCCAGTTCGACATAGGTCTTGATGACGTCGGCGTCCATCGCCACCAGCACGATCTCGGGCGCCAGGCCCACCTTCGCAAAGGCCTCGTCGATGTGGGCGCGGCCGGTGTAGCCGCTCTCGTAGGTGATGAGCGGGAAGGTCGCCAGCCGCTGCAGGGTCAAGGCCTGGCCGGCGGCCGCCTCCTCGGCCAGCGGGTGGCCCGGCGGCACCACCACGGTGTGCGTCCAGCGGTAGCAGGGCAGCGCCAGCAGCGCGTCGTACTGCGCCAGCGCCTCGGTGGCGATGCCGATGTCGGCCTCGCCGTCCAGCAGCATGCGGGCCACCTGCTGCGGCGTGCCCTGGTGTAGGTGCAGTTGCACCTGCGGGTGGCGCTCGCGGAAATCGCGCACCGCGCCCGGCAGCGCGTAGCGGGCCTGCGAATGGGTGGCGGCGATGGTCAGCGTGCCCTGGCCGGCCTGGGCGAAATCGGCCCCGGCGCGCTGCAGGTTGCCGGCCTCCTGCAGCAGGCGCTCGACGATCGGCAGCACCGTCTCGCCCGGCGGGGTGAGGCCGGTGAGGCGCTTGCCCACGCGCACGAAGATGTCGATGCCCAGCTCGTCTTCCAGCTCGCGGATCTGGCGGCTGACACCCGGCTGCGAGGTGTGCAGCACCGCGGCCACCTCGGTGAGGTTGAAGCCCTGGCGGACGGTTTCGCGCACGGAGCGCAGTTGCTGGAAGTTCACGGGAAGCCGGCCGCTTATGCGAAAAGCGAATTTTGATGGCGACCCTGGTGGCATGGAACGACTATTTGGTGCTGAGCTTCCTCGGTCCGTGCATAAGGGGCCGGCGGGCGGGGCCGGGCCTCCCCGGCGAGTCGCGCGCCGGGACGGCAGCGTGTCAGAGCAGCGATTCGGGCACGAAGGGCCTGAGCAGCCACACCTTCACGCGTTGCCAGAGCGAGGAATCGGGCTCCTCGGTGAGCACCACCTCCTTCTCATCGTCCATGCCCAGCCATTCGCAGCTGCTTCCATCGGCCGACAGCCGCACGCGGTAGGCGCTTTGCAGCCGGTCGATGTCGATGATGCGGATCATCTCGCGCGCCAGGGGCGGGCTGTCGATCACGGCGCCCAGTTCGGTGTTGATGGTGGCCGAGCGCGGGTCGAGGTTCATCGACCCGACGAACAGGGTCTTGCGGTCGACCACCGCCAGCTTGGCGTGCAGGCGGCCGAGCGAGGCACCGAACAGGCTCGTGCGCAGGTTGCGCTTGACGCGCGACGCGCTGATCTCGTACAGGTCGATGCCGAGCTCGAGCATCGGTTCACGGTAGGCCTTGTAGCCGATGTGGACGATGGGCTCGTCGGTCGAGCCGAGCGAGTTGGTCATCATCACCGTGCGCACCTTGCGCGCGCGCAGCTCGCGCAGCAGGCCCATGCCGTCCTTGCCCGGCACCAGGTAGGGCGAGGAGACGACGAGTTCGGTCTGCGCCTTGCGCAGCGCCTCGAACACGTTGTAGGTGACGCTGGTTTCCTGCAGCTCGCCGCCAGCCTCGCCATCGAAGGGCTTGTCGGGATGGTCGGCGAACACATAGGCGTTGCCCCAGATCAGGCCCAGCCGGCCGGCGTCCAGGTCTTCGGAGATGGGGCCATAGCCCAGGATGTCGGACGGCGGCAGCGGGCCAGGCGGCGGCGTCGCCTGCGGACCCGTCCACGCGTCGAACTGGCGCCTCAGCGCGTCGGCGTCGAGCGCGCTGCGCGTGATGGCCTGCAGCGGGTAGACGGCGTCGGCGTTCCAGTAGCGGTCGAACAGCGCCTGCAGCGGCTCGATGATGAAGCCCACCGTGAAGGCGTCCACATCGATGAAATTCTCCGACGCACTGCGCAGGAAGTACTCGTTGGCCACGTTGCGCCCGCCGATCACCGCCATCGCGCCATCGGCGATGAACAGCTTGTTGTGCATGCGGTGGTTCAGGCGCTTCCATTCGCCCGGGTCGGCCAGGAAGCGCGTGGCCTGGCCATGGGCGCGGGCGCGCATGAAGGGGTTGAACAGCCGCACCTCGACGTTTTCGTGGGCGGCAAAGGCCAGGAACAGCTCGTCCTCGCCGCCGGTGTAGAAATCGTCGATGAGCAGCCGCACGCGCACCCCGCGCTGGGCGGCGTCGCGCAGCGCGCGCAGCAGCCAGCGGCCGGTCTCGTCGTTCTCGAGGTGGTAGTACTGCACGTCGAGCGTGGCCTCGGCGCGCTGCGCCAGCTGCACCCGCGTGTCGAGCGCGAACTTGCCCAGCGGCATCAGGCGGAAGCCCGACTGGTCGGGGGCCGGGCGGTAGCTGCCGGCGATGCGGCCGAGCGTGGTCTTCGGGGAGATGAGCACGGCCTCGCTGGCGATGGCCTGGCGGTCGACCTGCGGCAAGGTGCTGCAGCCGCCGAGCGCGGCCAGGAGCACGATCAGGAGCAGCCCCCACGACATCCCGCGCACGAATGGCACGTCGGCCGCGCCGAACGGTGCCGACGCCTGCCCGGCCGACCGGGCACGACGCATTGCGGGTTCCTGCATGCTGACTCCTGGGGCGTGACGCGGCGAACAACCCGAACCGCATGGGCCGCAGTGTAAGAAACCCTGCCCCCGCCGCGACCCGGCCTCGGGCCGGACACTGGCATCATCGTTCCCCATCCCCACACGACAGAGGTGCGCCCCATGAATCAACGCTCGATCGTTTCGTCGGCCCTGGCGTCGGTGCTCGCGCTCGGCCTGGCCAGCCCGGCCGCGGCGCAGGACAAGAAGGCCAAGGAAAAGTGCTACGGCATCGCCAAGGCGGGCCAGAACGACTGCGGCAACCGCGCCGGCACCCACACCTGCGCCGGTCAGTCGAAGGTCGACATGAGCCTGAACGACTGGAAGTACGTGCCCAAGGGCACCTGCAAGGCCCTCAAGGGCAAGACGGCCGAAGAGCTCGACGCGCCGGCCGAGCCCAAGAAGGACGCCAAGTCCTGAGCCGACCCAGCGCCTCGGTGGCATCGGACGCGGCCGCGGCGGCCTCCGTGGGCGCCGCGCAGCCGGCGGCGCCTGTGGGCATCGGCCTGCGCCAGCCGCATTGCGCCGAGTTCGTCGCGCGCCGCCCGCCGCTGGGCTTCGTCGAGGTGCACTCCGAGAACTACTTTGCCGACGGCGGTGCTGCGCTGGCCGTGCTGCACGAGGTGCGAGAGCAGGTGCCGGTGAGCCTGCATGGCGTGGGGCTGGCGCTGGGGTCGGCCGTTGGCCTGGACGAGTGGCACCTGGCGCGGCTGGCGCGGCTGGTGGACCGCATCGAGCCGGTGCGCGTCAGCGACCATGCCTCGTTCGCGCGCGCGCCGCGCCGCGCCAACGGCCCGGTGCATCACGCCAGCGACCTGTTGCCGATCGCCACCACGCCGGCAGCGCTGCAACTGATGGTGGACAACGTGCAGCGCGTGCAGGAGCGGCTGCGCCGGCCGCTGCTGGTGGAACACCTGTCGGCCTACCTGGCCTGGGCCGACGAGGGCCTGGCCGAACCCGAGTTCTTCAACCGACTGGCCCGCCGCAGCGGCTGCGGCCTGCTCCTCGACGTCAACAACCTGGTGGTGAATGCCCTGAACGACGGTGTCGACGCGGTGGCCGCGGCCTGCGCCTGGATCGATGCCCTCGATCCGGCCATCGTCGGCGAGATCCACCTGGCCGGCTACAAGGATTGCGGCGACATCGTCATCGACGACCATGGCAGCCGCGTGCGCGGCCCGGTGTGGCAGGTGTACGAGCATGCGCTGCGGCATGTCGGCGCCGTGCCCACGCTGGTCGAGTGGGACACCGACCTGCCCGCGCTCGACGTGCTGCTCGACGAGGCAGGGCAGGCCGGGCTCAGGCTGCAGGCGGCCGCTGCTGCGCGGGTGACGCGATGACCGATGCGGCAGCCGACCCTGGCGCGTCCGCGGCCGAGTGCGATGGCGGAAGACATGAGCCGGCCCGGCCGCCCGAAGGGCCGATGCCGGCCTGCTCGGCACGAAGCGCCTCCCGCGAGCGCGAGGCGCTGCGCCAGCAGACCCTGCTGCGCGCGCTGTGGCGCGACGAGGCCCCGGCCGAACTGGCGCACTGGCTGCGCGGAGACACCACACGGCAGCAGCGCGGCCTGCTGGCCTACCAGTCCAACGCAGCGGCCACCGCCGAGCGCGCCCTGTCGGCCGCCCATCCGGTGGTGCAGCAGTTGCTGGGCGACGAGGCGTTCGCCGCGCTGGCGCGCCATTGCTGGCAGCAGCATGCGCCCACGCGCGGCGACCTGGCGCACTGGGGCCAGGCGCTGTCCGCCGTCGTCGTCGACCGCGCCGAGCTGGCCGCCGAACCGTACCTCGCCGACATCGCCCGCCTCGAATGGGCCCTGCACCTGGCGCAGCACGCGGCGGACGCGCCGCACGGACAGGACGGGCAGGGCGGCCCCCTCGGCCCGCCCGGGCTCGAACGCCTGGGCACCCACGACCCGGCCCGACTTCGCCTGTGCCTGCGGCCAGGCACGGCCATCGTCGACTCGGAGCACCCGATCGTCACGATCTGGCAGGCGCACCAGCCCGGAGATGGCGATGTCGATGGCGACGGTGGCGATCGGTTCGCGGCGGCGCGCGCGGCCCTGGCCGCGGGGCGGGCCGAATCGGCCCTGGTGTTCCGCGACGGCTGGCGGCCCACCGCGTGCGTGGTGGGCCGGCCGGCGGCGGACTTCACGCGCTCGCTGCTGCAGGGTGCCACGCTCGGCGCGGCGCTGGACAGCGCGGGCACCGGCTTCTCGTTCGAAGCCTGGCTGCGACAGGCGCTGACGCAGGCCTGGCTGGTCGGCGTCGACCTCGCCGACGGATGACCGTCGTGCGCCGGCCCACCCATCCCGTCGGCGGGCCGACATCACCGCCGATGTCACACTGCCCCGCATGACGACCCTGGTGCTCCTGCCCGGCCTGGCCAGCGACGCTGCGCTGTGGCGCGACCAGCAGCCGGTGCTGGCCGCCGGCAGCCGCCTGCTGCGGGTGGCCGATGTGCACGCCCGACATGCCACGTTGGCCGACATGGCGGCCGCCCTGCTGGCCGAGGTGCCGGGGCCGCTGGCGCTGGCGGGCACCTCGATGGGCGGCATCGTGGCGCTGGAGGTCTGGCGGCAGGCGCCGCATCGGGTGGCCGGGCTGGCCCTGCTGGGCACCTCGGCCCGCGCCGACACGCCCGAGCTGATCGCGCTGCGCACCCAGGCCTGCACGCTGTTCGCGGCGGGCCGCATGGACGAGGTGCTACGCGCCAACCTGGTCTTCGCCTTCCACCCCGACAGCCTGCGCGGCACCTCGCTGGCCGCCGACTACCTGGCGATGGTCGGCCGGGCCGGGCCCGAGCAGTTGATCCGGCAAAACCGGGCGGTGATGGCCCGGGCCGACCGGCGGCCGATGCTGGCCGGCATCGCCTGCCCCACGCTGGTGGTCTGCGGCGAGGCCGACCAGCTGACCCCGCCCGAGTGCTCGCGCGAGTTGGCCGAGGGCATCGCCGGCGCGCGGCTGCATGTGCTGCCGAAGTGTGGGCACATGCTCACATGGGAACAGCCCGAGGCCGTGACGAGCCTGTTGCTCGACTGGCTGGCCCGCCTGGCGGCGCCTCGGTGAGGCGCGGGATCAACCGGCCGACGCGATCACCCCGCCCCCCAGACAGACCTCGCCGTCGTAGAGAACGGCCGACTGACCCGGCGTCACCGCCCATTGCGGCTCATCGAAATCGAGCTCGAAGCGGCCATTGTCCAACGGCTGCAGGCGGCACGCCGCGTCGGCCTGGCGGTACCGTGTCTTGGCCGCGCAGACACCGGGTGCCGGCGGCTGGCCCGCCACCCAGGCCGCGTCGTCGAAGCGCAGCGCTCGCGACAGCAGCCAGGGGTGGTCGTGGCCCTGCACCACGCGCAGCGTGTTGGTGTCGAGTTCCTTGCGCGCCACGAACCACGGCGCATGCTCGCCGCCGCCGCGCGGGGCGCCGCGCTCCTTCACGCCGCCGATGCCCAGGCCCTGGCGCTGGCCCAGCGTGTAGAACGACAGGCCCACGTGCTGGCCGAGCAGGCGGCCGCGGTCGTCGCGGATCGGGCCGGGTGCGTGGCTCAGGTAGCGCGCCAGGAACTCGCGGAACGGGCGCTCGCCGATGAAGCAGATGCCGGTGGAGTCCTTCTTCTTGGCATTGGGCAGGCCGATCTCGGCGGCAAGGCGGCGCACCTCGGTCTTGCGCAGTTCGCCCACCGGGAACAGCGTGCGCGACAGCTGCGCCTGGTTCAGCCGGTGCAGGAAGTAGCTCTGGTCCTTGGCCTCGTCCAGGCCCTTGAGCAGCTCGAACGCCCCGTCGCGCTCGCGCACGCGGGCGTAGTGGCCGGTGGCGATCTTCGCGGCGCCCAGCCGCATCGCGTGGTCGAGGAAGGCCTTGAACTTGATCTCGGCGTTGCACAGCACGTCGGGGTTGGGCGTGCGGCCGGCCTGGTGCTCGCGCAGGAACTCGGCGAAGACGCGGTCCTTGTAGTCGGCCGCGAAGTTGACGTGCTCGATCTCGATGCCGATGACGTCGGCCACCGCCGCGGCGTCGACAAAGTCGACGTTCGACGAGCAGTATTCGCTGTCGTCGTCGTCTTCCCAGTTCTTCATGAAGAGGCCAATCACCTCGTGGCCCTGCTGCTGGAGCAGCCACGCGGTGACGGCCGAATCGACGCCGCCGGACAACCCGACGACGATGCGTTGCTTGGCCATGCCCCGATTGTCCGTGCGAACGCCTGCCCTGCCCGAACGTGGGCACCCTCGGGCCCGCCGCTGCGCGCGCGCAGCGCGGCGCTCAGGTCACAACGACTTGTGCGTGCCGTCGCACAGCGGCTGGTGGGTGCTGGCCTTGCAGCCGCAGAAGTACACGGTCTTCGATTCAGTGGCCGTGAACTTCATCGGCACGAACGGCCCGCCCTTGTGCGAGCCGTCGCAGAAGGGCTGGGTCTTGCTGTTGCCGCAGGCGCACCAGAAGTAGTCCTTGCCGGCCTCGACGGCGACAGGGTACGGGGCCTTCTGGGCGATGGTGGGTTGGGTCACGGGGTCTGCTCCTGGATTTGCGGCACGAGACGGCCGCGGTCATGACGCGATCATGCACCCGCGGGCCGGGTCAGGCCGCCCCACCCGGCACGAACACCGACGGATCCACCGTCACCAGCCCGAGCGGGTGGCGGCGACCCGCCAGGTGGTCTTCGATGCAGGCCAGCAGCAACGGGCTGCGGTGGCGGGCCTTCGACGCACGGATCTCGTCGGGCGTGAGCCACAGCGTGCGCACGATGGGCTCGTCGAGCGCGCGGCCGGGCTCGGGCTCACCCACCGTGCCGGCGTAGGCGAAGCGCAGGTAGGTGATGTCCTCCGCCGCATGTCCCGGGCGCGCCGGCCGGTGGAAGCGCGACTGGTACACGCCGAGCAGCGCCTGTGGCACAAAGTGACAGGCTGTCTCTTCGAGGCACTCGCGCACCGCGGCCTGCAGCGTGGATTCCCCAGGGTCGAGGTGGCCGGCGGGGTTGTTGAGCCTCAGTCCCTCCTGCGTTTGTTCCTCGACAAGCAGGAAGCGTCCATCGCGTTCGATGATCGCCGCCACGGTGACGCTCGGGGTCCAGCGCGTTGTGCTCATGTGCAGGCATGGTAATCAAGGCCGCATGGGCCGTGGAATCCAAGCGGTTTTTCAGCGAACTCGGGTAAGCTTCTTGCAGAGGCTGCCCCTTCGCAAGGCAGCGAGTGAGGAGACAGCATGTTGATCGGAGTACCGCTCGAGACGGTGGCGGGTGAAACCCGCGTGGCCGTCACACCCGAGACGGCCAAGAAGCTCAAGGCCCAGGGCCACACGGTGCGGGTTCAGTCCGGCGCCGGCGTGGCCGCCAGCGCCACCGACGAGGCCTATGCCGCCGCCGGTGCCGAGATCACCGACCGCGCAGGCGCCTTCGGCGCCGAGCTGGTGCTCAAGGTGCGCGCGCCCGATGCCGACGAGCTGAGCCTGATGAAACCCGGCACGGCCCTGGTCGGCATGCTCAACCCGTTCGACAAGGACGGGCTGGCGCGCATCGCCGCGGCCGGCGTCACGAGCTTCGCGCTCGAGGCCGCGCCGCGCACCACGCGCGCGCAGAGCATGGACGTGCTGTCCAGCCAGGCCAACATCGGCGGCTACAAGGCCGTGATGATCGCGGCCGACAGGTACCAGCGCCTGTTCCCGATGATGATGACCGCCGCCGGCACCATCAAGGCCGCGCGCGTGGTGATCCTGGGCGTCGGCGTGGCCGGCCTGCAGGCCATCGCCACCGCCAAGCGGCTGGGCGCGGTGATCGAAGCGTCGGACGTGCGGCCCTCCGTGAAGGAACAGGTCGAATCGCTGGGCGCCAAGTTCATCGACGTGTCCTACGACACGCCGGAGGAAAAGGAAGCCGCCGTGGGCGTGGGCGGCTACGCCAAGCCCATGCCGCAGAGCTGGATGGACCGGCAGAAGGTCGAAGTGGCCAAGAAGGTGGCGGCCGCCGACATCGTGATCAGCACCGCGCTGATCCCCGGCCGCGCCGCCCCAGTGCTGGTGACCGAGGACATGGTCAAGAGCATGAAGCCCGGCTCGGTGATCGTCGACATGGCCGCACCGGCCGGCGGCAACTGCCCGCTGACCGAAGCAGGCCGCACGGTCGTCAAGCACGGCGTCACGATCGTCGGCGAGACCAACCTGCCGGCGCTGGTGGCCGCGGATTCGAGCAGCCTGTACGCGCGCAACGTGCTCGACTTCCTGAAGCTGGTGCTGCCCAAGGACGGCGCCTTCAATGTGCCGATGGACGACGACATCGTCGCCGCCTGCCTGATGACGCAGTCTGGCGAAGTGAAGAGGAAGTGAACGCCATGGACATCCTGAGCCCCACCATCACCAACCTGATCATCTTCGTGCTGGCCATCTACGTGGGCTACCACGTGGTCTGGACCGTCACCCCCGCGCTGCACACCCCGCTGATGGCGGTGACCAACGCCATCTCGGCCATCGTCATCGTCGGCGCCATGCTGGCCGCGGCCCTCACCGAAACCACGCTGGGCAAGAGCATGGGCGTGCTGGCCGTGGCGCTGGCCGCGGTGAACGTCTTTGGCGGCTTCCTCGTCACGAGGCGCATGCTGGAGATGTTCAAGAAGAAAGAGAAGAAGACCACCGCCGCGGAGGCCAAGCCATGAGCATGAACCTCGTCACGCTGCTTTACCTGGTGGCCAGCGTCTGCTTCATCCAGGCGCTCAAGGGCCTGAGCCACCCCACCACGTCGATCCGCGGCAATCTGTTCGGCATGGTCGGCATGACCATCGCCGCGCTCACCACCGCGGCGCTGATCGTCAAGCTGGCGGCCACCGCAGGCCAGTCGGGCGTCATCGGGCTGGGCTGGGTGCTGCTGGGCCTGCTGGCCGGCGGTGCCTACGGCGCCTACCGCGCCAAGACGGTCGAGATGACCAAGATGCCCGAGCTGGTGGCCTTCTTCCACAGCATGATCGGCCTGGCGGCGGTGTTCATCGCCGTGGCCGCGGTGGCCGAGCCGCACGCCTTCGGCATCGTCACCAAGGGCCAGCCCATCCCCACAGGCAACCGCTTCGAGCTGTTCCTGGGCGCGGCCATCGGCGCGATCACCTTCTCGGGCTCGGTCATCGCCTTCGGCAAGCTCAGCGGCACCTACAAGTTCCGCCTGTTCCAGGGCGCGCCGGTCACCTTCGCCGGGCAGCACAAGCTCAACCTGGTGCTGGGCATCGCCACCATGGCGCTGGGCCTGTACTTCGCCTTCACCGAAAGCTGGCCGGCCTTCTTCGCGATGCTGGCCCTGAGCTTCGTGGTGGGCGTCACCATCATCATCCCGATCGGCGGCGCCGACATGCCGGTGGTGGTGAGCATGCTCAACAGCTACTCGGGCTGGGCGGCGGCGGGCATCGGCTTCAGCCTGAACAACAGCATGCTAATCATCGCCGGCAGCCTGGTGGGCAGCTCGGGCGCGATCCTCAGCTACATCATGTGCAAGGCGATGAACCGCTCGTTCTTCAACGTCATCCTGGGCGGCTTCGGCGGCGAGGCGGGCGGGCCGGCACAGGGCGCGCAGCAGCAGCGCAGCGTCAAGAGCGGCAGCGCCGACGACGCGGCCTTCATCATGGGCAACGCCGAGACCGTGATCATCGTGCCCGGCTACGGCCTGGCCGTGGCGCGCGCGCAGCACGCGGTGAAGGAACTGGCCGCCAAGCTCACCGCCAAGGGCGTCACCGTCAAGTACGCCATCCACCCGGTGGCCGGCCGCATGCCAGGCCACATGAACGTGCTGCTGGCCGAGGCCGAGGTGCCCTACGACCAGGTGTTCGAGATGGAAGACATCAACGGCGAGTTCGGCCAGGCCGACGTGGCCATCATCCTGGGCGCCAACGACGTGGTGAACCCGGCCGCGCTGCAGAAGGGCAGCGTGATCTACGGCATGCCCATCCTCGAGGCCTACAAGGCCAAGACCGTGATCGTCAACAAGCGCTCGATGGCCGCCGGCTACGCCGGCCTGGACAACGAGCTGTTCTACATGGACAAGACGATGATGGTCTTCGGCGACGCCAAGAAGGTGGTCGAGGACATGGTCAAGGCCATCGAGTGAGCTTCGGCGCGGCGGGTCGGTGACGACCTCGCCGCCCGCCGGTTCGCACAGGGGCGCCGCGAGGCGCCCTTCTTCTTGGGGCATCGGCACCACAGTGCCGCCCGCTCGGCGACAACCAGACCGCCTTCGGTGACCGCAGTCACCGAGCCCCGGCGCCTCGGTCGATAGATTGCAGGGCATGGCGACGGGCCTCCGCCGCCCCCCACGATCCCTCACCCGAAGCACCCCCCAATGAAGAAGACTGCACTCACCCTCGTCCTGCTCACCACGGCCACGCTGGCCAGCGCCCAGTCGTGGCGCTTCCTGCCGCTGTTCACCGACCCGGGCTACAAGGCCCAGCCCACCCTGGCGCTGACGGTCGATTCGGTGAACCCGGACGGCGCCCGCGACGCCACCGGCTACGGCCTGGAGTTCAACTTCAACTGCGGGCTGATCCAGTCGCCCGACAACCGCATCCGCACCTACAGCAAGCTGCACCGCTCCAGCGAGGACGGCCTGAAGGCCACCACCTTCGAACTGTCGCCGCGCTACATGCTGCCGCTGGGCGGCGGCCTGTCGGCCGGCGCCGGCCCCAGCCTCACCGCGGTGCGCGTCAGCGCCCCCGGCGTGTCGAAGACGCTGTACGGTGCCGGCCTGGCCGCCGGTGTCGACTGGCGCTCGGGCGCCTACTACGTGGGCGCCGACGTGCGCTGGCACGACGTTCGCCAGAAGAACGGCATCGAGTACGACAACACCGCCGTCGGCCTGAAGGTCGGCATGAACTTCTGAGGCCTCGGCCTGGAAGTCACCCGACCGTTGAGGTCGGCAGCAAGGGGGCTTCGGCCCCCTTTGCCGATGACCAACCGGGGGTTCTCACGACGACCGGCTGAAGGCAAACCAAGCGGCCGCCAGCAGGCCGGCCGCCACCAGCCAGCCGATGGCAAACGAGAACGGTCGATCCTGCCAGGTGGACTCCGGGTCGAAGAACAGCGCACGCTCCTTCAAGGACAGCAGCAGGCCCACCGCCAGCAACCCCAGCAACAGCGCAAGGGCCACGCCGATGATCCACATCGCAACGCCCAGGTTCAGCGTCAGCAGACTGATCATCAGGCCCACACCCGCCAGCGACCAGATGCCCGCCATTGCCGACGCGTTCCACTCGCCGTCCACGCCGCTGTGGCGCACGCCGCCCTGCGCCTTGGGTCGCCGCGGCCAGCCGATCCCATCGTCCTGCGGCGTGTCGGCGGTCGACGGGCGCATCACGAGGATGGCGATGCACAGCACGCCGAACGCCAGCGAGATCGCCCACCGTGCGCCGCTGAGCCCGAGCCCCTGGACCAGTCCGTTGACGATGTCGGGCCGCGACGATCGAAGCTGGAGTTGCAGCGGGCTCGGATCGATGAACCAGACCACCACGGCACACAGACCGAACGGGACGGCCATGGCCATCCGGGCCCAGGTCAGCGGCACCTTCGGGGCCGCCTGCCGCGTCGCCAGGGACTCCCTGGCGGCGAGGGTGGCGTCCACCTTGGCATAGACGGCGCCGCAGGCCGGGCAAGCCGCGTCGTCCGGCACCCGCGGGCCCGGCCCCTGGTGCTCGTGCCCGCATTTCCTGCAGGTGGCGGTGTACTCCAGCTTCATGCGACGGCGGATGAGGGCACGGGGTCCTCGGCCTCACTTGCCAATGCAGAACCGCCCGAAGATCTCGCCCAGCAAATCATCGCTGGTGAAGGCGCCGGTGATCTCGGCCAGTGCGTCGTGGGCCAGGCGCAGTTCCTCGGCGAAGAGGTCGAGCGCGGCGTCCTGCTGGTCGGCGTGGTCGGCCGCGGCCTGCAGGTGCGCCTGGCAGCGCTGCAGCGCCTGCACGTGGCGCTTGCGCGCGGTGTACACGCCCTCGGGGTTGGCGTGCCAGCCGGCGCGCTGCAGCAGCGCGGCGCGCAGCGCGTCCAGCCCGGCGCCGGTGCGGGCCGAAATGGCCAGGCCATCGCCGGGCGCCGTGCCCGCCGCATCGGCCTTGTTGTGCACGTGGATCAGCCGTGCGCCGTCGGCCGCGGGGGCCAGGCGATCGGCGATCTCGTCCTCGGCGGCCTCGTAGCCGGGCTCGCCGCGGCGGGTGAGGTCGTGCAGGAAGATCACCGCGTCGGCCTCGCCGATGGCCTGCCAGCTGCGCGCGATGCCGATGCGCTCGACCTCGTCGACCTCGCCGCTGCGCAGGCCGGCCGTGTCGACGATGTGCAGCGGCACGCCCTCGATCTGGATCGTCTCGCTGACCTTGTCGCGCGTGGTGCCCGGGATCGGCGTCACGATGGCCAGCTCGGCGCCGGCCAGCGCGTTCAGCAGCGAGCTCTTGCCCACGTTGGGCTGCCCGGCCAGCACCACCTGCAGGCCTTCGCGCAGCAGCGCGCCCTGGTGGGCCCGGTCGAGCACGTTGGCAAGGCCGCTCAGGATGGCCGTCAGCTGGCCGCGCGCGTCGGCCTTCTGCAGGAAGTCGATCTCTTCTTCCGGGAAGTCGAGCGTGGCCTCGACCAGCAGGCGCAGGTTGACGATGCGCTGGCGCAGCAGGTCGATCTCGCGCGAGAACTCGCCCGACAGCGAGCGGCCGGCCGAGCGCGCCGCGGCCTCGGTGCTGGCCTCGATGAGGTCGGCCACGGCCTCGGCCTGGGCCAGGTCGATCTTGTCGTTGAGGAAGGCCCGCTCGGTGAACTCGCCCGGCTCGGCCAGGCGCAGGCCGGGCAGGCGCGGACGGCCGGTGGCGGGGTCGGCTTCGGCGGCGGCCTGCAGGCAGCGCGCCAGCAGCAATTGCAGCACCACCGGGCCGCCGTGGGCCTGCAGTTCGATCACGTCCTCGCCGGTGTAGCTGTGTGGCGCGGGGAAGTACAGGCCCAGGCCCTGGTCGATGGCGCGGCCGCCGGCGTCGAGGAAGGGCGTGTAGGTGGCGTGGCGCGGCGCCAGCGCTCGGCCGCACAGGGCCGCGGCCAGCGGGCCGAGGCCCTGGCCAGACACGCGCACGATGCCGACCGCCCCGCGCCCGGGGGCCGTGGCGATGGCAGCGATGGGGTCGTGGTGGCGCGCGAGGGCGGACGGTGGGGGCACCGGCGGATTGTGTCCTGCCGGTGCCTGCCGCGCGTATGGCGCGGGGTGGAGCGCCAGGCTCCTCGCGTGAGGAGACTGCTACTTACGCCCCAGGGCCGTCACCACGTGCGTGCGGCATCGCCCCGCTTTGACCGAAGGTGCCGACGCGGCCGCCTGAAAGGCTGGCCAGAGGGGTCACCGTCACTTGATCTTCGGTAGACAGAGCAACGACTTGAACCCCCGATACAGGGCATCGCAGCGCAGCAATGTGAGGCTTGTCACAGCCTGTGCGCTACTTGACGCCGAGTTGCCGGTTGATGAACCACTGCTGGGCGATGCCCAGGATGTTGTTGGTCAGCCAGTACAGCACCAGGCCGGCGGGGAAGAAGAAGAACATCACCGAGAACACCAGCGGCATGATCCACATCATCTTGGCCTGGACCGGATCGGGCGGCGTGGGGTTGAGCCAGGTCTGGAACATCGTCGACGCGGTCATCAGCAGCGGCAGGATGAAGAACGGGTCTTTCGTGGACAGGTCGTGGATCCAGCCGATCCAGGGCGCGTTGCGCATTTCCACGGTCGACAGCAGCACCCAGTACAGCGCGATGAAGAACGGCATCTGCACGAAGATGGGCAGGCAGCCGCCGAGCGGGTTGACCTTCTCTTCGCGGTAGATGCGCATCATCTCCTGCTGCATCTGCTGCGGCTTGTCCTTGTAGCGCTCGCGCATCTCCATCACCTTGGGGTTGATGGCCTTCATCTTGGCCATCGACTTGTAGGCGCTGGCGTTGAGCCAGTAGAACGCGATCTTCAGCAGCACCACCAGCGCGACGATGGCCCAGCCCCAGTTGCCCAGCACCTGGTGCAACTGGTCGAGCAGCCAGTACAGCGGCTTGGACAGCATGGTGAGGAAGCCATAGTCCTTGACCAGTTCGAGGCCGGGCGCCAGGGCTTCGAGCTTCTTCTCTTCCTGCGGGCCGGCAAACAGCTTGGCCTCGAGCGCCTTGCTGGCACCCGGGGCCAGCTCGCCCATCGGCATGACCATCGCGATGGAGTACAGGTTGTCGCTGACCTTGGCGGTGCGGAACTCGCGCGGCGCCTTGTCGGTGACGAGCCAGGCCGACGCAAAGTAGTGCTGCACCATGCCGACCCAGCCGTTGTCGGCGGTCTTGTCGTGCTCGGCCTTGCCCTTCGCGATGTCGGCGAAGTCGATCTTCCGGAACTTGCTCGCGTCGGTGTACAGCGCCGGGCCGGTGAAGGTGGAATAGAAGCTCGATTCGCCGGCGGGTGGGTTGCCGTCGCGGGCCAGCTGCAGGTACAGCTGGGCCGACACCGGCGCGGCCGACGCGTTGCGCAGTTCGTGCTTGACGCCGACCACGTAGTCGCCGCGACGGAAGGTGTAGGTCTTGACGAGCTTCAGGCCGTTGGCCTCGGGCGACTCGAACACCACGTTCAGTTCGTTGGCACCGTCCTTCAGCGCGCGCTCGCCGGGCTGCACCGACATCGCCGTCAGGTGATTGGGCAGCGACAGGCCGGCCTGCGTGGTGATCAGGCCCGTCTGCGCCACGTACACGCGCTGCGCGCTCTGGTCGAACAGCACCACCTTCTGTGTGGCGTCGACCGCATCGCTGTACTTGGACAGCTTCAGCCTGACGAGGCTGCCGCCGGTGGTGTCGAGGGTGGCCTCGAGCACGTCGGTGGTGACGGTGATCTTTTCACCCGCCACTGCGGCGACGCCGCTGGCCGCCACCGCCACCGGTGCGGCGGCCGTGGCCGGCACCCCTGCGGTGCCGACGGCGGCTGCGGTGGGCACACCCGCCGATGCCGGGGTCGGGGCCGCGCCGGCCGCCGCGGGCCGGGCCGCCGTGGGCCCGAACATCGAGGGGTGGCCGTTGTGGCGCTGCCACGCATCCCACAGCATGACCAGTGAAACCGAGAACACCACCCACAGGATGGTGCGACGCATATCGTTCATGGGCGGGTCTTCGACAGAAAGCGGGTGAACAGGGGCGGTGGGGCATCGGGCACGGCGTCGCAACCGCCGTCGCACCAGGGGTGGCATCGCAGGATGCGCCGCGTGGCCAGGTAAGCGCCCGCGGCCGCGCCGTGCCGGTCGATCGCCTGCAGCGCATAAGCCGAGCAGGTGGGCTCGAATCGGCAGGCATTGCCCAGCCAGGGCTTGAGGAAGAAGCGATAGCCGCGCACCAGCGCCATCAGCGCCTTGGCGGGCAACGACGACACGCCGGCCATCATCTCGGCCGCGCCGGCCCGGCAGGCGGCGCCTTGGCAGCCCGCTGCAGCAGCACGGTGAGTTCGTCTCGCGCGGCCTGGCGCAGCGGCACCGAGGCCGGGCTGCTGAACTGGCGCGGGTCGAATGGCGACTTCAGCCGCAGCACCCACAGGCCGCCCGGCAGTGCCGCCGCCTCGCGCTGCATGACCTCGCGCATCTGCCGCTTGAGCAGATTGCGGGTCACCGAACGACGGGCATGGCGCTTGGGCACCACGGTGCCCAGCCAGCAGTCTGTGGGCAAGTCATCCACAGGCGGTGGGCAAGTGAGTGCATCGCCTGTGGATAACTTTGGCTCGACGGCCCCGGAGCGGCCCTTGGAGGGCGCTGCAGGCCGCGCCGCCACGTGATGCACGGCGAAGTGAGCACTGCGTGAACGGGGTGCTTGTCCCAGCACCCGCTCGAAATCGGCCGTTCGCACGATGCGCCCGACCATGGCTGGGTTCGACGGTTGAACCGCAGGCCGGGACGTCAGACCTGCGACAGACGCTTGCGGCCCTTGGCGCGGCGCGCAGCGATGACGGCACGGCCGCCCCGGGTCTTCATGCGGACGAGGAAACCGTGCGTGCGGGCGCGGCGGACTTTGGAAGGCTGATAGGTGCGCTTCATGGCTGGATCCTTCGGGGATTGGCTCCCCGACGGCCGCGCTGCGACGGTGGCTTGCCTGCGGTGTTGCCGGCAAACCCTGCGCGCGGTCTCTTCTCGCGTTGGGGAAACCCACGATTAGAGCAAAAACCCCCTTACCGGTCAAACACTTGCACCACAACATGCGGCTGTGCGGGGGGATTGACCCCGCGCCCAAAACTGTGGATAACCATGCCTCGCCGGGGCCGAGGGGGCCTACAATCCGGCCGCTCTGAGAAGAAGTTGTCCACAATGAGCCTAGACCTCTGGCAGCGTGGTTGCGAGCAATTGGCGCTCGAACTGCCTGAACAGCAATTCAACACCTGGATCCGCCCGCTGCCGCCGGCCGACGTCACCGACGACGGCGACGGCATCGTGGTGTCGGTGCGCGTGCCCAATCGATTCAAGCTCGACTGGATCCGCTCGCAGTACGCCAGCCGCATCGAGGCCTTGCTGACCGAAATCGCCGGCAAGCCGGCCCGGCTCGACCTGGCCCTGGCCCCGCGCGAGGCCGCACCCACACGCCCCGCCATGCCGGCCAACCAGCCGGTGCGCGCCGCCGCCCTGCTCAACGGCCAGGCGCTGGCGCCCAGCACCAGCGTGCGACCGATGTCGCAGCCGCCGGGCCATGGCCTGCATGCGCCGCCGGCGTCCAACAGCCACAAGCTCAACACGGCGCTCACCTTCGACACGCTGGTGGCCGGCCGAGCCAACCAGATGGCCCGCACCGCCGCGCTGCATGTGGCCGGCGCGCCGGGGGTCATGTACAACCCGCTGTTCATCTACGGTGGCGTGGGCCTGGGCAAGACCCACCTGATCCACGCCGTGGGCAACGCGCTGCTGCGCGACCGCCCCGATGCCCGCGTGCTGTACCTGCACGCCGAGCAGTTCATCTCCGACGTGGTCAAGAACTACCAGCGCAAGACCTTCGACGAGCTGAAGGCCAAGTACCACAACCTCGACCTGCTGCTGATCGACGACGTGCAGTTCTTCGCCGGCAAGGACCGCACGCAGGAGGAGTTCTTCAACGCCTTCGAAGCCCTGCTGGCCAAGCGCGCGCACATCATCATGACCAGCGACACCTACCCCAAGGGGCTGGTGGACATCGACGAACGGCTCACCAGCCGCTTCGACGCCGGCCTCACCGTGGCCATCGAGCCGCCCGAGCTCGAGATGCGCGTGGCCATCCTGATCCGCAAGTCGCTGAACGAGGGCACCGAGATGCCCGAGGACGTGGCCTTCTTCATCGCCAAGAACGTGCGCGCCAACGTGCGCGAGCTCGAAGGCGCGCTGCGCAAGGTGCTGGCCTACAGCCGCTTCAGCCACAAGGACATCAACATCACGCTGGCGCGCGAGGCACTGAAAGACCTGCTGTCCATCCAGAACCGCCAGATCAGCGTCGAGAACATCCAGAAGACGGTGGCCGACTTCTACAAGATCAAGATCGCCGACATGTACAGCAAGAAGCGCCCGGCCAGCATCGCCAAGCCGCGCCAGATCGCCATGTACCTGGCCAAGGAAATGACGCAGAAGAGCCTGCCCGAGATCGGCGAGCTGTTCGGGGGCCGCGACCACACCACGGTGCTGCACGCGGTGCGCAAGATCGGCGGCGACCGCAGCAAGGACAGCGAACTGAACCAGCAACTGCACGTGCTCGAACAGACGCTGAAGGGGTGATGCTTGGCCCCGCTGTCAAGGCACAAGGCTGTGGACAAGATCCTGGCAACCGGCACCCTGTCCACAGGCCCGGGCCGCGCGCCAAAGTTGTTGTCTGTTGCGCGCCAGGCTCCGTGCCAGCCGCCCACAGGGTTCATGCCTGCCTAAACCGTTGAAAAGACAGGCGAAAATGCCCTTCTCCACAGTTTTCCCTGCCCCCTACTAGAACTACCAAGTTCAAAGAGGAAGACATGATCGTATTAAAAGCCGCACAACAAAAACTGCTCGAGGCCCTGCAATCGGTGGCCGGCATCGTCGAGCGGCGCCACACGCTGCCCATCCTGGCCAACGTGCTGATGCGCAAGACCGGCGATGACATCGAGTTCACCACCAGCGATCTCGAGATCCAGGTGCGCACCCACGCCGAACTCGGCGGCGACGCCGGCAGCTTTGCCACCACCGTGGGCGCGCGCAAGATGATCGACATCCTGCGCACGCTGCCGGCCGACCAGGTGGTGACGCTCACCTCGGCGCAGAACAAGCTCACGCTCACCGGCGGCAAGAGCCGCTTCACGCTGCAGACCCTGCCGGCCGACGACTTTCCGCTGGTCAACGAGGCGGTCGACTTCGGCCCAGCGTTTGCCGTGCCGCAGAAGACGCTGAAGACCCTGATCAACCAGGTGCACTTCGCGATGGCCGTGCACGACATCCGTTATTACCTCAACGGCATCCTGTTCGTCGCCGAAGGCAAGACGCTCACGCTGGTGGCCACCGACGGCCACCGCCTGGGCCTGGCGCAGGCGCAGCTGGCCAACGACATCCCGAAGCAGGAGGTGATCCTGCCCCGCAAGACGGTGCTCGAGCTGCAGCGGCTGCTGAAGGACGAGGACACCGACATCGAGATGCGCTTTGCTGGCAACCAGGCCAAGTTCGCGTTCTCGGGCATGGAGTTCGTCACCAAGCTGGTCGAGGGCAAGTTCCCCGACTACAACCGCGTCATCCCCAAGAACCACAAGAACTCGGTCACCCTGGGCCGTGCGCCGCTGCTGGCCAGCCTGCAGCGCGCCGCCATCCTGACCAGCGAGAAGTTCAAGGGCGTGCGCGTCAACCTCGAACCCGGCCTGCTGCGCATCGCGTCCAGCAACGCCGAGCAGGAAGAGGCCAAGGAAGAGCTCGAGGTCGACTACGGCGGCGACGCCATCGAGATCGGCTTCAACGTCACCTACCTGATGGATGCGCTGTCCAACATCCCGCACGACATGGTCAAGCTCGAGCTGCAGGACGGCAACGCCAGCGCCCTGATCACCGTGCCCGAGCAGGCCGGCTTCAAGTACGTGGTGATGCCGATGCGCATCTAGCGCCGCCTGCATCGGCTGCCCTTCGGGGCCAGCCAACCAACTGCAGCGGGCCCCAGTGCCCGCTTGCGCGTTTTCAAGAGGCCGCCAGAACACCGGCCGCCCGCACCCGAGACGATGTCATGACCGACCCGAAGCCAACCAACACCCCGAAACCCGATGCCCACGGCGTCACCCAGCGGGCCGTGCCCACGGCAGAGGGCTTCGTGGCGTCCACGGGCGACGAAGCGTCGGTGGCCTATGGGTCGGACAGCATCCAGATCCTCGAAGGCCTGGAGGCCGTGCGCAAGCGCCCCGGCATGTACATCGGCGACACCAGCGACGGCACCGGCCTGCACCACCTGGTGTTCGAGGTGGTGGACAACTCGATCGACGAGGCGCTGGCCGGGCACTGCGACGACATCATCGTCACCATCCACAGCGACAACAGCATCAGCGTCATCGACAACGGCCGTGGCATTCCCACCGGCGTGAAGATGGACGACAAGCACGAGCCCAAGCGCTCGGCCGCCGAAATCGCATTGACCGAACTGCACGCCGGCGGCAAGTTCAACCAGAACAGCTACAAGGTGTCGGGCGGCCTGCACGGCGTGGGCGTGAGCTGCGTCAATGGCCTGAGCAAGTGGCTGCGGCTGATCGTGCGGCGCGACGGCAAGGTGCACTCGATCGACTTTGCGATGGGCGTGCCGCAAGACCGCCTGCTGGAGATGCGCGACGGCTTCGAGGTGAGCCCGATGAAGATCATCGGCGAGACCGAGAAGCGCGGCACCGAGGTGCACTTCCTGCCCGACGACACCATCTTCAGCAACATCGACTTCCACTACGACGTGCTGGCCAAGCGCCTGCGCGAGCTGAGCTTCTTGAACAACGGCGTGAAGATCCGCCTGGTCGACGAGCGCAACGCCAAGGAAGACAACTTTGCCTACGCCGGCGGCGTGAAGGGCTTCGTCGAGTTCATCAACCAGGGCAAGAAGGTGCTGCACCCCAACATCTTCCACGCCATGGCCGACAAGATGAGCGACAACAACACCAACGTCGGTGTCGAAGTGGCCATGCAGTGGAACGACGGATACAGCGAGAACGTGCTGTGCTTCACCAACAACATCCCGCAGCGCGACGGGGGCACCCACCTCACCGGCCTGCGCGCGGCGATGACGCGGGTGATCAACAAGTACATCGAAGAGAACGAGATCGCCAAGAAGGCCAAGGTAGAAGTGGCCGGCGACGACATGCGCGAGGGCCTGGCCTGCATCGTCAGCGTCAAGGTGCCCGAGCCCAAGTTCAGCAGCCAGACCAAGGACAAGCTCGTATCGAGCGAAGTGCGTGGCCCAGTGGAAGAGATCGTCTCCAAGCTGCTGACCGACTGGCTGCTCGAGAACCCGATCGACGCCAAGATCATCTGCGGCAAGATCGTCGACGCCGCCCGTGCGCGCGAAGCGGCGCGCAAGGCCCGCGAGATGACGCGCCGCAAGGGCGTGCTCGACGGCATGGGCCTGCCCGGCAAGCTGGCCGATTGCCAGGAGAAAGACCCGGCGATGTGCGAGATCTACATCGTCGAGGGCGACTCTGCCGGCGGCAGCGCCAAGCAGGGCCGCGACCGGAAGTTCCAGGCCATTCTGCCGCTGCGCGGCAAGATCCTGAACGTGGAGAAAGCGCGTTATGAAAAGCTGCTGTCCAGCGACAGCATCGTCACGCTGATCACTGCGCTGGGCACCAGCATCGGCAGCGAAGAGTTCAACATCGACAAGCTGCGCTACCACCGCATCATCATCATGACCGACGCCGATGTGGACGGCGCCCACATCCGCACGCTGCTGCTCACCTTCTTCTACCGGCAGATGCCGGTGCTGGTGGAGCGCGGCCACATCTACATCGCGCAGCCGCCGCTGTACAAGGTGAAGGTGGGCAAGCACGAGCAGTACCTGAAGGACGGGCTCGAGCTCGACGGCTTTTTGCTGAAGGTGGCGCTGGACGGCGCCATGGTGCTGCCCGACGGCGTGGCCACCACCACGGGCGCCACGCGCCCGGCCCTGACCGGCAGCGCACTGGAAGAACTGGCCCGCAAGTACGTGGTGGCCAACCACGTGATGGACCGCCTGGCCAACTGGATGGACCTGCAGGCCCTGCGCGCGCTGGCCAATGGCCTGCTGCTGGACCTGGACAGCACCGCCGCGGCCGAGGCCAGCGCCGCCGCGCTGCAGGCCGCGGTGCACGACGCGCAGGTGGAATCGCAGTTCGACACCCGCACCGACAAGCACCTGCTGCGCATCAGCCGCCGCCACCACGGCAACGTGAAGAGCAGCGTCATCACGCAGGACTTCGTGCACGGCGCCGACTACGCTGCGCTGAGGGAGGCCGGCGTCACCTTCAAGGACCTGCTGGGCCCCGACGCCGTGGTGCGCCGAGGCGAAGGCGAGCGCATGAAGGAACACAAGGTGGCCGACTTCCGCGCCGCGATGGCCTGGCTGATGGGCCAGGCCGAGAACGCCGTGGGCCGCCAGCGCTACAAGGGCCTGGGCGAGATGAACCCCGAGCAGCTGTGGGAAACCACGATGGACCCCACCGTGCGCCGCCTGCTGCGCGTGCAGATCGACGACGCCATCGAGGCCGACCGCGTGTTCACGATGCTGATGGGCGACGAGGTGGAACCGCGCCGGGATTTCATCGAGAGCAATGCGTTGCGGGCGGCGAATATTGACGTGTAGCTGTGTAGGTTCTCAGAAGTCCTGAGAACTTTCTCAGAACTCGAGAATATGTAACAGACCCTTCGAGGCGTCGGAAGTAGGCGAGCTACGGACTTCCTGAGCCGAAGCACCAAAAGGTTGGTTACGGCGCGGCCTCCTCGACTAGGGCGAAAGTCACGTCGTTGCCACAGATTGCGTCTGCGCCCGAACCAACCGGTAAGCCTCCTGGGGAGGCAACCAACAGATCCAGTTCCAGATCAAACGGAACAACCCACAAGGTGAGTCCGTCGGTGAACTGGAACGGCGGCAAAACCTCGGCGAATGCTTTCGTCTTCGGGTAGACGAGGAACAGGTCCCCGGTTCCGTTGAGATATTTGTGGCCGTAGGCGAACAGCTGGTAGAAGTCGGACTGGCTCAAGCCGTATCGAGATGGGCTCGACCCATCGTCAACAGTGGATGGAGCGCTCAGGATCTTCCACTTTGTGTCGAGCACCCAGGTCTCGTTGGCGCGTGTCATGACCAAGTCGGGCTGAAGACGGAAGAAACCTTTGCTCTCGTGCAGACAAAGATGCTTTGAAGCCACTTGTCGATCGAGTCGTGTCTTGGGTTGCAGTCTCTGCGACAGGACGTTGGCCACGTGCTCCTGGAAGAGCTTCTCCATGGGGAACAAGAGGCTGATGCCGAGCGAGAGCCCCTTCAACGCCGTTGGCATGTGTTCGCCCAGAACCAGTTCGCACCACGGACGAACAGGTTGATAGTGGGCCATCAGGCGATCGGTGCGCCAGCACTTGAAGTCGGCTTCGATCTGCGTGGACTGTGGAACCTCCGCGAGTACCACCGCAAGTTCATGGGCCAGACGCCAGTTCCCTTGAGTCTGTGCAGACTCGCAGACCCGAGCCAGCGCGCTTCTGAGTAGCCGGTTCTCTGGCCTGTTGGGCAAGAACACATCGTGCTCGATCTGGAAGAGGTGGCTTCGTCCTGGAGGCTGCCGAAGTTGCTTGTCGACGTCCAAACGGCCACGGAGGAAGCGTTGCTCCTCTTGGATGCGCTGGTAGTCGAAGCGCAGCCCACGCTTCACCAGCCGGTCCAACTGCTGTAAGAACTGATGCATCACCCACTCGGAAAGAGGGCTCTTCAACAGTTCAATCGAGGCTTGACCCACGTCGCGTGTTGTCAGCTTCAGGGCCGACAGCAGCATCTTCTTGAGAAGGACACGTGACCACTCTGCATCTCGCGCGTGGTCAACGTGCTTCGGCAAGATCTCAAGCCTGGTTCCGCATGGGGTTTGGACTACGCCAACAAAGTTGTCCAAACGAAGAGAGACGCGGTCCTCCAGTTGAACGAGCTTTGCGCCACCTGAACCAGTTCGCGCAGCCAAGTCGCAGAGGTACTCAAACGCTGATTGGGTGACTGTGTGCTGGTCAAGTGAAGGCAACACTTGAGCCGTCGTCAGCCGTGCGAATTCACGCACGGCGATGTCGATCACGGCTTCGCCCCGATCACGCCGGCGAAGCTGCTGATGGCGCTAAACGCCGCGTCGTTGATCATCCACCGGTTGTCTTGTACGCCCGCCATGGGCGACGACCCAAAGAGTTCATCAAGCTTCTTCGAAGGGCGAACAATGAAGCAGTCTTCGGGGTCAACCTTTTGGTGGTCGTTTAGCACCCAGCGAATCCGTTCCCAGTCCTCGAAGAAGTATTCCTGCAGCAAAGGCAGAACCTCCTGCCGGAAGATGGTCGCTAGCGCCGTGAGTGTGGGCGTTTTCTTGAGAGGGAGGAAATACGCGTGGCCGATGCAGTGGTCGCGATCGAGCAGCACTTCGATTCGGTCGTTCATCGCACGAAGGAGGTTACCCACGCTCATGCCTTCAACCTCAGTTTCCGTCAATAGGTCAGGACGAGGAGGCACGGATACGAAGGTGAAGCGTCGACGCAACGCGATGTCGATACCGGACAGTGAGCGATCGGCGGTGTTCATGGTGCCAATCAGGTACACGTTGTTCGGCACGGTGAAGGGCTTCTTCGAGTATGGAAGCGTGACCTGCAACGCCTCGGCGTTTCCGGCCCGCTTTGTGGGCTCGATCAAAGTAATCAGCTCACCGAAAACGCGGGAAACGTTGCCCCGGTTGATCTCGTCAATGATGAGCACTTTCGGGGAACCCACAGCGCCAGAAGCGGCCAATGCCGCGCTGGGCAATGAGCCCGGACTTTTCAGCAGGCGCTCGACCAACGGCCGCAAGATGTTCTGGTATCCATTGACGATGTACTTGTCGGCACTGAAGTCGGGCACCTTGTCGTAGACGCGCTTCTCCCAAATGTCCTCCACGGTGATCTTGCCCGCCTTCACAAGTGCAACCAGATCAGTGAGCAGCTTTCGAGTGATGGGTACGGCAGTACCACCCTTCTTGTCTACTTCAATGACTTCCGCTGTCACCTTGCCGATCTTGTAGCTGTTGCCCAGCGCCTGGCCCGGCACAAAGGGGTCGCCGTTGGTTGGGACAGACCCCGGCGCTGCTCCCAGAAGGCTGGAGAGCTTGGTGATATCGATCGAGCCGGACTTCAGCTCGTAGAGCGTCATCTGGCTGAACTGGTTGTTCATCAGCTGATCGAAGGGCAAAGATGGCGAGTAGACGCGATGCCACTTGACCTTGCGGCTCTGACCGTAGTCGTCGCCTTGTTCTTCGCGGCCCAGGCGCTTGTACTCACCCGTCACTTCACCGATCGCTCGGAACTTGAAGTTGCCGTCGGTCACCACCAGAAGGTCGCCGATCTTCAATCGCGTCAGGAAGATGGTGACCGCTGTGACGCCATAGTCGTCATCGCCGACGGCCTTCCCGTTCTCTTCGAAGCGCTTGCGAACATCTGCACGATTCGAGCAGCCGCTGAAGTCGATCAACCCCCCGTAGCCCAGCAGCGCGTACCCGGCCTCTATGCACTCGTCGTAGATGTACGAATCGACGCCCTGACTGTTGCCGAGGGACATCTTCCAAATTCGACGGCCCTTCACATCGACAGCTGCCGGTGTGTCATGGGAGACCTGCGCAGAAGCAGCGGTGCAAAGTGACTTGAATACGCCGTCGACCACCTCGTATCGCAGCGCACCGGTGTCATCTGTGGTCGCGCGTAGACCCTCGACGAAGTCCTCATAGCTGAAGCTCTGATGGAAGGTCACAAAGCGGACGTTGCCCGCTGCGACCAATTCATCGAAGCGAGCCTTGATTGCGCCTCTGTCGTCGGCGTGCTTGACTAGGTAGTCCGGGTCAAGGACTTCGAGCGCCTTGTCGATCGTGCGATACGTCTTGCCGGTCCCAGGCGGGCCATAGAGGATCGTGTTCAAGGCTGGCTTCGGGTTCGGCGGCAAGTCCTCCTCCGTGGGCTCGGCGGGCTCATCCGCCTCCGGGTCCTTGACTGGTGCGATGGCCAGATCTGGGCCGTAAAGTGCCCTCATGAAGTCGTATGGCGTCAGGGCCGGCGCTTCCTGCTTGGCGGCACCGTATATCTGATCCAGCTGCCTCATTCGCGCAACCGGCTTGCGCTTCGGCTCGATGTCTTCTGGCGGCATTCCGAACTGCAGCAAGAAGTGCCGAAGGTGGTCTGAAGACGATATCGGGATCACATCGTCAGGGTGATACATGCTCAGAAGCCGCAGCTTCCGACCATCGCCCATTGTCACGCGTGGTTCCACGCCGGCGCGCTTGTATAGCTCGGCATCACTGTCGATCCAGCAGATGTCTTGTTTTGGGTCCGCGCTAGCGACGAGTTGCTGCAACTTCAGCGTGTATCGCAGCGCGTCAACATCGCTCAGGTTCTTCAGGTGGCGGTTCTTATAGTAGCTGCCATCTTCGAGTTGATAGATGATGTGCCCACGAGAAGTGCCCGGCATGTATCGGCCCAGGACTGGTTCGAGGCCCCGCTCAAGCCACCAACAAAAGGACTGCGATTTAGAACCGACAACGTACTGCGCAAGCGATAGGTCTGCCAAGCTGGTGGCAGGAAATGCTTCGAGAAAGGCTTGGTGCTTGGCGTCGTCACCGGTGCGTAGGCCCAGGCTGAAGGTACCGCCCTTCAGCAGTTTGAGCAGTTCCTGAAACTTCTCGTTCGGCGAGTAGCTCATGCGATTGATCCTATGACTTTCGATCTGCGGCTGTTGGCGCCGACCGAATCTTGACCGGTCGGGAGTGCGGACGATTACTTGGACTACCTGGAGGGTAGTTCATGTATTCATACGAGGACCCGCGGTGGAGGACCTCCCAGATGAAAGCAGCGTGGCCAAGCGCCAGACCGCGAGCATCTACCTCAAGGAGCTCGCGGAGATCGGCATCCTGCGCGAGCACAAGGTGGGCACGGAAGGGCATCAACACCGCGTAGACCAGGCCGATGAAGGGCGCCGCGAAGAACAGGGCGACGTTGCGCAGTGTTTGCAGTGCCTTGGGGCTGTGCACCAGGGCCTGCGGGGCGGTCTAGACCGAGGCGGCCAGGCCGGCGAAAAGGGGGCGGCGACGATGAACGCCAGGCCGAGGATCGGTGCCAGCGCCGGCAGGGCCATCGTGCGGAACGCGCCGGCGTGGGTGGGTTGCGTGCAGGTGCCTGTCGGTGGCGCTGGTGGCGATGTCGCACGGCATCAGCGACAACGTCGTGCACCGCTGGCGGCAACTGGCGCGGCAGCATCAGTTCGCGCTGCAAGCCGTCTCGGGCGCGCAGCCATTGGACGCACAGCCGGCGGCGTTCGTGCCGCTTGCACTGACCTGCCCCCTGACGGGCCGCAGGCGAAGACCGAGATCCGCCTGGACATCAAGGGCGGCGCCGTGACGGTCGGCATTGCCTGGCCAGACAAGGCGTTGGGCGACCTGGCCGGTGTCGTGCGCGAGCTGCTGAAGTGATCCGGGTGGACGCTTGGTGGCTGGCCGCCCGACTGGATGCCGCCATCCGCCAGAACCTGGCCGGTCTGGGCGACTCACTCAAAGCGCCAGCCTGACGGGCCGGGCCTGTGCAGACGTCGGTCAACGTGTATAGAAAAAGTTGTAATCCTATACGCGTCATGGCCAACATGCATAGCCCATCGACATTTCCCATGCACATCAACCGGGCAGTTGGCCGCCCGGTCCAAAGCACATGACCGCCGCGCCGGCCCTGCCACCGCTGCAGCCGCTCACCCGGCTGCAGCCTGCGCTGTTCGAAACCCCGGCGGTGCTGAAGAAGGCCGTGACCGCCGGTCGAAAGCTGGCTGAGCTGAAGGGCCTGGCGTGGCCCTACGCCCGAAGAGGCACGCGCTCGTCACGGGTGTTCGGGACTTGTTTCTAAAGGGAGGCACCGACGACGCTGGCTTGCTGATGGTTGGCGACAGTTACTGTGGCCGGCCAAGACCGTTGACGCCGGTCACCATGGCTTGCACCCGTGTGGCCACCCGCTGGGCCAGCACCTGACAACGCGTGGTGCCCCCGCCGTCGAGGTAGCGGTCGACGTCGTCCAGCCTGGAGAAGTCGCACCCTGTGATGGCGCGGCACTGCGTGCTGCCGAACTCGGCGGCAAACCACTGTGATAGCCGGTGCCCCAGGTTCATCGTGCGGTTGAACGCGTTGAGTCTGTCGGCGAAAGCGTCTCCGCCGACGGCCATCGTGGCGATCATGCGCAGCACGCGCAGGCGGCTGTTCTCGATCGCGCCCGTGGCTAGGCCCAGCGCCATCACGCCGGCGGTCAGGGCACTGCAGGTCATGCCGGTGAAGACGGTTCCGCCCATGAATGCGGAGCCGGCGGCCAGCACCTGCTCGTCGACCGCCACTGCGCTGTCCAGATGGCGAAGCACCGACCGCGCACAGTGGAAGTCCTTGGCGTGCCAGTCGGCAAAGAGCCGACCGTGGGCACGGCGTTGCTCGGCGGTCAGCGCACCGGCGCCGTCGCCGCACAGGCACTTCGCGCACAGCACCGGCGCCTCCCGGACGACGCCGATGCAACGCAGCGGAATCCGTGCGTCGCGGCGGATGTCGCGGCAGGCCGTGGTGCCCTCCAGGGCTGCGAATTGCCGCAGCAGATCGCGGCCCTTGGCAACGACCGTCGGCAGCCCGTCGTCATCGGGTTCGAGCCCGTGGCGAAGGCCGATCAGGACCAAGGGTGCGGTGACACCGCCGCATTCGCCGCCGGTGTTGCCGATGCCGCCGGGCAGACCCGCGGTGAGCTTGACGAGCCAAGGCGCTTCGGTTCCGGACGCGTCGAGCAGCGTCTGCATCACCGTGGGGGCGCAGTGGCCCATGCGCAGCAGGTTGGCCGCGCCGTTCCTGCGCCATGTGCGCGCGGTGCGGGCCGTCACCTCCAGGATGGGGGGCGCGGGCCCGCCCGACCGGGCCGACATGATCAGAACTCGCGGCCCAACTGGTAGGCGCGGTCCAGGTAGGCGGCGCGCCTGGCGTCGTCCGCCCCGTGCACCGCATGGAAGTACTCGTGCTCCACCCGCTGGATGCCAGGGAAGCGCAACGCGTACTCGTCGACCAGCAGCTTCATCGCCGCCTTCAGGCCAGCGTCGTAGGAGGCCTCGTCCCAGATCGTCGTCTGCATGATCAGTGCCTTCTGGTGCCTGAGCAGCGGGACGCGGGCTACGAGGTCGCCGCGCCAGGCGTCCGCCGTCATGCCGAACGCGAAGCCCAGGCTGAAGACGCGCTCGACCCAGCCCTTCAGGATGGCCGGGAAGCCCACGAAGTAGACCGGCGCGATGAAGGCCAGCGCATCGGCCCGTGCCACCTTGGCCTGCTGTTCGGCCACGTCGCGGGGCGGCCCCAGCGCATGCACCCTGCGAACCAGCTCGCGGTCATCGGACTTGCCGATCCAGCGCTTGACCAGCACCTTGCGCAACGGATTGCGCTCGCGCGCCAGCAGCGAGGTCCCGAACCGCCAATGCGCCAGCACGTCGTCGGGCACGCTGTCGTCGACCCAGCCGGGCCCGTCCCGGTCGTGGAGCACCGGGTCGAAGTGGATCGCATGCAGATCGACCACCTCGTTCTCGTGGCCGGCATCGCGCAGTCCTTCGGTGAAACGCTCCAGCACCGCATGGCAGAACGACTGCGGGTTGTGGTGTGCGTAGATGGTGAGCACCCTCATGTGCCAATCCTCGCGATCGACGCGCGGACGGCCTCGTCATGGCGATCGGCATCGCCGATGCCCATGCACAGCCCCTGACGCCAGGTCGCCGCGAAATGATGGTGCCATCGTCCACCGATCCCACGTGGTCGGATTGACTCCACTCAAGGGAGGAGCTCGGGCCGAGGGCCGACCGCCGGCGACACCGGGCCCGACACGGCCGGCCGGAAGTGGCCGATGCGGCCAGCACCGAAACCTCGGCCTCGGTCGGTGCCACGAACGGGACTTGCAGCGCTTTCGGCGCGACGTTCAGGCCTGCCACACCCCATACCCCGCCTCGCGCAGGCCGATGGCCAGTTCCACCTCCATCTCGCAGGCGGCCTGGTAGGGCATCGGGTTGTAGACCTCGTACAGCGCCGGCAGCAGGCGCAGCCCGTACTCGAAGACGAAGCGATTGGCCTGGATGCCGGCCTTGTGCTTGTCGAAGCGCAGATCGGGGTCGAGCCCGGTCATGCCGACATAGACGAAGGGCTTGCCCAGCTGGTGGTCGGGGTTGGCCTTGCGGAAGCGGGCTTCGTTCCACACCCGGTCCGACAGTTCCACCACGTACACATGGTGGTGATGCCCTCGCCGGGTGCGCGGCATGGCGCCGGCTTTCGTCAGAGCCAGCCTTGTCGCCATTGGCGGCCGTCGGTGAGATCGCGCCAGGGCAGCACGACGATCCGCCGCGAGTGCACGGCCTCCAGCTCGACCTGGTCGATGCGCGTGGCGGGCGGGTCGGGCACGACCACCCGGACGACCACGAAGTGCTTTTCCTTGTCGCGCGGCGCGGCGGCCGTCCACTTGGTGAGCAGCAGCTTCTTCGGGCTCAGTGGGTTGCGCCGCGCCCTGGCCTCGGGCTCCGGTGGGCGCGCAAGGCGATCGGCGGGGCGTGTCATGGGGCCCGATGATGCCCGGGTTGTTCCGCCGTGCGGGCGCCCGGGCCTTGGCACCTGGGCCAAGGCGCCCAGCCGTCGCGGGTGGCGGCCCTGCCGGGGCCGGCCGCCGAGGCCGGCCGCCGCGACGCCGGCCTCAGGCCTTGCGGCAGGACACCGTGTAGCTCGTCAGGTGGGCGCCGCCCACCGGGCCCGTCGAGCCGTTGGCGGCAAAGAACGAGTGGCTGCCGGATGTGGACTGCGCGTCACCGCCGCCGCGCACGCTCAGGCTGCCGTTGAAGGCGACGGCATGGAAGACGCCGACGTCGTTGAAGTAGTCGAACGACACCACCGCCGTGCCCGACGCGCGGGTCACCGTGGCGGTGAACTGCTTCAGCCGCAGCCGGGTGCCGAAGTCGTCGACGAAGGGCGTGTCGGGCGTGACCACGAAGTCGCGCAGGTAGCGCTCTACGAGGACGTTGTTCTTCGAGTAGTCGACCATCACGCTGCAGGCGACGGCCGTGTTGTCGGCCGCCAGCGCGCCGATGGGCACGGCCAGGCAGGCGGCGGCAAGGCACGAGATGACGGGTGTGAACAGGTGGGACATGACGGCTCCTCCAGGTTCCACGTGTCGTCGCAGGGCGCGACGGGTCTTGTGTGGATGCATGCGAACTTCGTGCAACCTGGCGGCGCGTTGGAGCGGCCACCCTGCGGCTTGGCCCCGACAGAGGGGCCATCCGGCACGGAGATACAGGGCTCCGAGAAAACCCTGGCACCCGTTCGAAGCGTCCAGCCGCGACACCGCGCGCGCGACATCGCGCACGCCTGCGCGTGCGGTGGGGCCCTAATCCCTAACGGACTATTCCGGCGTCCCTGGGTCGGCGTCCGCCCCGCCATCGGCCAGCGCCTGCCGCGCCAGCTCTTCCTCGCTCAGCTCGGGCGCGGCCTGCAGCGCAGCCAGCTCCTCCAGCATCTCGGGCGTGGGCTGGGCGGTGCCCAGCATCACGTCCTCGAAGGTGGGGTGGGGGGCCGGTCGCTCCTCGTGGTCCACCGGCGAGGGATGCACCACGGCGGGTTCCAGCGCCGGCAGCTTGGCGGCGGCCAGCTCGAGCTGTTCGTCGATCAACTTGCTGAGCTCGCCTTCGCGGGGGGTGTCGTCGGGGGTCATGGTCGGTCTCCTTGCATGGCCCATCTTGCGCCCTTCGGCGCCGGCGCGCCAGCGCGGGTGCCGAAGGGCTTGATGCACCTCAGCCCGACCGCGGGCGCGCCCCCCGTCGACCGACCCCGGCGGCCAGCGCCAGGGCCAGCGCCACCACAGCCAGGCTGGCCGGCTCGGGCACCACGTTGACGCGCAGGTTGTCGATGCTGAAGTCGGGGCCGAAGTCGTTCACCGGCGTGCCGTTGGGTCGCAGTTCGAACGAGCTCAGGCCCAGCCAGTTCAGCGTCACCGTGGCCATCGTGGCGAGGTCCGGCAGGTCGACGGTGAGGCTCAGGTCGCCAGCGGCGGTGTGGCCGATCACGGTGACCGACTCGGCCCAGGCCTCGGTGAAGTCGACGAAGCTGCCGCCCAGGTCGAACGACAGCAGGTCGAAGCCCTGCCCCGACGACGTGGCCACCCGCAGGTTGGCCTGGTTGGCGGCCACCAGCGTCCGGCTGCCGTTGCCCACGTAGGCCGGGTCCTGCAGGCCCGAGACGAAGAACGACGCATCGGCGCGGCCGCTTTGCAGGGTGAAGTCGAAGCCCTCGACCGAGTGGGTGTCGCCGTCGCCGAGCACCAGCACGAAGTCGTCGGGCTCGAAGGTGACGACCGCGGCCTGGGCCGCGCCGGCCAGCCCGAGCGTGGCCGCCAGGGCCAGCGTGGAAAGGATCCTGTGCATGGCCATGTCCCTCAGTTGGAGCCCGCGGTGGGCGTGAAGAGGTACGGGAAGCCCGGCAGCAGCGGCACCACCGCCTGGTCGACCGCGTCGTGCAGCTTGAAGGCGGTGTCGCCCAGCGGCACCACGCCCGGATGGCAGGCGGCACCGAAGCCCAGCGTGTTGCCGGCGTTGGCGCGGCACAGGCCGCCCATCATGGCCACCAGCGAGATGTCGACCACGTCGTCCTTGGGCCGGCGGCCGTTGGGGTAGCCCGCAAAGTCGGTGCCGCCGCTGAGCAGGCTGCCGACGATGCCCAGCCGGTTCTGCGACGCGAAGGGCACCGCGGCGATCGACGTGTTCAGCCGCAGCATCTCCGACGGGGTGACGTTGATCGGCCGGTTGACGCCGGGGATGCCGGTCAGGAAGGTGGTGACGAGGTCGTTGCGCGGGAAGTTGGTGGGGGACACGCCGGGCAGCGCCAGCGCGATCTCCAGCAGCTTGGGCAGGGTGGGGTTGGTGACGTAGTTGATGAACTGGGCGTCGCCGCCGGGCTTCGACGCGTTGAAGCGGTCCTTGTCGGGCAGGCCGATCACCACCTCGTTGACCAGCGGCATGCCCAGCCGCGACACCTGCACCCAGGCGCCGCCGACGGCGGCCGACGTCTGGTGGCCGCTGGGCGGCACGGGCAGCAGCGTCTGGGCCTGGCGCAGGCTGGCGGTGGTCCAGGCGCCGATCACCGGGTCGGCGGCGCCCGGGGCCAGCAGGCAGCTCTTGTGCACCTCCAGCGCCAGCGTGGTGACGTTGGCGCCGTCGATGGTGTTGGGCGCGGCGTTGATCAGCGCCGGGTCGGTGATCACCGACACCGGGGCGTTGACCAGGTCGAAGATCACGCCCAGGTTCACCGCGAACGCCTCCTTGCGCTGGCCGACGAACACCTTGCCCGGCGTGGCGCAGCCGGGGATGTTGACGCTGTAGACATGTTGCGCTGCGTAGGTGGCGTAGTTGGGGACGGTCTTGACGCCTATGTGGTCGACCGGCTTGTCGAACATCGCGCTGCTGTTGGCGGCGTTGGTGACGGGCGCAACGGCGCCGGTGCGGCGGTCGCCACGCACCAGGTTGAGGGTGAAGCGCTCGTTGACGTTCAGGCTGGGCGAGTTGGGCGTCGAGACGCCGCCGGCCTGGATCAGCGGGATCGGCACGTTCAGGCCGTCGATCGGCAGCGAAATGCCCTTCAGCGCGTTCTGGAAGCGGAACTGGAAGGTCAGGTCTTCCTTCGCGTCGCCGTTGTGGTCGACGTGGATCTCGTACAGCGCGTTGGGGTCCATCGCGAAGTAGTTGGGCCCGCCGTAGGGCGCCTGCAGCGGCTGGTAATTGGCGATCAGCGTGACGTAGCCGGCGCGGCCGGGCTCGTAGCTGTTGAACAGGTAGAGGTCGGTGCCGTCGACCTTGGGCGCGGTGGTGATGAACGGCGCCTCCCGGTGGCTGGAGGCCTGTGCCGGCGCGGCGGCCAGCAGGGCCAGCGTCGCCAGGACGGCGCACAGGGGGCTGGCGGCCGGGGCCGTCGGCCACCAACGGCGGTGCACGGAGGGATGGGTCATGGTCGGGTTCCTCAGGGTTGATGTGGTGTTGGCACCCCGCGGGGCGCGGTGCGGCCGGCGCAGCGCACCCGACCGCCGGGGCACCCGCCAAGGCCGACATACGCAGGGCACCGGCGACCGGATGCACGACCGTGCCGGCCGGGCCGTTGGCGGCCGGCTGGGTTACGCTGGCGCCCTGTGCTGCCCCCGCCACGCCGATACCGCCCCATGCCCACTGCCAACGCCCTGCCGCCTTGCGCCACCGCACGACCCACCCGCCGCCACGCCGTGGCGCTGCTGTGCGCCGCCGCCATCGGCCCCGCGGCGCGGGCGGCCACGCCCGGCGAGGTGATGGTGGGCGCGGTACTGCGCGACGCCACGATGCAGGGCCTGAACGGGCCGGCCAAACGCCTGTCGGACTTCCGCGGGCGGCCGCTGATCATCAACGTGTGGGCCAGCTGGTGCGGCCCCTGCCGGCAGGAGATGGCCTCGCTCGAGCGGCTGGCCTGGAGCGACCGGCCCGAGCGCTTCACCGTCATCGGCATCTCCACCGACGACTACCCCGACAAGGCACGCGCGCTGCTGAAGCAGACCAACGCCACCATCAGCCACTTCATCGACGAGAAGCTGCTGCTGGAGAACATGCTGGGCGCCGACAAGCTGCCGCTCACCGTGCTGGTCGACGCGCAGGGCCGCGTGCTCGAGAAGGTGGTGGGCGCGCGGCAGTGGGACGGGCCCGAGGCGGCCCAGCTGATCAGTCGCACGTTCAAGCCCGCGCCGCCGGCCCCGGCCAAGCGCTGAGAGTGCCCCCCAGGCCGACGACCTGCGTCGTCCGCCCCCGGGGTGCAGGCTACATTCGGCCAATGGCATATGAACTCCACTACTGGCCGACGATCCAGGGCCGCGGCGAATTCGTCCGGCTGGCGCTGGAAGCGGCGGGCGCCCCCTACATCGACGTGGCGCGCGGGCCGGAGGCGTCCGGGCAGGGCGTGCCGGCCCTGCAGCGGCACCTGACCGACCGCAAGGCCACGCTGCCGCCGTTCGCGCCGCCCATTCTGAAGGACGGGCCGCTGGTCATCGCGCAGACGGCGGCCATCCTGCATTACCTGGGACCGACGCTGAAGCTGGTGGGCCGCAGCGAGCCCGCGCGGGTGGCCACGCAGCAGATCCAGCTGACCATCGCCGACGCGGTGAGCGAGGCGCACGACACCCACCACCCGGTGGGCATGGGCCTGTACTACGAGGACCAGAAGCCCGAGGCGCTGCGCCGCGCCACCGAGTTCTGCCGCGTGCGCATGCCCAAGTACCTGCAGTGGTTCGAGACCATCGTGGTGCGCAACCCGGCGGGCTCGCGCCAGCTGGTGGGCGGCAAGGTCAGCTACGCCGACCTGTCGCTGTTCCAGCTGATCGAGGGCCTGCGCTACGCCTTCCCGCAGGCGGCCGCGCAGGCGCTGGCGCGCACGCCCGCGATCGTCGACCTGCACGACCGCGTCGCCGCGCTGCCCAAGGTGAAGGCTTACCTGAAAAGCGAGCGGCGCCTGCCCTTCAACGAGCAGGGCATCTTCCGCCGCTACCCTGAGCTCGACCTGCCGTAGCGGCGGGCCTCACCAGGTGGAGGCCGGGGCGCGCAGGCGCTCCACCGGCGTGCCGCCGACCAGGTGCTGGTCGAAGATCTCGGGCACGTCGCCGGCCGTCACGCCCTGGTAGAGCACGTTCTCGGGGTACACGACCAGGTTGACGCCGCCCTCGCAGGGGCCTAGGCAGCCCGAGTAGGTGATGCCCACCTGCTCGAAGGCCTGGCGCTTCTGCAGCTCGCCCCACAGGGCCTGCAGCACCGCGGGCGCGCCGCGGGCCGCGCACGAGCCGCGCGGGTGGCCCGGCGGGCGCTGCTGGTTGCACACGAAGACTTGGCGGGTGGGGTGGTGCATGGCGGGGTTCCTGCGGTGGGGACGGATGCTGGTCTCGTGCACGGACCATGCCAGTGGGTGCGCGGGGCGGGCTGGTCGGTCCCGGCCGCGCGGCGGGCATGGGTGGCGCCGCGGCGATCACCGGCCCTGCCGCGGCACGACCAGGCCGAGCGGCGGTGTCGGGTTTGTCGCATCCCGGACGTCGGTGGCGCGGCAGTGGTCCGGCGGGTGGCCAGCGCGGTCCGCGGCTAATGCGGCCTGAACTCGAACAGATCCGGCTCGGCGCGGCGGTACACCTGCAGCCACATCAGCGTGGCCGGCACCATCGACCGTGCCGCGAACCAGGCGGCGTCGTCGGCCGACGGCCCGGCCTGCGACAGCGCCGTCGCGGTGCCGTGCCAGCCGGGCCAGTCGATCTCGGGCATGGCGTCGTGGGCCGCCTCGGGCAGCGCCTGCAGCGCATCGGCGATCTCCAGCAACTGGCGCCGCACCTCGTGGCGGGTGAGGCGGCTGCGGGCGAAGTCGGCCTCGTCCAGGCCGTCGACGAGCGTCAGCACGCTGTCTCCTGCCTCGGCGATGACGCCCAGCATGGCGGCGGTCACGAGCATGGTGCGGGTCTCCGATGTCGGGGCGATGTGGCGTGGCGAATGCAAGCGCCGTACCCGTGTTCGGTGGCCGCCGGTGAGGGCCGTTCACGGAACCTTCGCGCCGCGCGCCACACAGAGGGACACTGTCGTCCTACCTGGAGCCTGACCATGACCCCCAACGAAACCCGCGCCATCGTCACCGTGAGCCTGCTGGCGGCCTTTGCCGATGGCGACAAGCACGAGCGCGAGCGCGCCGAGATCAAGCGCATCGCCGACGGCTTCTCGCAGGCCGACGGCCTGCACCTGCCCACGCTGTACCAGGACGTGCTGATGAAGCGCGTGTCGCTGGCCAGCGTGCTGCCCGAGCTGGTGAGCGACGACGCCAGGCGGCTGGCCTACGAGATGGCGGCCTGCGTGTGCGACGCCGACGGTGCGCAGTCGACCGCCGAGCAGGCCTTCCTGGCCGAGCTGTCCACCGCGCTGCGGCTGGACGCGGGGTCGACAGGGCAGTTCTCGCAGCAGGCGGAGGCGATGGCCACGGCGCCACTGGCCGGTGCGGCCAGCACGGCCGGTGCCACCGCGGCGCCCGTGGACGATGCCGCGCTGGACTCGGCGATCCTGAACGCCGCCATCCTGAACGGCGCGCTCGAACTGCTGCCGGAGACGCTGTCGACGATGGCCATCATCCCGCTGCAGATGAAGCTGGTGTACCGCATCGGCCAGGCCCATGGCTACGAGCTGGACAGCGGCCACGTGAAGGACTTCCTCGCCACCGCCGGCGTGGGCCTGACCTCGCAGTACCTCGAGCAGGCCGGGCGCAAGCTGCTGGGCGGGCTGCTCGGCCGGGTGGGCGGCGGTCTGCTGCGCGGTCTGGGCAACCAGGCGGTGAGCACGGGCATGAGCTTCGCCGCCACCTATGCACTGGGCCACGTGGCCAAGCGCTACTACGCCGGCGGCCGCGTCATGTCGGCCCAGGTGCTGAAGGATGCCTATGCGCGCATGACGCAGGAGGCGCAGGGCCTGTACGGCCGGCACCTGCCGGCGATCCAGGACAAGGCGCGCACGCTGGATGCCGGCAAGGTGCTGGGGCTGGTGCGCGGTGGCTGAGCGGCCCGGGCCCGAGCCGCTGGACCTGGCCATCCTGCAGGCCACGCTGCGTCAGTTCGCGGCCGACCGCCAGTGGCAGCCCTTCCACACGCCGAAGAACCTGTCGACCGCGCTGATGGTGGAGGCGGCCGAGCTGGCCGAGATCTTCCAGTGGATGACGCCGGAGCAGTCGGCCCGGGCCCACGCCGACCTCGCCACCCGCGAGCGCATCGCCCACGAGATCGCCGACGTGCTGCTGTACCTGGTGCAGGTGGCCGACCACACCGGCGTGGACATCGCGCAGGCGGTGCGCGACAAGCTGGTGCTCAATGCGCGGAAGTACCCTGCTGCTTCGCCACTGGGGACGGGGCCCGTGTCTGGCGCGGCGTTGGTGGACGAGTGATCCTTGGGGTCGGACGGGTGCGTTCAGCGCGCCGCCTGATGCTCGCGGCAGTACTGCAGCCCTCCGAAGCGCGCTTCGTTGTTCCAGCAGAATTTGCCCTCGGCGAAACTGAGTTTGGCGCCGCAGGTGGAACCGCCGGTCGTGATGACGATGCCGCCATTGAAGCTCTGCATCAGGTTGAGGGAGAAGTGCAGGTCCCGGGTGACCAGGAGGTGGTCCATCTGCGCCACTTCGGTTTCCCAGTGATCGACCAGGATGCGGTGCGGCCGTCAGGGCCTTGCCGGCCACTTGCTCCGCCACCATGCCTTTCGAACGCGGAGATGTTCTCAAAACAGCTGCATTTGTAGCAAAATCGGCTACATGAGGTCAATGGCAGACCATCTGTTGGGGCAGACGCGTGCGGCCGTGCTTGGTGCGCTGCTGCTGCATCCCGAGGCGTCGCTGCATGTGCGCGAACTCGCGCGCCTGACCGGTGCCTCGGCGGGTTCGCTTCACCGCGAACTGCGCGCCCTGGCCGAGCTTGGTCTGTTGATCCGACAAGAGGTGGGGCGACAGGTGCATTACCGCGCCAACCCAGCCAGTCCGGTGTTCGCCGAACTGGCCGGACTGCTGCGCAAGACCGGGGGCCTGGCCGACGTCTTGCGCAACGCGCTGTTGCCACTGGGCGGCAAGGTGGCGCAGGCGTTTGTCTACGGCAGCATCGCCGCTGGCACCGAGCGTGCGGGCAGCGATGTGGACGTGATGGTGTTGGGAACCGTCGGGTTCGCCGATCTGGCGCGTGTCTTGGCGTCGGTGCAGGATGCGCTGGGCCGGGAGGTCAACCCGACGGTGATGGCGCCGCGAGACTTCACGCGCCGCTGGGCCGCCGGCGATGGCTTCGCACGCAGCGTGGCGTCGGGTCCGCGGATCTGGCTGATCGGAGGCGAAGATGACTTTGCAGAACTTGTTGCGCATCGGAAAGCTTAGGTCGCATGCGCCCACGGCGGCCGAAGTGCAACGGCTGTTGGCGGCCATCGACCGCAACCTCGCCGACGCCGGGGTGACGTCGATCAGCGACGAGACGCGATTCGACGCTGCCTACAAGGCCGTCATGCAGTGCGCCTTGGTCGCCATGATGGCCGCCGGCTTCCGGCCCGCAACCAGTGAGCCAGGACACCACTTGACCGTGATCCAGTCGCTGCCGCTCACGCTCGGCGTCGGCAATGATGTATGGGTCGTGCTCGACGCCTTGCGCAAGCAACGCAACGCCAACGACTACACCGGTCACCCGATCACTCCGGGCGTGGTCTCCGAGTGCCTTGTGCAGGGGAAGGCATTGCGCAAACTGCTGCGCACCCACCTCGCCGCGCACCACGCCGATCTGCTGAAGACCGTGGAGTGAACTTCTACCGATGGCCCTCTTCCCCCAAGGCCTGACCCACGTCGACCAGCGCTGCAATGCCGGCGAGCGGCGCGTGCTGCACCAGCTCAAGCGCTGCCTGGACAACGACTACCTGGTGTGGCACGACGTGCCGGTGGGGCCGCGTGCGCGGCAGCCCGATTTCGTGGTGCTGAGCCCGCGACAAGGGTTGCTGCTGCTCGAGGTGAAGGCCTGGAAGCGGCCGACGCTGCTGAGCGCCTCGCGCGACCGGGTCGAACTGCAGACCGCGCGCGGCCGTGTCGTCGAGGCCAACCCCTTGCGCCAGGCGCGCGACCATGCGATGGAGCTGGTCGATGCGATGAAGGCCGATGCGGCGCTCACCCATGCCGACGGCCCGTTCCAGGGCAGGCTGCTGTTCCCGTACGGCTGGGGCGCCGTGTTCTCGCACATCGCGGTGGCCGAGGTGGCGGGCACCGACTTCCACGCGGTGTTCCCCGGCCACCAGGTGCTGTTGCAGGACGATCTGGCCGACTCGGTGGAGCCTGGCGACTTCCAGCGGCGCCTGTGGGGCATGTTCACCGTGAGCTACCCGCACACGCTGACGCTGCCGCAGCGCGACCGCATCCGCTGGCACCTGTTTCCCGAACTGCGCGTGCCCACGCAGGCGGCGCTGGACTTGGCCGGCGCCGAGGCGCCTGCAGGTGCCGCGCCACCGGCCCTGCCCGACCTGCTGCAGGTGATGGACCTGCAGCAGGAGCAGATCGCCCGCACGCTGGGTGAGGGCCACCGCGTGATCCACGGTGCGGCGGGCTCGGGCAAGACGATGATCCTGATCTGCCGAGCGCAGCACCTGGCCGCGGCGGCGCGGCCCGACCAGCCGGTGCTGGTGCTGTGCTTCAACCGCACGCTGGCCGACCGCATCGGCGCGCTGCTGCGACACCGCGGCGTCGACGAGCGGGTGCAGGTGCGCACCTTCCACAGCTGGTGCAAAGACATGGTCGACAGCTACCAGCTCAGCGTGCCGCAGGTGGCCGACCGCGACGAGCACTTCCGCCGCCTGGTGGCCACCGTGGAGCGCGCGCTCGAGACCGGCTTCGTGCCCGGTGGGCAGTACACCGCGCTGCTGGTGGACGAGGCGCACGATTTCGAGGACGGCTGGCTGCGCATGGCGGTGCGGCTGGTGAACCCGGCCACCAACAGCCTGCTGGTGCTGTACGACGACGCGCAGTCGATCTACCAGAAGAAGCGGCGGCGCTTCCACTTCGCCAGCGTCGGCATCGAGGCGCGCGGCCGCACCAGCATCCTGCGCATGAACTACCGCAACACCGCCGAGGTGCTGGCGCTGGCGGTGCACTGCGCACAGAGCCTGCTGGACGGCGCGGGCGAATCGCGCGACGACGACGAGGTGACGCTGGTGCAGCCGGCCAGCGCCGGCCGCCGGGGCCGCCTGCCGGTGCTGGTGCAGGGGCGCGACGAGCGCGACGAGGCCGAGGCGCTGGCTGAGCGCATCGCCGAGGCCATCGCCGCCGGCACGCCGGCGCAGGAGATCGCGGTGCTGTGCCGCACCAAGGCGCTGATGCGGCCGATCGAGCAGGCGCTGGCGCGGCGGCGGCTGCCCTGGCAGTCGATGAACGCGCAGGCCTTCCGTCGCTTCGACTGGGTGCGGCCCAGCGTCAAGCTGCTGACGATGCACAGCGCCAAGGGGCTGGAGTTCCGCCTGGTGCTGGTGGCCGGACTGCAGGCGCTGCCGATGAAGGGCGAAGCGCTCGAGGACGCCGCGCGCCTGCTCTACGTGGCGATGACGCGCGCCACCCACGAGCTGGTGCTGTCGGCCCACGGCCGCTCGGCCATCGTCGACCGGGTGCAGGCGTCGCTGGGCGAGGTGACGCAGGCGTTCGTGCGCGCCGACGCGGCCTGACGGCGAAGGGTTCTCGAAGCGTTCGAAGCATGGGCCATGGGGTGCCTGTGGGCTTGTTGCGGCCGTTCGTTCCGTCCGACGATCTGCGCGGCGCGGCGCGGCGCGGCGCGACAGGCGGCAGCCGACGGTGGCGCTGACTGTGGCGG
>NZ_MWLO01000163.1 GCF_002198735.1 Ideonella sp. A 288
CTCCACGGTGCGGGCCACGGCGCTGGCGCCCTCGCCGGCCTCCTTGGCGGCCTTGGCGGCCATGCCGTCGGTGACGCCGGCGTTGTCGGCGTTCTGTCGCACCGACGAGGCCATCTCCTGCAGCGACGCGGCGGTTTCCTCGACGCTGGCGGCCTGCTCCGAGGCCGACTGCGACAGCGACTGCGAGGTCTGCGACACCTGGTTGGCGGCGGCGGTCAGGTGCTCGGCCGCGGTGCTCACCTCGGTGATCGTGCGCGACAGGGTGTCCAGCAAGGCATTGAGTTGCTCGCCCAGCGAGAGGAAGAAGCCCGACTTGCCGTCCAGCGCGATGCGCGCGCTGAGGTCTCCGTCGACCGCGCCCTGCGCCACCGCGGTGACCTCGGCCTCGGCGGCCAGTTGCTCGGTGCGGTCGAGCCATTGGCCGACCGTGCCGCGCAGCAGGCCCTGGTCGTCGAGCACGGGCGTGGTGGTCAGGTCATAGGTGCGGCCGCCCAGCACCATGCGCGATTGGGTGCGCTGGGTCAGCTGCTTCAACCGGGTCACTGCGGCGGCCGGGTCGGGGTAGAACAGCCCGATCGAGCGGCCCACCACGTTGTCGGGGTCGAAGGCAGGCTGCTCGCGGCGGAACGCGGCGGCGTCGCGGTGCAGCACGGCATCGAGCGCCTGGTTGATGTACAGCACGGTGCCTTCGGCGTCGGCGATGCGCACCGGCAGCGAGGCCACGTCCAGCGCCTGCTTGATGCGGAGCGCTTCGTCCTTGATGCGGCGTTCCTCGACCAGCAGCGCCGCCTCGCGTTCCTGCGCGGCCAGCACGGCGGTCATGTCCTTCCATTCCACGACGATGCCCAGCCGGCGCTTGTCGGCGTCGATCACCGGGTTGAGCAGCAGTTCGAAGCGGCGGCCGCCGATGGCGAGCTTGGCGGTGTGCGGCGCGTCCAGGCGCGCCAGCATGGCCCGCTGGTGCTCGGGACGGCGGTGGAAGATGTCGACGTTGGCGCCGATCACGGTCTTGGCATCGAAGTGCGGCAGGTCCTTGCGGATGTCCGACTCGGCCTCCTGCAGCATCTGCAGCAGCGACCGGTTGGCGTAGACGATGTTGAGGTCGGCGTCGGCCACCATCATGTTGGTGGCGGCCACGGTCAGTGCATGCTGGATGCGTTCGGCCACCAACGCGCGTCGCTGCGTGTCGGCCACCTCGAAGCCCAGGCGCACCTGCAGGCAACGCAAAGCCCGCATCAGCTCGGCCAGGTCGCCCTCGCCGCGTGCCTCCACCAGCCCGTCGAAGCGGCCCTGGCTGAACTGTGCGATCCAGCGGCTGGCGTCGGCCATGCCCGATCGCAGCGTGCCGAGCAGGCGCGCACCGCCCCACGCGGTGGCGCCCAGCGTGGCGGCGGCCAGCGCCAGCAGCCACCAGGCCTGCAGCGCGCCGCCCACGCCGGCCATCGCCGTGGCGGCGGTCGCGCCCAGCGCCAGCAGTGTGGCGCGGGTGGGCAGGGTGGCGTTGGCCACCCGGGCCACCAGCCCCGGGGCCTTGTCGGGCACCACCAGGCCGTCACGGATGGCCAGGCCCTGGGCCTTGCCGTCGGTGAACTTCTTGTAGGCCGCGGCGCAGGCATCGATCAGTTCCCGCGTGGGCCGCGTGCGCACCGACAGGTAGCCCGTCACCTCGTTGCCTTCGAGCAGTGGCGTCACATTGGCCACCACCCAGTAGTGGCTGCCGTCCTTGCGGCGGTTCTTGACCACGCCGGTCCAGGGCCGGCCGGCCTTCAGCGTGGTCCAGAGGTCGGCAAATGCCTCCTCGGGCATGTCGGGATGGCGCACCAGGTTGTGCGGCTGGCCGAGCAACTCGGACTCGACGAAGCCGCTGGCCTCGACGAAGTCGGCGTTGACCCAGGTGATCCGCCCCTTGGCATCGGTGCGCGAGACGATGGTCATGCCATCGGGCAGGGTGTACTCGGTGTCGTTGACAGGCAGGTTCTTGCGCACGGGGCGTGTTCCTTGAAGGCGAGGTCAGTGCGCAGCCGCGCTGCGCGGGGCCGAGGACAAGGGGCTGTTGGGGCGCTGGACGACGTGGGCGACGAGCGCCGACACGTCCAGCACCAGGGCCACCTCGCCGCTGCCGAGGATGGTGGAGCCCGCAATGCCGCGCAGTTGCGCGAAGACGCGGGCCAAGGGCTTGATCACGGTCTGGTGCTGGCCGTGCAGGCGGTCGACCAGCAGGCCCACCTTGCTGCGCTCGGTGCGCACGATCAGCATGCTCTGCCGCGGCGGCCGCTCGCCGTCGAGGCGGAAGCAGCGGCGCAGGTCGACGAAGGGCAGCACCTCGCCGCGCAGGTCGAAGCAGCCGTTGCCGCCGGAGGCGTCGGCATGGCAGGCCGGCGGGTTCTCGATGCACTCCACCACCGATTCGAGCGGCACCACGTAGTGGATGCCGGCGACGTTGGTGAGGAAGCCGTCGATGATGGCCAGGGTGAGCGGCAGGCGGATCTGGATCGTCGTGCCGGCGCCCTCGGTGCTGGCGATGTGCATCTGGCCGCGCAGCGATTCGATGTTGCGGCGCACGACGTCCATGCCGACGCCGCGGCCCGACAGGTCGGTCACCTGCTCGGCGGTGGAGAAGCCGGGCATCAGGATCAGCTCGTTGACCTCGGCATCGCTCAGCACCGCGTCGGGCGAGACGAGGCCGCGCTCGATGGCCTTGGCCAGGATGCGGTCGCGCTTCAGGCCCTTGCCGTCGTCGCTGACCTCGATGACGATCTGGCCCGACTCCTGGTAGGCGTTCAGCGCCAGGCGGCCCTTGGCCGACTTGCCCGCGGCCACCCGGTCGGCGCCGATCTCGATGCCGTGGTCCAGGCTGTTGCGCACCAGGTGCATCAGCGGGTCGGCGATCACCTCGACCATGGCCTTGTCCAGCTCGGTGTCGCCGCCGGTGAGCTCGAGATCGACTTCCTTGCCGAGCTGCTTGCTCACGTCGCGCACCACGCGCTGGAAGCGCGCGAAGGTCTCGCCGATGGGCACCATGCGCAGGCCCAGCGCGCGGTCGCGGGCGTCCTCCACCAGGCCGGCGATGCGCAGCGCGGCCTCGTGGAAGGGCGCCGACGCGGCCTCGTCGGCCACCAGCTGGGCCCCCGAACTGGCGATGACCAGTTCGCCGATGATGTCGATCAGCCGGTCGAGCTTGTCGGCGCGCACGCGGATGAAGCTGCCGGCGTTGGCGTCGGCGTTGCGGCGGTCGCGGGTGGCCTGTCGGCGGTCGGTGCCGCCCGGGGCCGGCGCGGCCGCGGTGGGGGCCGAGGCCGTGCCCGTGGTCGCCATCGCGGCGGCCTTGGCCTCGACGGGTGCAGCCGCCTTGGCCGCCGGGGCCCGCGCCTCGGGCCGGCGGAAGCCCAGGCGGTCCCACAGGTCGAGCAGGTCGGTCGTGGCGTCGGCGTCGTCGCCGCAGCGCCGCAGCAGCAGCGCGTCGAAGTCGTTGGGGCCGAAATCGGGCGACAGGATCGCGATGTCGCAGTCCTCGGCGCAGAAATCGAACACCTGCTCGATGAGGCTGCGCGGGCCCGGGCTGTCCAGGCGGATCTCGAAGCCGAGGTGGCAGTGCTCGGGGTCGAGCGCCTCGAGCGCAGGCACGGCGTCGGCCAGCGTCTCGATGCCCAGGACCGTGCCCACGCTGTCCAGGTAACGGATGAACGACAGGGGGTCCAGGCCGTTGCGCAGCGCATCGCCGCCGAAGCGCAGCGACAGGTGCCAGGCGCCAGCCTGCTCGCCGTCGGCACCGTCGGAGTCGGCCACGGTGTCGTGGGCAGCCGCTGCGGCAGAAGCCCCGCTGCCGGACCCGCCTGCCATGGCCGCGCGCAGTTCAGCGCCCAGTGCAGCGCCCGCGGCGGCGGCGGCCAGGTCGGCGGTGCCGGTGCGCACCTCGTCGAGCAGGCGCTCGATCTCGTCGCGGCTGCGCAGCAGCAGGGCGATCACGGGCTCGCTCACCACGATCTGCGCCGAGCGCAGCCCTTCGAGCAGCGTCTCGGCGTCGTGGGTGAAGGCCACCACGGCCTCGAAGCCGAACAACCCGGCCGTGCCCTTGATGGTGTGGGCGGCGCGGAAGGCGGCGTTCAGGTTCTCGTGGTCGTCGGGCGCGGTCTCCATGACCAGCAGCGCCTGCTCGAACTGGCGCAGCATGTCCTGCGCCTCGTCCAGGAAGCCCACCCGCGCGGCGGCCAGGATCTCGTCGTCGTCGTCGCGTTTCATGCGGCTTCTCCGCTCGGGGTGAGCAGGCGCGTGCTCAGGCCGTAGGTGGCCAGGGCCTGCCGCACCGGTTCGCTGGGCTCGGTGATGCACAGGCGCTGCCCGCGCTGCCGCGCGCTGTGCTGCAGCGACAGCAGCAGCTGCACGCCGGCACTGTCGCAGGCCTCGACATGCGACAGGTCGAGCCACAGCTCGGGCCCGTCGTCGGCCAGCGTCTGCAGCAACGTCTCGCGCTGCGCCGCGGCGGCGGCGATGGTGAACTCGCCGATCGGGGCGTGGACGGGGAGGGTCATGCGACGGCTCCGGTGGCTCGCGTGAGCTGTTCGATCGTGTCGATCAGCATCGAGGGTTGGAAGGGCTTGGCCAGCCAGGCGCCCGCGCCGGCGCGGCGGCAATCGTCGCGCACCGTGAGGCTGGATTGCGTGGTCACCACCACCACCGGCGTGCGGCGGTAGGCCTCGATCGAGCGCAGCTTGCGCAGCAGGCTGGGGCCGTCCATGCGGGGCGTGGACACGTCGCAGACGACGCAGTCCAGGGCGCGCCCGTCCAGCAGCAGGAGGGCTTCAACCCCATCGCCGGCTTCGATGACGTCGAAGCCGGCGTCCTCGAGTGTCAGGCGCACCACGGTGCGCACGCTCGACGAATCGTCGATGACCAGTGCCATTCGGCTCATGCAAGCTCCTGCGGGCCTGTTGGGCGGCCGCTCAGACGCAGAGCCGGTTGACGGCGTCCACGAGCTGCGAGGGCTGGAAGGGCTTGGTGATCCAGGCGCGGGCACCGGCGGCGCGGCCCTCGGCCTTCTTGGATTCCTGCGACTCGGTGGTCAGCATGATCACGGGCGTGAACTTGTAGTTCGCGGCCGTCTTCAGGTGCCTCAGGAAGCTCAGCCCGTCCATGTTGGGCATGTTCACGTCGCAGACGATCAGGTTGAGCTTGCGGCCGTCCAGCTTGCCGCAGGCGTCCTTGCCGTCGGCGGCTTCCACCACCTCGTAGCCGGCCTTTTGCAGCGCCAGCTTCACGACCGTCCGGAAGCTCCCGGAATCGTCGACCACCATCACTGTCTTAGCCATTTGATTGCTCCTTCGATGAGACAGGTTTTCAGAAGAACTCGACGGCCGCCGTGCGTTCGATCTGCACGGTGCCGTGATGGAAGGTGCGCTGCTCTTCCATCGTGTAGGACTGTTCGAGCCGGGCCAGCCACTCGGCGATGTCGGCGTGGGTGGCCGACGGGTTGGACTGCACCCATTCGGCGAAGCGGCCCATGTCGCGGCCGACGATGTCGAGCATCTGGGTCAGGCGGTCCTGGAACTGGAAGCCCATGAACACCTGCTCGAGCTCGCCGTTCATGCGCAGCGCGGCCTCGCGCAGCTCGCGAGAGCCGCGCAGCGTGCCGGCCATGCGCGTGACCAGCGCGGCGGCCACCTCGCGGGCGCGGCGCCGGGCCAGCAGCTCGAGCTCCTCGTCGCCGATGGTGGCCAGCTCCGACTGCTTGCGCAGGCGGTCGATGCGCGCGGTCATGGTGCCCAGCTCTTCGCTGATGCGCTGGCCGGCCTCGCCGCTGCGGGCGGCCAGCGACCGCACTTCCTGCGCCACGACGCCGAAACCCGAGCCGCCCTCGCCGGCGCGGTTGGCCTCGATCGAGGCATTGAACGCCACCAGGTGGGTGTGGCGCGCCAGGTCGCGCACCTCCTTGGCGACGCGGCCGAGTTCGGCCAGGCGTTCGCTGCAGGCCAGCATCTCGGTGACCATCGCGTCGCGTTGGGCACGGCTGGTGCGCATCGGCTCCAGCAGCGACTCGACGATCTCGGCGTTCTCTTCCAGGGCCTCGTCGGTGGCGCCGGCGCCCATCATCGGATTGAGCTTCTCGGCGTGCTGCGCGGCCTGGCTGAGCCCGTCCGACAGGTTGCCGAAGGATTGCAGCAGGCCGCCCACACCCTTCTCGGCCTCGGCCTTCGATGCCTCGATGTGGCGTTGCCACACCGGCACCACCTGGCTGACCATCAGCGTCGTGCCCTCGGCCGCCGCCAATGCACCGGCGCGCTGTGCCGGGGCCGCCGCGCCGCGCGGCCAGGCCAGGGCGGCGCAGACGGTGCCGCAGGCCAGCGCCGCCAGCGCGCCGCTCGTCCATTGCGGTGCCACGGCCAGGCAGCCCGCGGCCGCCACGGCCCCGGCAGCCACCGGGCGCCAGAGCGCACCGAGGCCGCCCGCAGCGGGCACGGCGGTCGGACGGGTGTTGGTATCTGGGGTCTCGGAGCTCATGCATCCTCGCTGCGAACGTCGCGCTTCGGGTCATCCCGCGCCCGGGCAAGTGCCGCGACTGACGGGTTATCGGCCGGTTCGAGGAGGATTTGAGCCTCGGCAGCGAGGAATCAGTGGTTCGAACAGCCCCATGTCGGTGCGTCATTTGTGCGGATGGTCGGCGCCGCACCAGTCGAACAATCCCTACAGGTGGCCCGAGGGGCATTCAGTCCCGCAGCGGGCCGCCGATACACACCAGGTTGCCGCCGTGTTCCGACATGGGGGTGCGGCCTCGAATCGTTGGTTTCCGGATCGGATGCATCGCCATGGTCATGTCGACAGCCAGCAGCGCGTTGAAGCAATTGCGACAGGTGCGCCTGCCCGGGCTGCGCTTCGGCAACTTCTTCAAGTACCACGGCTTGCTCGCGCCGGGCGTGCGCCTGTTGCGCCTGCTGCCCTTCGGCATGAAGGCTGCCGTGGTGACGCTGTGCTTCGTCGTGCCGATCGCCCTGCTCGGCGTGAACTACCTGCGCACGGTCACGGCACAGACGGCGCTGACCCGGAGCGAACGGCAGGGACTGGTCATCGCGATCCGCGCCGCCGAGCTGTCGCATGCGCTGCACGCGGCCGAACTGGATGCTGCGGTCACCGCACTCGGCGGCGCCGAAGGAAAGCGGCCGGACTGGCGAGCCGGCATCGACCAGGCCTACCTGGAATTGTCGGAGGCGGTGGCGACCCTGCCGTTTGCGCCCGGCATCATCGATTCGCTGCGCCGCGTGCAAACACCGCACGACGCGCTCAAGGCCGGCGAAGCCGTGGACGCCAAGGGCCGGCTCGAGGCCCTGCACCGCTACCACGACGCGCTGAACGCACTGGTGCCGGTGCTGACGGCCGAATCCGGGCTGGCGGTGGACCCGGAGCTGGCCACTCACCGGCTGCAGCACCTGGCGTTCACCGACCTGCCGGCGCTGGCCGGCAGCCTGGCCTCGATGCGTGCCAACGGCGCCGGCTGGCTGGGCGGCCGCACCGAGCCCCACTGGCGCAACGGCGCCGTGGGGAACCTGATGCTGGCCGATCTGGCGCTGGACCAGGTGCGCTACCGCACCGAGCCGCTGGCGCGCGAACGCGCGCCGGGGGTGGCGCAGTTGCACGACGCCGCCGCCTGGAAGCCCATCCTCGACTTCATCGCCACCGCCAACACCGGGCTCCTCGGGTCGGCGCCGCTGGGCGAGGTGAGCAGCTTCCTTGCCGAGGGCGAGCAGGCCGTGCAGGCGGCGCAGAAGCTGCACCGCTTGTCGCTCGAAGCCCTGGACAGGATGCTGGCCGACCGCGACGAGGCGCTCGGACAGGAGATGCGGCGCATGGCCGTCGTGGTGACGCTGTGCCTGCTGGCGGCGCTGTACATGCTGTTCTCGGTGTACCGGGTGATGGACGGCGGGCTGGACCTGATCCGCGAACAGGTCACGCGCATGGCGCACGGCGACCTCAGCGCGCGGCCCCGCGCCCGCGGCCGCGACGAGGTGGCCAAGGCGCTGGATTCGCTGAGCACCTCGCTGTCGCGGCTGGCCGACCTGTTCTCGGCGGTGCGACAGGGCGTGTCGGCCATGTCGCATGCCTCGCATTCGATGACCACCGCGTCGGACGACCTGCGCCGCCGCACCGAGGAGACCTCGCAGTCCACCACCGAGATCATCGGCCGCGTGGCGCAGTTCGTCGACCAGCTGGAGGACACCGGCCGGCGCATCGACGACGCCACGCAGGTGGTGCAGACGCTGCGCATCGACGCGCTGCGCAGCCACACGCAGATGCAGCGGCTGGACGAGCGCATGAAGTCGCTGCGCGGCAAGAGCCGCAAGATCGCGGACATCGTTCAGGTCATCGACCACATCGCGTTCCGCACCAACATCCTGTCGCTGAATGCGGCGGTCGAGGCCGCCAAGGCCGGGCCCGCGGGCCGGGGCTTTGCCGTGGTCGCGCAGGAAGTGCGCAGCCTGGCCACGCGGACGGCCGACTCGGCGCGGCAGGTGCACGGCATCATCACCAGCTCCACCGAGGACATCGAGCAGTGCAGCGCGATGGCCGACATGAGCGCCGAATCGCTGGCCGACACCCAGCGCAACGTGCTGCGCATCAACCAGTCGATGGACGAGATCGTGGGACTCACCCGCGGCGGGCTGGGCAGCTCGCAGGTGCTGCTTCAGCAGCTGCAGGCCATCGACGCCAAGACCGTCGACAACCACAAGCTCGTCGAGCAGATGGCAGCCGCCACCGGCGATCTGCGCGGCCAGGGTGTGCTGCTCAGCGAGCAGGTCACCGGCTTCAAGCTGGCCTGACGGGGCCGGCCCGCGCCAGCCCGCGCCCCGCAGCGGACCGTCGTCCGGGCGCGCTGCCGCGCGCCCGGGGCCTGTCGGCTGCAGTTCGTCGCACCGGCCGCGCAGTTCGTCGCACGCCGGCTTGGCCGGTATCTTGGCAAACCTACACTCCGCTCGGTTCAAAAAGGGTTCGGACAGGGGGTGCGGCATGCGCAAGGGATGGCTCGCGGGTGGAGGCGTGGTCGTGGCGGTGGCCATCGGCATCGCGGTGGCGGTGTCGGGCGGCAAGCTCGGCGCGCTGGGCAGCTTCGGTGCGTCGGCGATGGCGGCCAAGGGCCCCGCCGGGGCGGCCTCGGCGCCGCTGGAATTCCGGCCGAGCGAGGTCGTTCGACCGGTGCTCACCACCATGTCGCGGGAGATTCAGTTCTCGGGCCCGCTGGTGGCCCCGGGCACGGCCGTGGTGCGGGCCAAGGCGGCCGGCACGCTGCTGACGCTGGCCGTCGCCGAGGGCCAGCGGGTGACGGCCGGGCAGGTGCTGGGCCGCATCGATGTGTCCGAGCTGTCCGGCCGCGTGGCCGAGCGCAATGCCAACCTCGAATCGGCGCGTGCCGCGCTGGCCCAGGCCGAGCGCACCCACGCGTCGAACGAGCGCCTGGCCGCCCAGTCCTTCATATCGCCCAATGCCCTGGACACCTCGCGCTCGCAGGTCGAGACCGCCCGCGCCGCCCTGAACGCCGCCGAGGCCTCGCTGTCGGTCACCCGGGTGGGCCTGCGCGACGCCGCGCCCGCCGCGCCGATCACCGGCGTGGTGGCCAAGCGCCATGTGCTGCCCGGCGAAAAGGTGGCCATCGAGCAGACGCTGCTGACCATCGTCGACCTGCGCACGCTGGAGCTCGCCGGCCTGGTCGGCACCCATGAGGTGGGCAGCCTGGCGCCGGGCATGACGGTGCAGGTGTTGGTGGAGGGCGTCGACAAGCCGGTCACCGGCCGCCTGGCCCGCATCGCCCCGGCGGCCGAACCGGGCACGCGCTCGATCGGCGTGACCATCGAGCTGGCCAACCCCGGTGAACGCCTGCGTGCCGGCCAGTACGCGGTGGCCACCGTGGCCCTGCCGGACGACCGCCAGCGCCTGGCCCTGCCGCTGTCGGCCATCGGCTCGGCCTCGGGCCAGAACCATGTGTGGCTGATCGAGAACGGCGTGCTGGCGCGGCGCGAGGTGATCACCGGCCGGCTCGACGAGGCGCAGTCGCGCGTCGAGGTGGTGTCGGGCGTCACGGCCGGCGCCCAGGTGCTGGCGGCGCGTTTCGACAACCTGCGCGAAGGCGCCAAGGCGCTGGTGGTGGCGGGCAGGGCGTCGCCGCTGGCTTCGGCCGCGCTGCGCTGATCGACACCGAGGAACCTCACCATGTGGATGACCCGAGTCTCGATCGCCAACCCGGTGTTCGCCGCCATGGTGATGGTGGCGCTGTGCGTGCTGGGCCTGTTCTCGTACGTGCGCCTCGGTGTGGAGCAGATGCCCGACATCACCTTCCCCGGCGCCTTCGTCGAGGTGATGTACCCGGGTGCGGCGCCCGAGGCGGTGGAGCGCGAGTTGATGAAGCCGGTCGAGGAATCGGTGAACAGCATCGCCGGCGTCAAGCGCATCACCTCGCGCAGCATGGAAGGCCGCGGGCAGATGAGCATCGAGTTCGCGCTGAATGCCGACATGGGCCGCGCGATGCAGGACGTGCGCGACCGCATCGCCGCGGTGCAGGCCGTGTTCCCGCGAGAGGCCAAGGCGCCGACGATCTCGCGCTTCAACAACGACAACAACCAGCCGATCGTCAACCTGGCGCTGGTCAGCCGTTGCGCGGTGCCGGCGCCCGCGCCATCCGTGCCGGGCGTGGCCGCCGCGGCCAGCCAGGCAGCCTTGGCGGCGCCTTGCACGGCCACGCGCAGCGCGCGAGAGCTGTCGGTGCTGGGCGAGAACGCCGTGGGCAAGCGGCTGCAGCGCGTGGAGGGTGTGGCCCGGGTGGACATCAGCGGCCTGACCGTGCGCGAGGTGCGCATCGACCTCGATCCGGTGCGCCTGCGAGCCTACGGCATCACGCCGGCCGAGGTGGCCACCGCGCTGCGCGAGGCCAACGCCGACCAGCCGGTGGGCCTGCTGTCCGACAGCACGCAGGACGCCATCCTGCGGGTGGAAGGCCGGGTGCGCGACCCACGCCAGTTCGAGCAGGTGGTGGTGGCCCGCCGCGGCAACCTGGCGCTGACCCTGGCCGACCTGGGCACCCTGGTCGAGCGCGAGAAGGAGGCCGATTCCACCGCCCGCATCAATGGCCAGCGGGCCATCAACTTCAACGTCTTCAAGCAGCAGGACGCCAACATCGTGGCCACCGGCGATGCCGTCAAGGCGGCGATGGACGAGGTGCGCAAGACGCTGCCGCCGGACGTGGAACTGCGGCTGGTGTATGCCGGCAGCGACTGGGTCAAGGGCTCGCTGGTGGGCCTGCGCCACACGCTGATCGAGGGCGCGCTGCTCACCGTGGCCATCGTCTTCCTGTTCCTGCACTCGTGGCGCTCGACCATCATCACCGGCCTCACGCTGCCGATCGCGGTGATCTCCAGCTTCATCGCCGTCTACGCCTTCGGCTTCACGCTGAACTTCATGACGATGATGGCGCTGTCGCTGTGCATCGGCCTGCTGATCGACGATGCCATCGTGGTGCGCGAGAACATCGTGCGCCACGTGCACATGGGCAAAGACCACAAGACCGCCGCGCTCGAGGGCACCGACGAGATCGGCCTGGCGGTGATGGCCACCACCTTCGCGCTGTGCGCGGTGTTCGTGCCGGTGGCCTTCATGGGCGGCATCATCGGCAAGTTCTTCTACCCGTTCGGCATCACCGTGGTAGTGGCGGTGCTGGTGAGCCTGTTCGTGAGCTTCACGCTCGACCCGATGCTGTCGTCGGTGTGGAAGGACCCGCCGTCCGAGCGCCTGAAGCACCTGCCCGGCATCGGCCACGCCATCCGTGCCACCGATCGCGGCATGGACGTGCTGCACCGCTGGTACGAGCGCCTGATCGACTGGGCCTTCTCGGCCCGCCGCTACCGCCTGTGGCTGCCGGCCTGGGGCCGCGGCTTCGGCGCCGATGGCCGCCGCGACCGCAGCAGCCCGCGCCACTGGCGCCGCGCCACGCTGTCGCCACGCGGCGTGGTGATGGCCATCGGCGGGGCCAGCTTCGCCGCCGCCATCGGCCTGGGCGGACTGGTGGGCAGCGAGTTCGTGCCGCAGACCGACCAGGGCTACACCCAGCTGGCCTTGCGCCTGCCGGTGGGCTCCAGCCTGGACCGCACCGATGCCAAGGTGCGGCAGATCGAGGAGATCGTGCTGGCGATGCCCGAGGTGGCCACCGTGTCCACCTGGGTGGGCGGCGCCGGCCAGCGCAACCAGGCCTGGCTGAACATCGCGCTGAAGGACCGCGCCGACCGCAACCGCAGCCAGAAGCAGGTGGAAGATGCGATGCGCGAGCAGATCGCGCGCATCCCCGGCGTGGACGCCGCCGTCGGCTTCGATCGGCCGGTGTACGTGGCCCTGCTCGGCAGCGACGCCGAGGGCCTGGCCAAGGTGGCCACCGAATTTGCCGAGAAGGTGAAGCAGATCCCGGGCATCGTCGACGTGGAGCTGTCGGTCAAGCCCGGCCTGCCGGCCTACGCGGTGCGCCTGAAGCCCGGCGCGGTGCGCGAGCTGGGCCTGACCGCGCCACAACTGGCCGCGTCGCTTCGCGCCTATGTCAATGGCGACGCCGCCACCTACTGGACCACGCCGCAGGGCGACCAGGTGGAGGTGGTGCTGCGGCTGAACGAAGCCCAGCGCGAGCGCATCGACCAGCTGCGCGGCCTGCCGGTGGCCTTTGCCAAGGACGGCACGCCGATCGCGCTGGACAGCGTGGCCACCATCGAGCCGGTGTTCAACCCCGAGATCATCCGCCGCCAGAACCTGCAGCGCCGCGAGGCCGTGTTCGCCGGCGTGCAGGGCCGATCCACCGGCGAGGTGGGCGACGACGTGCAGAAGCTCATCAAGGCCACCACGCTGCCGCCGGGCTACAGCTTCGACGTCGGCGGCCAGATGCAGCAGCAGGCCGAGGCCTTCAGCGGCCTGCTCAGCGCGATGGCGCTGGCGGTGATCTTCATCTACATCGTGTTGGCCAGCCAGTTCGGCAGCTTCCTGCAGCCGCTGGCCATCATGGCCAGCCTGCCGCTGGCGCTGATCGGCGTGATGCTGGCGCTGCTGCTGTGGCGCAGCACGCTCAACGTGTTCAGCATGATCGGGCTGGTGATGCTGATGGGCCTGGTGACCAAGAACGCGATCCTGCTGGTCGACTTCGCCAACCAGGCGCGCAAGGCCGGCGCCACGGTGCACGAGGCGCTGCGCCAGGCCGGCCTGGTGCGCATGCGCCCGATCATCATGACCACCGCCGCCATGGTCTTCGGCATGCTGCCGTTGGCGCTGGCGCTGAACGACGGCGGCGAACTGCAGGCGCCGATGGGCCGGGCCATCATCGGCGGCGTCATCACCTCGACGCTGCTGACGCTGCTGGTGGTGCCGGTGCTCTACAGCTACCTGGTGCGCGAGCGCAAGCCCGAGGCCGCCCCGCAGGGCGAAAGCGATCCTGCGGCGCCCGCGGCCTTGCCTGGGTCGGGCGCCGGTGCCTGGCCGGCCCATGCGCCGGCCGATCGGAACTGAATCCCCAACAGCCAGCGCGTGCGTCGCAGGGTTTGTTGGACGACGGCGTGCGTGCGCCGGGAGCGGTCGCGGGCTCGGTGGCCCACTTCACGATGCGCCCCGCGATGGACATGGTCGTTCTGGCCGCACCGGCACCGATCGGATGAGAATCCTTCATGGCCCTCGACTCCGACCGCGACATCGCGCACTTCGCCCGGCGCCTGGCCGATCATGCTCCTTCGATGCTGGCGTACTGGGACACCCAGATGCGCTGTCGATTCGCCAACCGGGCCTATGAACTGCGGTTCGGGGTCGATCCCGACGAGCTGGTGGGCCGGTCGATCGTCGACCTGCTGGGGCCCCACCTCTATGCGCTGAACGAGCCGTACATCCGTGCCGCGCTGCGCGGTGAGTCTCAACAGTTCGAGCGCGTCGTCCCTGGGCCCGATGGCGTACAGCGACACAGTCTGGCGACCTACACGCCGGACGTGGTGGACGGACAGGTCGTGGGGTTCGTGGTGCAGATCACCGATGTGACGCCGCTCAAGGCGGTGCAGGATCAGTTGCAGGTCACCATCGCCAGCCTCGAGGCCGAGATCAGGCGTCGCCGCACGGTCGAGGAATCGCTGATCGACACGCAGCAGCGGGAGGTCGCCGAGAGCCGCTTCCGGCTGGTTTTCGAGGCCTCATCGAGTGCGCTCCTGATGCTGGATCGTGCGCATCGGATCGTGCTTCTCAACCAAAGGGCAGAACAGCTCTTTGGCTACCACCGAGACGAGTTGCTCGGCCAGTCGATCGAACGCCTGGTGCCGGAGTCTGCGCGCGCCGCCCACGCGGCCCAGGTGGCCGAATTCGTCGCGCGGTCGCACACCCGAGCGATGGGCATCGGGCGGGACTTGCGCGCCCGCCGCAAGGACGGCAGCGAAGTGGCCGTCGAGATCGGCCTCGACGCCATCGAAATGCCCGACGGCCGATACACGCTGGCGTCGGTGATCGACATCACGGAGCGCAAGCGCGACCACGACGAACTTCGTCGCAGCAACGCCGAGCTGGAGCAGTTCGCCTACATCGCTTCGCACGACTTGCAGGAGCCGCTGCGTATGGTGGCCAGCTACACGGAACTGCTGGCGCAGCGCTACAAGGGCCGGCTCGACGACAAGGCCGACAAGTACATCTACTATGCCGTCGATGGTGCCAAGCGCATGCAGCGCCTGGTGGCCGACCTGCTGGCTTTTTCTCGCGTCGGCTCGCAGGGCAAGCCGCTGATTCCCGTGGCCGTCGATGCGGTCGTGAGGCGCGCCGTGGCTGCGCTGCAGGCCTCGATGCTCGAATCGGGCGCTAGGGTGGATGCGCAAGGCCTGCCGACCGTGCTGGGCGACGAAACCCAGTTGGTGCAGCTGTTCCAGAACCTGATCGGCAACGCCATCAAGTTTCGTGCCGAACCCGCGCCGCACATCATCATCCTCGCCACGCGACAGCGGGAACGATGGGTCTTCGAGGTCAAGGACAACGCCATCGGCATCGAGATGCAGTATGCCGAACGCATCTTCCTGATGTTCCAGCGCCTGCACGAGCGGGGCACTCACGAAGGCAGCGGCATCGGCCTGGCCATTGTCAAGCGCATCGTCGAACGCCACGAGGGCCAGATCTGGGTGGAATCGGTGCCGGGTCGCGGCACGAGCTTCTTCTTCACACTGGCATCGGCAGAAGCCGGCACCGCGCCGCCATGAGGGCAGGCGTTCGGGGCCGGCGACGCTGAAGTGCGTCGGGACGGCTATTCGACCGCTCGACCGATGCGTGGCAGCACGGCGTAGAACTCGCTTCCGTGACCGATGCTGCTGCTGACACCGACGGTCCCACCTTGGGCTTCGACGAGCCGTTTGGTCAGGGCCAGGCCCAGGCCCGTGCCCTGGTGCTGCCTGGCCGACCCGGCGTCGAGTTGGTGAAACTCGGTGAACAGCTTGGCGATGTCCGACGGCGCGATGCCGAGGCCGTTGTCCCGCACCTCCACGCGAAAGCGGTGCTCACCTTCCGCCGCCACGCGCACCGACACCTGGCTGTGGTCGGCCGTGAACTTCAGCGCATTGGACAGGTAGTTGTAGAGCACCTGCTTGAAGCGGCCGGGGTCCAGCTCAACCTCCACGAGCGTCGGGTCGACCTCTACCGCGATGTCGATGCCCTTCTTCGCCGCTGCCTCGCCCAGGACGGCCTTGACCTCTTCCGTCAGCTCGAGCAGGCTCACCGGTTCAGGCGCGAAGCCGAGCTTGCCGGCCTCGACCTTGGCCAGGTCGAGCACGTCGTTGATCAGTTGCAGCAGGTGCCGGCCACTGGACAGGATGTGGCCCAGGAACAGCTCGTGCTTCGGCGACGTGGGGCTCACCACACCGTCGCGCAGCAACTGCGAGAAGCCGATGATGGCGTTCAGGGGCGTCCGGAACTCATGGGACATGTTGGCCAGGAATTCGCTTTTCAGCCGGTTGGCGGCCTCGAAGCGGCGGTTCTCGAACTCCAGTTCGGCGCTGCGGGCCTGCAGGGCTGAGGCCCGCTTTCGTTCGGTGACGTCGCGGACCGAGGCCAGCCAGACGGGCTCGTCGTCCCATTCGATGCGAACGACGCGCATCTCGCAGTCCCTGTGGCCGTCGGGGTGCGGGATCGTGATGTCCGCTGGCTCTGCGTCCAGGACGGAGAAGCCCAGCGGCTCGCTCATCAGCACCTCGCGACTGCGTCCGAACATGTCGATCGCCGCCTGATTGACATAGCGCACCTGACCGAACTCGTTGGCCAGCACCATGCCGTCCGGCGCGGCATCGAGCAAGACCTGAAACTGGCGCTGCTGGGCCCGCTTGCGGTCCATGATCTGCAGCACGCTGCGCCAGAACAACCGGCTGTTCGACTCCTGTTTGCCGAACAGGTCTTCGGCGCCTTCACTGCGGGCGAGCCGCCGCAGTTCGTCGCTGGCATGGCCCGAAATGGCGATGATCGGCGCCTCATGGGTCAGGATCCTGACCCGTCGAACCGTCTCGATGCCTTGTGAGTCGGGCAGGTTGAGATCGAGGATGATGGCGTCGACCTTTTCCCCGGACGAAAGCAGTTCGATGGCGGCCGCCAGGGTCGGGGCACGGTTGATCACGAATCGCTGTGCCGTGGACTGCTCCAGCAACTCGCGGGTGAGGTCGGCGTCGGCCGGGTTGTCTTCGACCAGGAGCACATGCCTCGGTTGCAGTGCGGCAGAACAGGCGAACGCGGATCTCATTCAGGCCTCGTCGGAAATCGACCGAGATTCAGACAGCCGCGTCCTCGAACATGCCGCCGAGGCGGGCCCGTTCATCGTTGAACGTGTAGGTGGGCGTCCCGGTCAGGATGCCGTGCACGCCGCGGAAGGGCGCCTGCACATGCAGGCCGTGGCTGTCGATCACGTACTCGCGGATGCCCTTGTCGTGGAAGGTTCCACGCATCTTCAGCACGGTCAGTCCGCGCCGCATCTCGCCATGCAGTTCCACGTAGCGCAGCAGGATGATGGTGTCGGTGATGGTGGAGATGTGGGTCTCGGTGATCGACTCGCCGCCGGTCAGCATCGACGTCGTGTTGGTGAACAAGCCGGTGATCTCGAGGTGCTTGATCGTGCTGGTCAGGGCGATCACGAACTCGCGGAACGACTTCGGTGTGGACACCCGCTCGAAGGCCGACATGCTGTCGATGGCGACGCGCTGGGGCTGGAAGGCACGGATGTCGCGCTTGATCTGAAGCAGGTGGTCTTCCAGGCCCATCACTTCCGGATAGCGGCAGATGATGCGCAGCAAACCGTCGCGCTCAGCCTTTTCGAAGTCCACACCCCATGACGCGGCATTTCTCGTCAGCTGTTCGCGGCTCTCCTCGGCGCCGAACAGCAGGGCTCGCTCCCCGGCCTCGATGGCGGCCTTGATGTACTGCGAGACCATCAGCGTCTTGCCGGTGCCGGTGGCGCCGCTGACCAGGATGATGGAATCGCGGTACATGCCGCCGGCGCACATCTTGTCCAGTTCGGGCACGCCCGACGAGACACGGATCTGCGACGAGCGCTGTTTCAGCTCGATCGCCGACAGCGGAATGATCGTGACGCCGTCCTCGGAGTCGATGGTGAAGGGGTACTCGCCCTTGTGGTGCGTGGCGCCGCGGAACTTCAGGATCTCGACCGTGCGGCGCCGCTTCTCGTTCTCGAGCCGGTTGCGCAGCACGATCACGTTGTCGGCCACGAATTCCTCCACGCCCCAGCGCCCGACGCCGCCCTCTTCCACGGTTCTTTCCATCGTCACCAGGGTGGTAACGCCCAGCATGCGCAGGCCGGCCGCCACCCGGTGCAGCTCGCGCCGGATGATGTTGGGATCGGTCAACTGCGGGAACAGCGCGCCCACCGCGTCCAGGATCACGCGCTTGGCCTTGACCGAGTGGATCGCATGTTCGATTCGCGCCAGCAGGCCCGACAGGTCGTACGGACCCGTGGCGACCACATCCTCACCCGGCTCGGGCGTCACGTCCACCACCGCGATGCGTTTGCTTTCGACCAGGCCTTCGAGATCCCAGCCGAAAGAGCGCACGTTCTCCATCAGGTCCGCCGGCGCCTCCTCGAAGGTGACGAAGACGCCGGACTCGCCGTAGTCCCGCACGCCGGCCAGCAGGAACTGCAGCGCCATCACTGTCTTGCCGCTGCCGGCGGTGCCCGACAGCAGCGTGCTGCGGCCGGCCGGGATCCCGCCGTTGGCGATCTGGTCGAACCCGACGATGCCGGTGGGCAACTTGCCGAGTTCCTGGGGAGGATGTCGCGATGTCATCACGGCACCGACTTGATCAGCCGTTCCACATCCAGCCCGACGAGCACCTTCACCCGGTCGGACAGGTCACCGATGATCTTGCGCACCGGCTCGGGCAGTTGTTTCACCAAGGTCGGCGTGGCCAGGATCTTGGCATGCTCGGCCAGGTCGGGATGCTCCAGCACGTCGATCACTTCGACATGGAACTGGCCCGGCAGATCCGTTTCACAGATGTTGTTCAGGTTGTCGATGGCACGCTGCGACTGCGCACTGCGGCCGGTGATGAACAAGCGAAGCTTGAAGACTGTCATGGCGAAATACCTTGCGGATCGCGGCGCCGGTGACCAACCCGGTAGTAGTCCACCAGCAGCCCCATCATTTCGACCGCCAGCAGGCGGGCCTCGAAAACGATGGTGTGCGAGTGGGGATCGTCGTAGAGCGATAGCGCTCGGTCGAGCGCCGCGACGTGAACTTCGAGCAGGTCGCGCGGGCCGCCAGCGGCGTCTCCGAGCGTCGTGACAATGATTTCCATGGCCCGTCGGGGGGCCACCACCTGATCGCATTCGCGCATCAGATAGGGTTCGAGCAGGGCGAAGTAGGACTGCACGACGGCCTCGTAGGTGGCCGGGCTGCGCAGGGAAACGGCACCGGTCCCCGCCAGTGCGGCGGTGACGGTGGTCGAATGGCCGGCCGAGGACATCGAGCGGTAATGCGCCAGCGTCCGTTGCAGTTCGCGCAGTTGCACTTCGCGCATGCGGCTGACGGCATAGCCGATGGCGCGCTTCAGGTTCTGGGTGCGCACCTCGCTCTTGGGCAGGTAGTCCTGCGCCCCGGCGTCGATGCAGGCCAGGGCGAGATCCTCGTCCTCAACGCCCGTCAGCACGACGATGGGCACCTCGGCGGCAACCTCTCGCATCGTCTTGACGACATCGACGCCTTGGCCGTCGGGCAGGCCCAGGTCGAGCACGATCACGTCGACCGGGGTGGATTGCAAGGCCTGCACCGCGGCGGCCACGGCGGGCACGTGGACGATCTGGAAACGGTCGCGATGCTGCTCGCTGAGCATGTCGCTCACCAGTTGAGCGTCGCCCGGGTTGTCTTCGACCAGGAGCAGCACCGGTGTGCCCTGCGCGCCGTGTTGAAGTGATGCACTGGCCATGGTTCGACCGTGGTTCATGGATTCGATGGCCGCCATCGGTCGTGTTCTGGTGCGCTGACGAGGCCCCGCCTACACAGGTCGGGCGGACTGCCCGGCCACGAGGGCCGCCACGATGTCGCGCAGATGCTCGAAGTCGAGGTGTTTGTTCAGGAAGCGATCGGCGCCGTCGACCAGGCACTGCCTGGCAATGGCAGGTTCCGTGTGGGAACTCAGGATGACGATGTAGCAGTGGTCCTGCGCGCACGCCTGCCGCTCGGCGGCGCGGATGGCTTGCGCCACCTGCAGGCCGGTGAGGTCGGGCATCTGGAAGTCGAGCACGGCCAGATCGGGCTTGTGCTCCACCCACAGGCGCAGTGCCTGGGCACCGTCGCTGGCCGGGCCGATGACATCGGCGCCGGCGTCTTGCAGCACCTCGACGACCTGCCGGGCCACGACCGGCGCATCGTCGGCGACCAGCGTGCGGGGGCGAAAGCTGCTGAGTGAGTTCACGGCCACAGCTTGCCAGCCGGCGACCTGGGCTGCTGTCCGTCTCTTGCTGTCGGGTTGTAGGCAATTTGCCTACACACCTTCAATCGCTCACTCGACCAGGCCGTTCTTCAAGGCGTAACGGGCAATGTCGACGTGGCTGATCAAGCCGGTCTGCTCACGGATCCTGGCCAGATAGGTGGCCACGGTCTTCTCGCTCAGCCCGAGGTCGAAGCCGATTTCCTTGATGGCCCGACCCAGCGCAATGCGGCGAAAGATGTCGAGTTCACGTTCCGACAGATCCTCATGCGGGAGCGTCGGCTTTCTCTGGCGCAGCGAGCGTGCGATGGCCGCCGCCGTCTCGGCCAGCAGGTAGGTGCCGCCCGCGGTCACCCGCTCGATGGCCATCAGCAATTCGTCGGCGGCCTGGTGCTTGTGCAGCAGGCCGTTGGCGCCCGCCTTCATGGTCTCGATGACGTACTCGATCTCGCTGCTGCCCGTGAGCACCAGGACCGGCACGGACGCTTCACGGCCGCGGATGCGCCCGAGCAGCTCGATGATGCCTGGGCCAGGCATCATCACGTCGAGCAGCATCAGGTCCCAGGTGCGCGTCGGCAGTTGCTCCAGCACCGCATCGCCGTCGGCCAGTTCGGTCACCTCGACGTCGGGGTAACGCTCGAGCACCAGTTCACGCACGCCGCGTCGTGTGACGGCGTGGTCGTCGGCGATCAGGACATGTCGCATCCGGCCCCCGCTACGGTCGCATCTTGGGGACGGTGACGCAACCGACGGCCCCTCCGCCAGGGAGAGACTCGAGCCGGAAGCTGCCGCCGAGCGATTCGGCACGCTCCGTCATGCCCAGGAGCCCCAGCAAGCCGCTGCGGGTGAGCAGGTCGCCGGGCAAGCCCACGCCGTCATCCTGCACCTCCAGGATCCAGCGGTCTGCATCGTCGGACAAGCCAATCTGCACCCGCTTCGCACACGCATGCCTGGCCACATTCGTCAGCAGTTCCTGGAAGATCCGGAACAGGGCCGTGGCCACCGCGGGCTTCGGCACCTCATGCGGCTGCACGTGGACCACGGTCTGCACCCCAGAGCGTGTCTCGAAGCGGCGCGCTTCGTCGCGCAGGGCCGACGACAGGCCCAAGGCATCCAGAGCGCTGGGCCGCAGCTCGACGGCGATGCGTTGCACGGTCTGGACGGTCTGGTCCACCAGGGCGTCGGCCTCTGCCAGCTTGGGCGTCAACGCGGCGGCGTCCGCACCAGCCACTGCGCGGCGCATCAGCCAGCGGATGTCCATCTTCAATCCGGTCAGCAATTGCCCGAGGCCGTCGTGCACCTCCCGAGAGATGCGCGTGCGTTCCTCTTCCTGCAGGTTGCGCAAGCGGCTGGTCAAGGCGCTCATTCGCTGCTCCCTTGCGGCCTGTTGCTCGACCAGGCGCTGCAGTTCGGCGTCACGGCGCTTGCTCTCGGTCACATCGCGCAGGATGGCGGCCAGGGCTTGCGTGCCGCCTGAAGCGTCGTGGATGACGCTGGTGATCACCGACAGGTTCAGCGGCCGGCCGTTCCTGTGAAAGAGGACGACTTCTTCCACGCCACCCGCGTCGGCCCCGCGCGGCACCGGGAAGACCCGGCGTTCGTTCGGCCAGCCCACCTCGTCGGCCTGCGGCCGGATGATTTCACGCACTTGCCGGCCCACGGCTTCTTCAGCCGTGTACCCGAAGATGCGCTCCGCGCCACGGTTCCAGCTTGTGATGACGCCATCGATCGAACTGCTGACGATCGCGTCGTAGGACGATTCCACGATCGCCGCCAGCCGCACCTGGAGCGCATCGGCCCGCTGCCGCTCCGCACTTTCCTGGGTCCGGGTGATGGCGTAACCGATGGCCCGCCGCAGGGACTGCGGCCTGAGGTCGTTCTTGGCCAGGTAATCCTGGGCGCCCGCCGCCACGCACTCCAACGCCAGTTCGTCGTCCTCCATGCCGGTCAGGACGACGATCGGAACCGTGGGTGCGAGGGCTCGGATCGCCTTCACGCAATCGACGCCGAAACCATCGGGCAGGTTCAGGTCGAGCAGGACCACATCGAAGGTCGCCGCCGGCAATCGCTTCCCGGCCTGCGCCAGATCCGACACATGGTCGTGGCTGCCGGCGCTGGCGTACTCGCCGTCGAGGAGGGCCGCGATGAGCCCTGCGTCGCCAGGGTTGTCTTCCACCAGCAGGACGCGAAGGGGGGTCTGCGGGCCATGCTTCACGGCAACCTCACCACCGTGAACCAGAAGCTCTCGATGGCGTGCACGATGGCCTGAAAGGCTTCCAGGCCCACCGGTTTGGTGACATAGCAGTTGGCTCCCAGTTCGTAGCTCTTGGCGATGTCCTGCTCGGCATCGGAACTTGTCAGCACCACCACCGGGATCACGCGCAGGGCTTCATGGCGATTGATCTCCGCCAGAACCTCCCTGCCGCCCATCTTGGGCAGGTTCAAGTCCAGCAGGATCAGGTCGGGGGCCGTGGCGGTGGCAAAGGGCGGTCTGCGGAGCAGGAAGTCCAGCGCCTGAACGCCGTCGGAGACCACGTCGATGTGCACCATCAGCTTGCCGTCCTGAAGCGTTTCGCGGGTCAGGTCGGCGTCACCCGGGTTGTCTTCGACCAGCAGCACATGAATGGGCGTCGTCATGGCATTTCCATCGGCACGCGGCAGCACGGGTGTGCGGGGGCTCGATGGATCGGCATGGGCAACTCTTTCCTGATCTTGTGCCCGGCGCTGACCACCGGCAGGTTCGGGTGAGGGTCCGAATGATTCGCGCGGAGTATGGCACTGCACCGACTGCGACTGGGGCCACCGCCGCTGCCGTCCGCAGATTTGGTGCGGGCATCGGCTCAAGCCGCGCGAGGAAAGGCCGAAGTCACGGGACTGTGATCTCCTGCAACAGGCTCCCATGGCACCCCATCCAAAGCTTCCGGACATCGGCAATCCTGGGCCGAGCGCTCACAAGCTGCTGCTGGTCGACGACGACCCCATGGTCATCGCTCTTCTCGGGAACACTCTGGAAGGTTTTGGCCGGCTGCAGTTCGCCACCTCCGGGATCGACGCCTTGCGCCTGGCGCAAGACACCGTGCCGGACCTGATCCTGCTGGACATCGAGATGCCTGGCATGGGTGGCTTCGAGGTCTGCAGGGCCCTGAAGGCCAATCCCCAGTTGGCGGACGTGCCCGTCATCTTCATCACCAGCCACGACGCCGGGGAGCACGAGGTCACCGGCCTTGCGCTGGGTGGGGTCGACTTCATCTGCAAGCCGCTGCGGCCGGCGAGCGTGGTGGCGCGGGTGCGCATGCACCTGCGAATGAAGGACATGTCGGACATGCTGCGCCGCTCGGCGTACACGGACGGACTGACCGGCATCGCCAACCGGCGCCAGTTCGATGACCTGCTGGGACGCGAATGGCACCGTGCGGAACGCACGGCATCGCCGATCTCTCTGTTGATGATCGACATCGACGCCTTCAAGAATTTCAACGACCGATACGGCCACCCGGCGGGCGACAAATGCCTGCAGCGGGTGGCGTGGGCCGTCCAGCAGGCCGGCCACCGCCCGGCCGACCTGGCCGCCCGTTTTGGCGGCGAGGAATTTGCCATGGTGTTGCCGAACACCGATGCAGCCGGCGCCGAAGTCGTGGCCCTGCACCTGCTCGAGGCCATCGACGCATTGGCCATACCGCATGCGGCGTCACCGGCGCATCCTTTTGTCAGCGTGTCGATCGGAGCGTCGTCGTTCGACGGAAGTTGCCAGAACTGGGTGGGCCATCCCGCCGACTCGCGGCTCGGCACGCTCGGGAGACACCAGCCCGTGGCCGATCTGCTGATGGCGGCCGACCGGGCCTTGTACACAGCCAAGCAGGCCGGACGCCGAGGCGCCTACTTCCTGTCCCTGGATGACCTCGACGGTCCGGGCCAGGCAATCCGCCTGTCCCGCCCGAGCGAGACCGTCTGCGAGCCGCTCATGGCCGTGGCTTCGAGCGATGGATGAAGCCGTGACGGCATCGCAAGCCGGTGGCTCGACCCACCAGGGGTCTTGTGCACGCTGCCGGCCCCAGCCGGGGCTGGCAAGCATGCTGAGCAGCGTGAAGCGCGTCGTCCTCGTCGAGGACAACCCGGGCGACGCCTTCATGGCCTGCGAGCGTCTGGCGGAGGCCCCTGAAGCCCACGTGCAGGTCGAGATCGCCACGAACCTGGCGGAGGCCTTGCGGATCCTGGGCACGGGTCCCGCCGATGTCATCCTGCTCGACCTGAACCTGCCCGATTCGAGCGGCATGCAGACCCTGCGTCGAGTGAAGGCCGTGGCCGGCTTGGCGCCGATCATCGTCGTGTCGGGGCTGTTCGACGACACCCTGCGGCGTGCGGCGCTGTCCGAGGGCGCGGAAGATGTGTTCGGCAAGGACGAGATCAACAGCCGCCTGTTCAGCCGCAGCGTGCTCTACGTCATCGAACGCAATCGCGCGCGCATGCAGCATCGCAGGCTGCACGATCTGCTCGACGCCACGCCGGACGCGATCCTGGTGGCCAACGAGTCCGGCCAGGTCCGCTTCGTCAACGCCGCGGCCACCGAACTCTTCGATCGCACGCGCGACGACTTGTTTGCCGAGAAGCTGGCCTTCTCCGCCACGCAGGGCGAGCCGGTCCAGCTCGCGATCCCCAGGCCGAGCGGCGCGCGCAGTTGCGAGATGCGCGTCGCCCACCTCGAGTGGGACGGCGAACCGGTGCAGTTGGCATCGATCCGCGACACGACCGAACGGACCCAGGCCGAAGCGCTGCGTGCGCGCAGCCACGAACTCGAGCTTCAGAACCAGCGCATCCAGGAGGCCTGCCGGCTGAAGACCGAGTTCCTGGCCAACATGAGCCACGAGATCCGGACCCCCATGAACGCCATCATCGGCATGGCGCATCTGCTGGACAAGACACGGCTGACCGGTGAGCAGCGGTCCTTCCTCGGCAAGATCCAGATTGCCAGTCGCTCCCTGCTGGGTGTGATCAACGATGTGCTTGACCTGTCGAAGATCGAGGCCGGCGAGGTCCTGCTCGAGGACCTCCCGTTCGACCTGCCCAAGCTGCTGCGCGAACTCGGTCAGCTGCTGCAGGACCAGGCGCAGGCCAAGGGGATCGAACTCGTGGTCCACCCCTCCGTCGGCGCGGCCCGCCGCGTGCGCGGCGATGTCACCCGGGTGCGCCAGATCCTCATCAACCTGCTGGGCAACGCACTGAAGTTCACCGAACAGGGGCAGGTCGAACTGGCGGTGACGAGCACCGTGCTGGCCCCGCACATTCCCGCCCTGCGCTTCGAAGTCCGCGACACCGGCATCGGCATCGCGCTGGCGGACCTGGATCGCCTGTTTCAGCCCTTCACGCAGGCCGACGCGTCGACCACGCGGCGCTTCGGTGGAACCGGGCTCGGTCTGTCGATCGTGCAGCAGCTGACGCAACTGATGGGTGGGGAGGTCGAGGTCACGAGCCAGCCTGGTCGTGGCAGTGTCTTCGGCGTGACCCTGCCGCTGTCGCCTGTGTCCGAACAGGTGGATGGCACCGAAGGGTCGCCGCAGACCCTGGAGGTGCTGGTCTCCGAGGGCGACAAGGGCAAGCTGCAGCGACTGCGCGCGATGGCGCGTTCGCTGGGCTGGCACCTGGAGGCCGTCGCACTGGGCCCGGCGACGCTGCCCCAACTGGCCGGGCGCCTGGCCAGCGGCCACGTGCCCGATGTCTGGATCATCGATGCCGAGCACGATCCCGAGCCGAAGGCGCGCGCCTTGGCCGCCCTGCGGCAGACCGTCGGCGACGACCGGTGGCCGCCCTGCGTGGCCCTGTGCCTGGCCGACTCGTCGCCCGCATGCTTCGATCACATGGCAGACACCTGGCTGAGGCATCCGCTGTCGGCCGCCGGGCTGTTCGAGTCCGTCCTCACTGCACTGGAGCGGCGGCAAAGGCCGACCGACCGGCTGATGCAGCTGACTCAGCTGGACGCCGTCGGCGTCCGGTGGCTGAGTGGCGTCCGATTGCTGATCGTCGACGACAGCGAAGTCAACCTCGAGGTGGTGCGTCGCATCCTGGAGCGCGAAGGTGCCCGGGTGGAGTCATTCGACAACGCGTTCGGCGTCCTGGCGCGCCTGCAGCAGGGCGCGGCCGACATCGATGCGGTGCTGATGGACGTGCAGATGCCCGGCATGGATGGCAATGCCGCCACGCGGGCCATCCGCGGGGACCTGGGCCTGACGACACTGCCGGTGATCGCACTGTCGGCCGGCGCCTTCGTCTCCGAACGCCGCCGTGCGATCGAGGCGGGCATGGTCGATTTCGTCTCCAAGCCACTCGATCCGGACACCTTGATCCGGACCGTGCGCCAGCACGTCGAGCGCAGTCGTGGCACGAGCTTGGGGCTCGAGCGCCGCTGCAAGGGCAAACGAACTGGATCTCCCGCCTGGCCGCACATCGAAGGCATCGACAGCCGCGACGTTGCCCACCGCCTCGAGAACGACGTCGAGATCTTTACCGTCATGCTGGCCAGCCTGCTGCGCGAGTTCGGCGCTGGAGGGCCGGCCTTCACGGCGCTCGACCTGAGCCAGGATGCAGGCCGCAAGGCATTTGCCGCCCGCATGCACAAGCTGCGCGGCAGCGCGGGCATGCTCGGAGCCTCGATTCTCCAGCGCCTGGCCGGCGATGCCGAGGCCGCGGCCCGACGTGGCGCCAGCGCCGCACAGATCGAGCAAGCCTGCATCGCCGTGAACGAACAACTGGCCCAACTGATGGATCAGGCTGGCCACCTGCTGGAGGCGCGGTCGGCCGCGCGCTCGGAGGCAGGGCCTAAGCAGACCGTCGCGCCGATCGTGGCGGCCGACCTCGAACCGCTGATCTCGCTGATGCAGGCCCAGGACTTGGCCGCCCTGACGATGTTCGCAGCCCTCGTGCCTGCGCTGCGCGCTGCGCTGGACCCGACGACGGCCATGCTGTTGCAGGAAGCGGTCGAGCGGCTGGAGTTCGCGCGTGCCATCGGATTGCTGCGCACGCTTCTGGGCGAACTCCGGGCGGCCGCCGGGGACGCCGGCCACTCGACCGTCGCCGGTGATCTGGGCGAACCGGCCAGCGCAGGGCCGATCCACTGCTGAGCCGTGTGGGTGTGGTGCACCCGGGGTCGCCATCGCCCGGGGTGTTCTGGGTGGAACTTGGCGCCGCACCCGTTGGTCGATGCCCCCGACCCAGCCACGCTCGTGAGCCGTGCACGCGCCCGCCACGAGCCCACTCGCGCCGCTCGGCCTCAGACCCGCGCCGTCGAGCGTCCCAGCAGCACGTCCTGCCGGTAGACGCCGCAGCCGATGAGCTGCGTGTCGCTCAGCGGCACCACGAAGGACGACTTGGGCTGGACATCGCCGGACTCCGGGTTGACGATGTCGTACTCGACCCATCCGCCATGGCGGTCGTGGCTTTCGCCGGCGGCCCAGGCTTCGCGGATGAAGCGGTCGCCGTCGATGCCGGGCACGTCGTGGATGCGACGGCCTTCCATCTCGGGCCGGACGCCGTGCAGAAGGTAGGTGCCGCGGCGGTCGACCATGAAGACGTAGAGGTCTCGGTCGACGTAGCCGGACTCGCGCGAGTGCAGGTCGTGCATGGCGGCATGCAGCCCGACGGCCTTGATCTGTTCCAGCGCGCGGCGGGCCAGCGCGCGCGCCTCGTCGGCGCTGCCTTGCCGCAGCCGGATCGAGGCCACCGCGCCGCTCAGCGCGCTGGCACGCTCCACCAGGTCGGCGGCGGCCACGCTGGATTCTTCGACCATGGTCACGTTGCGGTGGGTGAGCTCGTCGAGGTTGCCCACGGCCTTCGACACCTGCATCAGCCCGGCGCTCTGCTCGGCGCTGGCTGCGGCGATCGACTGCAGCGAACCCGACACCTTGCGCACGCCATCGACCAATGCGTCGAGGGCCTGGGCGACATGGTTCGTGCGCTCGACCGAGACCTTCACCTGGTCGCTCGACTGGGCGATCAGCTTGCGGATCTCGGAGGACGCTTGCGATGAGCGTTGGGCCAGCTGCCGCACCTCGGTGGCCACGACGGCAAAGCCCCGCCCGGCCTCGCCCGCCCGCGCCGCCTCGACGGCGGCGTTCAGCGCCAGGATGTTGGTCTGGAAGGCGATGCCGTCGATCACGCCGATGATCTCGCCGACGCGGCGCGAACCGGCTTCCAGGCCGGACATCGCCTCCATCGATTGCCGCATGGCCAGCCCGCCGGCCTCGGCCTCGGCGCGCAGCCGGGTGGTCAGCTGGTCCAGCTCGCCGGCCTGTCCGGCATTGGCCGCCACGGCCTCGCTCAGGTGGTGCACGGTGGTGACGGTCTGGCGCAGGTGGTTGGATTGTTCGTCGGTGCGGATGGCCAGCGACTGGCTGCTCAGCGACACCTTTTCGCCCGACATGCCCACGCGCACGGCGCTGCTGCGGATCTGCGCCACCAGTGCCGACAGTTGCTCGTTCATGCGTTCGACCTGGGTGCCGATGTCCACCAGCTCGTCGCGCCCGCGGATCTCGATGCGGTGCGACAGGTCGCCATCGGCCACCTCCTGCACGCCGCGCATCAGCGTGCGCAGGGCGCCCGCGAAGCTGACATAGAACGCCAGGCCCAGGTAGGCCACCAGGCCGAGGCCGACGGCGACCACGGCCAGGTGCAGCCAGAGCGATCGGCGCTGGGCCTGCAGACGCTGCCCGAGCCGATCGACCAGCTGACCCACGAGCTGGGTCTGCGTCAGCTGCGCCGCCGCCAGGGCCTGCGCGGCCTGCTGGTGGAACGGTGCCGGCTCGCCGACGATGGCTTCGGCACTGAACACGGCGCGCCCCTGCACCGCGGCGCGGGCAGACGCCTCGCGGGCGGCGGCCCAGCCAGCCGGCGGGTTGGCACCGGCGCGTTGCAGCGCTGCCAGTTCCCGGTCGATCTCGAGCAGTTGCCCTTGCACCCGGTCGGCATGGCCGATGACGCCGGCCCGCTCGGCACCACTGGCGTCGCCGCGCGCCAGCAGCGCGGCGCCCTGGCCGCCCATCAGGGCCAATGATTCCAGCCAGGGCACGGCGCGCTCGACCACCAGGTCCATCAGGAAGTAGGTGTCGGCCTGTGGATCGAGCAGCAGGCCGCTGTCTTCGGCCACGCGCCGCACGCGCCAGCGCAGCCGCTCCACCAGATCGGCATGCAGCGCGAAGAGCTCGGTGCGCTGCCCGGGCCCGCGGCCTTCGGCCAGGTCGGTGAGGGCCTGCCGCAGCGCGGGCCAGTCGTCCCCCGACGCGGGCGTGCCACCGGGCGGGTCGGCCGTGGCGATGGCCTGGCGCAAGCCCGTGGCGGCGGTGGCGCGCTGGGCAGCCGCCGCCTCGTCGCCCGACAGTGCCCGGTGGGCGATGTCGCGGTGGTTCTGCGTCTGGATGACCAGTCCCAGCAGGTGGTTGACCTGCTGGGCGCCGCGCAGTTCGCGCTGGGTTTGGGCGGCGTCGCCGCTGACGCTGAGGTAGGTGCTGGCCAGCAGCACGCCCAACGGCACCAGCAGCACGGCGACCATCAAGGCCATCTTGGCCGACATGCGCAGCCGTCGCATCAGCGCGATGCCGGGCCCCAGGGGAGAAAACTTGACAGGAAACATAGCGGTGGCTCCAGACGCGACAAGCGGTGCCGCCAGGCTGCTCGAACAGGCTGCCGGCACATCTTGCGGCCCGGGCGGCCGCCACCATCCGCCGAACAATCGACCGAAGGGCCGCTTGTTCCGGCCGCGTTCAGCACTCGACGATGTTCACCGCCAGGCCGCCGCGGGCCGTTTCCTTGTACTTGGTCATCATGTCGGCCCCGGTCTCGCGCATGGTCTTGATGACCTGGTCGAGGCTGACGAAGTGCGTGCCGTCGCCGCGCAGCGCCATGCGCGCGGCATTGATCGCCTTCACCGAGGCGATGGCGTTGCGCTCGATGCACGGGATCTGCACCAGGCCGCCGACCGGGTCGCATGTGAGCCCCAGGTGGTGCTCCATGCCGATCTCGGCGGCGTTTTCCACCTGCTCGGGCGTGCCGCCGAGCACCGCGCACAAGGCGCCGGCGGCCATGCTGCAGGCCACGCCCACCTCGCCCTGGCAGCCGACCTCGGCGCCGGAGATGGAGGCGTTCTCCTTGTAGAGGATGCCGATGGCCGCCGCGGTGAGCAGGAAGTCGACCACGCCCGACTCGCCCGCCCCATGCACGAAGCGGGTGTAGTAGTGCAGCACCGCCGGCACGATGCCCGCCGCTCCGTTGGTGGGCGCGGTGACGACCCGGCCGCCGGCGGCGTTTTCCTCGTTGACGGCCAGCGCGTAGAGGTTCACCCAGTCGAGCACCTGCAGCGGGTCGCGCAGCGCGGCCTCGGGGTTCGAGGTGAGCGCGCGGTGCAGCGATGCGGCGCGGCGCTTCACCTTGAAGCCGCCCGGCAGCACGCCCTCGGTGCGCATGCCGCGGGCCACGCAGTCCTGCATCGCGCGCCAGATGCGCAGCAGCCCGGCGTCGATCTCGGCGTCGGTGCGCCAGTGGCGCTCGTTGCGGCGCATCAGCCCGGCGATGCTGCAGGCCTGCTCGCGGGCCATCGCCATCAACTGCTCGCCGCTGCGAAACGGGAAGGGCAGGGACGTCGTGTCGGGCGCCACCGCCTTGTGGCGGCTGCCGTCGGCGGCCACTTCGTCGCTGACGACGAAGCCGCCGCCCACCGAGTAGTACACGCGGTTGGCCCGTTCGGCGACCTCGCCGTCGAAGGCGATGAAGCGCATGCCGTTGGCATGGAAGGGCAGCGTCTCGCGGCGCAGGAACTTCAGGTCGGCCGATTCGTGGAACGGGAGCACGCGGCCGTCGGGCAGGGCCAGCGCCTTGTCGCGCCGCACCGCGGCCAGCAGCGCGGGAATGGCGTCCACGTCCACCGTGTCGGGCTCGTGGCCCAGCAGGCCCAGCAGCACCGCCTTGTCGCTGCCGTGGCCCTTGCCGGTGGCGCCCAACGAGCCGTACAGCAGGCATTGCACGCGGCCGATGGGCACGCCGGGCAGGTCGTGCAGCAGGCGCTGCACGAACAGCCGCGCCGCCCGCATCGGCCCCACGGTGTGCGAACTGCTCGGGCCGATGCCGATCTTGAACAGGTCGAAGACGGACACGGCCATGGCGTCGCGCTCCTCAGCCCGCGGGGCTGGCGGCGTCGTCGGCGTAGTCGCCGACCGGCACGCAACTGCAGAACAGGTTGCGGTCGCCCCAGACGTTGTCCACCCGGCCCACCGGCGACCAGTACTTGGCGCGGCGCAGGCCGGGCACCGGGTAGGCCGCGTCCTCTCGAGAATAGGCGTGAGACCAGTCGGCCACCAGCAGCGCCTCCACCGTGTGTGGCGCGTGGACCAGCGGGTTGTCGTCGCGTGGCCAGTCGCCCGCCTCGACCCGGCGGATCTCGCCCCGGATGGCGATCATCGCGTCGCAGAAGCGGTCGAGCTCGACCAGCGGCTCGCTCTCGGTGGGCTCGACCATCAGCGTGCCGGCCACCGGGAAGCTCAGCGTGGGGGCGTGGAAGCCGTAGTCGATCAGGCGCTTGGCCACGTCCTCGGCGCTGACGCCGCTGGATTCCTTCAGCGGCCGCAGGTCGAGGATGCACTCGTGCGCCACGCCGCCGCCGACGATGCCGGGCACGTTGCCGCTGAAGTGGATGTCGTAGTGGGCGCCGAGCCGCGCGGCCACGTAGTTGGCCGACAGGATGGCCGTCTCGGTGGCCGCACGCAGGCCGTCGGCGCCCATCATGCGCATGTACATCCAGCTGATCGGCAGCACGGCGGCATTGCCCAGCGGCGCGGCCGACACGGCGCCGACGCTGCCCTCGGCGCTGCCACCGGCACTGCCCGGCTCGGTCGGCAGGAAGGGCACCAGATCGTCGACCACGCACACCGGGCCGACACCCGGCCCGCCGCCACCGTGCGGGATGCAGAAGGTCTTGTGCAGGTTGAGGTGGCTCACGTCGCCGCCGAACTCGCCGGGCGCGGCCACGCCCACCAGCGCGTTCATGTTGGCGCCGTCCACGTAGACCCGGCCGCCATGGCGGTGCACCATCGCGCACAGGTCCTTCACGCCGGCCTCGAACACGCCGTAGGTGGACGGGTAGGTGATCATCGCCGCGGCCAGCTTGTCGCTGTGCTGCACGCACTTGGCCTCGAGGTCGGCCAGGTCGACGCTGCCCTTGGCGTCGCACTTGACCACCACCACCTGCATGCCGGCCATCTGCGCGCTGGCCGGGTTGGTGCCGTGCGCCGATTCGGGGATCAGCACGATGGTGCGGTGGCCTTCGCCTCGCGACGCATGCCAGCCGCGGATGGCCAGCAGGCCGGCGTATTCGCCCTGCGAGCCGGCGTTGGGCTGCAGGCTGATGCCGCGGTAGCCAGTGGCCTGCGACAGCCAGGCGCACAGCTGGTCGTTCAGTTCGCGATAACCTGCCAGCTGATCGGCCGGCGCGTAGGGGTGCATGTGGGCGAAGGCCGGCCACGTGATTGGGATCATCTCGCTGGTGGCGTTGAGCTTCATGGTGCACGAGCCCAGCGGGATCATCGAGCGGTCGAGCGCCAGGTCCTTGTCCGACAGGCTGCGGATGTAGCGCAGCATCTCGGTCTCGCTGTGGTGGCTGTTGAACACCGGGTGCGTCAGGAAGGCGCTCTTGCGGCGCAGCGCGGCCGGGATCAGCGGCTCGATGCCGGCCTCCTGCGCATCCAGCGCGGGCACGGCCTGGCCGGGGGCGGCGAACCACGACCACAGCGCCTGCAGGTCGTCGCGGGTAGTGGTCTCGTCGAGCGCGATGCCCAGCGTGCGCGGGCCCAGGCGCCGCAGGTTGGCACCGCCCGCCAGGGCGCGGGCGGCGATGGCCTCGGTGGCGTCGCCGGTGTCGATGGCCAGGGTGTCGAAGGCCTGCGGCGTGAGCAGCGTGTGGCCCAGCGCCTGCAGCCCGCGGGCCAGCAGTGCGGTGTACACGGCCACGCGCTGCGCGATGCGCTGCAGGCCCTGCGGGCCGTGGTAGACCGCGTACATGCTGGCCACCACGGCCGGCAGCACCTGCGCCGTGCAGATGTTGGAGGTGGCCTTCTCGCGGCGGATGTGCTGCTCGCGCGTCTGCAGCGCCAGCCGGTAGGCCGGCCGGCCGTGCGCGTCGACGCTGACGCCGACCAGTCGGCCGGGCATCGAGCGCTTGTGCTCGTCGCGCGTGGCCATGTAGGCGGCGTGCGGCCCGCCGGCGCCCATCGGCATGCCGAAGCGCTGGGTGGAGCCGATCACGATGTCGGCCCCGAACTCGCCCGGCGGCACCAGCAGTGTCAGCGCCAGCAGGTCGGCGGCCACGATGAAGGCGGCCTGCTTGGCATGCGCGGCGGCCACGTGCGGCGCCAGATCATGGATCAGCCCGGTGGTGCTGGGGTACTGCGCGAGGACGGCGAAGTAGTCGTTGGCGGCCATCAGCTCGGGCGCCACGCCGACCAGCACCTTCAGGCCCAGCGGCTCGGCCCGGGTGCGGATCACCTCGATGGTCTGCGGGTGGCAGTCGCCGGCCACGATGATGGTGTCGGACTTCGACTTCACGCTGCGCCTGGCCAGCGTCATGGCCTCGGCCGCGGCGGTGGCCTCATCCAGCATCGACGCGTTGGCGATGGCCATGCCGGTGAGGTCGCAGACCATGGTCTGGAAGTTCACCAGCGCCTCCATGCGGCCCTGCGAGATCTCGGCCTGGTAGGGCGTGTACGCCGTGTACCACGCCGGGTTCTCGAGGATGTTGCGCAGGATGACGCCGGGCGTGTGCGTGCCCTGGTAGCCCTGGCCGATGAAGCTCTTGAGCACGCGGTTGCGCGAGGCGATGGCCTGCAGCTCGGCCAGTGCCTGCGCCTCGGTCACCGGCGGCGGCAGCGCCATCGCCGCGGCCCGCGCGATGGCCCGCGGCACGATGGCCTCGATCAGCGCGCGGCGCGATCGGTCGGCGGCCTGGGGCGCGACGACCGCCAGCATGCGCTGCTGGTCGGCCTCGCCGGGGCCGATGTGGCGGGCGACGAACTCGTCGGAATTCTCGAGCTCGGCGAGCGGCGGGCGGGCGGTGGTGAGCATGGGCTTGGCGGGCCGGACGCGAACGCCCGGCAGGGTCGATGAGGGGTGGAACGGCAGGGGCTGCGCCGCCCGGGACGGCGCCCGGGCCGGGGGTCAGCGCAGCGGGGTCACAGGGTCTTGAGCAGCGCGTCGTAGGCGGGCGGGTCCATCAGCGCCTCGAACTGCTCCATGTGCGTGACGTGCACCTTGAAGAACCAGCCGTGGCCCATGGGGTCCTTGTTGGCCAGCGACGGGTCGGCGCGCAGTGCCTCGTTGACCTCGACCACCTCGCCCTCGACGGGCATGTAGAGATCGGCCGCGGCCTTCACCGATTCGACGACGCCGGCGACGTCGCCCTTCTTGTAGGTGCGCCCGACCTCGGGCAGGTCGACAAAGACCACGTCGCCCAGCGCGTCCTGCGCGTGCAGCGTGATGCCGACGACGGCGGCTTCGTGGTCCTCGATGTTGATCCATTCGTGGTCGGGGGTGAACATGGTGGTCATCGGCAACTCCTCTCTCTCGGGTCGTGGGAATTCAACGGTGGTAGCGGTGGGGCGTGAAGGGCATCGGCGACACCCGCATCGGCAGCCGCTTGCCGCGCACCTCGGCATAGACCTCGTGGTGCACGATGGCGTGGTTGGCAGCCAGGTAGGCCATGGCCACCGGCTCGAAGACGGTGGGGCCCAGCGTGCCGCTGGTGACATGGCCGAGCTTGTGGCCCTGGGCGTCGACGATGACGGCGCCTTCGCGCACCGGAACCTTCTCGAGGCCGACCAGGCCGACGCGCTTGACCGGGGCGCCGGTGGCCAATTGGCCCTCGATCACGCTGGCGCCGGGGTAGCCGCCGGCGCGCGCGCCACCGGGGCGACGCACCTTCTGGATGGCCCAGGCCAGGCCCGCTTCGATGGGCGTGGTGGTCTCGTTGATGTCGTGGCCGTAAAGGCACATCCCGGCCTCCAGGCGCAGCGTGTCGCGGGCACCCAGGCCGACGGGCTTGACCTCGGGCTCGGCCAGCAGCGAGCGGGCCAGGTCCACCGCACGGTCGGCCGGCACCGAGATCTCGAAGCCGTCCTCGCCGGTGTAGCCCGAGCGGGTGACGAAGCAGTCGGTCCCGGCCAGCGTGAAGTGGTCGCCGGTCATGAAGGTGAGGGCGGCCACGTCGGGGTTCAGTCGCGACAGCACGGCCGCCGCCTGCGGCCCCTGCAGCGCCAGCAGCGCGCGCTCGGGCATCGGGGTGATGCGGCAGCGGTGGCCGATGTTCGTGACCAGGTGGCGGGTGTCGGCGTCCTTGCAGCCGGCGTTGACGACCAGGAACAGGCCGCTGGCGCGGCGGCAGATCATCAGGTCGTCGAGCAAGCCGCCGCTGGCGTTGGTGAAGAAGGCGTAGCGCTGCTTGCCCATCGGCAGGTCGACCACGTCCACCGGCACCAGCGATTCGAGGGCCAGCGCCGCGTCGTCGCCGCTCAGTTCGAGCTGGCCCATGTGCGACACGTCGAACAGCGCGGCGTGGTCGCGGCAGTGGCGGTGCTCGGCCAGGATGCCGGTGGGGTAGTTCACCGGCATGGCGTAGCCGGCAAAGGGCACCATCTTGGCGCCGAGTTCGACGTGCAGCGCGTGCAGCGGGGTGTGGAGGAGATCGGTGCTCATGGCGGGCTTTCGAGGGCAGGCGACACACCACCTGCCGGTGGTGAGAAGGGCCCTCGCTGTCCGCTTTACCTGAGAGATTCGGCCGTGCCCCGATCCGGGTGGATTGGCAGGCCTTGCCCCTTCGGTGGGCTGCCATGCGGTGGGCACGGCAACCTCTCTCCAGTGAGGAAGGAAGTCAGTCCTTTTGCCTGAGCGTTCGGGTGGTCCCTGCGCCTTCGGCGGCCCCGCTGAAGGGGCTCTCTCCTGACCTCGATGAGTGTAGCAGCGGCATGGGGGCGCACGGTACGATCCGCCCATGCAAGACGACATCGCCAGCCTCCGCCGCATCCTGCGATCGTGCAAGACGATCGCGGTGGTCGGCCTCTCGGCCGAGTGGCATCGGCCCAGCCACTTCGCCGCCAAGTACCTGCAGCACCACGGCTACCGCATCATCCCGGTGAACCCGCGCTACAAGGAGATCCTCGGCGTGCCCTGCGTGGCCCGGCTCGAGGACATCGACGGCCCGGTGGACATGGTCGACGTGTTCCGCAAGCCCGACGACGTGCCCCCCATCGCCGCCAGCGCGGTGGCCATCGGCGCGAAGTGCCTGTGGCAGCAGCTCGGCGTGATGAACGCCGAGGCCGATGCCATGGCCCGCGCCGCGGGTCTGGATTCGGTGATGGACCGCTGCGTCAAGATCGAGCACGCGCGCCTGTTCGGCGGGCTGCACTGGGCCGGGGTCAACACCGGCGTCATCTCCGCACGGAGAGCCACCTGATGGCCGACCACCGCTTCAAGCCCGAGACCCTGGCCATCCATGCCGGCCAGATCCCCGATGCCGCCACCGGCGCGCGGGCCTTGCCCATCTACCAGACCACCAGCTTCGTGTTCGACAGCGCCGAACACGCCGCCAGCCTGTTCAACCTGCAGACCTTCGGCAACGTCTACTCTCGCCTGTCCAACCCCACGGTGGCGGCGCTGGAAGAGCGCGTGGCGGCGCTGGAGGGTGGCCGCGCCGCGGTGGCCTCGGCCAGCGGCATGGCCGCCGAATCGATGGTGTTCACCACCCTGCTGCAGTCGGGCGACCACGTGGTGGCGGCCGGCGCACTGTACGGCGGCACGGTGACCATGCTGGCGGTCAGCCTGGCCAAGTTCGGCATCACCACCAGCTTTGTCGACGCCACCGACCCCGCCGCCTTTGCCGCGGCGATGCGCCCCAACACCCGCGCGGTGTACGCCGAGAGCCTGGGCAATCCCAGCCTGGTGGTGCTGGACATCGCCGCCGTGGCCGAGGTGGCCCATGCGCACGGCGTGCCACTGGTCATCGACAACACGGTGCCCAGCCCGATGCTGTGCAACCCGATCGCGCTGGGCGCCGACATCGTGGTGCACTCGGCCACCAAGTACCTGGCCGGCCACGGCACCACGCTGGGCGGCGTGGTGGTGGAAAGCGGCAAGTTCCCGTGGGACAACGGCAAGTTCCCGGGCATGACCGAGCCGTCGCCGGGCTACCACGGCGTCAAGTTCTACGAGACCTTCGGCGACTTCGGCTTCACGATGCGCTGCCGCATGGAAACCCTGCGGGTGCACGGCGCGGCCCTGTCGCCGATGGCCGCGTGGCAGATCCTGCAGGGCGTTGAGACGCTGCCGGTGCGCATGGAGCGCCACTGCGCCAATGCGCTGGCGGTGGCGCGCTTCCTGCGCGACGACCAGCGCGTGAGCTTCGTCAACTACCCCGGGCTGGAAGACCATCCGCAGCACGCGCTGATGAAACGTCAGATGAGCGGCGCGTCGGGGCTGTTGGCGTTCGGGGTCAAGGGCGGCGAGGCCGCGGGCGTGGCCTTCATCGAGGCGGCGCAGTTCATGAGCCACCTGGTCAACATCGGCGACACGCGCACTTTGATCAGCCACCCGGCCTCGACCACGCACCGCCAGCTCGATGCGGCGCAGCAACTCGCCGCCGGCGTGCTGCCCGACATGGTGCGCATCTCGGTGGGGCTGGAGCACATCGACGACATCCTCTGGGACATCGACCAGGCGCTGGCGGCGGCGGTGAAATAGGCGGCCCTGCCGGGCTGTGCACGGCCGCCGTGCCGCGGCCGCTCAGGGCAGCCGCAGCACGCCGTCGGCCACCAGGCGAGCGACGTGCGCGTCGTCGAAGCCCAGTTCGGCCATCACCGCGCGGCCATGCTCGCCCAGGTGGGCGGCCGCGCCGGCCGGCGGCAGGGCGGCGCCGTCGAAGCGCGCCGCGGCGCGGGCCAGGCGCACGCGGCCGACGCCGCCCTGTGCGGGGTCGCCGTGGTCCACCTCGACCAGTGCCTGGTTGTGCCGCACCTGCGGGTGGTCGAGCACCTCGCCGCGGGCGTTGACGCGGCCGATCGGCGCGCCCTCGCGCCGAAACGACGCGACCAGTTCGTCGGTGGGCCGCTCGGCCATCAGCGGCTCGAGCAGCGCGCGCAGTTCGGCGCCATGGCGGTTGCGCGAGCGCAGCGTGGCGAAGCGCGGGTCGGCGGCCAGGTCGGGCCGCTGCAGCGCCCGGCACTGCGCCTCGAACTCGGCTTGTTGCGGGTTCATCGTGGCCACCCAGCCGTCGGCCGTGCGCCAAGGGCGCTGGGTGATGCCGAACTCGGGGAAGGGCGGTGGCGGCTCGTCGACGAAGGCATGGTTGTACATCGCATCGGGCCACTGGAAGGCCAGCACCGCGTCGAGCATGGCCACCTCCACCCGGCGGCCGCGGCCGTCGCGCTCACGCGCGAACAGCGCGGCCGTCACCGCCTGCGCGGCGGCCAGCGAGGTGAGCTTGTCGCACAGCGCCGAGCTCACCATCACCGGCGGACCGCCGGGCAGTGCATGTGACGCGGCCATGCCCGAGACGGCCTGGATCACGGCGTCGTAGACCTTGGCGTCGACCTCCGGGCCATCGGCGCCATAGCCGGTGATCGACAGCCGGATCAGCCGCGGGTTCAACGCCGCCAGCCGCTCGTCCTGCAGCCCCAGCCGGGCCATCACGCCGGGCCGGAAGTTGTCGACCAGCACGTCGGCGCGGCGCACCAGCGCGTCGAGCACCGGTGTGGCCGCGGGCGACTTCAGGTCGATCGCGATCGAGCGCTTGCCGCGGTTGGCCGCGATGAAGGTGGCCGACAGGTCGCCCTTGGCCGGCCCGATCATCCGGCAGGTGTCGCCCTCGGGCGACTCCACCTTGATGACCTCGGCGCCCTGGTCGGCCAGCAGCGCCGTGGCGATCGGCCCCGAGAACACCGTCGACAGGTCGACGATGCGGATGCCGGTCAGCGGACGGTTCACGTGTCAGCGGCCGTACACTTTGCCGAGTAGCTCCCAGGTCTTGCCATTGAACCGGGCCAGCATCTCGCGCTCGATCGGGAAGAAGTCGTCCGCGGTGGTCTTGACGTTGACGCCCGGCAGCAGCATCGGCAGGGTCAGGTCGAGGCTGGCGGCCTGCTTCATGACGTTGTCGCGGGTCAGGTTGTCGCCGGCCTGCTTGAGCACCTGCACCAGGCCCTGGGCGGCGGTGTAGCCGTAGACGTTGTTGACGTCCTTCAGGTCGCCGCTGGGCTGGTACTTCTTCATCCAGGCCAGCCAATCGTCCCATTCCTTGCCCTTCTGGAACTGCGGGTCGGTCGGGTCGCGCAGGTAGCTGGCGGTGTACACGCCGACGCCGTTCTCGAGGCCCGCCGGCGTCATCACCGAGCCGACCGACGCCGACACGCTGTTGAGGTAGTGGGTGGGCTTCCAGCCGATCTCGGCGGCCTTCTTGATGGCCTGCGCCGCGAACTTCGGCGTGGTGATGTTGAAGAAGGTGTCGGCGCCCGAGTTCTTCAGCGACAGCATCTGGCTGTCCACGGTGGGGTCGGTCACCTCGTACGAGACCTTCGAGACGATCATCGTCTTGGCCTTGTCGCCCAGGCCGTCCTCGAAGCCCTTCAGGTAGTCCTTGCCGTAGTCGTCGTTCTGGAACAGCACGGCGATCTTGGCGTTGGGCTTGGTCTCGAGGATGTGCGCCGCGAAGATCTTGGCCTCCGACTGGTAGGCCGGCTGCCAGCCCATCGTCCAGGGGAAGTTCTTCGGGTCGCCCCACTTGGTGGCGCCGGTGGCCAGGAAGAGGTGCGGCACCTTCTTCTGGTTCATGTACTTGTGGATCGCCGAGTTGGACGGCGTGCCCAGCGGGTTGAAGACCAGCAGCACCTCTTCTTCCTCGACCAGCTTGCGGGTCTGCTCCACCGCCTTGGCCGGGTTGTAGCCGTCGTCGAGCGAGATGAAGGTGATCTTGCGGCCGTTGACGCCGCCCTCGGCATTGACCTTCTCGAAGTAGGCGCTGATCGCCTTGCCGATGGCGCCGTAGGCCGACGCCGGGCCCGAGTAGGGGCTCAGGCCGCCGATCTTGATCTCCTTGTCGCTGGCGCCGGTGTCGTACTTCTTCTGCGCCTGTGCGCTGGCGCCCAGGGCGGCGATCGCGAGGCCGACGGCGGCGAACTTCCAATGGCTGAGCTTCATGGCGGGGAGTCTCCTGGTGGGGGTGGACGTTCTTGGGGGACGCTCGGGAGGAACGGGGCCGGACGCGCGGGCGTTGACGGGGTCAGCCCGCGGTCGGGGCCGCGGCACGACGCCGCCAGCGGCCCCACAGGGTCTTGAGCATGCCCATCACGCCGGTGGGCATCAGGTACATCAGGCCGATCAGGAACACGCCGTAGATCGCCCACGGCGCCGACTTCGAGATGTCGCCGGCGATGTTGGGCACGAACTGGATGAAGATCGCGCCGAAGATCGCGCCCGGGATCGACGCCAGCCCGCCGACGACCACGCCGACCAGGAAGGTGATCGACAGGAACACCGTGAAGCTGTCCGGCGAGACGAAGGCCACGGCGATGGCGCCCAGTGCGCCAGCCACGCCGGTGAAGGCCGCCGACACGCCGAAGGCCATCGACTTGAACACCGGCAGGTTGATGCCCATCGCGGTGGCGGCGATCGGGTGGTCGCGGATGGCGATCAGCGCCCGGCCGATGCGCCCGCGCAGCAGGTTCCAGGCGAGCAGGAACATCAGTGCGGCCACGGCCAGTGTGAAGAAGTAGAGCCAGCGGTCGGCATTGAACGGCTGGTCAAGGAAGCGGAAGGTGAAGGGTGGTTCGGGCTTGTTCAGCACGATGCCCTGCACCCCACCGGTGAGGCCCTCGATCTTCTTGTACTTGAGCAGTTGCGGGATCGCCAGCGCCAGCGCGAAGGTGGCCAGCGCCAGGTAGTGCCCGCCCAGCCGAAGCGCCGGAAACCCCATCAGGAAGCCCAGGCCGAAGCACAGCACGCCGGCCACCGGCAGCGTGGCCCAGTAGGGCATGCCGGCCTGGTCCATCAGGATGGCGGTGGCGTAGGCGCCGATGGCGTAGAACGCGCCATGGCCCAGCGAGATCTGGCCATTGAAGCCGGTGAGGATGTTCAGGCCCAGCACCGCGATGGCGTAGATCAGCACCAGGTTGAACTGGAACACACGGTAGTTCTTGACCAGGAAGGGCAGCACCACCACCGCCGCCACGGCCAGCGCGGTGAGCAGCCAGAAGCGGGCCGAGCGGGGTTCGTTACTCATACCCGCGTCACCACATGCTTGCCGAACAGACCTGCCGGTTTGAGCGTGAGGATGGCCACGATCAGCACCAGGGCCACGCTGAGCTTGAGTTCGGTGCCGATGACGTAGGCGCCGAGCAGGTTCTCGAGCACGCCGACGATGAAGCCACCCAACACCGCGCCGCCGGGGTTGTCGATGCCGCCCAGCAGCGCCGCGGCAAAGCCGTACAGCAGGATGCCCGACATCATGTTCGGGTCGAGGTAGACGATGGGGGCCACCATCATGCCGGCCACCGCGCCGATGGCTGCCGCCAGGCCCCAGCCCACCGCCAGCATCCACGACACGCGGATGCCCACCAGCCGGGCCGATTCAGGGTTCTGCGCCGCGGCCCGCATCGCCAGCCCCACCGGCGTGAAGCGGAAGAAGGCGTACAGCGAGCCCAGCACACACAGCATCACCGCCACCGAGCCGACGTCGTGCGACGAAAAGTACCTGGTCGCGACGATCGACTTCTGCGGGAACGGGCTCGGGAAGGCCTTGATCGTGTGCTCGAAGATCCAGCCGGCCAGCGAGTTGAAGATGACCAGCAGGCCGATGAAGACGATCACGTTGGTCAGCACCGGCGCCTTCTCGACCGGCCGCAGGATGATGCGCTGCACCAGCAGGCCGCCGACGAAGGAGATGGCCACGGTGAGAAAGAACGCCACCCAGTACGACATGCCCGTCTGGATGAGCGCCCAGGCGATGAAGGTGGAGAAGGTGGCCATCTCGCCCTGGGCGAAATTGATGTGGTGCGTGGCCTGGTAGATCATCACCAGCGCCAGCGCCACCGAGCCGTAGATGCAGCCATTGGCCAGGCCCGAGAAGATCTGGTGGAGCAGGGCGTCCATGGGCAGGGGCCTCCGGTCAGTAACCGAGGTAGGCGCGGCGCACCGACTCGTCGCGCTTGATCTCGTCGGCCGGGCCCGACAGGGCCACGGTGCCGGTTTCCAGCAGGTAGGCGTGGTGCGCCAGGTCGAGCGCCAGGCTGGCGTTCTGCTCGACCACCAGCATGGTGACGCCGTCCTCCTCGTTGATGCGCCGCATGATGCGGAAGATCTCGGCGACGACGAGCGGCGCCAGGCCGAACGAGGGTTCGTCCAGCAGCAGCAGCCGCGGCCGCAGCATCAGCGCGCGGCTGATCGCCAGCATCTGCTGCTCGCCGCCCGACAGCGTGCCGGCCTGCTGGTGGCGGCGTTCGGCCAGCCGCGGAAAGCGCATGTAGGTCTTCTCGATGTCGTGCCCGATCTCGCCGCGGTCCTTGCGCACGTAGGCGCCGAGCTTGAGGTTCTCTTCCACCGACAGCGCGGTGAAGGTGCCGCGGCCGTCGGGCACGTGGGCCACGCCCAGGCGCACCACGTTCTCGGTCGACTGGCCCACCAGTTGCCGGCCCTCGAACTCGAGGCTGCCGGTGGTGCGCACCATCTGGCAGATGGCGCGCAGCGTGGTGGTCTTGCCGGCGCCATTGGCGCCGAGGATGGCGGTGATCTGGCCGGCCTCGAGCGCGAAGTCGATGCCGAACAGCACCGGCGTGGCGCCGTAAGAGGCGCCGAGCTTCTTCGCATCGAGCAGGCGGGTCATGTCGTCACCACGCCGGCCGACGCCTCGGCGGGCGCGCCCAGGTAGGCCTCGATCACTTCCGGGTGCTGCTGGATCTCGGCCGGCGAGCCTTCGGCGATCTTGCGGCCGAAGTTGAGCGCCACGATGTGGTCCGACACGCTCATCACCAGGCTCATGTGGTGCTCGACCAGCAGCACGGTGATCTTCAGCCGGTCGCGGATGTCGGTGATGAGCCGCCCCAGGTCGGCCAGTTCTTCGTGGTTGAGGCCGGCGGCCGGCTCGTCGAGCAACAGCAGCTTGGGGTCGGCGGCCAGCGCGCGGCCGAGCTCGACGCGCTTCTGCGTGCCGAAGGGCAGGTCGCCCGCGGCCCGGTCGGCGAAGGGCGAGAGTGCCAGGTAATCCATGATCTCGTCGGCGCGCTGGCGCAGCCGGCGCTCTTCGGCGCTGACCTTCGGCAGCCGCAGCGCGCTGGCGAAGAAGCCCGCGGCCGAGCGCGAGTGGGCGCCGATCATGATGTTGTCGCGCACCGGCAGCGTGCGGAACATCGCCAGGTTCTGGAAGGTGCGGCCCAGCCCCAGCGAGGCGATCTGGTGGGTGGGCATCGCGGTGATCGACCGGCCCTCGAACTGGATGTCGCCGGACTGGTAGGCGTACAGCCGGCTCAGGCAGTTGAACAGCGTGGTCTTGCCCGCCCCGTTGGGGCCGATCAGGCCGCAGACGTCGCCCCGCGTGACGTCGAAGCTCACGCCGTCCAGCGCCACGATGCCACCGAACCGGACGGTGACGCCGCGCACGCTGAGCAGAGGGCTGGAACGGTCGTTCATCCGGGGAGGCTGTGCTGGACCACGGGCCGGGCAGGCCGGATTGGGGATGGCGCCGTTTATAGGTGGGCCCCCCCTCAGGGGACACCCGTGCTTGCCCTGACACCACGGCGACAGGCCCCTGCTTGCAGGTGAGAATCGGGTTAGCCTGTCAGCCCCGCCTTCGGAGTGACCATGAGCATCTACGACCAGCACCTCGACCGCCAGCGCGCCAACTTCACGGCCCTGTCGCCGGTGAGCTTCGTCGAGCGCAGCGCCGAGGTCTTCGGCGACCTGCCGTCGGTGGTGCACGGCGCGCGGCGCTACACCTGGGCGCAGACGCGCGAGCGCTCGGCGCGGCTGGCCGCGGCGCTGCGCGCGCTGGGCGTCGGGCGCGGCAGCACCGTCAGCGCGATGCTGCCCAACACGCCCGAGATGGTGGAGGTGCACTACGCGGTGCCGGCTGTCAACGCCGTGCTCAACACGCTGAACACGCGGCTCGATGCGCCGCTGCTGGCCTGGCAGATGAACCACTGCGAGGCGGCCGTGGTCATCACCGACCGCGAGTTCGCGGCCGTGATGGGCCAGGCGCTGCAACAGATGCGCGACGGGTTCGGCCGCACGCCGATCGTCATCGACGTCGACGACACCGAGTACACCGGTCCTGGCGAGCGCCTCGGCGCGCACGAGTACGAGGCGCTGCTGGCCGCGCATGCGCCGGTCGAGGCGCTGGAGGGCCCGGCCGACGAGTGGGACGCCATCGCGGTCAGCTACACCAGCGGCACCACCGGCGACCCCAAGGGCGTGGTCACCCACCACCGCGGCGCCTACCTCAACGCGGTGTGCAACGCGGCCACCTGGACCATGCCGCACTTCCCGCGCTACCTGTGGACGCTGCCGATGTTCCACTGCAATGGCTGGTGCTTCCCGTGGACCGTGGCCATGCTCGGCGGCACCCACGTGTGCCTGCGGCGCGTGGAGGCCCGGGCCATCCTCGACGCGATGCGCGAGCACCGGGTCGACCACTACTGCGCCGCGCCCATCGTGCACAGCCTCATCTACAACGCGCCGGCCGAACTGCGCGCCGGCCTGCCCGAAGGCATCCGCGGCATGGTGGCCGGCGCAGCGCCGCCGGCGGCGATGATCGAGGGCATGGCGAAGATCGGCGTCGACATCACCCACGTCTATGGCCTGACCGAGGTGTACGGCCCGGCCTCGGTGGCCGTCAAGCGCGACAGCTGGGCGGCCGAGAGCCTGTCCGAGCAGACGCGGCTGAACGGCCGCCAGGGCGTGCGCTACCTGCTGCAGGAGGGCATGACCGTGCTGCACCCGCAGACCCTGGCACCGATCCCGGCCGACGGCCAGACCATGGGCGAGATCATGTTCCGCGGCAACATCGTGATGAAGGGCTACCTCAAGAACCCGGCGGCCACCGACAAGGCCTTCGAGGGGGGCTGGTTCCACACCGGCGACCTGGCGGTGATGGAGCCCGACCGCTACGTGAAGATCCGCGACCGCAGCAAGGACGTGATCATCTCCGGCGGCGAGAACATCAGCTCGATCGAGGTCGAAGATGCGCTGTACCGCCACCCCGCGGTGATGGCCTGCGCCGTGGTGGCCAAGCCCGACCCGAAGTGGGGCGAGACGCCGCTGGCCTTCGTCGAGCTGCAGTTCGGCGCCCAGGTCACGGTGGACGAACTGGTGGCCCACTGCAAGGGGCTGCTGGCCGGCTACAAGGTGCCGCGCGAGATCCGCTTCGAGGCCATCCCCAAGACGTCCACCGGCAAGATCCAGAAGTTCCAGCTGCGCGAACGGGCCCGCTCGTCCAGCGCCATCGAATGACCGACCGAGGAACCGACACCATGCTCACCACCGACGATCCACTGCTGATCCGCACCGCCGACGCGCGCGGCGTGGTCACCCTCACGCTGAACCGGCCGCAGGCCTTCAACGCGCTGTCCGAGGCCATGCTGGCCGCGCTGCAGACCGAACTGGACCAGATCGCCGACGACCCGTCGGTGCGCGTGCTGGTCATCGGCGCAGCGGGCCGCGCCTTCTGTGCCGGGCACGACCTGCGAGAGATGCGCGCCGAGCCCTCGCAGGCGTACTACGAGCGCCTGTTTGCCGACTGCGGCCGCATGATGATGTCGATCCAGAAGCTGCCGGTACCGGTGATCGCCAAGGTGCACGGCATCGCCACCGCGGCCGGCTGCCAGCTGGTGGCGATGTGCGACCTGGCGGTGGCGGCGCGCGACGCGCGCTTTGCCGTCAGCGGCGTCAACCTGGGGTTGTTCTGCGCCACGCCCAGCGTGGCGCTGTCGCGCAACCTGGGCCGCAAGGCCGCCTTCGAGATGCTGGTCACCGGCGCCTTCATCAGCGCCGACGAGGCCCTGGCCAAGGGGCTGATCAACCGCGTGGCCGATCCGGCCGAGCTGGACGCGGCAGTGGAGGCGCTGGTGGCGTCCATCGTCGGCAAGCCGGCGGTGGCGCTGGCCATGGGCAAGGCGCTGTTCTACCGCCAGCTCGAAAAGGGCATCGAAGCCGCCTATGCCGATGCCGGCGACACGATGGCCTGCAACATGATGGACGACTCGGCGCTGGAAGGCGTGCAGGCCTTCATCGAGAAGCGGCCGCCGAACTGGAAGTAGCCGCTCATGCCTTTGGGTTTGATGAGACCTTGTGTCTCATCAAACGGCCCTTGTGCGCTTCGCGCGAAAGGGACGTGTTCGCCGCGATGCGGCTCACCCCTTCGGGTTTGATGAGACCTTGTGTCTCATCAATCGTCCCTTTTCCCGCTCCCAATCGCGCTTCTTCTCGGTCTCGCGCTTGTCGTGCTGGGCCTTGCCTTTGGCCAGCGCGATTTCGGCCTTCACGCGGCCGCCCTTGAAGTGCAGGTTCAGCGGCACCAGGGTGAAGCCCTTCTGCTCGACCTTGCCGACCAGGCGCTTGATCTCTTCCTTGTGCATCAGCAGCTTCTTGGTGCGGTCGGCCTCCGGACTGACGTGGGTGGAGGCGGAGCGCAGCGCGTTGATGCGGCAGCCGATGAGGTAGAGCTCGCCGTTCTTGATGACCACGTAGCCGTCGGTCAGCTGCACCTGGCCAGCGCGGATGGCCTTGATCTCCCAGCCCTGCAACACCATGCCGGCCTCATGTCGTTCTTCGACGTGATAGTCGTATCGGGCTCGGCGGTTTTCTGCGATCGTTGCGGACATGGCGGGACACTAGAATTTGGGCATTGTATGAAGCATGTGAAAAAGTCAGTCCTGTTGTGGTACTCGCCTCGCGAGATGTACGAGCTGGTCACGGGCGTCGAGTCCTATCCGAGCTTCCTGCCCTGGTGCGAGCGCTCCGAGGTGCTCGAAACCCACGACGACGGCATGACGGTGCGGCTGCACCTGGGCTACAGCGGGTTGAAGCACGCCTTCACCACCCGCAATGCCCACGTGCCCGACGAGTCGGTGGTGATGCGCCTGGTCGACGGCCCCTTCTCGGTGCTCGACGGCACCTGGCTGTTCAAGGCCCTGGGCGCGCCCGGCAGCCCGCCGGCCTGCCGCGTCGAGTTCGACCTGAGCTACGCCTTTTCCAGCCGGCCGCTCGAGGCCGTGCTCAGCCCGGTGTTCGACCGCGTGGCCAACACCTTCATCGAATCCTTCGTGCACCGCGCCGAGCAGGTGTATGGGGCCCGCTGAGATCCACGTCGAGGTGGTGTACGCGGCCGGCCCACACCAGGTGGACCTGCGCCAGCTGAACTTACCGAAGGGGGCCACGGCCGCCGATGCCCTGCGCGCCAGCGGCGTGCTCGCCGGCTGGCCGGCGGAGCAGGTGGACGCCTTGAGGCTGGGCTGCTGGGGCCGGGCCTGCGACCCCGGCCTGGTGCTGCGCGACCGCGACCGCATCGAGCTGTACCGGCCGCTGCTGGTCGACCCGAAGGAGGCCCGACGCCTGCGCTATCGGCGCGACGGGATCCGCAAGAAAGTGAAGCCGCCTCGGCGGTGAGGGCCACGCCAGCCTGGCGGCTTCGACGCGCCGCCGGTGCCGCGTTCAGCGGCAGTCGGAATCCATGACACGGCGGGCGGTGGCCATTTCGTCGGCCCGGCCCTTGTCGTCGAGGATCTCGCGTTCGCCGCTGGTGTTGACCCGCGCGATGCGTTGTCCGCTCTGCAGCGCGGCCATCTGCTGGCGTGCGCGTTGGCAATTCTCGGCGCGCAGGGCGGCCTGCTTGTCTTCTTCGGCCTTGGCCTTGGCCTGCTGCTCGGCCTCGAGCTTCTTGCGACGAGCCTCGAGCTCGGGGTCGACGGTGGGCCGCGAGGCGGCGCTGGCGGACCCCATGGCCGCGGAGGCCGCGGGGGTGGCGACGGGCACCGCAGTGGCGGCACGCCGAACCTGGACGTTGGGGCGCTGCAAGATGTCCTTGTCCTGCACCTCGCGAGGCGGCGGGATGTCACTGACATGCACCTGCCCCTTGCTGTCTTTCCACTTCCACTGGGCCTGAACCGGCGATGCCGCCAGGGCCAGCAGCATCAGACTGCACAGCAGGGGGGTGGAACGCATGGCGGGCCTCGAGAATCGATGTTGCCAGTGTAACGATCAGCGGACGCGTGTGTTGGCACAAAAGGTGAACGAGGTCGCTGCGCCGGGGCCTGCAGGACCCTCTCGCGCCACCGTGCGTGGGCTGAATCGCTGCCGCGCAGCGCGCGCCGCACACGCTGCCCGCCCGGGGATGGCCGGCGATGCCATCCGTATAATTCGATTTTGCGTCTGGAGCCTGTCCCATGCGCCTTCTTGGCAAAGCGCTCACCTTCGACGACGTGTTGCTGGTGCCCGCGTTCTCCCAGGTGTTGCCCCGCGACACCAGCCTGGCGACCAAGCTGTCGCGCAACATCACGCTGAACCTGCCGCTGGTGTCCGCGGCCATGGACACCGTGACCGAGGCCCGCCTGGCGATCGCCATCGCCCAGGAGGGCGGCATCGGCATCGTGCACAAGAACCTCACGCCCCGGCAGCAGGCGGCCGAGGTGGCGCGCGTCAAGCGCTACGAATCGGGCGTGCTGCGCGACCCCATCACCGTGTCGCCGGGCATGCCGGTGCGCGAGGTCATCGCGCTGTCGCGCCAGCACGGCATCTCGGGCTTCCCGGTCATCGAGGAAGGCCGCGTGGTGGGCATCATCACCGGGCGCGACCTGCGCTTCGAGACCCGCATGGACGCGCCGGTGCGAGAGATCATGACGCCGCGCGAGCGCCTGGTCACCGTTGGCGAGCGTGCCACCATCGAGGACGGCAAGGCGCTGATGCACAAGCACAAGCTCGAGCGCGTGCTGGTGGTCAACGAGGCCTTCGAGCTGCGCGGGCTGATGACCGTCAAGGACATCACCAAGCAGACCAGCTTCCCCAATGCCGCGCGCGACGCGCTGGGCAAGCTGCGCGTGGGCGCGGCCGTGGGCGTGGGCGAGGGCACCGAGGAGCGGGTCGACCTGCTCGTCAAGGCTGGCGTCGACGTGCTGGTGGTCGACACCGCGCACGGCCACAGCAGCGGCGTGATCGAGCGGGTGCGCTGGGTCAAGCGCCACTACCCGCAGATCGACGTGATCGGCGGCAACATCGCCACCGGCGCCGCAGCGCTGGCCTTGTGCGAGGCGGGCGCCGACGGCGTCAAGGTGGGCATCGGCCCTGGCTCCATCTGCACCACCCGCATCGTCGCCGGTGTCGGCGTGCCGCAGATCACCGCCATCGACAACGTGGCCACCGCGCTGAAGGGCGTGGGCGTGCCGCTGATCGCCGATGGCGGCATCCGTTACTCGGGCGACATCGCCAAGGCCATCGCGGCCGGCGCCAGCACGGTGATGATGGGCGGCATGTTCGCCGGCACCGAAGAGGCCCCGGGCGAGGTCATCCTGTACCAGGGCCGCAGCTACAAGAGCTACCGCGGCATGGGCTCGATCGGCGCGATGAAGGCCGGCTCGGCCGACCGCTACTTCCAGGAAAGCGACGAGAACAGCAACCCCAACGCCGACAAACTGGTGCCCGAGGGCATCGAGGGCCGGGTGCCGTACAAGGGCACGATGATCAGCATCGTGTACCAGATGGCCGGGGGCCTGCGGGCGTCGATGGGCTATTGCGGCTGCGCCAGCATCCCCGAGATGCACACGCGCTCCGAGTTCGTCGAGATCACCGCCGCAGGCATCCGCGAGAGCCATGTCCACGACGTGCAGATCACCAAGGAAGCCCCGAACTACCGCATGGAGTAAGAGCCTGTGAACACTCCCAGCACGCCCGCTCGTGCGCCCCAGACGGCGCCGCTCGTCGTTGCAAATGCTCGCCATGGCTTGGGCCATGGCTGTGCTTTGCGTCTAGATCGACACTGTCTGGAACGCCCGCTCTGGCGCGCTGGAATCGCTCACAGGCTCTGACCTTGTCCCAACCCCCTGACGCCCGGCCCGCCGCGGCCGCACCGTCGAATGGCCGCCGCGAGGCGGCCATGTCGTTCATCCTGGTCACCGTGCTGATCGACATGGTGTCGATCGGGCTGATCATCCCCGTGCTGCCGCTGGTGGTGGGCAGCTTCACCACCTCGCCGGCCCAACAGGCGTTCTGGTACGGCGTGGTGTCCTTCGCCTTCGGCCTGTCCAGCTTCTTCGGTGCGCCGGTGCTGGGGGCCTTGTCCGACCGCCATGGCCGTCGGCCGGTGCTGCTGATCGGCTTCACCGGCCTGGCGCTCAGCTTCTTCGTCACCGCCATGGCCACCGCGCTGTGGATGCTCATCGCGGTGCGCGTCTTCAGCGGGGCGATGCAGGCCAATGCCTCGGTGGCCAATGCCTATGTGGCCGACATCACGCCGCCCGAAGACCGCGCGCGGCGCTTCGGCATGCTGGGTGCGGCCTTCGGCGTCGGCTTCATCCTGGGCCCGGTGATGGGCGGCCTGCTCGGCGGCATCGACCTGCGGCTGCCGTTCTTCGTGGCCGGGTCGCTGTCCATGATCAACCTGGCCTATGGGTGGTTCGTGCTGCCCGAATCATTGGCCATGGACAAGCGGCGCGATTTCTCCTGGCGGCGCGCCAACCCGGTGGCCGCGCTGCGCGGCTTGACGCAGTTGCATGGCGTGGGCCCGCTGGTGGCGGTGGTGGCCCTGTCGGGCATGGCGCAGTTCGTCCTGCACACCACCTGGGTGCTCTACACCAGCTTCAAGTTCGGCTGGGGCCCGGTGCAGAACGGCTGGTCGCTGTTCGCGGTGGGCACCATGTCGGCCATCGTGCAGGGCGGCCTGCTGCGCCACCTGCTGAAGCGCTGGACGCCGCAGCGCCTGGCGGCGATGGGCCTGGTGTCGTCGGCGCTGTCCTACCTGTGCTGGGGCCTGGCCACCGAGGGCTGGATGATGTACGCGGTGATCGGCCTGAACGTGCTGGGCTTTGCCGTCGCCAGCTCGGTGCAGAGCATGATCTCCAATGCCGCCGATGCCCGCGAGCAGGGCCAGACCATGGGCTCGGTGGCCGCGCTCAACAGCCTGATGGCCGTGATGGCGCCGGTGGTGGGCGCGACCCTGCTGGGCCTGGTGTCGCATCGCCCGCCGGGCGACTGGCTGATGGGCCTGCCGTTCTACTTCTGCGCTGCGCTGCAGGTGCTGAGCACGCTGCTGGCCTTCAAGCACTTCCGCCACACCCGCCACATCGCCGCCACGGCGGTTTGAAGCTACCACCATGCACGACAAGATCCTGATCCTCGATTTCGGCTCCCAGGTCACCCAGCTGATCGCGCGCCGCGTGCGCGAGGCGCACGTGTACTGCGAGATCCACCCGAACGACGTGTCCGAGGCCTTCATCCGCGAGTACGCGCCCAAGGGCATCATCCTGTCGGGCAGCCACGCCAGCACCTACGAAGAGCACGACCTGCGCGCGCCCGAGGTGGTGTGGCAACTGGGCGTGCCGGTGCTGGGCATCTGCTACGGCATGTTCACGATGACGGTGCAGCTGGGCGGCCAGGTCGAGGCTTCCACCCACCGCGAGTTCGGCTATGCCGAGGTGCGCGCGCACGGCCACACCCGGCTGCTCGACGCCATCGAGGACTACCGCACCGTCGAAGGCCACGGCATGCTCAAGGTGTGGATGAGCCACGGCGACAAGGTCACCACGCTGCCGCCGGGCTTCAAGCTGATGGCCAGCACGCCCAGCTGCCCGATCGCCGGCATGGCCGACGAGGATCGGCGTTACTACGCCGTGCAGTTCCACCCCGAGGTCACCCACACGCTGCAGGGCCAGGCCCTGCTCGAGCGCTTCGTGCTGGAGATCTGCGGGGCGCGGCCCGACTGGGTGATGCGCGACCACATCGCCGAGGCCGTGGCCCGCATCCGCGAGCAGGTGGGCGACGAGGAGGTCATCCTGGGCCTGTCTGGGGGCGTCGATTCCAGCGTCGCGGCGGCCCTGATCCACCGTGCCATCGGCAACCAGCTCACCTGCGTCTTCGTCGACCACGGCCTGCTGCGGCTGAACGAGGGCGCGATGGTGATGGAGATGTTCGCCGGCCGCCTGCACGCCAAGGTGGTGCACGTGGATGCCAGTGCGCAGTTCCTCGGCCACCTGGCCGGCGTGACCGACCCCGAGGCCAAGCGCAAGATCATCGGCCGCGAGTTCGTCGAGGTCTTCAAGGCCGAGGCCGCCAAGCTCAAGGCCGCGCAGGGCGACGCCCACCGCGGCGGCGCCAAGTGGCTGGCCCAGGGCACGATCTATCCGGACGTGATCGAAAGCGGCGGCGCCAAGACCAAGAAGGCCACCACGATCAAGAGCCACCACAACGTCGGCGGCCTGCCCGAGACGCTGGGCCTCAAGTTGCTGGAGCCGCTGCGCGACCTGTTCAAGGACGAGGTGCGCGAACTCGGCGTGGCCCTGGGCCTGCCCCACGACATGGTCTACCGACACCCGTTCCCGGGCCCGGGCCTGGGCGTGCGCATCCTCGGCGAGGTGAAGCACGAGTACGCCGAACTGCTGCGCCGCGCCGACCACATCTTCATCGAAGAACTGCGCAAGGCCGTGGACGAGCACACCGGCAAGACCTGGTACGACCTCACCTCGCAGGCTTTCGCGGTGTTCCTGCCGGTGAAGAGCGTCGGCGTGATGGGCGACGGCCGCACCTACGACTACGTGGTGGCGCTGCGCGCCGTGCAGACCAGCGACTTCATGACCGCCGACTGGGCCGAACTGCCGTATTCGCTGCTGAAGAAGGTGTCGAGCCGCATCATCAATGAAGTACGCGGCATCAACCGTGTCACCTACGATGTGTCGTCCAAGCCGCCGGCGACGATCGAGTGGGAATGACGGTTGCGAAGAATCTCTATCAATCAGAGGGTTACGACTCCTCGTTGGGGATTCGATCGCATTGTCAACGGGTCGGCGCGCCTTGGTGATGGCGGATGTCCGGACGGTAGCGGTACCACTTGGGACGTCGAGCTGACGGTAACAAGAATGCGCCGCCTGTCCTTTGCCTCTTCCCTTGATGAGCCAGTTGTTCAGCTCGTACGACGGCTTCGACGCGAACTGTCGAGTGCGTGCGCCCGGCCAGGAGCTAACCAACTCGGTCTGGCTCATGCAGGTTGAACTCCGTCCCTCGCCAGATGCCGGTGAACGTTCGCTTGGCAGAAGTCCAGATAGGCCTTGACGATGCTGGATGAATGCCTGTGAAACGGGTGAATCGGCATGACCATCCAGACGGCCATGCCGTCGTCGGATGTCGCGGTTGCAGCGCTCGAGACCTCAGAACCTGGTGCCGGCCATGGCCGCCGTGAAGGCCTGCGGGTTCCAGTACTCGCGGTAGTTGGCCATCAGGCCGTTGCGGAAGGTCACCACCGTGGCGCAGCTCAGCTCGTACGGGTTGCCGTTGCTGATCACGCGGCCGGACACGCTCCACTCGGCGATGGCCACGTTGGGGTCGTCGGTGGCGTGGATCTTCAGCGTCGGAATGGCCTTGATGTCGATGGCCTTCGGGTAGTCCTTGATGTACGCATAGACGGCCGCGCGGCCGACCAGCTTCCGGGTCGCAGGGTCCGGCGAGAACGGAAACTCGGCGACGACGTTCTCGTCGCACAGGTCGGCCCAGCCCTTCATGTCCTTGGCGAGGAAGGTGTCCAGGCCGCGCTTGAGCAGCTGCACGGCCGTCATGCCTTTGCCCATGTCCTGGGCTTGTGCGGGTGCAGCGAAGGCAGTGACCGCGAGCGTGGCGGCGGCCATCAGGCGCCGCTGGCCGGTGCGCTTGGCGATGCTTGTGTGCTGATCGGTGTACATGGGCCTGTCCTCAGATCTTGATGAAGTGGGTGGCAGACAGGCTGCCGAAGGGCAGCTGCGACAGGCGGCCACCCGTGACCAGCGAGCCGAGGTCCACCGGGAAGTAGCCGATGGCTTCGAGCACCTGGCGGACGGCCTGCTTGGCGTCGGCGTCGTCGCCGGCATAGAACTGCACGCGAAGGCCGCCGGAGACCTCGGGCTGCGCCAGCACGTTCACGTCCAGGTGGTTCAGCGCCTTGACGACGCGAGCGCCGGGCAGCATGTCGCGCACCACCTCGCTCGACGAGCGGCCACCCAGGTCGATGGCCTTGATGCCGTAGGCGGCCAGCGGGTTGCTCGGGTCCTTGGCGTCGGGTGAACTGGGGTCCAGGAACTCGACGGGGTTGGTGCCGTCGATGACGATGCGGTTGTTCCAGGCCGGCAGGCCCTTCAGTGCCGTGCCCAGGTCGGTCCAGCGCACGGCGATGAGCACGATGTCGGCCGAGGCCGCTTCTGCCACGGTGCCGGCCTTGATGGATCCGCCCAGTTCGGCCACCAGCGAAGCCAGTGACTCTGGCCCGCGGCGGGTGGAAATGGTGGCCGCAATGCCCTTCTTGGCGAGCGCCCGGGCCACGTTGCTGCCGAGTGCGCCGGAACCGATGATGCCGATGTTCATGATGATGTCTTTCGTTGGGTTGGGTTGGGGACGAGGAAAACGTTCAAGGGTCGGTCTGCGCAGGCATCTGCTGCCTGCCTGCGATTCGCCAGTCAGCTGAGCTGGGCCGCAACAGGCAGGCTCTGCCTGATACGGCGAATCTCGGCTTCGCCGCGGGCCAGCGCGTCGGCGTTGGTGTGCACGGAGTACCGGCCCATCACCATCGGATGCGGGTGCGGCACGGCAGAGCCCAGCACGAAGCGCGTGTCGGTCTCGGCGACGAAGTCGATGGCGGTTTCTGAAGGGGCAAAGCTGACGAGTTCGCCTGTGGCAATGGGTTCACTGGCCCGCAGCTGCCCACTGGCCACCGCCACCCAGGCCACGGTGTGGCCGGCAGGCGGCGTGTAGCGCCAACGTTCACCCTGCGCCAGGGTCAGCGACAGATAGGTCATCGCAGACGGCGCTTCTACGGCAATGCGCGCCGCGCCGTAGTGGCCCAGCAGCACGCGCGCCGGGCCCATCTGCGGCACCTCGGACGGCGCCAGATACCGGCTGAACGCCGGTGCGCCTTCCAGCTCGGCGGGCAGCGCCACCCACAGCTGAAAACCCTGGCCCGGCCTGTCGCCCACCGGTTCGCCGGTGTGCCACACGCCGCTGCCGGCCTGCATCCACTCCACGCCACCCTCGGGCAGCACACCGGCCTGGCCGGTGCTGTCGGCGTAGCGCACATCGCCCTGGGCCATGAAGTTCAGCGTGGCGATGCCGGAGTGCGGGTGCATGCCGAAACGCGTGCGGCCATGCCGCGCATCGAAGTTCACCAGGTCCAGGAAGATGAACGGCTTGAGGACTTGGCCCAGGTCACCGGGGCTCATCAGGCGGGTGATGGGCCCGTGCGTGCTGCCTCGGGTGCGGTGCACGACGGCGCGGGTTGATGGCGCGACGGAGACGAGGGCTTCAATGGCAAGCAGGGTAGACATCGGTTGGGGTGCCTTGATTCGATGACGGAAGCTTAAGAATCCGCTCGTTGATTGACTAGACGGCACAATCGGATTGAACTAGTCCAGGCATGCAAGTAATCAACCATGCTCGATCTCAATGACGTCGCCGTCTTCGTGCAGGTGGTGCGCTGTGGCAGCTTTGCCGAGGCCGCGCGACGACTGGGCATCCCGCCCAACACCTTGAGCCGCCGGGTGCAGCAGCTCGAAGCGCACCTGGGCACGCGCTTGATGCAACGGTCCACGCGCAAGCTGTCGCTCACCAGTGCGGGTCGGGACTTCCACGACCGCTGTGCCGAGGCTGTGGAAGGACTGGTCGACGCGGGCCAGTCCTTGCTGTCCCGCAACGAATCGCCCAGCGGGCTGGTGCGCGTGGCGGCGCCCGCCGACTTCTTCGACTTCTTCCCGATGGAATGGCTTGCAGAATTCCTGGCCGAGCACCCGCAGGTCCGGGTGGACTTCGTGCTAAGCGATGCGCGTGCGGACCTGATCGCCGACCGCATCGATGTCGCCATCCGCGGGGGCGTGCTGGAAGACTCCGCCTTCTTCGCGCGTCGGGTGCTGGACGCCGGGCTGGATGGCCTCGTGGCCAGTCCGGCCTACATGGCAGCGCGTGGCACGCCAGCGACCTTGCAGGACCTGGCTGCCCACGACTGCCTGGTGTTCGCGCACCCCAGCGGGCGTGCGACCTGGAGCCTGTCAGCCCACGATGGCACCGACGCCGAGGTGCAGGTGGCTGGCCGGCTCAGCGGCAACACCGTGCAGGTGCTGCGCAAGGCCGCGCTGGCCGGTCTGGGCATTGCGCTGCTGCCGTCGACGATGACGCGGCGAGAACTGCGCGCCGGCCTGCTGGTGCCGGTGCTGCCGCACTACCACCGCAAGGGGCACGGCGTGCACCTGGTCTACGCCAGCCGCCGTTATCTGCCCTCGGCCGTGTCGGCGTTCATCGACCTGGTGGCCAGGAAGCTGGGCGACGCGGAAGACTTGCCGATGGCGACGGCCGGCACCCCGGCCTGACCTGCCTTCAGTCGCGCGTTGAATGGCTCTTCGCCATGTCTGCACGAAGGGCTCGGGGCGATACCCCGAAATGGCTGCGCACCGCGTGTGAAAAGGCACTGGGCTCGGCATAGCCCAGGCGTTCTGCCAGCGTCGAAAGCGGCACGCGGCTGTCTGCCAGCAGTTCCACCGCCTCGCCCATGCGCGCCGCCTCGATGAGCTGACGGAAACTGGTCCCCGCCTCGGCCAGCCGCCGCTGCAAGGTACGCACGCTCAAGTCGAGCCGGTGCGCGACTGAGTCGCAGCGCGCATCGGCATAGCCTTCGGCAGCCACGGCCGCGATGACCTGCTCAACCAGCACATCACTGCGCCCCTGGGCTTGGCGCATGTCGTCTGCGCGGCCCAGCAGCAGACGCAAGAGGCTCGGGTCGGCAGCAGGCCAGGGGGCGTCGAGCACCTCATCGTCGAATTGCATGAAGATGTCGGGGCGACCCAGCCATACCGGGCAGTCGAGCTGTTCTTCGTAGGCCGCGACAAGTGCCGGGTCGGTGCCCGGCAACCCCACCTGCGATGGCCTCTGCCCATCGGGCACGCAGCGGTAGAGCATGGTGAGGAAGCCGGCAAACAGGGAGTCGACCTGGGCCGGATGCATGGGCACCGCGCAAGGTGTGATGGTGTAGAGCATGCGCATGCCGCCCCTCACGCCATGCAGGCGGAAACGGCCTGAGTTGCTGACCAGTTGCTGGTAGCGCACGCAGCTGCCCAATGCAGCGCGCAGCGTGGCGCTGTGCATCACCACCAGCGTCAGCACATTCATCGCCTGCAAGGGCAGCCCTGCGCCAACACGCAGACCCAGCAGTGGGTCGCCGCTGATGGCCGCAGCGCGTTGCCACAGCCGGCGCACCTGCACCAATTGCAGCTGCCGCGTCGGCGCGGCAAGGCCGCGCTCCGGGGTGCCCAGCCCAGCCTCCAGCTCGCCGAAGTCGATGCCCAGGCGTGCGAACTGCGCCGCCACACCCATCAGCCAGGTGGCGATCACCGTCTGCGGCGTGGTCATCGTGAGCGCCACCCGAGCTGGCGTGTCGGATCAAGTTTTTGGCACATGGTCGCATGGTCAGGCGGCGCACGCGTTTTCACAATCCGTGGAAAACGCCCCCCCAGCCAAGGAGACACGCCATGTTCCGCATCACCGTCAGCTACCCCAACACCGAAGGCAAGCGCTTCGATCACGCCTACTACCAGTCCACGCATCGCCAACTGCTGATGGACCGCCTGGCGGCCCATGGCCTGCTGCGCGTGGAGATGGACAAGGCGCTGGCCGATGGTTCCGGCGGCAAGCCCGCAGTGGTGGCCTGTGCCCACATGATCTTTGCCGACCTGGCAGGTTTCAAGGCGGGTATGGGCGCACATGGCCAGGAGATCATGGGCGATGTGGCCCGGTACACCGACATCACGCCCGGTGTCCTGATCAGCGAGATGGCGCCATGAACACAGCCACCTTGTCCGCCACGCCTGTCCGGCGGTTCTGGGGCTGGGGCTATCTGCGCGACGGTCTCACCGACGGTGAACTGCGTGGGGTCCACCAACTGCTGGCACCGCTCGGCCCGATGGGCCCGGTGCTGTCCGAGCCGCAGGTGGCGGACTACACCCTGGCTGCGTCGCGCGGCCAGTTGCCCGGTTCACTGTCGTCGATCGTGTCGTCCACACCCTACGACCGCCTCTCGCACTGCTACGGCAAGGGCTTCGCCGACGTTGCCCGCATGTGGATGCGTCATGCCCCACAGGCGCCCGACTGGGTGGCGTTCCCGCGCACCGAAGCCGACATCACCGACGTGCTGGACTGGGCAGGCCGGAACAACGTGGCCGTCGTTCCCTTTGGCGGCGGCACCAGCGTGGTGGGGGGTGTCGAGGCGGCGGTCGGTCCCGACTACGCCGCCACGCTGTCTCTGGACCTGGAGCACTTCAACCAGGTGCTGGAGGTCGACACCGCCAGCCGCGCCGCGCTGATCCAGGCCGGCATGCTGGGGCCTGATCTGGAGGCTGCGCTGCGGCCGCATGGGCTGACGCTGCGGCACTTTCCGCAGAGCTTCGAGTTCAGCACCCTGGGCGGCTGGATCGCCACCCGGGCCGGTGGCCACTACGCCACCCAGTACACCCACATCGACGATTTCGTCCAGAGCACGCGCATGGTCACCCCGGCTGGGGTGGTCGAAACACGGCGCCTGCCGGGCTCGGGTGCCGGACCGGCGCCCGACCGGCTGGTGATCGGCTCCGAGGGCACGATGGGCGTCATCACCCAGGCGTGGATGCGGCTGCAGACCCGGCCGACGTTCCGCGCGTCGGCCTCACTGGCATTCGACGATGTGTTCACTGCAGCCCGCTGCGTGCGTGCGCTGTCGCAATCGGGTCTGCAGCCCAGCAACTGCCGCCTGCTCGATGACCGCGAAGTGGCCTTCGCCGGCGTGGGTGATCGCAAGAGCCCGACGTTGGTGCTGGGCTTTGAATCCGCCGACCACCCGCTGCAGGCCTGGATGGCGCGTGCGCTGGAGCTCGTGGCCGATCACGGTGGACGGTGGGATGCACAGACCGTGGCCGATTCCATGCGACCGGCCGATGCACAGCCTGCCGCACACCGCAGCGGCGCGGCGGGCGACTGGCGCAATGCCTTCATCCGCATGCCCTACTGGCGCGACGAGACCACCCGCCTGGGGGCCATCTTCGACACCTTCGAGAGCGCCATCACCTGGGACCGCTTCGAGGCCTTCTACGACGGCGTGCGCCAGGATGTGGAGTCCGCCATCGAACGCGTCACGGGTCATGCCAGCCGGCTGTCGTGCCGCTTCACCCATGTCTACCCCGACGGGCCGGCGCCGTACTTCACCTTCACCGCGCGTGGCAGCAGCAACGGTGACATCGCCAGCGCCCTGGCGCGTTGGCGCGAGATCAAGCTCGCCTGCAACGAAGCGGTGGTGCGCCACGGCGGCACCTGCACCCACCACCACGCGGTAGGCCGCGATCACCGCAGCCCTTACGAGACCGAGGTGCCGCCGCTCATGCGCCAGGCCCTGGCGGGCGCCAAGGCGGTATTCGACCCGCGCGGCGTGATGAACCCCGGCGTGCTGTTCGACCCAGTCGGGCGCGCGGTGGGCATCCGCGGCGTGCTGGAGCCCGGCAGCGCCGGCCGTTGAACCGCGGCATGCACGCCAGACCCGCTCGCGAGGCGCGCGGCGGGCCTCGACTCGATCGGAGACAACGATGACCGACATTTCACTCGTGCGGCGGGCCCTCGTGCTGGCCGCTACCACTGGCGCCTGCAGCGTGCAAGCGCAGGGCTTTCCGAGCAAGACCTTGACACTGGTCGTTCCGTATCCGGCCGGTGGTCCGGCCGACGCGACGGCGCGCTGGCTGGAGCCGGGCCTGCGCAAGTCCCTTGGCCAGGTCATCGTGATCGACAACGTCGGTGGCGCTGGCGGTTCGCTCGGTATCCAGAAGGTGCTCGGCGCAACGGCCGATGGTCACCAGTTCCTGCTGGGCACGCCGAGTGACGTGATCCTCACGCCGCTGGCGCTGGCGGCCGTCAAGCACCGGCCTGAACAGCTTCGGCTGGTCGGGCTGGCCACGCGCGCACCGCTGGTGATGGTCGGCAACATGCAGATGACGGCACGCAGCGCGCAGGAACTGCTCAATGGTGCACAGAAGCCCGGCGCCCGTGAGCTGAGCTACGGCAGTCTGGGCGCGGGCTCGCTCTATCACCTGCTGGCCGAAGAACTGTCCTCACGACAGAAGATCCGCATGACACACGTGCCCTACAAGGGCGTGGCTCCGCTCGTGCAGGACCTGATCGGCGGGCAGGTCGATCTGGCCTTTCTGCCGTCGGCAGGCAACCTGGGCGACCTGATCCAGCATGGCAGGCTGCGTGCGTTCGCCGTCACCGACGGCCAACGCCTGGTCCGTCTTCCCGACGTGCCGACGATGAACGAGGTGCTCGGCGCGCAGGACTTCATCTACGAGATCTGGGCCGGCCTGTTCGTGCCGCGCTCGGTGCCCGCCGATGCAGCCCAGCGGCTGAACCTTGCGGTGAACGAAGCCCTGCAGGAACCCGAGTACCGGCGTCAGGTGGAGGCCTCGGGCGCCAGCGTGGGAACGCGCCTCGGCCTGGTCGAGGCCGACAGCTACCTGGCCGAGCAGACCGCACGTTACCGGCGGATGGCGCAGGCCGTGAAGCTCGAGCCGCAGTGATGTCGCCGTCCATCCCACAGGGCCGTGGCGTGGCCACGCTCGCCGACATCGAGGCCGTCGAGCGCGCCGCACCGCTGGAGAGCAGGTTGCCGCCGGGCGGCGTCTGGACCATGCTGGAGGCCGCAGGAGACCGCCACGCAGACCGCCCGGCGCTCAGTTTCCTGCCCAACGGTGACCCGCACGAACCTGCGCAGACCTGGACCCATGGTCAGTTGCTGATGCAGTGCCGTCGACTGGCCAACTGGTTGCACGCGCAGGGCGTGCGGTCGCCTGCCGGCGTGGCGGTGCTGATGCCCAACCTGCCGCAGACCTACGTTGCGCTCTTCGGCAGTCAGGCCGCTGCCGTGGTCTGCCCCATCAGCCCCACCCTGGGCGCCGCCGCGGTGGCCGGCATCCTGGTGGCGGGTGGCTGCGAAGTGCTGGTCGCAGAAGGGCCGGCGCGGAACCCGGCGCTGTGGCAGCGTGCCTGTGCTGCTGCCGCGCTGGCCCCGGGCCTGCGCCATGTGCTGGTGGTGGGTGGCTTGGTTGGCGACATGGGTGTCGGCATGCCTGCGGGTTTGCAGGTGCATGACTTCGACCTGACCTGCGCGTCCCAGCGTGGCGACCGGCTCGATTTCAAGCCGTCGAACGAGCCGCAGTCGCCCACCGCCCGCTTCCACACCGGGGGCACTACCGGTGCGCCCAAGCTGGCCACCCACACCCAGCGCAACCAGGTCTACCTGGCGTGGTGCATGGGCGAGATGGTGGGCTTCAACCCGCAGGACGTGGTGCTGATCGGCCTGCCACTGTTCCATGTGCATGCGGTCATTCCGCTCAGCATGGGGCCGCTCAGCCGGGGCGCCCACCTGGTGCTGCTGGGGCCGCAGGGCTTTCGCCATGCCAGCGTGATCCACGGCTTCTGGCGCATCGTCGAGCGCTTCGGCGCCACCTGCTTCAGCGCCGTGCCCACCGTCTACGCCGGTCTGCTGCAGGTGCCGATCGCGGATGCCCGGGTCGGCAGCCTGCGCGTGGCCTTCAGCGGCTCCGCACCACTGGCGCGCCAGGTGGCGCAGGATGTGCAGGCCCGCACCGGGCTGGTCATCCTGGAAGGCTACGGCCTGACCGAGGGCACCTGCATCTCCACGCTGAGCCCGCTGCGCGGCGAGCGCCGCATCGGCTCCATCGGGTTGCGCCTGCCCTACCAGGCGATGAAGGTGGCACGGCTGGACGAGCAAGGCCGCTGGCTGGCGGATTGCGCGCCCGGCGAGGCCGGCCACCTGCTGATCCAGGGGCCCAACGTGTTTGCGGGCTATGCCGATGCAGCCCAGACCGCCGCAGCCTTCGCCGCACCTGGCTGGCTGGACACCGGCGACCTGGGCCACTGCGATGCCGACGGCTACTTCTGGATCTCCGGCCGCGCGAAGGACCTGATCAAGCGCAGCGGCCACAGCATCGACCCGCAGGGCGTGGAAGAAGCGTTGCATGCCGACCCCGCAATTGCCCTTGCTGCCGTGGTGGCCCGACCCGACGCGCGCGCTGGCGAGGTGCCCGTGGCCTTCGTCAGCCTGAAGCCCGGCGCCCTTGCCGACCCGGCCCAACTGCTGGCCGCCTGCCGCCAACGCCTGGGCGACCCGGTGGCCGCGCCGGTACAGCTGACCGTGCTGCAGCAACTGCCGATGACGGCGGTGGGCAAGCTCGACAAGGTGGCGCTGCGCGCGCTCGCCGCGGCCGACAACATCAACTGAGAGCCTCACGATGACCCGCACCACGACACGTGCCACCTCCACCACCGGCACGCCCTACCGCAAGCACGAGGGCATCACCGGCCACTTCGACACCGTGGTCGTCGGTTCGGGCATGGGCGGCCTGGCGCTGGCCTCACACCTGGCGCAGGCCGGGCAGAAGGTGCTGCTGCTGGAGCAGAACAACATCGTCGGCGGCATGACCCAGGCCTACAGCCGCCACGGCTACCGCTGGACGGTGGGCATGCATTACATCGGTGAGGTGGGCAACCCCAACGGCGCTGGCTGGAAGCTGTTCAACCGGGTGACGGGCGGGCAATTGCGCTGGGCGCCGATGCCGTCGATCTTCAACCGCATGGTGATCGCCGGCCGGGGCTACGACGTGCCGGCCGGCCCGCAGGCCTATGCCGAATTCCTGACCAGCCATTTCCCGACGGAAGCGCAAGCGATCCAGGCCTACATGGCCTTGGTGGGCAGCGTGGCCAAGGCCTCGGCGCCGTACTTCGGCGCCAAGGCCTTGCCGCCCGACGCTGGCGCGGCGCTGATGCGGCAACATGGCCAGGAGTTCCGCTTCTTCGCCAGCCAGACCACCCAGCAGGTGCTGCGCAGCCTGACCGACAACGACGAGTTGATCGCCGTGATCTGTGCCAACTGGGGCGACTACAGCCTGGAGCCCAGCAAGAGTTCGTTTGCCATGCACTGCATGCTGGCCAAGCACTACCTGCACGGCGCCCACTACCCGGAGGGCGGCGGCCCGGCGTTTGCGCAGGCCATGGTGCCCATCATCGAAGCCGCGGGCGGGCGGGTGCTGCACAGCGCAGAAGTGGCCGAGGTGCTGGTCGAAGGCGACGCGGTGCTGGGTGTGCGCATGGCCTCGGGCGAGGTGTTGCGCTGCCCGCGGGTGGTCAGCAATGCGGGCGTGCAGAACACCTTCGGCCGGCTGCTGCACGGCACCAGCCCGGGCGTGCTGGCGGCCAAGGCGCTGCTGCCGAAGGTGGAGGACACCTATGCCATCGTCGGCCTGAACATCGGCTTCAAGGCCAGCCATGCTGAACTCGGCTTCACGCCGGCCAACATCTGGTCGCATCCGGGGCCGGACCTGGAAGCCAACCTGGTGGCCCACCGGCAGGATTTCGACGCGCCATTCCCCTGGCACTTCATCACCTTTCCGTCGACCAAGGATCCGCTGTGGGAACGTGCCTTCCCAGGCCGCGCCACGGTGGAGATGTACGCCTACACCGACTACCGCCACTTTGCGCGCTGGGCCGGCACGCCGTGGATGAAGCGCGGCGACGACTACCTGACGCGCAAGGCCGTGATCCAGCAGCGCCTGCTGGACGAGTTGTTCCGGCACGTGCCCGCCGCGGCGCAGCATGTCGACGTGGTGGAGGTCTCCACACCGCTGACCTACGAGACCTTCGCCAAACGCGAGCGCGGCGGCTTCATGGGCGTGGCCTCGTCGCCGCAGCGCTTCGAGCAGGACTGGTTGCGCCCGACCACCCCCGTGCAGGGGCTCTACCTGACCGGACAGGACGTGGCCACTGACGGCGTGATCGGCGCCCTGGTCGGGGCCACGCTGTGCGCATCGGTCATCCTGCAGCGCGACCTGATGACCGAGATCCGCGGCGGGGCTTGAGCGAAGGCACGGGCATCGGTCGGTCCCAGGGCGCGGTGTCGCCGCCAAAGCGGTCGGCCAGGAAGTCGATCAACAGCTTCATGAACTGACTCCCTCGATGGAGACCACGACGAAGCGCTTCAAGACCCTGTCCCTCGCGATGCTGCCCGCTGCCCTGACGCTGGGCGTCGTGGCACAAGACGCCGTCGCGCAAGCCACCCCGCCGCTAACCGTGCAGGTGTACAACGCCGATGGCGGCAGCTTCCACGTGAATGCCGTACTGGTGGCCGGCAAGACCGACGCCGTGCTGCTGGACACCGGCTTCACGCGGGCCGACGTGTTGCGCATCGCGGCCCTGGTACTGGACCGCAAGAAGACGCTGAAGACCATCTACATCAGCCAGGCCGACCCCGACTACTACTTCGGCATCGAGGTGCTGAAGCAGCACTTCCCGGAAGCCAAGGTCGTGACCACCGCGCCGACGCTGAAGAAGATCGAGGCCACCCTGCCCACCAAGCTGCAGGTGTGGGGCCCGCGCATGGGCGCCAACGCACCCAAGGCCGTGCCGCTGCCCGAGGTGCTCGCGGGCAATGCCCTCACGCTGTAAGGCCAGACCCTGGAGATCCGCGGCCTCGAGGACAACCTGCCGCACCGCGGCTACGCGTGGATCCCGTCGATCAAGACCATCGCCGGCGGCGTGAACGTCTATGCCGGCCTGCACCTGTGGACGGCCGACGCGCAGAGCCTCCAGGAGCGAGCCGATTGGGCCAAGAAGCTGGTCACGATGGCCGCCTTGCAGCCGGCGGTGGTGATTCCGGGCCACAGCCTGCCGGGCCAGAAGCACGACGCCTCGCAGTTGGCCTGGAGTCAGGCCTACCTGGCGCGCTTCGAGCAGGAGCTCCCCAAGGCCTCCAACAGCGCGGCGTTGATCGAGGCGATGAAGCGCGCCAACCCGAGGCGGGCCTGGGCATCGCGCTGGACATCGGCGCGAAGGTCAACAAGGGTGACATGAAGTGGTGAACCACCGATCGGAGGCCGACCTGCTGCGCGAGGTGATCGCGAACCTGAAAGCCGGCCGCTGGACCGAGGCGCACGATCTGGTGCAGCAAGTCGAATCCACCGCAGCGGCGTGGTTGCACGGAATCGTGCCGTCGCACTACCGTCCTGAGGCCTTTCACTTCATTGACGCGTCTCGGCTCCCGACAAGTCGCTGTCTGCCAGCGGCATATCGCCGGGCAGGGAAGGGCGGCCATTGCGGCGCGACACTGCATGTCCGTTCCCGCGGCGGGCGGAGTCACACCGTCGACCCCAACCGGACATCCGACTGTCGAGATCGGACGCCGCGAAGGAGCCACTGGCGGGTGTAGCCTGGGCTGCTAGCGCTGCCGCACGTACAGCCCGGGCGCCTCATCGACGACCGCATAACCCTTGCCCGGCGCGCCCATCGCAGGCGGCTTGCCCTTGGCACTGGAATGGGCGGCCAGCCATTGTTGCCACGCCGGCCACCACGAGCCTTCGGATTTCGGCGCCGCCTCCATCCAGTCCTCGGGTGCCAGGTGCGGGTCGGCCAGCCGGCGCGTGCGCATGCGGTAGTGCCGCTTCGGGTGCACGGGGCCGGCCACGATGCCGGCGTTGTGGCCCCCGGCGGTGAGCAGGAAGGTGAGGTCATCCGACCGCACCAGGTTGTCCACCTTGTAGACCGACTTCCACGGCGCCACGTGGTCGGCCTCGGTGCCCACCACGAACATCGGCACGCCGATGTCCGACAGGCGGACGGTCTTGCCGGCCACCGGAAAGCGGTTGGTGGCCAGTTCGTTGTCGAGGTAGAGCCGGTACAGGTACTCGGAGTGCATGCGCCAGGGCATCCGAGTGCCGTCGGCATTCCAGGCCATGAGGTCGATCATGCGGTCGCGCTGGCCCTTGATGTACTGGTTGACGATCGGCTGCCACAGCAGTTCCCGCGCCCGCAGCATCGCGAAGGCACCGCCCATCTGCCTGCTCTCGAGCACGCCCTTCTTGTGCATCGTGGCCTCGAGCATCGCCAACTGGCTGGGGTTGACGAAAAACGCCAGTTCGCCCGGCTCGGAGAAGTCGGTCTGCGCGGCGAACATCGTGATCGAGGCCAGCCGCTCGTCCTTCTCGCGCCCCAGCGCGGCGGCGCCGATGGTCAGCAGGGTGCCGCCGATGCAATAGCCCACCGCGTGCATCTTGCGCTTCGGCACGATGGTGCTGACGGCGTCGACCGCCGCGCGGAAACCCTTCTCGACATAGTCGTCCATGCCGAGGTCGCGGTCGTTCTCATCGGGGTTCTTCCACGACATCATGAACACGGTGTGACCCTGGTCGACCAGGTACTTCACCATCGAATTGCGCGGGCTCAGGTCGAGGATGTAGTACTTCATGATCCAGGCCGGCACGACGAGCACCGGCTCGGCATGTACCGACGCCGTGGATGGCGAGTACTGGATGAGCTCGATCAGTTCGTTGCGAAACACGACCTTGCCCGGGGTCACCGCGACGTTGCGGCCGACCTCGAATTCTTCGGTGCCCGCCGGCGCGCCGCCCTCGAGCGTGTGCCCCAGGTCCTCGATCACGTTCTGGAAGCCGCGCAACAGGTTCTGCCCCTGCTCCTCCTGGGTCTGGGCCAGCAGTTCCGGGTTCGACAGCAGGCTGTTCGACGGCGAGGCCGAATCGGCCAGCATGCGCACCGCGAACTCCAGCAACTGCGTGTGGTACTCGCTGACGCCGCTGACGCCACGCACCGCGTCGTTCATCACGGCCACGTTGTTCTGGTACGCACGGGCGAGCACGTTGAACGGGAACTGCGACCAGGCCTCGCCCGCGAAGCGCCGATCGGGTTCGCCGTTCAGCCCCTCGCCGGGCGGCGTCGGTGTCCCGGCCAGCGCGCGCAGCGCGAACATCCAGGTGTCGCCGGCCCGCACCGTGGCATCGCGCTGCATCTCACGCTGCTTGGATGGCGACATGGCCAAGTGCGAGAGCCAGTCAGCCCAGGCGGTGGTGAAGGCCGTGGGGGCAAGCCCGGCGGTCATCTGCGCCACCTGCGCACGGAAGTCGCGATCGACGTCCTGCGTGGTGGGGGCGGGCTTGGGTTTGCGGGTCATGGCTGCGCCTTGGTGCGGGGGTGGTTGGCCGGTGTCGTGTGTCGTCGCCCGGGAGCACTCTATGCCGGCGCGTGCCAGCCGGCGTCGACCCAGAGTTCGCCGCTGACGGCCGAGTTCGCCAGCATGAAGCAGATGGCGTCGGCGATCTCGGCCGGCTGGATCAGGCGGCCGAGCTGCGTGAACGGTAGGATGTTCTTGGCCACGTAGTCGGCGCCCATCGCGCGCACCATCGGCGTGTCGGTGAAGCCGGGGTGGATGACGCTGCAGCGCACGCCGTAGTACATCGCCTCCTTCATGATCGTCGCCGCGGCACCCTCCAGTCCGGCCTTGGTGCTGGCGTACGCAATCTGGCCGCGGTTGCCCTGCGACGAGATCGAGCCGATGAAGACCACGGAGCCCTGCATGCCCTCATCGGGCGTCCATCGCTTCTTGCCCTTGGTGGAACGCTCCTCGGCCAGGCGTCCGATCATCTCCAGCGCCCAGTACACCGGCGCGACGAGGTTGACGTCGACGACGAGCTTGAACAGCTCCATCGGATAGATGCGCGCCTTGCCCGTGTTCTTGTCGACGCGCACGGCCAGGTCGTCACGGGTGATCCCCGCGGCCGGCACGCACAGCGTCACGGGGCCGTACTTGTGGCTGATCGAGTCGAACACGCCGGCGCGGAACTTCTCGTCGGTCGTGTCGCCCTGGAAGGGGATGGCGAAGGTGCGACCGGCCTCGGCATTGAGTTTCTCGGCGACGTCTTTGACCGCCTCGCTCACGTCGACCAGCGCGACGGCAGTCACGCCGCGCCGCGCCATGGCAACGGCCACTGCGCGGCCGATACCGCTGCCTCCACCGGTGATCACCGCGACTCTGTTCAGGAATTCCATGAAACCTCCAGCAGTTTGTGTTGCGCCGCACCATTTTGAACCGCCGCGCAAAGAAATACCCCGTCACAAGCACGCCGGCACAAGGCATTTCATGCCGAGTTGCGCGGGCTCAAGTCCGCCGGCCCTTTGCGCACATCCCACGCAGGCCCTGGCGTGTCCTTGAGCTTGAACGGGGCCTTCTGGCCGACGACCTTGCCCTCGTTCCATGGCTCGCGATGAACAACGGTGGCAACGGATTCCATGAATGACTCCCATCCAGTGGAGGGCCAGGCCTGAGAATCCCGCAAGCCCCGAACATCCCACACTGCGGAGAACGACGAGTTGAGCCCATCCGCCAAGGCACCCACCGCCGTTGGCTTGTACCTGGCCGGCGTGCAGTTCCTGTTCGCGGTCGGCTGGATCGTCTACGTGATCTATCTGCCGGCGCTGGCGGAGCAGGCGGGGCTGCCCAAGTCGGCCGTGCCCTGGCTGCTGCTGATGGACCAGCTGATCTTCGTGGCCTGCGACCTGGCGGTGGGCGTCTGGTCGGACCGGGCGGCGGGCGTGCTGGGTCGCATCGGCTGGTGGGTGCTGGGCGTCACCCTGCTGTCCACCGTGGCCTTCCTGGTGCTGCCCTGGGTGGCGCCCCGGGGATCACCGGGCCTGTTCGTGGCGATCACCGCGCTCTGGGCGGCCACCAGCGCGGCGTTGCGGGCGCCGCCGTTGACCTTGCTGGGTCGATATGTGGCCAAGCCCGCCGTCCCTTGGCTGGTGAGCCTGGTGTTGCTGGGCACGGGCATCGCATCCGCCATCGGCCCCTACCTGGGGTTGACTCTGAAGGGGCTGGACCCGCGACTGCCGTTCGCTCTGGCCGGGTTGTCGCTGGCCGCCATCACGGCCGGCATGGTGTGGGCCGAGCGCGCGCTGTCCCAACGCCGGGCCGCCGACCGGGCCGCCGGGGTGGACACCGCGGCGCCGCCGGCTTCGCTCACCGGGCGCGATGGCGTGGCGCCGATCCCTGGCTTCCTGCTGGCCGCCCTGATGGCGGCGGCTGCCGCCCAGGTGCATGCCAATCTGGTGGCCGCGCCGCTGTACCTGCGCCATGCGCCCGCATCGATGCTGCCGGTGCTGTTGCCGGTGTTCTGGGCCGGCTTCAATCTGGCGCTGATGCCGGCGAGCCTGGCCGTCAAGCGTTTCGGCGCCTTGCCCGTGATGGCCAGCGGCGTGCTGGTGGCGGCCGCGTGCAGCGCGCTCGCCTGGAACGCCACCTCGCTGGGGGCGCTGCTGCCCCTGCAAGGCCTGGCCGGCGCGGCCTGGGGCGTCAGCCTGTTGAGTGGGTTTTCGGCCGCTGTGTTCTTCGGTCATGTGGGCCGCGAAGGCTTCATGGGTGGCGCACTCAACTCGGCCCTGGCGGCGGCGGCGCTGTCGCGCATCGCCGTGGTCACCTTCGTCGCGCCGGCGCCGGTGGTGGCCGCGCAATGGGGCTGGGTGCCGGCCCTGCTCTTCGCCTTGAGTGCGGCACTGTTGTGGGCCATCTGGTCGCGCAGCCGCAGCGTCTGATCCATTCAATGAGCCCTGTCATGGCCCGCCGATGTGTCGATCTGTCCATCCATCTGGAGAACGACGCGCTCAGCGGCCATGGGTGAGCGACGGGATGTGGCCGGGCGTGTGAGTACGCTGGCCCGCCAGGAGGCCGACCTTCGATGCGTGCGCTTGGCCGGGCAAGGTCAGGTATCCAATCGGCGCGTCGACGCGGCGCTGCAGGCGACGCGAAGTCTTCCGACCCATTCGTGTAGGCTCCGCGGTCACTCGCAATCGACCCGAGGATCCCGATGAACAAACCCCGCCTGACCTATTTCGACTTCGCCGGCAGCCGCGGCGAGGAATGTCGCATCGCGCTGCACCTGGCCGGCATCGAATTCGACGACGTTCGCGTCAAGAGCGCCGACTGGCCAGCGCTGAAGGAGAGCATGCCGTTCGGAGCGATGCCGGTGCTGCAGATGCCAGGCAAGCCTGCTCTGGCGCATTCCAACGCCATCCTCGTGTTCATAGGCCGCCAGCACGGCCTTCATCCCGTGGACGCCTTCGAGGCCGCACGGCACGAGGCGATGATGTGCGCCGTCGAGGAACTGCGCCACGCGATCACGCCAACGCTGCGCATTTCCGACCCCGAACAGAAGCGCGCGGCTCGCGAGGCGTTGGCCGCGAACGAACTCGCGACTTGGGGCCGCCAGGTCGAGCGCCAACTCGACGATGGTCCCTTCGTCGGCGGTCAGTCGCTCCAGGTTTCCGACATCAAGCTGTACATGGTGGTCCGCTGGCTGACCTCGGGCACGCTGGATCACGTGCCCACCACCGTGCTCGATCACTGCCCGAAACTCCTTCGCCTGTACCGTGCCGTCGGCGAACATCCAGGCGTGAAGGCCTGGCTGGCGAAGTCGGCGCAGTGAGGTCTGCCGAGCGGGACCCAGGGCGCCGCGTGCGGCTGTAGCGAGCACCGCGCACCGAATGCCGCAGAAGTGGCCGTGGCCTGTCGCGCTCGAACGCCCAGGCAGCTGACCATCAAATGAGCGGGGGCGCCGCTGCGATGGCAGTCCCACCGATCGAGGTACTGGCGCCGACTGACTGCTGCCTGGCCGGGCCGTGTACTCGCACTCGCGGCCAGTTCCCGTCTTTCGCGACGGGCTGTTTTGCGGTGTAACGGGGAGCCAAGTCGCTCTCTTTGGGTGCGTCGAGTTTCGTGGCGCCCCGGTTTTCTTCGCAGGGATAGGCAGGCGGCACCGCCCCGCTTCCTCGGGATCGCACTGCATCGTCCAGCTTCCGCTCGCCGGGCAGCGACGTCCCCGTCAAACGCATCGATTTGAACGAAGCCCTCTTCCTGCATCCACAGGCGACCTTCGTAATTGGCGCAGAAGGGTACGCACTGGTAGAGGCAGGCGTCTGGGATGGCGACGTCCTGATGGTCGACAGTGTGGTGAGCCCGCCCACGGCCAGCCAGCATGGGTATCGGCTTCGCGCTGGCGCGCGCGCTGGGTAATGCCTGTGCGCGGCGATACTTGTCGCATCGGTACCCGACTCAGCGCACCTTGCCATGACTGCCTCAGCCCCGCAGCTTCTCGTAGCATTTGCCACAGCCTGGGGCCCTCGGTTTGGCGGCATCAACGCGTTCAACCACGATCTGCTGCTAGCGCTGGCGCCCGCCTGCCGCGCAAGTGTCAAGGTGGTGTGCGTAGTGCTGCACGCCACGCCCGAGCAGTGCCAGGCGGCCCTCGCCGGCGAAGTGCTGTTGGTGCCACTGGGCCTGGATGCGCAGCAGAACATGACCGTGGACTTGGAACCCCTCGTGCGGCAAGTGCTTCAGGCCCATGGCTTAGCCGAATTGCACACGGGAACAGTCTGGCTGGGACACGACCGCATCACGGGTGCCATCGCGCTGCAGGCGGCAAAAGCGCGCGGCGGGCGTGCCGCACTGATCCACCACATGAGCTACGCCCACTACGAGGCGTTTGCCGAAAACAGCGCCGCCGCCGACGTCAAGGCGCGCGAACAAAAGGCCCTGTTCAAGAGCGCCGACCATGTCATGGCCATCGGCCCGTTATTGCGCCAGGCACTGGCCGACATGCTGGACTGCCCAACGGATCAGGTGAAGATGCTGGTGCCTGGCCTAGCCGATATTCAGCCCAAGCAGCACCATCACAACTTCAACACCTTTGTCAGCGGCAGGCTGGATGCTAGCGCCGGCCGCATCAAGCAAGGACAGTTGAGCGTGGCGGCGTTTGGGCATGCGGTGTACTTGTGTGACCACGACCCTGGGCTGCCGGACAAGCTGCGCGGCGAGGCTGAGCCGTCGCTCACCCTGCGTGGCGTGGACTTCGAGCATGTATTGGGTGCTGGGCTGTCGGCGCAGGAAGCCGATCTTCGGCGATATGCCGAGGGTATTGCGCAACGGGCCATCAACTTGCGCGCCTTGCCGTTCACCGAGGATCGCAATGCGCTGTTTGACGACCTGCGTTCGGCCAGCCTGTGTCTGATGCCTTCATGGCACGAGGGCTTTGGCCTTGTAGCTTGGGAGGCAATCGCCGCCGGTGTGCCGCTGATTGCCGGCAAGAAGAGCGGGGTGGTGCAACTGCTTAGTACGCTGCAAGGTGGCCAGTACATGGCGTGGCTGCAAACCATCGATGTGCGTGGCCAGACCGATGAGCCCTTTTTTCGGGACGACGACAAGGCACTTCTGTCCAGGTTGGTTATTCAAACTGCCAAGGATCATGGCGCCTGGAAGGACAGGGCCGCACGATTGCGCGAATCGCTCCTGCCGCGGTATTCGTGGCGAAACTGTGCCGAGGACTTGATCACCGCAATTGGTTGGCAGGTGGTAAGCCCAGTGGCTTCATTGGCCGACATCCCGCTTGCAAGTACATCTCCGCCCGCTGAGACGGCTGCCGTGGCCACGGCAGCCCCAACCGCCGTTGGCAGCGCCAAGGCTCATGCGGCCAACAGTCTGAACAGCTGGCTGGATCCGCTGGGCCCACGCTGGGAATCCGCGCATGGCCTGAGCCCGGCGCAGTTGCTGCGTGCCGAGGAGGCGCTACTGCCGTTTGCGCAGCAAGCAGAGCCGTTTCTGGCAGCGCAACTCCACTGGGCCCATGCCGATGAGCTGCCGCTCACTGTCCGGTTGTTGGTGGCGCAGGGCGGGAGTGGCAAGACGCGCCTAGCCATCGAGCTGTGTGCCCGTCTGCGGCACGACGGCTGGTTGGCGGGCTTCCTGGTCGGTGATGGCAACCCCGGCTCAATGACGTCGCTGGCGGCGCAACTGCGGGATTGCCGGCAGCCAGTCTGCATCGTGGTGGACTATGCCGAAACACGCACCGCGGAGTTGCTCGCGCTGCTGGCGGCCGTGCTGGCCAACCCCCGTACCGCTGCCACTCGAATCCTGCTGCTGGCCCGCAGCGGCGGCGAGTGGTGGCAGCAATTGCCCGCACGCGATGCGCGCTGCGAGGCGCTGCTGATGGGCGCCGCCGGCACGGGGCCCTACCTGCTGCCTGCGGTGTACCCCAAACCGTCGGATCGGGACCAGGCGTTTCAGCATGCCCTGCAACTGCTCACGACAAAGCTGCGGCTGCCGATGCCAGCGGCTAGGCCCAACCTGCGCGGCGAACACTTTGCCAGGCCCTTGTACGTGCAATTGGCGGCCTTGATGACAGCCTTGGGCGAGCATGCCGAATCCGCCGAAGCCTTACCCAGGGCCCTGCTAAACCACGAGCAGCGCTACTGGGGTAGGGCAATGCATAGCCCTTTGCATGAAGTGGCCGGCCAGGACGCGGTGCGGCTGATGGTGCTGGCCACCCTGCTCGGCGAGGTGGCAGTGCCAAACGACGTGCGCGACGCCTGGGCTGCCGCCGGTGGCGAGCAACAGGTCTTGCTGCCGCTGTTTCGCGCCCTCATCCCGCTGTACCCCGGGCGCCAAGGCTTGCAGGGCCTGCGCCCGGATATGGTGGGCGAGGCCCTGGTCGCCCACGCCGTGCTGTCCGTCAACGGGCCGGCGCTGCTGGATGCCGTGCTGGGCGCCAGCCTGTCGAAGGCGCGGTACGCCGCATTGACGGTGTTGGCCCGCGCCAGCAAGCAGCGAGCTGATCTGGCGCTACCACTGGAGGATGCGCTGGCACGCCATTTCGCCCGCTGTGCCTCTGAGGTCCTACGTGTTTGCATTGACACACCAAACGAGCTACCCCAGATCGCCAAGCGTGCCTACGTGCGGCTCGCGCCCGCCGTTGCCCACCAGATTGCCGGCGCGCTGCTGCCTTCATTTGAATCCGAGGTGGTGCCGATGACGGGCTTAGAAGTTGAGATGCGGCGCACGGTGCACGATGCAGCGAAGCGAAAGAAGGACAAGCGCAACGCCACTGTCAACGACAAGGCAAGCTTTGCCGCGGCGATCAGCAACCTGGGAGAGGCGCTACGGCGCGACGGGAAAGCCAAGTGCGCGCTTCAGTGTGCCGATCAAGCTCGACTACTCTTCCGCGAGTTGGTTCAGGCGAATCGGGATCGGTATGAGCCGGATTGGGCTATGTCGCTGAACAACTACGCCAATCACCTGAGCGAGGCTGGCCGCACCGACGAGGCCTTGGCCTTCGCCAAGCAGGCGTTGGACATTCATCAACGCCTGGCGTTGGGCAAGCCCGAGCGCTACGAGTCGGATTGGGCGACGTCGCTGAGCAACTACGCCAATCGCCTGAGCGAGGCTGGNCGTTGGGCAAGCCCGAGCGCTACGAGTCGGATTGGGCGACGTCGCTGAGCAACTACGCTGATCACCTGAGCGAGGCTGGCCGCACCGACGAGGCCTTGGGCATTGCGGTGCAGGCAACGGAGACCTGGGAGCCACTGGCCCTTAAAAGGCCCAAGCGTTTTGGCGCCGATGCGCGGTTGAGTTCGCTTTGGGCTTCGTTCTTGGAATGGCTGGTTGTCTCGCCGTCGAGTTCAATGCCCCCGCCTGAGCCGGACGTAGAGCTCAACCAGTATTCGGTTCAGCATGTGGCGTTTGCACACCACGCGCTTTTGGCGATCTTTGCGCAAGAAGCGGCCATCCAGGACACTGCGGCCGAGGCCGCGTTTGCCGCTTGGCATGGCATGCACCGTGGACAACGGGAACGAGAGGCTGGCATGTTTGTGCTGCTGACCACCCTGTCGGTGGCGCACGGGTCAACCGAAAGCAATCCGCCTGGCTGGGCGGAATGTGTGGACCGCTACTGCACCAGCCGGCAAGGGCGATTGCCTGCCTGGCTGTTGGCCGCCTGCACCAAGCTGGGCACGATGCCACCACGTTGGCACCCGCCGTCGGTGCAGTGAGCGTTGCGGGTGAGCCGGCAGGTGCTTTAGCCGAGACAGCCGCAGATAGGCGATGGCGATGAAGTTGCAGTTGGTTCGGACGCCGCCGCTCCCCGCGCTGGGCCTGGTGCAGCAGCGCGTTCATGTCTCGACGGCGTGGTCGACTGAAGGTGGTGAGGTTCGTAGCGGATCCGGGCACCAACCGGCGCCCGCTGGGCTAGCGGCGAGTGGCCTGCGCGATCGGTTCCGGATTGACACGGTACAGATCTGACCGGCCGTCTCGCGGCGGCGAGCTCAGGGCCGCGGATGGCGCTTCAGGGTCGGGTGCGACCGATGACGAGGGGCTGCTTCCAGACGGCCCACTTTCAGGGGCTGCTCTGCGGCGCTGAATTCGGCAGGAGGACAGTCAGTCCATCGACCGGCTCCAGTTCTGCGAAACCTCGTGCGGTCCCTATGAGCGCATCGGGTCATCGACAGTGGAGCGGGAAGCGGGCTCGAATCCGGTCTCAGACCCTCGAGGTTCATCGACGACGTGATCCTGGGCACCGAGCTGCTGCTGCCGCCGAGTGGCCGCACCGTTGCTCTTCATGCGGTCCGGCCATGTCGGTGTCCGACAGCACCCAGGCGAACGGGCAGCGATCTGGGTGCCCCCGAGGTGGTGAGTCGTGGGTCGCTCGTATTTGGTGTTACGGCCAGCGCACCGAGCCGCGATAAGCATGCCAGCTGGCATGCCCCAGCAAAGGCCCCACCACGGCAAGCCCCAGTGCCAGCGGCATCAGCAGCAGGGACAGGACGATCATGGCGACGATCAGGGTGCCCCACAGCAGCATCACGCCGGTGTTCCGGCCAACCACCTCGGCGCTGAGGATGGCGGCGGTGATGGCGTCGGTATCGCGGTCGAGCACCATCGGAATGGACACCACCGACAGCGTGAACACGAGCATGGCAAAGAGGCCGCTCGCCACGAGGTAGGCGGCCACGAAATCCAGGTTGTCGACATTGACCGCGGCTTCCATCAAGCCCGCCGATGTCGGCAGGCCGGTGTCGAAGAACAAGGCCAGCATCACCAGCGACACGCGGCCCCACATCAACTCCAGCACCACCAGCACACCCACCAGCAACCCGAGGCTGCGCAGGTGGGGCTTCCAGCAGGTCAGTGAGGCCATGAAGTCCATGGCCTGGCCTTGTTCCCGGCGGCGGCTCAGGTCATACAGCCCCATGGCCACGAACGGGCCCGCCAACAGGCAGCCCGACACCAGCGTCATGACGTACTCGGGCTCCTTGTGGAACAGCCCATGCAACACCACCGCCATGCACCAGAACGGCAGGCCGTAGAACAGGCTGGTGCCGGGGTGGGCCACCACGTCGCGCCAGCCCAGCCGGAGCCAGTGGAACGGATCCGCCCATGACAGGGGAACGATCTCCCTGGGGGCAGACCCTGGGGCCGGCGCCACCACGGGGGGCTGCGCGGCTGCCTTCAGCAGGGCGGTGGTCAGTTCTGTGGGCATGGTGCATTCCTCGTTGAGGTCGGCCCCAGGCGTGCTGCGTGCGGGGCCAACCGAACCTGAACGCTCCCACTGTGCCGGCGCCGGATTAAGCAATGCTTAGCCGACGCGCTGCGTGCATCACTGGGCTCGCGCGGATGGCGTTCATGCCCCCGGGTCGTTGGGTCCTCCGCCGAGCACTGCCAGCCTGGCAGGGTCCCGGCCCCGGGCTGAGACCCGTGGCGGTTGCGACGCCGTCAGCACCGTGCGGGCCCGCGAGGTCACGATGGCCGCCCGTTGCGAGCGTGAAGTCCGCCAGGCTGCTGCCAGGGCCTTCACTTCCGGGGCGTTGCTGCTGGAGAACAGCGCGGCGACGGCGTGCGGCGCGGGATCGGCGCCGGGCGGCCTCAGGCCTTGACGGCGTCTCGGCGCGGCAGCGTCCAGCCGGGCCGCGCGTAGTGGCAGGTGTAGCCGTCGGGGTAGCGCTGCAGGTAGTCCTGGTGCTCGGGTTCGGCCTGCCAGAACGGCCCCGCGGCCTTCACCTCGGTGACCACCTTGCCCGGCCACAGGCCCGACGCCTCGACATCGGCGATGGTGTCCAGCGCCACCTGGCGTTGCGCGTCGCTGGTGGTGTAGATGCCCGAGCGGTACGACGGCCCTCGGTCGTTGCCTTGGCGGTTCGGCGTGGTGGGGTCGTGGATCTGGAAGAAGAACTCGAGCAGCGCGCGATAGCTCAGGCGCGCGGGGTCGAACACCACTTCGATGGCCTCGGCATGCGTGCCGTGGTGCCGGTAGGTGGCGTTGGGCACGTCGCCGCCGCTGTAGCCCACGCGCGTGGCCACGACGCCGGGCATCTTGCGGATCAGGTCTTGCATGCCCCAGAAGCATCCTCCGGCCAGCAGGGCGGTTTCGGTCGTGGTCACGGTGGACTCCTTGGTGTGGGGTGGGGTGGAGAAGGCGCGAGGCCCCGATCTTGACCGCATTGCAGCGGTTGACAGCGCGACAGGGGCGTCGTCGTCGGCTGGCCTCGAAACGAACCGCCAGTCGCGCGTTTTTTGCGCTAGGAGCGGGTCACGGTGCGGCCCGCAGCAGCGCCGGGTCGAGCAGGAGATAGCCCGCGGCGCGTCGGGCCTCCCGGTTTCCATCGTCGCTGACGAAGACGATGCACTCGACGCCCCCGACGACTGCCGGGCAGACGCCTTCGGCCTTCTCGAAGCCCGGCAATCCAGGCACCGTCACGCGGCGCGCCGGCGCACCGGGCTGGCCGCTCCAGCGCCAGACACCGAAGGCTTCCGCGCTGCGGGACGCAGGGCCGCCGATCACCAGGTACTCGCCCAGGGCAGGTACATACGACAAGCCGCGGATGCCTCGGCCGTCCAGATCGAGTTCGTCGAGCACGGGTGCGATCCGGGGTGCTTCATCGGCATCGAAGACGGCCGAAGGGTTCTCGACACGGGCGATGAGCGCGCGGCCCTCGTGCAGGGGGCTGCGGAAGCCGATCAACAGGTGCTGCCCGTCCGGGCTGATCTCCAGCCCCTCGATGTTGAGCCCGCCGTCGGCCTTGACGTCGCGCACCCGGGCTGCTTCGGCCAGCACGGGGTGGCGGGATGTCAGCGCCTTCTTCAATCCGTCGACGACCTGGGGGTCCACGACCCGATCGCCTTCGATCCGGAACCGGACGAACTTGGCCCGAGACTTCTTTTCGTCGCCCTCGGCATCGCGCGAGTGCGAGGTGATGGCGTAGACGACTCCCGCGCGGTCGGCGGTCAGGCCTTCGAGATCGTCCAGTTTCCAGAAGGCGCTGAACATCTGCAGCAGCCCTGCCGTCACTGGAGCGGTCTCGACGACGCCATCGGCGCCGAGGGTGACGAGGCTCAGCGGGTGTTCCTTCTCGTCCTCGACCACCAGAAAGCGTCCGTCGGGCAACTGCTGGATCGCCGAGGGCTCGTAGATGCCGGTCAAGGGCTGGAAGGCCGGTGCGGGGTCGTCGTGTGTCATCGGGGGATTGTGGACCGCCGGTCGAGCGTCAGGTCACGCGGCGGCGTTGCCGCCCCTGGCCGGAGTTCGGCGGGGCCGGTGCGCGGGGATTGACATCAAGCTGTCGCGATCGCGCGATAGGGTGCGCGCATGCCCACCATCGAACTTTGGCACTGGCGCGTCAGAGACCGCGTGAGCGGCCGCCGCTACGTGACCCGTTACCCCATGTCCGAGGCCAACGCCCTGGATTTCGACCCCTGCGCCGAGCGCCTGCCCGGCAGTTGGGAACTGCGCCCCTTGTGGCAGGCGGCGCACCGCCGTGCCGACCACCAGCGGCCCATGGCCGCGGGCGGCGGGGTCGGCCCGAGGTAGCGCCACAATGGGCGCTTGGGGTGGCTGTCCTCGACCTCGCCGTCGAGGCGCCTGGCCACCGCAGACCATCCCGCCCACTTGATCGGCCTCGGACGATGCAGGGTTTCGACGTGCTCGCAGGCGCCTTGCTCACGATCAGCGGCGCTGCCTTGGTCCGCAAGGCGAACGCCTCGCTCAGGCTCCACGACGGCGCCAGGCATTGGCCCACGGTGCCCGGGGTGGTCGTTGGCAGCGAACTCTGCGAAGACACCGACAGCGACGGGACTTCGTATCGGGCCCTCATCACCTGCACGTACGCCGTGGGGTCGACGCAGCACACCACGTCGCGCCACACCGAAGGCATGACGTTCGCCCAACCCGAGCACTCGGCGCGGGCGCTGGTGGCGGCGTTTCCCGTCGGCAAGGCTGTCGAGATCAGCGTCGACCCGTCGAGAGACGATGCCGGCGTACTGAACACGGGCCAGCCCCAGCACATGGTCGTCATTCGGCGCGTCGGCCTGGCCGCTGTCGTGGCAGGCATCGCCCTGGGCACGTACGGACTGCTCCGCAGCACATCGGGCTGAGCCGTCGAGAACGGCGACGGGCTGGTGACGGGACGGGCCGGGGCCTCTGCGCCGCCGACCGGCCGAAGCGAGGCACGGCCCGGTGCCAGGCCGGACCTGTCACCAGCCGGCGGGCGCCTGGCTGCGCATCGCGCCCGCCGTCATCCACTGCGCGGGGCGCTGGTTTGCCGCGCCGAGGGCCGTTCGCCCCGACGGTTCGCCGCTTCTGTGCGCTGCCGGGGGATCACCCTGGCGGCGTCTGGGCCGCGCCCTCGCGTCCGCCCGATGCGCTGTCACTGTCGCGTGTGGCGTGCCACAGCACCGCCCCAGCCGCGCCCGCTGCGGCGAAGACCCCGGTGAACGCCAGCGCCATCGAGCTGACGCCGCTGGCGGCGGCAAACGCCAGGGGGGCGAGCGTCAACCCGGCATAGCCGAACACCAGCACGGCGCCGGTCAGTGCCCCCGCGCCCGCCGGGCCGGCGATGCGCGAGACCTCGGCCACCAGCACACCGTTCCAGCCGCTGGCCGTGAAGCCCAGCACGGCGACGAGCACCGCCATGGGCAGGCCCTGTTGCGCCGTCGGCCACACCATCAGGGGAATGCCGGCGGAGGCGATGAGCAAGCCGATCAGGGCCAGCAGGCGCCCAGCGCTGCGGCAGCGCTGGGCGAAACGGCCCCAGAAGAGCCGGCCCGCCAGGCCCGCGGCCTGCAGCGTGGCCACCCAGGCACCCGCGTGGGCCACCTCCAGTTGCCATTCGCGCACCGCCAGGCTCATCAGGAACGTGTTCAGGCACATCTGTGCGGCGGTGTAGGTGAGCGTGGCGAAGGCCAGCGCCCGCAGTGGGCGCGTCGACAGGACCCTGCGCAAGCCCTGGCCGCGGGGGCTGGTGTCGACGGCCGCTTCGCTGCGCTCGGCGGCCAGTGCCTTGTCGCGCGACAGCAGCAGGCACCATGCGGCCATCGCCGTGGCGACCGCCGCGATGGCGACGAAGGGCGCGCGCGGGTGAAAGACCATCAGCGCCGGCAGCAGCACCGACCCCGCCATCGCGCCGATCTGGTTGCCCGTCTGGCGGACCGAGAACACCCAGGGCCTGCGGGCCGGGGGCGTGATGCGCGTCAGGACCGCGGCGCTGGCGGGGGTTTCCGGTCCGAAGGCCAGGCCGAACAGCAGCACCGCCAGCCAGGGCGCCAGCGGGCCGCCCACCAGCAGGCACAGCGTGCCGGCAGCCACCGCCCCCGCGCACAGGGCGGCGACCGGCCAGGCCCCCCACCGCCTCAGCCAGCGCCCGGCCATCAGCGCCCCCACCGTGCCGACGCCGAACAGCACCGTGTTCAGCCCCGCCAGCTGCGCCACCGACAGGCCCAGTTGCGGCGCCAGCACCGACAACGAAAAGCAGCCCAGCGCCACGGTGGCCTGCAACGCGGTCATCGCCGGCAGCGCGCGTGCCAGGGGGCTCAGCATCGGTGTCCCTCGGAGGCCAGTGCGGCTACAGTGGTGGCCACACTTCGAGGGGAATCGGGATGGCGGGTGGCATTTCCTTGCACGCGGTCGACGTGGCCCGTGGCGTGCCGGCAGAGGGCATGGAAGTCGAGCTCTGGATGCGCGCCCCGACACCGCACCAGGTGGCGCAGGGACGGCTGGGTGCCAACGGGCAGCTCGATCATGCCAGCGTGCGGGGCGACGGCGTGGAGGCGGGCGAGTACGAGGCGCTGTTCCACATCGGCGTCTACCTGCGCGCCCACGGGGGGGCGCAGGCCAGCCCGTTCCTGGAGGTGCTGCCGTTCCGGTTCCAGTTGCGCGACGCCACCCAGCATGTGCACCTGCCGCTGAAGTTCACGGCCTGGGGCTGCGCCCTGTTTCGCGGCAGCTGAGCCGGCGGCCATCGGTGCGCCGGCCACCGCCGGGCTGCCGCCGCGGGCCAAGGCGCTACGACCGGGCGGGCGGTGGCCCGGCCAGCAGGCGGGCGATGCCGTCCGGCAGGCCCTGGTTCGGCTTGACCGGCGGCGGCGCGAAGCTGCCGCGCACGGCCTTGCCGGGCGCCAGCGCCACCATCGATTCGGCATGCCGCACCGCGCTGGAGACACCGTCGACCACCGGCACCGGCAGCCGACCGCGAAGCGTACGAGCCAGCCCGGCCAACGGCGCGCCGGCCAGCACGATGACCTCGGCGCCGTCGTCGTCCACCGCGCTTTCGCACAGCGCCAGCAGCGCGGCCTGGTGGTCGTCCTGCACGCTGCCGATGCTGGCCAGCGGCCGGTTCAGCGCCCGGATGCTGGCCAGGCGGCCGCTGAGCCCGTTGGCGGCCACCACCTCGCGGTACCAGGCCTGGATGCGCTGCGAGATCGCGATGATCGAGAAGCGGTGGCCCAACAGGCAGGCGCTGGCCAGGGCCGATTCGGTGAGGCCCAGCACCGGCACCGGCAGCACCTCGCGCAGGCCACCGAGTCCGGGGTCGCCGAAGGCCGCGATGACCACCGCGTCGTGCCCCGTGTGGTGTTCGGCGGCGAGCTGCGCGGTGGCGTAGGCGCCGATCAGCGCCTCGAAGCGGGTCTCGATGTAGGCCACGCCGAAGGGCGCGGTCAGCATCGTGAGTTCGGTGCCCGGCGCCGCGCTGCGACGGGCCTCGGCCTCGATCAGCGCCGTGACGCTGTCCGAGATGTTGGGGTTGATCACCAGCAGGCGGGTCATGGGCGTGGCCTCAGCGTGGGCGCGGTGCCAGGCAGGGCAGGCCGCAGGCCAGGAACTGCCCGCGGCCGGCGAGGCCTTGCGGCTGGCGGCCATCCCACACCACCTCGCCGCGTGACAGGGTGATGGCCGGCCAGCCACGCACCCGCTGGCCCTCGTAGGGCGTGTAGTCGACGGCGTGGTGCAGGTCGTGGTTGTGGATGGTGCGCTCGTCGCCGACCGCGAAGCGGTCCCAGATCACCAGGTCGGCGTCCGAGCCGATGGCGATGGTGCCCTTGCGCGGGAACAGGCCGTAGGCGCGGGCCGGCGCGGTGGCCGTCAGCTCGACGAAGCGTTGCGGCGAGATGCGGCCGTCCAGCACGCCGGCCGAGAACAGCAGCGGCAGGCGGGTCTCCAGCCCGGGGATGCCGTTCGGGATGTAGGCGAAGGGCACCTGCTCGCCGCCGGGCTGCTTGCCCTCGGGCGCGTCGTAGCGGAACGGCGCGTGGTCGCTCGAGAACACCGTGAACAGCCCGTCGACCAGGCCGTCCCACACCACCTGCTGGTTGGCCTTGTCGCGCGGCGGCGGGCTGCAGACGCACTTGGCGCCCTGGTAGTCGTCGTCCGAGCCCAGGTCATCGGCGGTCAGGAACAGGTACTGCGGGCAGGTCTCGGCGTACACCGTCATGCCGCGTGCGCGCGACCAGCGGATCTGCTCGATCGCGTCGCGGCCCGACACATGCACGATCAGGATCGGCACATCGGCCAGCTGGGACAGCGAGATCGCGCGGTGCGTGGCCTCGCGCTCGACCAGCATCGGCCGCGAATGGGCGTGGTAGCGGGGCGCGGTGCGGCCGCTGGCCTCCAGCCGGCGCGTCAGCCATTCGATGCACTCGCTGTTCTCGGCATGGACCATCGCCATCGCGCCGTGGCGCCGCGCCACCTCCAGCACGTCGAGGATCTGGCCGTCGTCGAGCTTCAAGTCGTCGTAGGTCATGTAGACCTTGAACGAGGTGTAGCCCTCGGCGATCAGCGCCGGCAGTTCCTCGTTCAGCACCGTGGGCGTGGGGTCGCTGACGATCAGGTGGAAGGCGTAGTCGACCAGGGCCTTGCCATTGGCGCGGGCGTGGTAGTCGGCCACCGCGTCGCGCAGGGACTGCCCCTTGGCCTGGGCGGCAAACGGGATCACCGTGGTGGTGCCGCCGCAGGCCGCCGAGCGCGTGCCGGACTCGAAGCCGTCGGCCATGCGCGCGGGCGGCGGCAGCGGCTGGTCGAGGTGGCAGTGCGCGTCGACGCCGCCGGGCAGCACCCAGCGGTCGGACGCGTCGATCTCGCGTTGGCCCGGCCCCAGCGTCTCGGCCAGCGCGACGATGCGGCCGGCCCGCACGCCGATGTCGCAGCGCATCTCCTCGGTCGCGGTGATCACCACCGCGTTGCGCACCACCAGATCGAACGTGTCGGGCGTCATGTCAGGGCTGAGCTCATCGGATCCGCTTGCTGATGCCGGTGAGCCGCTCCATCACGATCATCAGCACCAGGGTGATCAACACCATCAGGCTGGAGACCGCGGCGATGCTCACGTCGAGCTTGCCTTCCAGGTCTTGCCACATGCGGATCGGCAGCATGTCGGTGGACGCGTCGCGCAGGAACAGCGACACCGGCACGTTGTCGAACGAAGACATGAAGGCGATGAACGCCCCCGCCGCGATGCCCGGGGCGATCAAGGGCAGCGTGACGCGCCGGAAGGTGTAGGCGCGGCTGGCGCCCAGGCTGGCCGAGCTTTCCAGCAGCGCCGGCGGTAACTGCGACAGCGCGGCCACGCTGGTGCGGATGACGTAGGGGACGGCCACCACCGAATGGCCGATGACCAGCGTGGTCAGCGACAGGTTCACCTGCAGCCGCGAAAAGTAGATCAGCGAGGCCAGGCCGAAGGCCAGCGCGGGAAGGATCAGCGGCGACATGAACAGCGAGTCGAGCGCCCGCGCCATGGCCTTGTCGGACCGCGCGATGGCCATTGCCGCCGGCACGCCCAGCAGCACCGAGATCAGGGTGGCCGCCGACGCCACCTTCAGGCTGTTGAGCGCGGCGAACTGCAGCTGCCAGGCGTCGCCCAGGGCTTCGTACCAGCGCAGCGAATAGCCCGGCGGCGGGAACTTCAGCGAGTAGCCATTGGTGAAGGACACCACCACCACCACCACCGTGGGCGCCAGCAGCAGCAGCACCGTCACCGCGGCGATCACGCCCAGCAGCGTGCGCAGGGCGAGCGTGGACGGGGACTGGCGTTGCACCGAGTTCATGGCATGCGCTCAGCCGGCCGCGTGGCCGCGGCTCAGGCGCCCGACCTGGTTGAACAGCGCCACGCAGGCCAGCACCGACACCAGGAAGACCAACGAGATCGCCGCGGCGAACGGCCAGTTCTGCAGGGAAGAGGCCTGCTGGTAGATGTACATCGGCATGAACAGCATCTGGCCGCCGCCGATCAGCGACTGCGAGATGAACGCGGTGATGGTGGCCGCGAAGGTGAGCAGGCAGCCGGCGACGATGCCCGGCAGCGTCAGCGGCAGGGTGATGCGGAAGAACGTGCGGAAGGCGCTGGCGCCCAGCGCCGCCGAGGCGTCTTCCAGGTTCGGGTCGAGTTTCTGCAGCGCGGTGATGAGCGGCAGCGCCATCAACGGCAGTTGCACGTTGGCCAGCGTCACGATCAGGCCGCCGCGGGTGTACAGCAGCTTGATCGGCCCGTCGATCCAGCCCAGGTCGAGCAGCGCCGAATTGACGATGCCCTGGCGACCCAGGATCACCACCCAGGCGAAGGTGCGCACCACCACGCTGGTGAGCAGCGGCAGCACGATCACCAGCATCAGCACCTTCTGCACCGTGCCCGGGCTGCGCACGTAGGACCAGGCCAGCGCATAGCCCAGCACCAGGCACAGCGCCGTGACCTGCAGGCCCAGCCACAGCGTGTCGCCCAGCACCTGCAGCGTGAAGCCGTCGGTGGCGATCTTGTGGTACTGCGTGAGCCCCATGCCGCTGAGCTGCGGGTCGGTGTAGAAGCTGATGAACACCAGCACCACCAGCGGCGCGGCGAAGAACAGCAGGAAGTACGCCGCCAGCGGGCTGGCGAACGCCAGGCTGTAGCCGGAGACCGATGGGGCGCTCTTCATGGCGTGGTGCGTCGACGGGGCCGAATCAACGGGGCCGTGGCCTCAGAGGCTGAGAGGAAGGCGAGCGTGCCCGAGCGACGCCCCTAAACGTGCCCGATCTAGGCGCAAAGCGCAGCCATAGCTCGGGCACAGGCTACGCATTTGCAACGACGAGCGGGTGCGTTTGGGGGTGGTGAGCGGGCATGATCGAAGAACTCTCAGCCTCTCAGAGCTTGATCTCCTTGTTGAAGCGGTCGATCCAGGCGGCGCGGTTCTCGTTGATCTTCTTCCAGTCCTGGAACACGAACTTCTTCTTCAGCTCGGCCGTGTCCTTGGCCAGCACTTTGGCGATCTCGCCTTCCATCTTCACCTTCGCATTCGTCGGCACCACGAGGTAGGGCGCCTGCATCAGGCGGCCCTGCACCTCGGGCGACAGGGCCACGTCGATCAGCTGCGCGGCCAGGGCCTTGTTGGGCGAGTTCTTGACGATGTGGATGCTGGTCTTGAAGGCGATGGCGCCTTCCTTGGGCGCGACGAACTCGACCGGCACGCCGCGGGCCTTCAGGATCTGGATGGCGTTGAAGTTGCCCGGGCTGATGTCGATCTGGCCCTGCTGGTACAGCGCCGCCAGCGCACCGGGGTTGGCGGCCACCGCGGCCAGGCTGGGCTTGAGCCGCTCGATCGCCTTGAAGCCGGGTTCGACGTTGGCCTCCGACCCGCCGTTCATGCGCGCCAGTTCGACCAGGAAGCCCGTGCCCAGCGTCGAGTTCAGGTTGGTGATGCCGACCCGACCCTTGTACTCGGGCTTGAACAGGTCGGCCCAGGAGGTGGGCGGCGTCTTGATCTTCTCGGGGTTGTAGGTCAGCCCGACCACCTGGAAGAACATCGACGGGCCCAGGCCGTCCTGCGCCTCGGGGATCAGGTCCTTGTAGTGCTTGCTGCCGGCCGTGGGGAAGGGCTCGACCAGGTCCTGTGCGATGGCGGTGAGCGCCGGGCCCGGGTCGTGCAGCATCACGTCGATCGGCGGGTTGGCCCGTGCCGCGGTGACCTTGGCGATCTGGTCGACCGACAGCATCGCGTCGAGCAGCATGTCGTTGCCGCTGGTCTTCTTGAAGGCGGGCACCAGCACGTCCCGGTGGGCTTCTTCCCAGCTGCCGGTGAAGGTGGCAAACACCAGCTTGCGGGCCTGCGCCCGCGACATGCCCGGGAACAGTTGCAGCGCGCTCAGCGTGAGCGCGCTGCCCAGCAAGTGACGACGATCGAGGCTCATGGCGGATCCTTGGGAGGGTTGACAGGGGCGGTGCGGGGAG
>NZ_MWLO01000164.1 GCF_002198735.1 Ideonella sp. A 288
TCAAGAAGACCTCCAAATCAAACTCAACTGCCTTCTTTTGGAAGATACAAGATACAAGGCCTCACTACGGAAAGATGCCCGGATTGACCTTGTTCCAGACCTCCAACTCATGCTTGGGCGGAATGCTGAACCCGTCATGCTTGGGGTGTGAGAGCCATGCTGTGCAAGTCTCAGCCATCTTCTCGACGGAGTAGAAGAAGACCGACACACCTTGAAAGACAGAGATCACCGGACGTTCAAGACTCGGGGCTAAGCCTTGTTTGACTGCCGCTACAACGAGCCACCCTCCACCCAGCGCAGCGAACGGGAACGAACTGGCGAGCAACTCAGTATCGTTCGGATTCTTACCGTACGTGTCGTTCATACTCCGGTACTCCCTCTCGACATCCTTCAGAGGCAGGAAGGTGTAGTCGCGGAACATGAAAGGCAATACGTCGGTGCCCTTCGGGGCCGAGAACCCGTTCTTCCACTCGTACAGCGTCGCGACTTCCTTGGGAAGGGGCTTCGGAAACCAAGCCGTCTGCTCCAGGATCTGCGTTTGCGTAAGCCCAGGCAGCAAGTAATGCGGCGTCTTCGGGGACTTCGCGGCGTATGCGGACAGAAGTCGGTCGAGCTGTGCGTGCAGAGAGGCGGGCGAGAATGGTGGGAGCGTGGGCGGTTCGACCTTCGGGCTCGGCTTCCGATCGCCACAGGCCGGGAGTGCGATGGTTGCGGCGGTCAGTGGAATGAGGGTCGCGCTGATGGCGCTGCGTCTTCTCATTTGAGGCCTAACGTTGATATAGGGCGACAATTCTGCGCCCTAACTCCGGACGCTGTCGCCGTAACTCGGCACAAGCTGACGGCCGCAAGTCCGCGTGGATGCTCGATGTTCAAGTTGTCGACTGTATATGCATACAGCACTATCATTTCGGCAAAAGCAGCAACGGCCGTGCGCTGACTTTGCCGGATGTGCTTGCCATCGACAAGGCCCGTGCTCTCCGCGGCCGCTGCGGGAGTCGTGATGAATCACATGTCGGATGTGGTGTCCCGTCGCCGCGCTGCGCCTCAGCCACCGCTCCCTGCGCCGCAGGGGCCGCCGCTGCGTTCAACCAAGATACTGGATCAGCTGCGTGAACGCATCCGGCTGCTGCACTACATCCGGCGCACCGAAGAGGCCTGCGTGCACTGGTGCCGCGCCTTCATCCGCTTTCGTGGCATCCGCCATCCACTGGAAATGGGCGGCCCCGAGGTCGAGGCATTCCTGAACGGGCTCGCCAATGACCGTCGGGTGGCGGCGTCCACCCACAAGCAGGCGCTGATCTGCCTCTACAGCCGGGTGGTCGAGCTGCAGCTTCCGTGGATGACGGAGGTGAGGCGGCCGCGGGTGCAGCGTCGGCTGCCGCTGGGCCGGACGATGCAGGATCAGCGCGCCAAGGCGCGTGCTGTCGCCAGGGCCGGCACCAGCCGATCGCGCCAGACGCGGTAGCCCGCCTCGCTCGGGTGCAGGCCGTCGACGAACAGCCGTGCATCCTGGCGGCCCTGTGCATCGACGAATGACGGATACAAATCGAGCCAAAGGGTGAAGCCTGCGAACTCGGGGCTCTTCGCCAGCGCGGCCAGCCGCGCGTTGACGGGCTTCACGACCGCATCGTCCCGGGTGGTCTCCGACGTGGGCAGCATCGATTGCAGCAGCAGCCGCGTGCCCGGCTTGCGCGCGTGCAGCGAGCGCATCACGGCCAGCACGCCCTCGAACACGCTGTCGGCCACCGGCATCTCGGCGGCATAGGAGTTGTTGATGCCGACCATCAGCACGAAGAACTCGGGCGCCAGCGCGTCGGCATCCAACTGGCCCAGGCCGCCCTGAGCCTTCGGCAGAAGGCGGAAGAGCAGGTGCTCGGTGCGGTCGCCCGAGATGCCGATGTTCAGCGCAAGGTTCTGCGGCACCGCGCCGCCGAACGACTCATCCCAGACGCGGCGGCCGTGCAGGCGGCCCGGAATCCACGGGTCGTCGCCGAGCAGCCAGAAGTCGGTGATCGAGTCGCCGACGAACACCAGCTTCACGGCGCGCAGGCTCGTCGCGTCTGCCACTTGCGCCTGGATCGCGGCCTGGCGCTGCTGCCAGTATTCAACGCGGGCTGCGGGCCGCGTCGAGGCGAAGTCAGCTGCCCTGGCAATGGGTGCAAAGAGGCTCGCGGCGGCGACGAGCAGGGCGGCCAGCAACCGGGCGATCGGGGTGGGGCTCGAGGTCATGGGCCGAGAGTCTCCCTCAAACCTGTGGGAGCGTGCGCATGGTGACCTGCGCGGCATCGGCGACCGCGCCATCGACACCCAGGTGAAGAACCCGCGCCGCACGATGCACGCGGTTCAGTGGGGTGTCGGCTGCATCGCCTCGGTCTGCAGCGTGGGCTGCCGCGTCGCCATGGGCATCGCGCGCTGGCTGACGCCATGGAGGCCGCGCCGAGTGCGGGCCCCTTCCGGGCTAGGGCCTCAACAGGAAGGTCAAGGGGATCGCCAGCCGCTCGCGCCAGGCGCTTTCATCATGCGGCGCTCCGGCAAACACCCGGCTCGTCCAGTCGATGTCGGGCCGGTAGCCCTTGGCCGCCAGCAGAGCGTCCACCTTCTGCTGGTGCGGGCCATACAGGCCGTCCAGGCCCTGGGTGCCGTGATCGAAGTACAGGCGATGCCGGCCCGCGGCGGGCAGGTGCTCACGCAGCCAGTCGCGGTAGGCCGCGGCCATCTGTTCGATGCGCGGATCGCCGTTGGCGCCGGGCGCGAACTGGGCCGGGAACGCCGCGTAGTTGTTGGTGATCACCCAGTGCGTGGAGACGCATCCGGCCCCGCCGAACACCTCGGGGAACGAGCACAACGCATAGAGAGAGATCAGCCCGCCCATGCTCGAGCCCATGACGAAGGTGTCGGCCCTGCCCGCGCGGGTGCGGTAGTGGGCATCGATGTAGGGCTTGAGCTCGGTGGCCAGGAAGCGGACGTAGGCGTCGCCCAGCGACGCCGCATCGGCCGCGCCCGGGTTGGGTCGTACGAGTGGGCGCAACTCGGCGGGCAGACTGTCAACCGGGGCCTGGGGCCCGTATTCCCGCGCCCGATGGCCCTCGGTGTTCCACACCGCCACGACGATGGTGGGCCGGATCGCGTTGGCTGCCCGCAGCGCCAGCAGATGCCGGTCGACCTCCCACGCACCCCGTGCCATCGGGCTGGGTGGATCGAAGAGGTTCTGGCCGTCCTGCATGTACAGCACGGCGAAGGGCTCGCGGGAGGCGTCGTATTCGGACGGAAGCCAGGCACGCACCTGGCGTGCCGCCACGAGTTGCGATGGGAACTTGTCGTGGTCCACGAAGCGGCCACCGGCGCTCGGCGTCTGCGACGGCCTCGCGGCGCAGGCCGCAACGCCGCCGGCCAGCGCCAGCAGCAGCGTTCTTCGGGCCGGTTCGGGCCTGGATGCGTTTGTACCCATCACAGTGCGCAGTATCGTCACCTTTGGGCCTCTGACCAGCACGACGAACGGCCATGTCGACCTGTCTCCGAGAGCGGCCCCATGGAAGGACGGCGCGACGCGGGTGAGACGGCTCAAGGCTGCGCCCGCGACACGGCCAAGCCGCCCTGCGGCGTGGGGCCTCCGCCGAACAGCAGCAGCATGGCTGCGCAGACCAGCGTGCCCACCACCCACTGAAACGGCCGCAGGTTGCTGCCGTCGGGCAGCACCATCACCGGGATCACCGACGACCACGCGTTCACGGCGGTGTGCAGCACCAGCACCGGCAGCACGCTGCCCGCGGTGCGGTTGAAGAGCCAGGCAAACAGGACCGACGAGGCGATGGCGCTCAGCGCATACAGCCCCATCGGCAGGTGGCTCTGCACGGTGCCCGCGCTGTAGAAGAGCGGCACATGCCAGAGCGCCCACGCACCCCCCAGCACCAGACTGGCGCTGCGCCAGCCCCATCGGCGCTGCAGGGCGGGCAAGGCGTAGCCGCGCCAGCCAAACTCTTCGCCCAGCGGGCCGCCCACCAGGAACACCAGCACGAAGTTCACCGCCGCCAGCAAGACGTGCCCGGCCGCGGGCGACGGCGGCAGCGTGCCACCCAGCGCCACATGGGCGGCCGCGGCCAGGCCCATGAAGGCGACCGGAAAGAAGAAGGCCCCGACCATCCAGCGCCAGCCCACCCGCCACTGCAGGCAGCGGCCCAACCAGCGACGCAGGCCGCCGCGGCCGCTTTGGTGCGCCACCACGGCCACGGCCGCCAGGCTGGGCCCGAAGCCGCCGACCATGGCCAGGGCGGTCGCCGCCACCGGCGCATCGTCCTTCCACAGCGGTGCCAGCCACCAGAAGGCCCACGACCACGCAAACGCCAGCACGAAGAACGTCAGCACCGCCGCCGGTGCCGCCACCGCTTCAGGGGCCGCGGCCGGCTTGGCCGTCACGCCGCGAACTCGTAGTGCACCTGCGTGACGGTACCCTTGAAGTAGACCTTGCGCCCTTCCGGCCGCATCCAGGCCACCTCGCCGGCCAGGGGCACCGACATGCCGTCGCGCGCCTGGTAGTTCGAGAAGCGCCCCTCCCACGGCGCCTGCACCATGATCTTGCCCACCATGCCGCCCCGTGCCTCGGCCCGGAACGACTCGATCAGGCCGGCGTCGTCGAAGCGGAACAGCAAGCTCAGCGTGAGGGGGCCGTCTGCCAGGGTGGCGTTCGCCGACCGGTCATCGACAGCCTCCCAGCGCACGCCCTGGCTGGGCAGCAGCGCCGTGGGGTACCAGGCCGCCTCGGCGAAGTAGCGCATGAACTCGCCGCGCGCGATGTCGCCGCCGCCCTGCATGTCGGCCATGGTCAGCCAGCCCTGGAGGCTGGCCTTCAGCAGGCCGTTGCCCGCGATGTAGCTGTCGACCACGCGCACCACCACGCCCGGCATCATCATGATCCGCGCATCCCACAGGAAGCCCGCACGCCGGGTGGTGACGCGCTGCCGCGACGTGAACGGTTTCCACTGTTCGCCGGTGGGGGACATGTTGAAGGTGCCGCTCATCTGGATCGTGGCGGCGCTGACGATGGCCTGGCCGGGCGTGAGCGCAGCGCGGAAGTAGCGCTGCACGGGCGCGGGCAGGCCCGCGAGCTCGCTGGGGTCGTAGCGCGCGGGGGTCGCGGCGGAGGTGGCAGAAGCAGCGAGAGCGACCGACGGCGCCACGCGCCCCGCCTCCAGCTTGGCCGTCAACCGCTGCATCGCCGCAGCCCATCGCCTCGATCCGAAGGCCGTAAGTCCTGCGGCGGCCATCGCCAGCGCAACGGCAATGAGCACAAGCCAGGTGAACCAGGTCATGGTGAGGGCGCCTTCTGTGTCCAGGGTGGTCAGACGAGCACGGCCTCGACGGGCCGGCGCAGCGAGCGCGGCAGCGTCGGGCCGCGACCGAATCGCACCACCAGGTCCGGCCGCTGGCCCGCCAGGCCCAGGGCGGCAGCGAAGGGCGGGCGCAGCGCCGCCACTTCGACGGGCTGGTTCAAGAAGGCGTTGCGGATGCCCAGTGCGGTGGCCTGCAGTGCGAAGCGCTCGTAGCAACGCCCCACCTCCACCCAGTGCGCCTTGTCGGTGGCCAGGCCCACGAACACCGCGATGCCGGCGGAACTGCGCACCTGCCGCGCGTATTTCTCGTTTTCGCCCTTCGGGGTGAAGACCCAACGAAACGCCAGGTCGCCGACCCAGGACGGGATGTTCGGGTTGCCCGAGGACGCGCTGTACAGCCCGTCGCGCGTGCGCGCCGCATCGGCGCCGTTGAAGCGGATCCAGGCCTTCAGCTCCTGGACGAAGGCGGCGTCGGCCATCTGCGCGGTGTTGCCTTGAACCACGTAGTCCAGCGTCTGCTCCATGGCCCGGCGCTCTGTCAGCAGCAGCAGGCGGACCTTGTCCGAGCTGCCCGCGCGCTGCAGCAGCCCCAGCTCGTCGCTGGACAAGGGCTTGCCGTCGTAGTCACCGCGCGTGCATTGGCGGGTGGGGATGGCGTTGAACAGGGGCGTGGCCTGGGCCTGCGTGGGCTCGAGCGTCACGCGCACGGCATCGCCAGCCGCGTCGAACTGCGCCTGGCCCTTCAGGCCGTGGGCGAGCGCGGCCTGGACCAGGTTCTCGGTGGCGCAGCCCAGCGAGACAAAGACGTGGTGGTCGTCCGGGTCCACCGCAGGGCAGCGGCGCGACAGATCGGGCAGGATGGCGATCGACCGGCCATTGGCGTCGAGCGCAAACTTCCAGCACTGCGTGTTGTGGCTGGACGGGGCCAGCGTGGCGCAGCGGACAAGCTCTCGACCGAGCTCGGCGCCGCCGAGACCCGTCAGGGCACCCAACTGCCAGGTGCGCTCGGCCAGCGCTTCGTAGCTGTCCGCACCAGGCGCAGGGGAGCAGCCTGACAGCGCCAGCGGGCTGGCCGCCAGCCAAGGGGTCGAAGCGGCGAACTGTCTGCGTGTGATCATGACTTCAATGTCCGATGTGGTTGGCCGGCAGTCGCCAGCAGACCCAGGCCCACCAAGCCCGCGGCAATGAGGCCGAGGTCAGGCTGGACGCCGAGAAGAAACGCAGCCTGGGCACCGACAAGGCACCACAGCACGGGAGCGATCACCACGCTGCGCGGCATGGGTGGCGCTGCGAAGCACAGCAGGCCGATGGTGAAGATCGTCGTCGGGCAAGGCAGGCCGAAGGTCGGCGTCGCCGGATACGGATGGCCGGCGCAGGCCGACCAGACCGGGTACACCACCAGAGCGAAGGCGATGAGCACGACACCCGCCGTTGCCTTCAGGCCTGGCACCCACCGGAAGGTGAGCCTGCGCCGAACCACACCCTGCCAGATGAACGTGACCGCGCCCGCGGCCGAGAGCGCCGCGAAGCCATAGGCCGCTGGACTGATGCGCGCGAAGAAGGCCAGGTGATAGGCGAAGGTGATCCAGGCCCAAAGAAGCCCGAGGATGGCGGACGCGGCGACGCTGAGCCCGCGCCCGGACCTGGGCACCGCCGCTGCCAAGGCCGCCAAGGCCAGTGCGACGAGCAGCCACTGCGCCGGCCATACCGCCGTGTTGTAGTCACGGAAGACCCCGTAGAACTGTTCGACCGTGAAGGGAAGTGTCATGGCCCTTCAGCCGAGGCGAAGAGGGTGGCAGCGGTCGGTTCGTTGGCAGCTGGGGCTGAACACGACGGATTCGATCTCGCGGCCCAAGCCTTCGCCGAGGGCCATGAGGAAACGCTCTGCGCTGACCCTGGAATCGAGCTCGCCGCACTTTCGCTTGCCATGGACCGCGTCATTCGCCCGCTATCAGGCCGCAGTGGGGATCCGGCCAGGAATTGAGGAGGTGGTGCCCCCGCAGATCGAGGCCGCGCACTCGGGGCCTTTGCGCGCATTGGGCGGAATGTCCGAATGATCCGCACCGGGTTTCGAATCGTCCGTGCGTTGCCGAACAGAACATCGGCAGCTGCCGGTGGCCTGCGGGCGAGATGCCCGGAAGCCGCCTGTCGCCGCCCGCAGCTTTTGGCCGCTATGCAGGTCTTGCCATGACGGCCAGACCCGGCCGTCCGCAACGCGCGGCCAGCCCGTTGTTCGACGTGCGGCTCACGGCGGGCCCAGAGGCCCACCACGGACGCCGACGCCGATGCGGCGGCTCACCCGGCCTGCGGATGGCCCGGTGCGTGCCCGGGCATCGGCGGGTCTGCCGGAATCAGGATCCACATCAGCAGGTAGACCAGCACACCCGTTCCGGCGCACAGCGCCAGCAACGCGAACAACAGGCGCCAGATCCAACCCTCGACACCGGTGACGCGTGCGATGCCGCCGCACACGCCACCCAGCCAGCGGTCGTCGCGGCTGCGGCGCAGCGCATTGATCGCCAGCAGGGCTGGCGCGTTGACCTCGGGCGCACCGCCGAGCACGCGCGCCTTGGCGCGCGCGAACTCCTCATCCGAGAGCACGCCGCGCTCATGCAGGCCGCCCAGGCGCCCCAACTCTTCGCTCAGACTCATGATGCTTCTCCGTACAGACTGACCATCCAGAAGCTCAGATTAGCGCGGCGCCCACGCAGTTCAAGAGGTTTCCGACGAAATGCCGCGGCGCGCGACAGAGCGACATGTCGAAGCGCAAAGTCGGCAGGACCGACGCCGGGCCCCGCGTGCCGAAGTTGACTGGGCTCAATCCGGCCATGGCAGCCGGTGGCAGCCTCGAAACGTCGCGCTGTTGGGCCGTCGCCTGCCCGCGGCCAAGATCGCCATGGTGCATACGCCTCCCGTCGTCGCCGACTTCCTGTCTGCAAGACGGGTGGCCGTTGCGGGCGTGTCTCGCTCCGGCAATCAACCCGCCAATGCCATCCTTCGCCGGCTGCGCGATGGCGGCCACGACGTGGTGGCCATCAACCCACACGCCGAGCAGATCGATGGCACGACGTGCTACCCCGATCTGGCCGCGGTTCCGGGCATCGTCGACGCGTTGATGGTGGTCGTGCCGCCTGCGGCGGCCGAGCGCCTGGTGCGCCAGGCCGCGGCGCGCGGCATCGCCCGCATCTGGTTTCATCGATCGTTTGGCGACGGCAGCGTATCGGAAGCGGCGTTGAAGGCCTGTGCCGAGCTCGGCATGCGCCCCATCGTCGGCGGCTGCCCGCTCATGTACTGCGCGCCTGTGGACGTGGCGCACCGCTGCATGCGGTGGCTGCTGACGCGCCGAGGGCGCGTTCCTGCCTAGCCTCCTGCTGGCGGCAGCTTCCTGCTTGACCCGGTGGGGCTGCGTCTCCTTGCGCAATGGCCGATCACGTTTGGGGGGAGCGAGTCGCGCCGCCAGCGGTCTTGGGCAGTGCTCGTTCGATGCGGCCCCACCATGAATGACCGCTTCCTGGAATTGTTGCGAACGGGTCGTCCCGCCAGACGCGGCCGTCGCTGACAGTCATGTTGCAAGCGCGTCAGTGAGGCACGTCGGCACTTCAGGTTCGGGATAGGAGTCAAGTGCCTGCGTGCGCGAAGCTGCGAGCCATGAGGACCACGGCCGGGCCGCTGGCCAACCAACCGAGTTGCATGGCCGTCTGTCGCCAAGGCAAGCGGCGCTGCAGGCTTGGCAGGAGGTCGGCCACCGCCACGTACAGGAAGCTGCTCGATGCCACGACGAGCAGGTAGGGAAACACGGCCTGCCAAGGCGCCACGATGAGGTAGCCGAGGATTCCTCCCACGACCGATGCCAGGCCGGAGATCAAGTTGTAGAACAGGGCGCGGCGCCTGGACAGCCCGAGGCTGAGCAGCACGACGTAGTCGCCCACCTCCTGCGGTATCTCGTGGACGATGATCGCGATGGAGGTGGTGATCCCGAGTCGAAAGTCCGTCAGGAACGCCGCCGCAATGATGATGCCGTCGCACAGGTTGTGGATGCTGTCACCGAGCAGCACGCTCCAGGTGCCGCGGCTGGCGATCGCCGCCGTCGGCGGGTCGTGCTCGTGGCTGTGCCGGTACAGCTCGGCCTTCTCCAGGAGAAAGAAGAACAGCAGCCCGCCCAGCAGCGCCAGAAACAGCGAATGAGGGTCCGCCGCGCTCTCGAAGGCCTCCGGCAGCAGGTGCAGCAGGGCCGTGCCCATCAGCAGACCCGCCGACACGCTGACCAGGCCATGGCACAGCACCTTCATCGTCGCGACCGTCAACGAAGCGGCGATGAGCACCGACAACATCCCGCCGGCCAGCGTGGCCATGATGATGTACGACAGGGTCATGATGGATCTCCACACTTGGCCCAGCCCGACCCGTCGGCGCGCAGGCCCGTCGGCTTTTCGCCCATGACGAGGCAATGCGTCAGGGAGGGTTCCGCCGTGCGCCCGTGAACGATCTGCCGGATGAGCCAGCCGGAGCGCTCGAGAAACTGCGGGCTCCAGCCGGCGCGGTCGCCGCGATACAACACGTCGTCCTCCCAAAGGACGTCACCGTCGGGGATCTCCATCGCCACGCGCACCGTCAGCGCTCCGTTCGCCTCGAAGTGACGCTGCCACCAACCGGCGCTGTGGTACTTGGCGTACTCGGCGTTCCAGCCATCGGTGGCACGGAAGAGCGGGGGAAGGTCCTCGATCTCTTGCCTGAAGCAGCCTTGGGCGATGGCCAGGCGACCCCCCGGCTTGAGCAGCGATGTGAGGTAGCGCAGCAACCACCGGGCCGTCCCGAAGCAATGGAAGGCCTGGAGGCACACGATCGCGTCGAGGCTTCCCGCTTCGACGGGGACGCCGCGCGCAATGTCGCCTTGCAGCGCGGTGACGCGATCGGCAACGCCGGCCATGGCGGCGGCCGCCAGCCGCTCGGACGCCGGGATCCACAGATCCAGCGAGATGACATCGACGCCGCAACGCGTGGCGAAGAAGACCGTGGACTGCCCACGCCCGCACCCGAGATCGAGCACCCGATCGCCAGGCTGCAGTTGCAGCGCATCGGCGAGCCGTTCGGCGAGCAGCAGACCCCCCGGTGCCATCCAGCGTCCGTCGTCGTAGATCTCGCGGCGCGTGCGCTGTGCAAGGATCGGGTGGCGCGCTGCCTCGAGGGGCCGGCAAGCGGTGCGCACCCACGCCTCGGTCAAGGGGGCCGTTGCGAGTTCCATCTTCAGGGCTCCGCTGGGTGCCGGCCTGGGACTACAGGGTCACGTTGGTGGCCTCGCCGGGCCGCAGCATGTGCAGGGCGTCGGCCAGGCCCGCACTCTTGAACTCGCGCTCGATGAACCAGGCGCCTTCCCTGAAGTGCCGCCAGCCTTCGAAGTGCGCCGGATAGACGTTCTTGAGCCCCAGCACCTTGGTGGCGCGCACGCCGTCGACGGCGTTCATGGTCAGGAAGTTGTCACCGACGGCGGGCACGTTGGCCGCGCCGAGATGCAGGATGCCCGCATTGACCTTGTAGCGCCGGGCGATCTCGTTGATCTCGTCGATCCACACCGTGTCGCCGGAGATGTAGAAGGCGCCGGTCGTCTGGCCCGCCCACTCGAGCATGAAGCCGGTCACCTCGCCGACGATCTCGCGCAGGGCCGGGTTGCTGGTGTGCACCGCCGGCATGGCCGTGATCTTCAGCTGCTCGCCATGGGCGTTGCTGACCACCGTGGTCTCCCACGGCGCCAGGCCCTTGACGTTCTTGCCGGGCAGGTTCATGGCCGCGCTGGCGGGCGTGGTCAGCGTCACGCCTACCTTGCGAAGCAGGCGTCGGCCTTCGTTGTCCAGGTTGTCCAGATGCTGGGCGTGGCTGACCAGCGCGATGTCGATGCGACCGATGGCATCGGCCGGGATGGGCGGCGCCATGACCTTGGTCAGCAGGTGGCCCGGCCCCTCGTTGCGTTCCGTGCCCTGGGGGTCGAACCCGGGGTCGCTGATGATCCGGAAGCGGCCGATCTCGAGAAGGTAGGTGGGCCCGCCCAGGTAGGTGACGCGCACGGGTGATGCCAGGCTCGTGGGCTTGGCGGCCTGCTTGTCGAGCGCCGCGAGCGCGTCACCCTGGCCCGAGCCCGAGCCCGAGCCCGAGTGGGCCTGGGCCGACGTGTGCGCCAGGGCCGCCGCACCGGCCGCTGCACCGACGACGGCCGTGACGAAGCCGCGGCGGTCGGATGGGTCGGAGCCGGCTTGCTCCGTGGTTGAACCGTCAGGAGCAGGGGGGTGGGTCATGGGTCTCTCCGAGCAAGGGGTTGGAAGTCGATGGCCGCAACACGGTGCGGTGCGGCAGTCTGTTCGCAGGCCCCGGCGCGGGGAATCGACTCCGGGCGCAATTGACTGTTCCGCATGCAGGAGCAATCAGGCCCCAAGGTGAGGCCCGTTCGACCCGGACAGCAGGAACACGGGGGCCCGACCGCGACCCGGCCGAGACGGACCCGCCGTTGATGCACACTCCGCCGACCTCACCGGCAAAGAGAGTGGCATGGACAAGCATCACCTGATCAGCGTTTTCGTCGCAGTGGTCGATGCCAACGGGTTCGCCGGTGCCGCACGCAAGCTGAAGGTGTCACCGCCCGTGGTGACCCGCGCGATCAACGAGCTGGAAGAGACGCTGGGTGTGCGGCTGCTCATGCGCACCACGCGCGTGGTGCGCGTCACCGAGGCCGGCGCGCGTTATGCCGATGACTGCCGCCGAATCCTGGCGGAGCTGGCCGAGGCCGACGAGTCCGCCAGCGGACAGCACGGCGTACCGCAAGGCCGGATCGCCATCACGGCGCCTGGCTGGTTCGGGGCCAAGTTCATCACGCCGATCGTCACCGAGTACCTGGACCAGCACCCGAAGGTGAGCGCCACCTGCTGGTTCCTGGACCGCTTGGTCAACATGGTCGAAGAGGGCGTGGACGTGGCCGTGCGCATCGCGGATCTGCCCGATTCGTCCTTGCAGGCCATCTCGGTCGGCCGCATGCGGGTGGTGACCTGCGCGTCCCCGGGCTACCTGGCGCGACACGGCACGCCGCGCACGCTGGCCGACCTGGCGTCGCACAACATCGTGTCCGCGGGTGCCGTGGCGCCGGGACACGAATTGCGCTTCAGCCACGAAGGCCGGTCGCGTGTCCTCAAGATGCACCCCCGGCTGGCGACGACCACCAACGAGTCGGCCGTGGCCGCGGCGGTCACGGGCTTCGGGCTCACGCAGCAGATGCTCTACAAGGTGGCCGAACCGCTGGCCCGCGGTGAACTGCAGGAGGTGCTGAGCGACTTCGAGCCGCCTGCCTTGCCGGTGCATGTGCTGCACCGCGAGGGGCGCTACGCCTCGAGGCGCGTGCGCGCCTTTCTCGACCTGGCCATCGAACGGTTGCGCGCCTTGCCCGAGTTGCAGGCGTAGCGCCGCGCGGCAGGCGCCCGTGCGCACCGGCGGCGCACGGACCCTCGGTGCTCGAGGCGATCGTTCCGGGATCGGCAACAGTCCCTTAGCGACGGCGCGGCTTCTCGCGAGCAGGCCACGGCGCGACAGTTCGGCACCCCACGCCGAGATGACGCCATGCCCCACGCCTTCGCCAAGATCGCCTTCACGCCGCAGGTGAAGGCCGAGCAGCAGCGCGACGGCAGCCGTGCCGGCTACGCGCGCAGCTTCGAGGCCGATGCCCGGACCTTCAACGACCGGCTCGGTCAGGCCGAAGCGGACTTCCTCGCCCAGCTTCGCAGCTTCTACATGGCCACGGTGTCCGAGACCGGTTGGCCCTATGTCCAGCACCGCGGCGGTCCGGCCGGGTTCGTCCAGGTCCTGGACGACCGGCACATCGCCTTTGCCGACTACGCCGGCAACCGGCAGCTGATCAGCGTCGGCAACCTGGCGGGCAACGATCGCGTGGCGCTGATCGCGGTGGACTACGTGCACCGCGTGCGCTTGAAGCTGCTGGGCACGATGGCCGTGCGGCCGCTGGCCGACGACGCGGCGCTGGCCGCCCGCCTGGCAACGCCTGGCACCCGCGCCAGGCCGCAGCGCGCGATGGTGATCACGGTCGAAGGCTTCGACTGGAACTGCCCGCAGCACATCCCCTTGCGGCTGGACGCCGAAGACGTGCAGCGCGCGCTGGACGAGCGCGACGCCCGCATCGCCGACCTCGAATCACGTCTGAAGTCCCTGCAACGGCAGGCCCAGGACTGACGCTCGCGGCCCCTCTGGCCGCACCCTTTCCAAGCTACTCCCAACCGATCATGAAGGACCTTGCCATGAAGCCGAACCACACCCTCAAGCTCTACCAGCACCCCCTGTCGGGCCACTCGCACCGCGTGCACCTGGCGCTGTCGCTGCTGGGCCTGCCCTACGAGCTGATCGAGGTCGACCTGATGAAGGCAGCACACAAGCGGCCCGAGTTCCTGGCCATGAACCCGTTCGGCCAGGTGCCGGTGCTGGACGACGGCGGCACGATCCTGTTCGACTCGAACGCCATCCTCGTCTACCTGGCCAGCACCTACGACGCCGACCGCCGCTGGCTGCCGCGCGACGCCAAGCAGCAGGCCGCCGTGCAGGCGTGGCTGTCGGTGGCGGCCGGTCTGGTCGCCTTCGGCCCCGCTGCGGCGCGCCTGATCACGGTGTTCGGCGCCAAGTACAACGCCGACGACGTGATCGGCCGCGCGCACCAGCTGCTGAAGGTGATGGATGGGCAGCTGGCCACGCGCGCCTTCCTGGCCGGCCCGGACGCCACCATTGCCGACATCGCCGTCTACAGCTACGTCTCGGCGGCGCCCGAAGGCAACGTCGACCTGGCGGCGTATCCGCAGGTGCGCGCCTGGCTGGCCCGCGTGGAAGCCTTGCCCGGGTTCGTGCCGTTCAAGCGCACGGCCGTCGGCCTCGCGGCCTGAGCCGGCGAGCCCCGGTCACCCCCTTCGAGCAGCGCCCATGAACCGTTCAGACCCCAGCCCCGACCCGTTCCATTCGGGCGAAAAGGCCATGCAAGCCCGCCTGGGCGTTGAGGAGCGCATGCTCGATGTGGGGCGGCGCGTGATCCGCCCCTACCTGCCCGAGCAGCACCGCGAGTTCTACGCCCAGCTGCCCTTCGTGCTGGTGGGCTCGGTCGACGCGCTCGGCCGGCCGTGGGCGTCGGTGCTGGTGGGCGAGCCCGGCTTCATGCGCTCGCCCGACCCCACGCACCTGCACATCCAGGCGCGGCCGGTGCCCGGTGATCCGCTGGCGCAGGGCCTGGTGCCGGGCGCGCCGCTGGGCTTCCTGGGCATCGAGTTGCACACGCGGCGGCGCAACCGCATGAACGGGCGTGTCGAAGCCGTGGCCGACGGGCGCTTGACCGTGGCGGTCGAGCAGACGGTCGGCAACTGCCCGCAGTACATCCAGGGCCGCGAGACCGAGTGGGCGCGCGATGCGGGCGACAACACGCCGCGCGACACGGTCGCGCTGGACCACCTGGACGACGCGGCCTTGGCGCTGGTGCGCACGGCTGACACCCTGTTCGTCGCCACGCGCGCACCGGCCGAAGGCGAGCACCCGGGCAGCGCCGACGTGTCGCACCGCGGTGGCCGCAGCGGCTTCGTGCGCGTGGAAGACGAGCGCACCCTGCTCGTGCCCGACTTCACCGGCAACTTCCTGTTCATGACGCTGGGCAACCTGCAGCTCGACCCGCGGGCCGGCGTGATCTTCATCGACTTCAGCACCGGCGACCTGCTCACGCTGACCGGCCGCGCCGAAGTGGTGTGGGACGGCCCGGAACTCGAGGCCTTCGAAGGTGCCGAGCGCGCCTGGCGCTTTCACATCGAAGCCGGCTGGCGCCTGAGCGCGGCACTGCCGCTGCGCTGGCGCTTTCGCGACTGGTCGCCCAACTCGCTGATCACCGGCAGCTGGGACGACGCAGCGAGGCGGCTCGAGGTGCAGCGCCTGGCGCAGACCTGGCGGCCCTACCGCGTGGCCCGCGTGGTCGACGAGAGCAGCGTCATCCGCTCCTTCCACCTCGAGCCGGCCGACGGCTTCGCGCAGCCCGCTTTCGAAGCGGGCCAGTACCTGCCGATCCGCCTGCACCCGGGCGGTGATGCCGCGCCGCTGCAGCGAACGTACACGCTGTCCAGTGCGCCGGGCGAGGCGGGCCTGCGCATCAGCGTCAAGCGCGAAGGCGCGGCGTCGACCTTCCTGCACGACCAGGTGAAGGTCGGCGACACGCTCGAGGCGCTCGGGCCGCGCGGCCACTTCACGCTCGACGCCACGCTGCGCCGCAGCGCGGCGCTGATCGGCGCCGGTGTCGGCATCACGCCGATGGTGTCGTTCGCGCGGCACCTGGTGGCCGAAGGCTTCCGCCTGCGGCGCACGCGTCCCACGCACCTGATCCAGGTAGCACGCGACGGCCAGGTGCGTGCCTTTGCATCCGAACTCGAGGCGCTGGCCGCCCGGGCCGGCGGCGCCTTGAAGCTGCACATCGTGCAGGACGACGGCGCACCGGGCACGAGGCCGGGCCCGCTCACCATCGACACGCTCAGGTCCATCCTTCCGTTCGACGACCACGAGTTCTTCCTCTGCGGCCCGCCCGGCTTCATGCAGGCCTTGTACGACGGCTTGCGCGAGCTCGGCGTGCGCGACCAGCGCATCCAGGCCGAAGCCTTCGGGCCGGCCTCGCTGAAGCGGCGCCCGGATGACGCCACCGCTGCGCCCGCCCCGCCGCCGCTGCCCCCGGCCACCGAAGCCACGGTGAGCTTCCTGCGCAGCGGCGACACAGCCGTCTGGACACCTGCGCATGGCAGCCTGCTCGAGTTCGCCGAAGGCAAGGGCCTTTCTCCGCCCTACGCCTGCCGCGCCGGGCATTGCGGTTCGTGCCTGACGCCGCTGCGCGCCGGCCGCGTGACCTATGCCGAGCCGACGGCCTGGACGCCCGGCGAAGGCGAGGTGCTGCTGTGCTGCGCGCGGCCGGCGGCCGGTGGCGACGAACGCATCGAACTGGAGCTCTAGCCCAACCCGATCGGAACGCTCAACGGCGCCGCCGGTGCCGGCGCGGGCTCAGTTCAGCGATGGATCGGCCCGCAGTCCTTCCACCACCAGGTCGATGAAGCCCCGCACCCGCTGCGTGGCCCGGCGCCCCCCGTGGTGCACCACATGGATCGGCAGGTCAGCGGTCTCATGGGCTTGCAGCACGGGCACCAGCGCGCCGGATTGCAGCTGCGCCGCGACCTGGTAGCTGAGCAGGCGCGCGATGCCCAGGCCTGCGATGGCGGCCGCGATGGCCGCCTCGTTGGAGGTGCTGCGCATGCGTGGCTGCACACGCTGCGAGAAGGCTTGCTCGCCGACCCCGAAGTGCCATTCCGGTTGAGCGGTCAGGCCAGCGGCCGAGATCAGGGCATGGTCGGTCAGCTCCCGCGGATGCGCCGGCAGGCCACGGGCCTTTGCGTATTCGGGCGACGCCACGAGCACACGGCGCACGCGGCCCACGCGCGCCGCATGCAGCGATGAATCGGGCAGTTCGCCGATGCGCACCGCCACGTCCACGCCTTCTTCCAGCAGGTTCACCACCCGGTCCAGGAACAGGCAGTTGGCGTCGAGCTGCGGCCATTGCAGCAGGTAGCGCGCCAGCAGCGGCGCCACGTACAGCTGGCCGAACATCACCGGCGCGGTGATCGTCAGCGTGCCCTTGGGTGCCTGGTGCTCGCCCATGGCGGCCTGCTCGGCGTCGTGGACCTCGGCCAGGATGCGCCGGCAGTCGTCGGCATAGCGCGCACCGGCCTCGGTCACGCGCACGATGCGGGTGGTTCGAGTCAGCAGCCGCAGGCCCAGGTGGCTTTCGAGCTCGGCCACGGCGCGCGTCACCACCGGCGGCGACAGGGCGAGCTTGCGCGCCGCGCTGGCAAAGCCGCCGGTCTCCACCACCGCCACGAAGGTCGTCATCGCCTGCAGCCTGTCCACTCGGCACCTCTGCGGTTTGCTGTCGAAGCCGCCATTCTGGTGCGGGGACTGTTGCGCGACCCACAACACTGTCTTTGCGGCCCCGGTGATTCACACCCGGCGGGTGCCGGGCCACAGTGGCTTCCTCACGCCGCCCACCGTTGTTGCGCCGATGCTGTTGTGGGCGCGAGTCACCGCATCCGACCTTCTGGAACCCGATGAACCACCCCCAAGAAACCCGCGCACCCCTGCCGCCCTTCACCCTCGAATCGGCGACGCTGAAAGTCCGCTTGGCCGAAGACGCCTGGAACACCCGCGACCCGCAACGTGTGGCACAGGCCTACACCCGCGACAGCGTCTGGCGCAACCGCGCTGAGTTCCCGGTGGGGCGCGAAGCGATCCAGGCCTTCCTGCAGCGCAAGTGGGCCCGCGAGATCGACTACCGCCTGATCAAGGAACTGTGGGCCCACGACGGCGCCCGCATCGCCGTGCGCTTTGCCTACGAGTGGCACGACGACGCCGGCCAATGGTTCCGCTCCTACGGCAACGAGAACTGGGCCTTCGACGACCACGGCCTGATGCAGCTGCGCTTTGCCAGCATCAACGACAAGCCCATTCCCGCGGCCGAGCGGCTGATGCACTGGCCGCTGGGCCGGCGCCCCGATGACCACCCGGGCCTGAGTGCCCTGGGGCTGTGAGGCGGCCGATGACGAACCCAGCTCACACCGCCACCACCGACGTCGCCATCATCGGCGCCGGCACCGCGGGCATGGCCGCGTACCGCGCTGCGCTGAGACACACCGATCGCGTGGTCCTCATCGAGAGCCAGGTCTACGGCACCACCTGTGCACGCGTGGGCTGCATGCCCAGCAAGCTGCTGATCGCGGCGGCAGAGGCGGCACACTCGGCGCGGCAGGCCCACCGGTTCGGCGTCAACGTGCCGCCCATCGACATCGATGGCCGCGCCGTGATGGCGCGCGTGCGCAGCGAGCGTGACCGCTTTGTCGGCTTCGTCGTCGACACCGTGGAGCAGTGGCCCGCCGCCCACCGGTGGCTCGGGCATGCCCGCTTCGCCGATGCGCACACACTCGTGGTCGAAGGCCCGGAAAGCCCCGCGGGCCCCCGGCGCCTGCAGGCGGGGCGCATCGTCATCGCCACCGGTTCGCGCCCCGCCGTGCCGCCGGCCTGGCGGGCGGCACTGGGAGACCGCCTGATCGTCAACGACGACGTCTTCAGCTGGACCGATCTCCCGGGCTCGGTGGCGGTGGTGGGCACCGGCGTGGTCGGGCTCGAACTGGCGCAGGCGCTGCACCGCCTGGGCGTGCGGGTGCGGCTCTTCGGCCGCGGCAGCCGCATCGGCCCGTTGACCCATCCGGCGCTGCAGGCGCTGGCCCGCGAGGTGTTTGCGGCCGAGTTGCCGGTGACGTTGGACGTGCAAGACCTGCAACCCCGTCGCGAGGGCGACGCGGTGGTGCTGCGCAGCGTGGCTGCCGATGGCACGGTGCAGGAGGAACGCTTCGAGTTCCTGCTGGCGGCCACCGGCCGCCGCCCCAACGTCGACCGCCTGGGCCTCGAACACACGGCGCTGCCGCTCGACCCGCAAGGCGTGCCGGTGTTCGACCGCCGCACCGGCCAGGTCGGCGACAGCGCCGTGTTCATGGCGGGCGATGCGGCAGACGACCGCGCGCTGTTGCACGAGGCCGCCGACGAAGGGCGCATCGCCGGCGACAACGCCGGCCGCTGGCCCGACCTGCGCCTGCGACCGCGCCGCGCGCCGCTGGCGGTGGTCTTCAGCGAACCGCAGATGGCGCTGGTGGGCGCCACGCATGCCGAACTGGTGGCCTCCGGCGCCGCCTTCGACATCGGCGAAGTGTCGTTCACCGACCAGGGCCGCAGCCGCGTCATGGCCCGCAACCACGGTGCGCTTCAGGTGTATGCGCAGCGGGGCAGCGGGCGGCTGCTGGGTGCCGAGATGCTGGGCCCGGCCGCCGAGCACCTGGGGCACCTGCTGGCGTGGTCGGTGCAGCGCGGCGACACGGTGCAGCAGATGCTCGACAGCCCGTTCTACCACCCGGTGGTGGAGGAGGGGCTGAGAACCGCGCTGCGCCAGGCGCAGCGCGCCTTGCAACTGCCCGCGCCCGCCCTTGAACACTGCCTGGAGTGCAACGCATGATCGACGTCTACACCGCCCACACGCCCAACGGCGTCAAGGTCCCCATCGCGCTCGAGGAGTTGGGCGTGCCCTACCGCGTCATCCGCGTGAACCTGGGCGCGCTGGAACAGAAGCAGCCCGACTTCCTGCGCATCAACCCCAACGGTCGCATCCCCGCCATCGTCGATGGCGATGGGCCGGGCGGCGTGCCGCTGTCGGTGTTCGAGTCCGGCGCCATCCTCTGGTACCTGGCCGAGAAGTTCGGCGGGCTCCTGCCGAAAGACCCGGTCGCACGCATACGCGCCCTCGAATACACCTGCTTCCAGATCGGCGGCATCGGCCCGATGTTCGGCCAGGCCGGCTGGTTCACGCGCTCGGCGCCAGAGCCCGTGGCCTTTGCGATCGAGCGCTACCGCAAGGAGTCGAACCGCCTCACCGCGGTGCTGGAGTCACGGCTGCAGCAGGTACCCTGGCTGGCCGGCAGCGAGTTCTCGGTGGCCGACATCATGAACTTCGGCTGGCTCGATGCGCCGGACTACGCGGGCGTGAGCCTGGCCGACTACCCCGCCGTCAGCGCCTGGCGCGAGCGGATGCACCGGCGCCCCGGTGTGCAGAAGGGGCTGGCCGCGCTGCGCTGAACCCGCCAGGTCGGTGAACCAGTCCGACGGGAAGACGAAGACCCCGATCACCAGCGTCACCGCCAGCAGGGCCGCCGCCGACCATCGCATTGCGAGCCCCCGCACCAGCAGCAGCAGCGGAAACACGTGCTCCGCATACGTGGCCCGACGCGCTGCCGCTTCGAGCGGCAGCCGCAGCTCACGCATGCAGATGGGTGCTGACGCGGGGGAAGTCGATATCGGTGTGGGCCACGTTGTTGACGTAGTTGGTCAGCACGTTGAGCGCCACGTTGAGCACGATCTCGATGGTTTCGGCGTCGTCGAAGCCGGCGCTGCGCAGGCTGCCGAGGTCGCCATCGGTCACGCGGCCGTGCTCGGCGGCCACGCGTCGCGCAAAGCGCAGCGCAGCGGCGTTGCGCGCGGTGCTCGCCTGGCCGTCTCGTGCGAGGCCGATCTCGTCGTCGCTGAGCTTGACCAGGTTCTTGCCGATGTAGCTGTGCGCGGCCAGGCAGTAGTCGCAGCCGTTGAACTCGGCCACCGCAAGCGCCAGCGACTCACGCAGCCTGGCGTCGAGCGTGCCCTTGGCCAGCGCGCCGCTCAGCGAGAGGTAGCCCTCCAGGGCGGCCGGAGAGCTGCCGAGCAGCTTCATCATGTTGGGCACGACGCCCAGTTGTTTTTGAACGGCGGCCAGCAGGGGTTTCGAAGCGGCGGGCACGTCGTCGACGGAAGGGATGGCAAGGCGGGACATCTGAAGGACCTTTCAGGTCGGTTGGTTGAAGAGGTTCTGCACAGCGCCCTGTGGGCTGCAGCGCATGCCGCTACTGTCGGCGGCGAACACCGAAAGGGGAATCGCCTCGGCCGCCAAGGGTGTGTTCCGCACCTGGAAACAATCCAGCCGCCCCGATGGCCTCGGGCGGATGTGGCGTGCGGCGATTCGACTTCAACGTGCTCGGCGGCAGCGGTGGCGACTTCGCCAACACGAACGTCAGATCGAAGGTCGATGGGTGGGCGCCCTGTCACGACACGGCGCGGCGCCGTGGACGATGCCAACGGACAAACGCAGCAGCAGCGCATCCGCGCGCTGCGCCGGCCCAAGCTGGCCATGCACTCCCCAAAGACACCGTGCTGGAGGTGGACAACGCGCGGCGCATGCACGATTCGCTGCCAGCATCCTCTCGAGCTGGGCGGCCAGGTACGTGCCGCGCGACTGAATGCCGGATGCGCCGCTGGCAGAAAATTCACAGCATCGAACACGTGGACAGCCGCGTTGCGCGAGGGTCTGGTGTGGGTCAGATCGCTCGCCAACGCATTCGAGGCGGTACCGCCGGCGGGATCATCGTCCTGAGGTGGACGCCTCGGTTGTCAGCGTACCAAGGTCCTTCGAACCCGGCTGACGAGCGCCAGCGCGCCTGCGGCGATCACGTCGTCGAAGATCGCACGCAGACTTCGGCTGGGTCGATGTGTGAGTTCGTCCCCGGCGCGACAACCGGCAGCTTCGTCGGCCCAAGTCTGGTCGTCAGCGAGATCGGCCGGCACTTCGGCATAGAAAGGAGCTGGGAGCATGGTCTTGCCTCGACGGTGTTCCAACACGGAACCAACTGGGGATTGATGACTCGCCGACCGAACTGCGTCATCGGCGATTGACGAGACTGTCCGCGACGCCGGGGCGCTCCGGAATGCTCGCGGCCCGGAAGACACTGTTTCGCCCAAGCGGAGCCGTGCCTCTGTCGCCCTCGCCGCGGGAGAGGAGAAGCGGCCCGTGGACCAGGCGTCGGCAGGCCCGCAGGTGGCGGCACCGGCGTCCGACGCTCGCCTGGGCCGTTAAGGATGGCTTAAGAACGTGGCCACAGCATGCGCTCACAGCGCGCCAGCAGAGCGGCTTGCGCGCCCGACAGACCCGTCTGCAGTGCGCCATTCGTGCTGCCAGCCGGCCACCGCCCCCTCCAGGAGTACCCATGACGCTGTTGACCATCCCGACATTGGCCGCCCTCACGCTGGCTGCGCTGAGCCTGCCCGGCCAGGCGGCTCCCTGGGAGGCCTTGCCCAGCAAGGCACCGGCGCCCGCGGACAACCCCACCACGCCGGCCAAGGTCGAGCTGGGCAAGATGCTGTTCTTCGACCCCCGCCTGTCGTCCACCGGCACGGTCTCGTGCTTCTCGTGCCACAACGTGATGGAGGGCGGTGACGACCACCGCTCCACATCGATCGGCGTGCACGGCCAGAAGGGTGGCCGCAACGCCCCGACGGTGTGGAACGCCGCGTTCCATTCGGTGCAGTTCTGGGACGGCCGCGCCACCACGCTGGAAGACCAGGCCAAGGGACCGGTGACCAACCCGATCGAGATGGGGATGTCCAGCCTGGACGGCGGCGTGCAGCGGCTCAAGGACATTCCCGGCTACCGCAAGCCGTTCGAGGCCGCCTTCGGTGCGGGCGAGTCGATCACCATCGACAACGTGGCCAAGGCCATCGCGGCCTACGAACGCACGCTGATCACGCCCGACAGCCCCTATGACCGCTACGTCAAGGGCGAGCACAAAGCCCTCACGGCGCAGCAAGTGCGCGGCATGGAGGCCTTCGGCCAGGTCGGCTGCGTGGCCTGCCATTCCGGCCCCGCCTTCAACGGCCCGGCGCAGCCGCTCGGGCAGGGCTTCTACATGAGGTTCCCCACCTTTGCCGCCAACGCCTACGTGGCCAAGTACAGGCTGATGGACGACGCGGGCCGACTGGCCAGCACCGGCAAGGAGGCGGACAAGAACCTGTGGCGCGTGCCGACGCTGCGCAACCTGGCCTACACCGCGCCGTACTTTCACAATGGCTCGGTCAAGACCCTCGATGAGGCGGTGCGCGTGATGGCCAAGACCCAGCTCGACAAGGACCTGGGCGAGGCGCAGGTCAAGGACATCACCGCCTTCCTGGAAGCGCTGATCGGTGCGTTCCCGGTGCAGACCATGCCGATGCTGCCGCCCACGCCGGGCACCTTGCTGGAGTAGCGCACACGATGGCCGCGTCGTGGACCACGGCCTGAAGCCCCTCGGCTGTGGCGAGCGCGGCAGGCAGGGTGGATGCGCGACACTGGGCCCATGGGACCTCACGCGCAACCGCCCCCCGAAGTACTGCCAGCCCTTGGTGCCGAGACGGCGTGCCGCGATTGTCGGCTGCGGTCCATGAAGCTGTTCCACGAACCCACCGGAGAAGAACTGGAACTGGTGCAGTCGCTCAAGCGCCGCGAGCGACGCCTCGGCGCCGGCGAGGCCTTGATTCACGAAGGGCAGACCGACGCACCGCTTTACACGCTGCTGCAGGGCTGGGCCTTCCGCTACAAGACGCTCAGCGACGGGCGCCGGCAGATCCTCAGCTTTCTGCTGGCCGGTGATTTCATCGGCGTTCAACAGAAGATGGGCGACGCCGCCGCGCATGGGGTCGAGACGCTCACCGAGGCGCTGTTCTGCGTGTTCCAGCGCGATGCGCTGTGGGAACTGCACCGGCGCAGCCCGATGATGGGCTTCAACGTCACCTGGCTCACCGCGCACGAGGAGTCGATGGTCGACGACACGCTGCTGTCCGTCGGCCGCCGCAGTGCCGAGGAACGCATCGCCTCGATGCTCATCCTGCTGTTCAAGCGCGCCGCAGCGTTGCAGGCCGACGCGGGGGCCGGTGGCGTCGACTTTCCGCTGACACAACAGCACATCGCCGACGGCCTGGGCCTGTCGCTGGTGCACACCAACAAGACGCTGCGCAAGCTCGAGCGACGCGGCCTGCACCGCATTGCCGACGGGCGGCTGCACCTGCGCGACGTGAAGGCGATGGCCCGGCTGGCCGACCTCTACGGTGACGGCCGCCCGCCGGCGCGCCCGCTGGTCTGATCGCCTCTGGCCTGGCGCGCCGACAATGCCTGCGTCGCGGCATCCCCCCGCCGTTGACCCCATCGAGAGTCCGCGTTGCACAGTCGGAGGCATCCCATGTGGAAAGTCGTCGTCACCGCGTTGATCGCATTGACCGGTCTGCCGGCCGTGGCTGCGGAGGTGGTCTACATCAAGCGGTCCGAGTTGTGGGCCCATGACTTCGGCCAGCAGTTGGGGCAGGGGGTCGGTCAGTACGCCGAATGGAATGGCCATGTGTCCAGACGCGATGCCGACCAGGTCAGACTCGGCGAGTTGAAGAAGGCGATCGCGGCCTGCAACAACCAGTGCGCAGATCGGCAGCGCCTCGTCACGGAGGCCGATGAACTCGACGCGCGGCTCAAGCAGTTCGACAACATGCTCTGCGGCACATTCCGCGCTCTGAAGCAACTCAGCACGCCGGCCAGAGATGCCGCCATCATGAAAGCCTTCCGGATCGGCCACATCTGCCCCGATCTTGCCGACAAGGACAACGCCACGCTCGACCGCGAGTTCTTCGAGAAACAACGGAAACGGATTGCGGCAGGCGACCTCAACGCCTATGCCGACATGGGCATGCGGCATCTCGATGACCGCGACAGGACCTGGCTGGAGCGCAGTCAGGCAGGCTGTGCCTTGCTGTACCGCGGCGCGGTGCTCGGCAACGCGCGGTCGACCAGGGCGCTGGCCTACTATTGCATGAATGCCGAAACCAGCACCGAGGACGAGCGCAAGGCCTTCGTCGCCCTGCTCAGGGCCTGCTCCGACCGGGGCGAAAACACCTGCACCGGGTACCTGGGGGCCCTGTACCACCCGGTGGAGAACCGGGCCAGGAACGCCCCCTTCCCCGTCGATGAAAAGGAGGCCCTTCGCCTGTGGGACCTGGCCGCGTCCAGGGGCGATGCCGGCAGTGAAACGAGTGCGCTTCAGCTGCGCCAGCGGATGAGATCGCAGGAATCCATGGCCACCCCGTCACCCTGGATCAAGGAGCCGATCGAACGCCCACCCCGCCCCCAGGCCGCGGTGGCCGAGCCTGCCGTCGAAGAGTCCCGGTCAGCGCCCGCAGCGCGCCGCCCGTCACGTGAGGCTGCAGCCCTTCGAGCCTCTGCGCAGTGCGAGAGGCTGGCCGAGATCGTGGAGCGCCACAGGCAGGCAGCGCAAGCCGACGCGTCCAGGCAGCGGCGGCTGGCAGCGTCGACGAAGGCCTACGCGCGAAGGTGTTCGGACCGCTAGCAGGCGTGGCTGATCCCGCCTGTGCGCGCGACGTCGCTGGCGTCGCCGCTGGCATCGCAATGGGTGCGGCGGCCCTGAACAACCCTGCTGCGCCTGGACTCAATACCCGACTGGCGACACAAGTGGTAGGGTGCTGGCAATCCCTTCATGCCAAGGAGCACCTGATGTCCGAACTCACCATCGCCCAAAGGGACAAGCTGATGGCCGACCTGCGCGTGGTCGTTGCCGACGCCGAAGAATTGCTGAAGCTCACCGCCGGAGAAATGAGCGAAAGCTCGGTCGGCCTGCGCGACCGGCTGCAGCAGCGGCTGACGGATGCCAAGCACAGCCTGCTGACGCTGCAGGCCTCGGCCACCGAGAAGGCGAAGGCCGCCGGCCACGCCGCCGACGACTACGTGCACGACCATCCGTGGCAGTCGGTGGCCATCGGTGCGGCCGTCGGTGTCGTCGTGGGCCTGCTCATCGGCCGGCGTTGAAGGCCGGGCCGGACACCTCCCGGCCATGACGCCCCCGGCCAGCCCCGCGGGCCTGTTCGCCTCGCTGCGCCGCCTGGCCGGCACGGCGCTGGAGATCGCCCGTGTGCGGCTGGAACTTCTGGCCAGCGAGTTGGAGCAGGAAAAGCTGCGCCTGTTCGATGCGCTGGTCATCGGCGCCATCGGCTTGGTCATGGTGGGCCTGTCGATGGTGCTCGTGGTGGGCTTCGTCGTGATGCTGTTCCAGGAAGGCTACCGGCTGCCGGCCGTGGGTGTCCTGGCGCTGGCCTTCGGCCTCGGCGGGGCCTGGGTGCTGCGGCGCGCCCGCGAGGCGCTGCGCGCCGGCGACGGCGGGCCCTTCGCGTTGACGCTGGGCGAACTGCGGCGCGACGAAGCCGGGCTCGGCGCCGCCGCCGCCACGCCGCCTGCGGCCCCGGCGGGCGACGTCGCGCCCGCGCGGCGCGGGGACGGCGCGGCGTGATCCACGGCACCCGCGCCAATGCACTGGCCGTGCGCCAGCGCGCGCTGTTGTTGCGCAGCGCGCAACTGCGCGCGCAGTTCGCGGCCGATGTGCAGTTGCTGGCGCCGCCGCTGCGACTGGTCGACCAGGTGCAGGCCGGCTGGCGCTGGCTGCGCGCCCACCCGGCCGTGCCGGTGGCACTGCTGGTGTCGCTGGCGGTGCTGCGGCCACGCCGCGCGCTGCGCTGGGGGCTGCGGCTGTGGTGGGGCTGGCAGACGGTCCAGCGGTTCCAGCGGCGGCTTCAGGCCTTGCGCTGACCGAACGGGTGCCGGCGGCGCGCAAGCGCCCGGCGCTGCGCCGTATGCTCGCGCGGTTCGTGTCCACGACCGGTACCGCACCATGAGCAATGCGCCCCTCGTCGAGATCGACCTCGCCGCCTTCTGGCGCGACCCCTACCCCGCGCTGGCGGCCATGCGGCGCGACCACCCGATCGCCCACGTGCCGCAGCTCGGCGCCACGCTGTTCACCCGGCGCGCCCACATCGTCGAGCTGGAGAAGCTGACCGAGGTGTTCAGCTCGCACCAGCCGCAGGGCCTGATGAACCGGCTGATGGGCCTCAACATGATGCGCAAGGACGGCGCGGCGCACATCGCCGAGCGCAAGCCGATGCTCGCCGCGCTGGGCCCGCAGGCGGTCCGCACGCACTGGGAGCCGATCTTCCGCGCCGACACGCAGCGCGTGCTCGACGCGCTGGCGCCGCTGGGGCGGGCCGAGCTGGTGGCCGACTGTGCGATGCCGGTGTCGGCCCACGCCCTGCGCGCGCTCACCGGCCTGGTCAACATGCGCTGGCAGGACATGGACGCCTGGTCGCAGGCGATGATCGACGGCATCGCCAACTATGCGGGTGATCCGGCGATCGAGGCGCGCTGCCATGCGGCCACCGCCGGCATCGATGCCTGCATCACCGAGGCCATGCCGCGGCTGCTGCGCGCACCCGACCCGAGCCTGCTGTCGGTGATGTTGCGCGCCGGGCTGCCCGAGGACAGCGTGCGGGCCAACATCAAGCTCAGCATCAGCGGCGGGCAGAACGAGCCGCGCGATGCCATCGCCGGCGCGGTGTGGGCCCTGCTCGCCCATCCCGCGCAGTTGGCCAGCGTGCGGCGCGGCGACGTCACGTGGCGACGGGTGTTCGACGAGTACGTGCGCTGGATCTCGCCGATCGCGATGAGCCCGCGCCGCGTCGCGCAGCGCCACACCGTCGACGGCGTGACGCTGGAGCCCGAGGACCGGGTGTTCTTCATGTTCGGCTCGGCCAACCGCGACGAGGCCTTCTTCGACGACCCCGACCGCTTCGACCTGGGACGCAACGACAGCGGCGCGCACATCGCCTTCGGTGCCGGCCCGCACTACTGCGCCGGGGCGGCGGCGTCGAAGTCGCTGATCGCCGAGGTGGCGTTGCCGGCGATCTTCGAACGCCTTCCCGGCCTGCGGCTGGCCCCTGGCGCCGACGTGCGCTTCGGCGGCTGGGCCTTCCGCGGGCCGCTGTCCTTGCCCGTGTGCTGGGGTTGACGCCGCACCGCACGCCTCAAGGCGTGATGGCGACCTTCAGCACGCCGTCGCGCTGATGCCCGAACAGGTCGTAGGCCTTCTCGATGTCGTCGAGCTTGAAGCGGTGGGTGACCATCGGGCCGAGATCGACGCGCCCCGACTGGATCACCGACATCAGTCGGCGCATGCGTTCCTTGCCCCCGGGGCACAGGCTCGTGACGATCTGGTGGTCGCCGAGTCCGGCGGCGAACGCGCCCAGCGGGATCACGAGGTCGGTCGAATAGACGCCCAGGCTCGACAGGGTGCCGCCCGGCCGCAGCACGCGCAGGCAGGCTTCGAAGGTGGCCTGCGTGCCCAGCGCCTCGATGGCGACGTCCACGCCGCGCCCGTCGGTCAGGCGCATGATCTCCTCGACCGGGTCGGTGCGGCTGCTGTCGACGACGTGGTCGGCCCCCATGCGGCGCGAGATCTCGAGCCGGTTGGCCAGCCGGTCCACGCCGATCACCAGCGTCGCGCCGCTCAGCTTGGCGCCGGCCGTGGCGCACAGGCCGATCGGCCCTTGCGCGAACACGGCCACCGTGTCGCCGATGCGGATGTTGGCCCGCTCGGCACCGCTCAGCCCGGTGGACATGATGTCCGGGCACATCAGCACCTGTTCGTCGCTGAGTTCGTCGGGCACCGCGGCGAGGTTGGTCATGGCGTCGGGAACCAGCACGTACTCGGCCTGGCAGCCGTCGATGGTGTTGCCGAACCGCCAGCCCCCGAGGGGCTTCCACCCGTGGACGGTGCCTGCTCCGTCCTGCGAGCCGCAGCCGCACTGGCAGGCATTGCTCCAGCCACTGGGTGTGATGGCGCCGGCGATCACCCGCTGCCCTTCGCGGTAGCCCTGCACTGCCGAGCCGAGCTTGTGGATGACACCCACCGGCTCATGGCCGACCGTCAGCCCGCGGGCGACCGGGTACTCGCCCTTGAGGATGTGCACGTCGGTGCCGCAGATGGTGGTGGTGGTGACCTTGATCAGCGCGTCGAGCGGGCCGACATCCGGGATCCGCTTGTCCTCGAGCACGATGCGTCCGGGTTCGACGAACACCGCTGCCTTCATCATTGCCATGGAGTCGCTCCTGTGGGTTGCCGGGCCCGGTTCGATTCCTCGGCGGCCGAGCCTGTTCCCCCGTGCGCGTGCGCGAACTTTGTGCGGCGTCAATGAGGGGCTCGACCCTGCGCGGCGCAGGCTGCCCTTCAACGATGAAGAAGTCCGGCTCGGGCAGTTCACGAGCGGCACCGGCTGGGCGCGGAATGCGGCCGCTGCGCCCGTGGCGCCAGGCCCGGGCCGGATGGGCTCATCAGCCCCACACGTCCAGCGGCGGATCGGCGGCCAGCGCGCGCAGCAGGTCGGTGCGCGAGACGAAGCCGAGCACCTCGCCGCCGTCGCCGGACACCGGCACGCCGGGCAAGCCGGTGTGCAGCAGCAGCGCGGCGACTCGGCGCAGGTCGGTGTCGGGGGCGGTGCTGGGCACGGGCGACCACATCACGGCCGTCACCGGCTGCGACAGGCGGGCCGACTCCGACGCCGCGCCGGGCGGCTCCAGCGAAGCGGCCGGCATCAGTTCCGCCCGGCCGACCATGCCGACCAGGCGGCCCTCGGCGTCCACCACCGGTGCCTGGGAGATGCCCTGGCGGGCCAGCATCTGCCAGGCCGCCCGCAGGCTGGCCTCGGCCGGCACCGTGAACGCCGGGCTGCTCATCACATCGGCCGCGCAGGTCAGCGGCCGGCGCACGTGCGTGGCCGCCGCCTGGCCGTAGGCCTGCACCGCCTCCACGCCCAGGGCGTGGCCGCTGCCGCCCGAGGGCAGGGCCGTCGACGGGCTCGCGTCTGCGCCCATGGGGGCGGTGCGCCGCACCCGTGCGGGGCCGGTCACCAGCTGCTGCTGTCGCAACTGCTCCAAGGTGCCCGAGAACACCCAGCCCTGGATCCCATGAACATGGAACATCGCTGCTTCTCCCGCGGCCCGCGCGACCGCTCACACCCCACCCAGGTACACCCGTGCCGCGTTCAAGGCGTAGGTCGCGGCGAGGCCGACACTGACCCAGCTGACCACGCGAAGGGTGCGCCCCTGCGGCCGCATCACCAGGCCGATGATCACCAGACCCGTCATCACCAACGCCGTGGCCGCGGTGCCCGCGTGCACCGGTGCGGCGTCGGCGAGCAGGGGGCCGCGCACGTAGAACGCATCGTCCACCGCCAGGATCATGACGTTGAACAGGTTGCTGCCCAGCAGGTTGCCGATGGCCATGTCCAGCGCCCCGAGCCGCAACGCGCCGAGGGTGACGGCCATCTCGGGCAGGGTGGTCACGATGGCCATCAGCACGGTGCCGACGAAGCTTCGCGACAGCCCCGCTTCGCTTGCCAGGCCGTCGGCCACCTGGGGCAGCCAGCTGCCCGCCGCCAGCACCACTAGCGCGGCCAGGCCGAACCGGCGCCACTCGTCCCGCGTCTGACCGGCGGGTGCCGGCGTGCGTGTGGCCGTGCCGGCGGCCATGGCCTGTCGCTCGTGCGCGTGCACCCCTTTCAGCGCCAGCAGGTACAGCGCCAGCAGCATGGGGCTGTAGACGCCGACGTGCAGCACCGCCGGTGCCCGCGTGCCGGTGACCAGGCTCAGCGCGACGAAGCCCAGCATCACCACGCCGAAGCCGGCCGACAACAGGTGCGTGGCGCTGGCCTCGCGGTACATCGGCTGGTGGCGCTGCAAGGCATCGACGACGACGAGGAACAGCAGGTTGACGACACAGGCGCCGAGGGCGTTGCCCACGGCCAGGTTGGGCGCGTCGACCATGGCCACCGCACTGATGCCCGAGGCCAGCTCGGGCAGCGAGGTCACCGTGGCCAGCAGCGCCAGGCCGACCCAGCCGCGTCCCCAGCCGTTGGCCTCGGCCAGCGCATCGGCGCTGCGGCTGAGCACGTAGCCGGCCCGTGCGATCAGCACGGCGCAGAGGGCGAACTGGACGAGCAGCCAGCCGAGCGTCATGGCCGCGGTCGGTGCATCGTGCGCACCCAGAGCTTGCGGACCTCTTCCACCCACAGCACCAGGCTGGCCAGGCCCAGCAGCGGCAGCAGCGAGGCCAGCGGCAGCGGCACGGTGTGGAACAGCGTGTTCAGGGCGGGCACGTAAAGCACGGCCGCCTGCAGCGCGATGCTCAGCGACAGCCCGAGCGCCAGCCAGCGGTTTCGCAGCAGTCGCGGGCCCAGCGCCGAGGCGACAGCCGACTGGCAGTTCAGCACGTTGAACCAGCAGCACATCGCCAGCACGGTGAAGGTCTCGGTGCGCACCAGTTCTTCAGGCACGCCCAGCGACAGCCTCCAGGCGAACCAGCCGAAGCTCACCGCGGCGATCGTCGGTGTCATCAGCGCCACGCGCCCCAGCAACTCGCGGCCGAGCAGCGGGTCGTCGCGCGGCACCGGCTGGCGGCGCATCTCGTCGCCGTCGGGCGGCTCCATCACCAGGTTCACCGTCACCGTGCCTTCGGTGACGATGTTGATCCACAGGATCTGCACCGCGGCCAGCGGCAGCGGATAACCGGCCAGCAGCGCGGCCAGCAGGATCAGCAACGCGGCCATCGAGGTGGCGAACAGGTACAGGATGACCTTCTTCAGGTTGCCATAGACGATCCGACCTTCCTCCACGGCGCCGACGATGGTGGAGAAGTTGTCGTCGGTGATGACGATCTTGGCCGCGCTCTTGGCCACCTCGGTGCCGGTGATGCCCATGGCCACGCCCACGTCGGCGCGCGCCAGCGCGGGGGCGTCGTTGACGCCATCGCCGGTCATCGCGACCACCTCGCCGCAAGCCTGCAGTGCCTCGACGATGCGCAGCTTCTGCGCCGGCTGCACGCGGGCGAACACCGCGATGCCGGGCAGCGCGGCACGCAGGTCGGCCTCGCCCATGCGTTCGAGTTCGGGGCCGTCCACGGCGCGGTAGGCGCCGCCGGGTGAGCCCTCGCGGTAGGCGCCGCCGGGTGAGCCCTCGCGGTAGGCGCCGCCTGGTGAGCCCTCGCGGTAGGCGCCGCCCGGTGAGCCCTCGCGGTAGGTGCCGCCCGGTGAGCCCTCGCGCTCGCCGTCGCCCGCGATGCCGAGTTCACGGGCGATGGCCAGGCCGGTGAGCTTGTGGTCGCCCGTCACCATGATCGGCCGAATGCCGGCGGCCCGGCACTCGGCGACCGAGACCTTGACCTCTTCGCGCGGTGGATCGATCTGGCCAACCAGGCCGAGCAGGCGCGCGCGGCCGGCCAGCGCGTCGAAGCCGGCCGCCGCGTCGAGGCCGTCGTCGTCCACGGCGGCAAAGGCCAGCACGCGCAGCGCCTGCGTGGCCATGGCCTCCGCGGCATCGCGCGCCGCCTGCAGTGTCGTGCCGCCGTCGGCCCTGCACAGCCGCAGCACGGCCTCGGGCGCGCCCTTGATCCACACGCGGCGGGGCGCGTCGGCCATGCGGTGGCGCGTGGCCATCAGCTTGGTGTCGGAGTCGAAGGGCAGTTCGGCCTCGCGCGGCGCGGCGTGGCGCAGGGCCTCGATCGCGAGGCCGGCCTTGCGCGCCAGCACCAGCAGGGCGCCTTCGGTCGGGTCGCCAAGCACCGTCCAGCCGGCGCGGTCTTCCTCGGGCGGCAGCAACTGCGCGTCGTTGCAGAGTGCGGCGGCCATGCACAGGTCGCGCAGCGTCGGATCGGCAACGTCGGCGGCGGCCCCGCCCTCGTCGAGCGCGCCTTCGGGCACGTAGCCGATGCCGCCGACGGCGATCACGCGGCCGCCGGGCAGCCACAGCGCCACGGCCGTCATCTCGTTGCGGGTAAGCGTGCCGGTCTTGTCGCTGCAGATGATGGTGGTCGAGCCCAGCGTCTCCACCGCCGACAGCCGCCGGATGATCGCGCCGCGCTCGGCCATGCGCTGCATGCCCACGGCCAGCGCGATCGTCATCGCCACCGGCAGGCCCTCGGGCACCATCGAGACCATCTGGCTGATGGCCACCATCAACACCTCGGCCAGCGGCAGCTCGCGCCACAGGCCCAGCAGCACCACCAGCACGAACAGCCCCAGCGCCGCCCCCACCAGCGCGCGGCCGAACTGTTCGAGCCGCATCTCCAGCGGGGTCTTCGGCTCCTCGGCGTGTTCGGTGAGGCCGGCGATGCGGCCGACCTCGGTGTCGACACCGGTGGCGACGACGACGGCGCGCGCCCGCCCGGCGGTGACATGGGTGCCGGAATACACCATGCAGTGGCGGTCGGCCAGCCCGGTGGCCTCGGACACCGGGGCCACCGACTTCGACACCGGCACCGACTCGCCGGTGAGCGCGGCCTCGGCCACCTGCAGCTGGGCGTCTTCGACCAGCCGCGCGTCGGCGGCCACCGCATCGCCCGCGGCCAGCAGCACGGTGTCGCCCGGCACCAGATCGCGCGCCTCGACAACCAGTTCGCCACCGTCGCGCAGCACCCTCACGCGCAGCGCGGACAGCCGCCGCAGCGCCGCCATCGACCGCTCGGCGCGGCCTTCCTGGACGCTGCCGATCAGCGCGTTGACCAGCACCACGGCCAGGATGACCATCGCATCGCCGCGATGGCCCAGTGCCACGGCCAGCACCGCGGCCACGAACAGGATGTAGATCAGCGGGCTCTTGAACTGGCGCGCAAAGGTGCGCCACAGGGGCTTGGGCGGCGGCTCGGGCAGCGCATTCGGGCCATGTCGCGCCCGGGCCTGCTGCACGGCATTCGAGTCGAGGCCCTGCCGTGGGTCGAGCTCGAAGTGGCGCAGCAACTGGTCTACCGGCAGCGCATGCCAGAGGGGGGCGATGTCATCGGTCGTCCGGCCTGCCATGGCGCTGCGCTGCGGTGGTGAGCGAGACCGATCGTCGTGTGCCTGCGAGGCGCGGGTGCTCACGGCCCGCGCACGACCAGCGTGTCGCAGTCGAGTGCGTGCAGCAGGCTCTCTGCCGTGCTGCCGAGCAGCGCCCTCGCCACCCCGCTGCGACCCTGCGATCCCAGGACCACCAGATCGACATCGGCACTGGCCACGTAATCGGACAGCAGGGCCTCCGGACTGCCGCTCTCCAGCATCTGATGCACTGCCGCTGCGACGGCTGCGGGCAGGGCCGCCGCGGCCAGGTGCGAGGCGCAATGCTCCCTCATCGCGGTCTGCCAGGAGGCGATGGCGACCGGCCCGCTGCTCGTCGCCGAGCCGGGTGGGGTGCAGGCGTGGAAGAGCGTCAGCCGGGCGTCCGCGAACCAGTGCGCGGCCAGTCGCAGGGCGTGCATCGCCGGGTCGGAGAAGTCGGTGGCCACCACGACATGCTGGTAGGCGCCTCGGGCGCGGCGCCGGACGTTCAGCACAGGCACGCGCGAGTGCCGCACCAACGCATCCGCCGTGCTGCCCAGCTGGAGGCGATCCCTGCGCGCGTCCTTGGAGATGCCCAGCACGACGAGCCCCGTGCCGCCGTCGCTCGCGTCCAGCAGCACCGCGTCGGCCGTCGTGCCGATCACGACCTTGGACGTCGCCTCGACCCCTTCCGCGGCCAGGTCGGCGCGCAGTGCCCGCTCGAGCGTTTGTGCCCAGGATTCAGGGCGGTGCCACGAGGGCACGCCGCTCGCGAGCTGGTCGTGCCGGGCGACTTCGACGGCGTGCACGACATGGGCGACGGTCAGCTCGCAGTGCCACGACCGCGCCAGCAGCGCCGCGCGGGCCAGTGCGCGGTCGCACCGTGCGCTCAGGTCGGTGGCCAGGAAGATGCGGGTGGGCAGCGGGGTGTCGGTCATCTTGGTCTCCTGGTCAGGGAAGTCGTGTGGGTGGCTGTCTGGCGGTGGAGCAAGCCCAAAGGGCCGTCGGTGGACAGCGCCCGCGGCACTCGGACGGCGCCGCACGGAACCGCTCACCCATCCACTGGAAGACTGCCCAGCGTCGTGCCGGGTTCCGGCCGCGCCATTGAGTTGAATCAACGTCGGCGGCGGGCCGGTTCGGGCGGTGCGGCGCACGCTGGGCGCTGTCCTCTGGCGCAGGCACGATCCGCAGATTTATCCGATGCGTTGGCATCGAATATTCGATCGATCGATTCACGAAGCGAGGCCTCGGCGGGATGCCCTCCAGGCGTGGTCCACGGCCGCCTGTCGGGATCGGCCGGTGCCTGTCGACGGCGGGTGGTGCCGTCGCGGCACCCTCGGGCAGCCTACTGGCGCTGGCCGGCGCGGGACGGCTTGGTGCGCACCGCCGGCTGGAACAGCTCGCCTCGGGCCGCCCGGGTGATGGCCAGCACGCAAGGGTGGGTGATGCGCCGCTCGACGGAGATGGCGTAGAAGTGCTCTTCCACCGCGTCGATCGTGCCCACGTGCTGCACCTGGTGCCGCGACTCGATCTCGTCGACCAGCACCTCCGGCCCCAGCAGGTAGCCCACGCCCCGGCGGCCGAACTCCTGCGCCAGCGCGCTGTCGTCGAACTCGGCGACGATGCGCGGATGCAGTCCCTGCGACTTGAACCAGGTGCGCAGGCGCTGCCCGACGGCGGAATCCTCGCCGGGCATCAGCAGCGGCGCGCCGTTCAGGCAATCGGGGAAGGGCTTGCGAGAGCGCGCCTTCAAGGCACGGGCCGCGAAGACGCCGATGCGCGATCCCCCGAGGCGATGGCTGAAGGCCTTGACGCTGACCGCGGGCGGCAAGGGGGCATCGGCGATCACCAGGTCGAGCGTGTGCACCGCCAGTTCGGACAGCAGGCGATCGAGCCGCCACTCGCGGCAGACGATGCGCACCGGCTGCTCGACCGCCAGTGCGGGTTCCACGAGGCGGTAGGCGATGGACTTGGGCACCGCGTCCGCCACACCGATGCGGAAGTCCAGGGTCCGTCCGGCCTGCGCCTTCTCGCGCACCGCCGCCTCCAGCTCGGAGCCGAGCGAGAAGATCTCCTGTGCGTAGGTCAGGGCCAGCCGGCCGGTCTCGGTCAACTCGAGGCGACGGCCGACCTTCTCGAACAGCGCGCCGCCGAGCCGGTCGGCCAGCAACTGGATCTGCCCGCTGATGGTCTGCGGCGTCAGGTGCAACTGTCGGCTGGCCGCGGCCACGCTGCCGGTCTCTGCCACCTGAAGGAAGTAGTGAAGGTGCTTGTAGTTCATGACAGGCCTCAGATTTATCCGATGGAACAGAATCGATTAATCGAGTTTACGGGCCATTGTTCGGGCCCTACATTGCGTCCGAGCGATCGAGGTGGGGGGCAGAAAAGGACGCAAGATGGACATCCGGTTCCAGGCTTCGACGACCCGCACGGGTGTCGATCTCGCAGCGCATGCGCGCAGGTGTCTCCAGGTCGGCATGCAGCATCGCAGCGACCGGGTGGAGCACATCGAGGTCAGGTTCGGCGACGCGCGAGAACGCCGCCCCCACCAGGACAGCTACTGCATCGTGCGCCTGAAGCTCCACGGGGCGTCGGCGGCCACCGTGGTGCAGGTGGGCGCGGATGCCTACAGCGCGATCGATCGCGCGGCCGATCGCGCCTGCCGCCTGGCCGAGGAGCAACTGCGCCTGGCCGGCCTCCCGAAGGCCTGGCCGGCCGCGCCGGCCATCGCGTTCGTGGCATGACGTTTCCGCCCCTGGTTTCGATGGACCGATGCCGATGGGCGGTCGCGGCCTGCGCTGTCCGACGGAACTCGGGCCTTCGCCACGGCTCTCAGGGGGATCACCCCGAGGCGCTCGCGGCGGCATGGCCGGCGCGCCTCAGACCGATTGTCATGACGAAGGGAAACAATGAAGCATCCTGTGCCGGCATCCGACGAAGCCTTGGCCCACGCGCTGGCGATGATGGTGGCGGCCAACGGCCGAATCGACGAGCAAGAACTGAGCACGCTCGCCCAACTCGATGCATTCCGGCGGGTCGGGGTGAGTCGTGAGCGCTTCGTCGACATCGCCCACGCCTGCGTGGCAGACGTTGGCGCTCACCTGTGCGATCGCTCCTGGCTCGGCGCCGATCACAAGGCCTACATCGACGCACTGCTCGATGCCGTTCCAAGCGACGAGGGCCGCCTCCTCGTGTGTCGCCTCGCCGCGGCGGTCATCACGGCGGATGGGCGGGTGACGCATGACGAGCGCCTGGTCTACGACCACGCCCTGACGCGCTGGCGCATCACCCAATCCGACGTGACGCAGGCCATCCTCCACGACCCGGTTCGGTGAGCCGCGCGCGGCCGGCGGTGCGCCGCCGCCGGCGGCCGCACGGGCGCGGGCCCCGCAGCACCCCTGCCGGCCCGGGCCCGGCTGTCGCATGATGTCGGCCTGACGGCCCACCGCGCACCCCAGCCATGACCCTCGACGAGACCGACCGCCGCCTGATCGCCTTGCTGCGGCAGGACGCGCGCCTGCCGCTGGCCACGCTGGCCACCAAGCTCGAGGTGTCGCGCGGCACGGTCAGCAACCGGCTGCGCCGGCTCGAGGACGCCGGCCTGATCATCGGCTACACGGTGCAGCTGCGGCCCGAGGCGCGGCCCGACGAGATCCGCGCCTGGATGGGCATCCTGGTCGAGGGCAACCAGACGCGGCTGGTCATCGCCAGCCTGCTGGGCGAACCCGGCGTGGCGGCGCTGCACGACACCAACGGCCGCTGGGACCTGCTGGCCGAGCTGCGCACCGGCTCGATGGCCGAGCTGTCGCAGGTGCTCGAACGCATCCGCCTGCTCAAGGGCATCCGCAGCACCGAGACGAGCATCCACCTGGCCACCTACCGCTGACTTGCGGGGGCCGCGCACCGCAGGCACTGGCATGGTGCTTGCGACGACCGCGGGGTGACCTCCGAGCCCCCGACGCGCACGCCCGATCCGCTGGAAACACCGGCCGAGCGTCCGCTCGTACCCGCGGCCGGCCCCGCACCCGCCGTGCCCACCCGCGACGCCGCGAGCCTGGCGCTGCTGCTCGAATCCACCGGCGAGGGCATCTACGGCATCGACCGCGACGGGCGCTGCACCTTCATCAACCGCGCGGCGGCGCAGATGCTGGGCTACCGCACCGAACAGGTGCTCGGGCAGAACATGCACCGCCTCGTGCACCACACCCATGCGGACGGCCGCGACTACCCCGAGCATGACTGCCCCATCCTGAACGCCTACCGGCAGGGCCTGCCCTGCCGCATCGACCACGAGGTGTTCTGGCGCGCCGATGGCCGCCCCTTCGACGCCGAATACTCCAGCTACCCGGTGATCGAGGCCGGTGAGGTGGGCGGCGCGGTGATCACCTTCGTCGACATCACCGAGCGCAAGCGCGCCGAGCGCGCGCTGCAGCAGGCCAAGCAGGCGCTGGAGCGCACCAACGACGAACTCGAGCACCGCGTCGCCGAGCGCACCCACGCGCTGAGCGACGCGTTGACGCGGCTGCGCGAGCTGTCGGCCTGGCTCGAGACGGTGCGCGAATCCGAGCGCACGCGCATCGCGCGCGAGATCCACGACGAACTGGGCTCGCTGCTGGTGGCGCTGAAGATGGACGTGAACTGGATCGGCCGCCGCGTCGACGACCGCCCGCCGCTGGCCGCCAAGTGCGCCGGCATGGGCCGGCTGATCGACACCGCGGTGGACAAGGTCGGCCGCATCATCACCGACCTGCGGCCCAGCATCCTCGACCACCAGGGCCTGTGGGCGGCGCTCGAATGGCAGGCGCAGGAGTTCATCGACCGCTTCGAGTGGCAGGCCGATCTGCGCGTGGTGGTGGCCGCCGGCGTGCTGCCGCCGCAGGGCGGGCAGGCGATCGCGGTGTTCCGCATCTTCCAGGAGATGCTGTCCAACGTGGCCCGGCATGCGCAGGCCACGCGGGTGGCCATCCGCATCACGGTGGACAGCCCGCCCGACCCGGTGCTGTGGGTCGAGGTGCAGGACGACGGCGTCGGCGCCACCGTCGCGGCGCTGGAGGCCCCGCGCAGTTACGGCGTGATGGGCATGCGCGAGCGCGCGGGCCACCACGGCGGGGTGCTGACGTTCCGCAGCGCGCCCGGCGCCGGCACCTGCGTGCGGCTGGTGATGCCGCTGCACGACGAGGCGCCGCACGACGCGGCCGTCCCCGAGGCCCCGCCGCCATGACCGTGCGCGTGCTGATCTGCGACGACCACGCCATCGTGCGTCAGGGCATTCAGCAGATGCTGGCCGATGCGGCCGACATCGCGCTGGCCGGCGAGGCCGCCGACGGCGCCGAGGGCGTGGCCGCGGTGCGCCGCGCCGCGGCCGGCGGTGCGCCGATCGACGTGGTGCTGCTCGACATCGCGATGCCGCGGCGCGACGGGCTGGACGTGCTGCGCCAGCTGAAGGACGAGTTCCCGCGGCTGCCGGTGCTGATCCTGTCGACCTACCCCGACCGGCAGTACGCGGTGCGCAGCCTCAAGCTCGGCGCCGCGGGCTACCTCAACAAGAGCGCGGACTCCGAGCAGATCATTGCCGCCATCCGCAAGGTGGCCGGCGGGGGCCTGTTCATCACGCCGACCATCGCCGAGCTGCTGGCCGCGTCGGTGGGCAACGCCGGCGTGCAGCCGCCGCACGAGACGCTGTCGCACCGCGAGCACCAGGTCTTCGGCCTGCTGGCCAGCGGGCGCAGCGTGGGCGAGATCGCCGGGCAGCTGTCGCTGTCGTCGAACACCGTCAGCACCTACCGCGCCCGCATCCTCGAGAAGACCGGCGTGCGCAACGACGTCGAGCTGGCCCTGTATGCCGTGCGCCACCAGCTGCACGGCGTGTAGGGCTGGCACTACACGCGATCGGTGCGCCCGTCGATGGCGCGCGGTCCTCGTCCCGCCTACCGTTCAACCCAGCACCGGAGAGCCCGCATGACCCCAACCCACGACCCCTACGACGCCGACCGCCCCCTGATGCTGCGCTGCGCCTGCGGGCAGGACCATGCCCCGCGCGACCACGCCACCGACGCCGTCGACCCCGACGAGATGGGCCGCAACTTCATCGAGGCCAGCCTGGTGAAGGCGCTGTTCCCGCAGGAGCCGGTGCGCCGCGCCTTCCTGAAGGCGGTGGGCCGGCGCGGCGCCATGGCGGCCATCGCCAGCGTGCTGCCGATCGCGTCGCTGCAGGCCATGGCGCAGGACAGGAAGGCGCCCGAGAAGAAGGACCTGAAGATCGGCTTCATCGCCATCACCTGCGCCACGCCGCTGATCATGGCCGACCCGCTGGGCTTCTACCGCCAGCAGGGCCTGAACGTGCAGCTCAACAAGACGGCGGGCTGGGCGCTGATCCGCGACAAGATGCTCAACAAGGAGCACGACGCCAGCCACTTCCTGAGCCCGATGCCGCTGGCCATCAGCATGGGCCTGGGCAGCACGCAGGTGCCGATGAACGTGGCCACCATCCAGAACACCAACGGCCAGGCCATCACGCTGCACGTCAAGCACAAGGACAAGCGCGACCCGAAGAGCTGGAAGGGCTTCAAGTTCGCCGTGCCCTTCGAGTACAGCATGCACAACTTCCTGCTGCGCTACTACGTGGCCGAGGCGGGGCTGAACCCCGACACCGACATCCAGATCCGCGTGACGCCGCCGCCCGAGATGGTGGCCAACCTGCGCGCCGGCAACATCGACGGCTTCCTCGGGCCCGACCCCTTCAACCAGCGCGCGGTGTACGACGAGGTGGGGTTCATCCACATCCTGAGCAAGGAGATCTGGGACGGCCACCCCTGCTGCGCCTTCGGCGTCAGCGAGGCCTTCATCGCGCAGAACCCGGCCACCTTCGCGGCGCTGTACCGCGCCGTGCTCACCGCCGCGGCCATGGCCCGCGAGGCCAAGAACCGCGAGCTGATCGCCAAGGTCATCAGCCCCACGGCCTACCTCAACCAGCCCGAGACGGTGATCGCGCAGGTGCTCACCGGCAAGTTCGCCGACGGCCTGGGCGGCGTGAAGACCGTGCCCGACCGCGCCGACTTCGACCCCGTGCCCTGGCAGAGCATGGCCGTGTGGATGCTCACGCAGATGAAGCGCTGGGGCTACCTCAAGGGCGACGTCAACTACAAGCAGATCGCCGAGAAGGTGTTCCTGATGACCGACGCGCGCAAGCACATGGCCGAGCTGGGCCAGAAGGCGCCGGCGGCCTCGGCCGCGTACCCCAAGTTCAAGATCATGGGCCGCGAGTTCGACCCGGCCAAGGCCGACGAGTACGCGAAGAGCTTCGCCATCTCGAAGCTGTCGGCCTGAGCAGGCACGCCATGACCGAACGCTGGAAGGCGGCACTGCTGTCGCTGCTGCTGCTGGCGCTGCTGCTGGGCGCCTGGCAGCTGGCCACGCAGGCCAAGGGCGGTGGCACACCGGCGCCCGCGGCGGCGTCGATGACGCCCGAGCAGATCGAGTACGCCAAGCTGATGGGCAAGGACCCCACTGCCGGCGCGGCGGTCAAGAAAAGCGACGGCTTCCCCACGCCGGCGCAGCTGGGCGAGGCCGTGGTGCGCAACCTGGCCAGCCCCTTCTACGACAACGGCCCCAACGACAAGGGCATCGGCATCCAGCTGGGGCATTCGCTGCTGCGCGTGGCCCTGGGCTTCGGCATCGCGGCGCTGGTGGCCGTGCCGCTGGGCTTCGTCATCGGCATGAGCCCGCTGCTGTACCGCGCGCTCGACCCCTTCATCCAGGTGCTCAAGCCGATCTCGCCGCTGGCCTGGATGCCGATCGCGCTGTACACGATCAAGGACTCGTCGATCTCGGGCGTCTTCGTGATCTTCATCTGCTCGATCTGGCCGATGCTGATCAACACCGCCTTCGGCGTGGCCGGCGTGCGGCGCGAATGGCTCAACGTGGCCAAGACGCTGGAGGTGAAGCCGCTGCGCAAGGCCTTCGAGGTCATCCTGCCGGCCGCCGCGCCCACCATCCTGACGGGCATGCGCATCAGCATGGGCATCGCCTGGCTGGTGATCGTGGCCGCCGAGATGCTGGTCGGCGGCACCGGCATCGGCTACTTCGTCTGGAACGAGTGGAACAACCTGTCGCTGACCAACGTGATCTTTGCGATCCTGGTCATCGGCGTGGTCGGCATGTTGCTCGACCTGATGTTCGCGCGGCTGCAGCGGGCGGTGACCTATGTCGACTGACACCAGCCGCCCCTTCCTCGAGGTCGCCGGGCTGGCCAAGCGCTTTCCCGGCGCCACCGAGCCGGTGTTCGACGGCGTCAACTTCAGCATCGGCCGTGGCGAGTTCGTCTGCATCATCGGCCACTCGGGCTGCGGCAAGACCACCATCCTGAACGTGCTGGCCGGGCTGGACCGCGCCAGCGACGGCACGGTGATCATGGACAACCGCGAGGTCGTCGGCCCCAGCCTCGAGCGTGGCGTCGTCTTCCAGGGCCATGCGCTGATGCCCTGGCTCAGCGTGCGCGCCAACATCGCCTTCGCGGTGCGCAGCAAGTGGCCCGACTGGAACCGCGCGCAGGTCGACGCGCAGGTGCAGAAGTTCGTCGCGATGGTGGGGCTGTCGCCGGCCATCGACAAGAAGCCCAGCCAGCTGTCGGGCGGCATGAAGCAGCGCGTGGGCATCGCGCGGGCCTTCGCCATCCAGCCCAAGATGCTGCTGCTCGACGAGCCCTTCGGCGCGCTCGACGCGCTGACGCGCGGCACGATCCAGGACGAGCTGCTGCGCATCTGCGCCGAGACCCACCAGACGGTGTTCATGATCACGCACGACGTGGACGAGGCCATCCTGCTGGCCGACACCATCCTGCTGATGAGCAACGGCCCGCAGGCGCGCATCGCCGAGGTGGTGCGCAACCCGCTGCCGCGCTCGCGCGAGCGCGCCACGCTGCACCACGAGCCGCTGTTCTACGCCGTGCGCAACCACCTGGTCGACTTCCTCGTCACCCGCTCGAAGACCCTGTCGCACGGCAAGGCACCCGAGCACCCGCCCGAGGTGCGGCCCGGCGTCGAGGCCGGGCCCGCGCCGGCTTTCGACCCCGCCCACCCGCCGGCCACGCCGCGCGTGGCGCTGCAGCGCGTGGTCTGACCCACCCCCGAA
>NZ_MWLO01000017.1 GCF_002198735.1 Ideonella sp. A 288
GCGGCATGGTGTTCGCGCACTTCTTCCTGCGGCCCGCCGCGCCCGCCAAGAAGTCCAAGAAGGTCGCCAAGGCCAAGAAGGCCGCCAAGAAGGCCTGATCGACGATCCTGCCGCTCCGGCAAGACGCAGAGAACCCGGCTTCGGCCGGGTTTTCTCGTTGTGGGGCGGTGCGTTGCGGCGCCGCGCCGCGCCGCTGTCTGGCCGCCTAGTGCAGTGTTCGATGCTATGCAGCACTTGAGAAAACCGATGGATTTGTCGTCCTGGCCAGGCGCAAACCAAAGCGATGCCCAGTGGCATCGCGAGGATTTGCAACAACGCCAGGGCGGCAAAGACGCGGTTTCATGTGCTGCATGGTGTCGAACACTGCACTAGAGCATCAGCGCCGCCACCACCGTGGCCAGCCCCAGACCCAGGTTGACCGACACCCACGTGCGGATCTGCGCCATCGCGGCGCCGCCCGCGGGCCAGTCGGAGGCCGCCACCGCCACCGCCAGCCGCTTGAACAGCGCGAAGCGGATGTGCATGAAGATCGCCACCATCAGCGTGCCGGTCACCGCCATCACCGTCCAGGCCACCGGCATCTCGAAGCTGCCGCCGGCCGACACCGTCTGGCGCGCCACCCGGCCGATCATCCACACCCCGGTGCCCAACGCCAGCAGCGACGACACCAGCACGGCGCGGAAGAAGCCGCCCAGCACCTCGTGCATCAGGCGCAGCCGCGTCGGCGGATCCAGCCGGGCCGCGGCGGGCCGCAGGAAGAAGTGCGCGAACACCATGCCGCCCACCCACACGACGATGGCCAGCACATGCAGGGTCTTGAGGGTGGCGTAGAGCATGGTGTCGGTGTGAGGGGATGTGGAGTGGCGGGCGATTGTGGCGTCGGGTGGGTGCCCCGGGGAGGCGGCGGCCCTTGGCACACGTCGCGTGACGTTCGCGACACGCGATCATCGGCAGTCTCGGGGCCGTCGGGAAGCCTGCTCCGCAGGAGCATTGCTTCGGCATTTGCGAAGTGCACCGCCGCGGCGCCACGGCCCGCGCGGCCGATCGGCCCCTGCCAGCGCGGCGCGGGGGTGCTAGACGGTGACGTGCTCGCCGTGCTGCGGCACGCGGACCGGCCAGCCCAGCTCGTCTTTCAGGCGCACGCGCAAGGCATCGGCGGCGTCGGGTTCGCCGTGCACCACGAAGGCCTGGCGCGGCGCGCGGCCGAACGACCGCGCCCAGGCGACGAGTTCATCCGAATCGGCGTGGCCCGACAGGCCCTCGAGGCCCGTCACCCGGGCCCGCACCGGCACGTACTCGCCATGGATCTTGACCTCGGAGGCGCCGCCCACCAGCCGCGCGCCGCGGCTGCCGCCGACCTGGAAGCCGGCGAAGACGATGTGGTGCCGCTCGTCGGGTGCCATGGCCTTCAGGTGGTGCAGCACCCGGCCGCCGGTGGCCATGCCGCTGGCCGAAATGATGATGCAGGGGTAGCGCGAGCGCGCCAGCCGCTGTGACTGCGCGCCGGTGGTCACCAGCCGCACACCGTCGGTCATCGACAGGACCTCGGCATTGGGCACGCGCAGCAGGCGCCGGTGCTTGCGGTACAGCTCGGTGGCCTGGATGGCCATCGGGCTGTCCAGGAACACCGGCAGCTGGTGCGGGATCTCGCCGGCGGCCTTCAGGCGCTGCAGCACCACCAGCAGCGCCTGGGCGCGGCCCACCGCGAACGAGGGCAGCAGCACCGAGCCGCCATGGGCGATGGTCTCGCGCACGATGCGGCCGAGCTCGGCTTGGGCGTCGATGGGCGGGTGGGCGCGGTTGCCGTAGGTCGATTCGATCAGCAGCACGTCGGCGTGGCGCGGCGGCTCGGGCGGCGGCATCAGCAGGTCGGCGTGGCGGCCCAGGTCGCCCGAGAAGGTGAGCGACTCGTGCTTGTCGGCCAGCGACACCGAGCACGCGCCCAGCAGGTGGCCGGCCGGCGTCAGCTGCACCGAGACCTTGCCCAGGCCCAGCGTGCGCCCCGGTGGCAGCGCCTGGATGTGGGCGATGGCGCGGTGCGCGTCGGCACGGGTGTACAGCGGCAGCGCCTTCTCGTGGCGCGAATAGCCGTAGCGGTTGGCGCGGCGCGCGTCTTCTTCCTGCAGGTGGGCGCTGTCGAGCAGCAGCACCTCGGCCAGGTCGCGCGTGGCCGGCGAGGCGTAGACGGGGCCGCGGTAACCCTGCTTCACCAGCCCGGGCAGCCAGCCGCTGTGGTCGAGGTGCGCGTGGCTCAGCACCACGGCATCGATCTCGCGGGGGTCGACGTCCATCGGCGCCCAGTTGCGCTCGCGCAGCACCTTGAAGCCCTGGAACAGCCCGCAGTCCAACAGGATGCGCTGGCCGCCGAGGGTGACCAGGTGCCGCGAACCGGTGACGGTGTCGGCCGCGCCGAGGAATCGGATGTCCATGGGGACCGCCTGGGAAGAGAGGGTCAGGGCTCCTGACCGAGGGTCTGCAACTCGTCGGATTCGACCACCCGCACGCCGGGCGGCGAGGTGTCCACCGCGGCCAGCAGGGCCCGCGCCACGGTGTCGGCCGGGATGGCGCGCAGCCGGCGCGGGGTGAGCCAGGCGAAGGCCGGCGCCAGCGCCTGGGCCAGCGCCTCGCCGGGCCGGATCGGCTGGCCGATGGCATCGCGGTCGCCGATCAGCAGCGACGGGCGGCCGATCACCAGGTGGCGGAAGCCGACGGCCTGCACGGCCTGCTCGATCTCGCCCTTGACGCGGTTGTAGAACATCGGCGAATCGGCGTCGGCGCCCAGCGCCGAGACCATCGCGAAGCGGCGCGCGCCGGCCTTGTGTGCGGCCTGGGCAAAGGCCAGCACGGCGTCGAAATCGACCGAGCGGAAGGCGTCGGTGGAGCCGGCCAGCTTCAGCGTGGAACCCAGCGCGCACAGCGCCGTGTCCACGCGCGGCAGGGCCGGCATCGCGCCGCCGTCCCAGGCGATGGCGCGCGCATGCGGCAGGGCCTCGAGCGCCGGCAACGGCCGGCGCAAGAGCAGGTGCAACTCGGTGCAACGCGGATCGGCCGACAGGGCCTGGGCCAGTGCCCGACCCACCAGGCCGCTGGCACCGGCCAGCGCATAGCGGTTCGACATGGGTCGATTGTCGCCTGATCGCCGACCGGTGTTGCCTGGGGCGGGCTGCCGCGGACTCAGCGCTTGGGCTGGGTCAAGCGCGGACCTGCCGGCCGCGCACCATCGCGGCGGTCGTCGCGGCGGCCGCTGGGTTGGCCGTGCGGTGCGGGCTGCGTGTTGTGCCCGGCGCCCTGGCGGTCGTGGCGCGGCGCGGCCTGGCGGTTGTTGCCCCCGCCGGTGCCGGCG
>NZ_MWLO01000018.1 GCF_002198735.1 Ideonella sp. A 288
CCCGTGCCGCCGCCCGCCAGGCACGGGGGCCGTGGGTGGCGGGCATCGACAGGATCATGGCAGCTTGACCTCAGTGTCGCGTGCAAACGGCCACTTGCGATTGATCTCGCTGACCAGATGCTCCACCTTGCGCAGGCTGCTTTCGACCTCGGCGCGCAGCAATCCCAGGTCGGTGGTGGCCACGCGCGCGTTGCGGGCGATGCCCTGGGCCTCGTCGAGCAGCGCGTCCACCTTCTTCAGGCTGCCGCGGGCCTCGGTCAGCAGGCCGGTGAGCTGGGCCACGGTGGCGCGGGTGTCGGACACCACGCCCGACGCGCCCAGCAACTGCTCGTCGGCCCGACCGACCAGGTTGTCTGCCCGGCCGACCAGGCCGTCGGTGCGCTTGACCAGCCCGTCGATGCGGGCCAGCAGGGCATTGGTGCGGTCCAGCGCCGTGACGATGCGCGAGCGGTCGACGTCGTTGCCCATCAACACACCGAGCGCGCCGCCCGGCCCTTTCAGCTGCTCGGTGACCGACTGCACGTTGCCCAGCGTGGCGGCCAGCGGCCCGTCGGTCGCGGTGAGCGCGATGAGGTTCTGCACCAGGTCGCGCGCGGCGGCCACCAGCCGCGGGATCTCGGTGGTGGCGTCGCCGGCCAGCACGCGGCGCACCGCGCCATCGGGCAGCAGCGGGTCGGTGAGGATGCCGCTGTAGGCGCGCAACGCGGTGTTGCCGACCAGACCGCGCGACAGCGTGAACACGCTGGAGCTGCGCAGCCAGTGCGCGTCCTTGCGGGGCACGTCGACCAGGATGCGGGCATTGCCCTCGTCGGTGAGCTCGATGCGGCCGACGCGGCCGATGGGGAAGCCGGCAAAGGTGAGCGTCATGCCCACGGTGACGCCTTCGGAATCGTCGGCGATCAGCACCAGGCGCTGCGTGGCCTCGAACACGCCGCGGGCATACAGCAGGTAGGCCGCCGCGGCGCACACCAGCACCAGCAGCGCCACCAGCAGCAGCGCGGCGCGGAACTCGACGCCTTCGGGCGGCGGCGGCAGGGCCGGCGCCGGGCCGCGGGGCGGGGCGGCCGGTGGGCCGGAAGGGTCAGGCAGGTCGTTGTCCATCAGTAGTAGTTGCCGACCAACGAGGCCACCTCGATCAGCAGGATCGCGGCCGCCAGGCGCACCAGGCCCTGCAACTCGGCGGGCGCGTGGCCGATGGCCGCTTCGGGATCGTGCAGGGCCGAGCCGATCGGGATCAGCGACACCGCGAAGGCCAGGGCCATGGTCTTGATCACGAACACCAGCGTCACGGCCGGGGTGAACACCCGGCCGACCATGCGGGTGTAGCCTTCGAAGGCCCAGGGCGAGAAGCCGTGCGCCAGCAGGTAGGCCAGCACCAGCGTGACCATGCCGCTGACCGCGGCCAGCAGCAGCACCGAGAACAGGCCCGCCACGGCGCGCGGCAGCACCTCGGTGCGCAGCGCGTCGATGCCGGCGCGGCGCATCGCACCCAGCGTGCCAGCACGCCGCATCGCCGCCACCGCCGTGCCTGCAGGGATGGCCCAGCGTAACGCGACGAACAGCGCGGCCGTCATCGGCAGCAGTTCGAGCACCAGCACGCGCACCACCATCTCGAGCGCGTACTGCGACAGGCCGTAGCTCTGCGCAGTGACCAGCACGATGCGCGTGATCACCAGGCCGGCCAGCGCCGAGAGCAGCGTGAACCACCACAGCACGGGTGCCGTGGCGGCCACCAGATGCCGGGCCATCACCGGCCGCAGCGGGCCGCGGTAGCTCGACGGCGACAACCCCAGCACGGTGAGCAGTGCGCCCAGTTGAACCATGCGCCACCAAGGCACGAAGCGCCCCGCCGCGCGACGGCCGAACTTGCCAGGCCAGGTGCTCAGCATCGACATCCCAGCATGATAGGCGGCGATCGGGCGCGTGACGGGATGCCGCTGCAGGCCGTCACAATCGTTCGCGCAGGGCTCACAATCAGCGCCGATGCAAGGCCGTCCCCACCTTTCGCCGTTCTGCCCGAACCCGCCCGGGCGACCTGCGCCCGTGGCCGGTGGTCTGGCCACCTGGGCGGTGGCCACGGTGCTGGCGCTGCCCGGCGCAGCACCAGCGGCCGACATGTCTGCGGCCACGCGCAAGGAGATCGACCACATGCTGGCCCGCGTGGTCAGCTCCGGTTGCGAGTTCGGCCGCGGCAGCACCTGGCACAGCGGCCCCGATGCGCGCGTGCACCTCGAACGCAAGCTGGGCTACCTGTCGGCGCGCGGCATGGTGGCGTCGGCGGAAGACTTCATCACCATGGCCGCCACCCGCAGCAGCATGACGGGCGAGGCCTACACCATCCGTTGCAAACCGAACCCGGCCCAACCCAGCGCCGCGTGGATGGAGGCCGAGTTGAAGGCCCTGCGGGCGTCCGCGCCCCCGGCCGCTGCCGCCAGCGCTGCGCGGCGCTGAGCGCCCCGTGCGGGCCGAGGCCTGCACGCCGCCGCCCCCAACACCCGCCGGCGGCAGGGGTCTGAGCACGGCGCCGTATGACACATCTGGCAAGATGACCCCGCCGATGCGGCAGGCGCGGGGATGCACACGATGGGCAAGATCACGGCCTTCATGGCCTCATGGCTCTTGTGGGGCTGGACCACGGGCACGGCCATGGCCGCCCTCGATGTCGGTGAGCGCGCCCCGGACTTCACGGCCCCTGCGGCATTGGCAGGCAAGACCTTCCAGTTCTCGCTCGGCGAACGGCTGGCCAAGGGGCCGGTGGTGCTGTACTTTTTTCCGGCTGCCTTCTCCGATGGATGCTCCGCCGAAGCCCACAGCTTTGCCGAGGCCACGCCGCAGTTCGAATCGCTGGGCGCCACCGTGGTCGGCGTGTCGGGTGACGACATCGACACCCTGTCGAAGTTCTCGGTGCAGGCCTGCAATGGCAAGTTCGCCGTGGCGTCGGACGAAAGCCAGTCCATCATGAAGGCCTTCGACGCCGTGATGCAGACGCGTCCGGACTATGCCAACCGGGTGTCCTACGTCATCGCACCCAGTGGCAACGTGGTCTACGCCTACATGAGCCTGAACCCCGCCAGGCATGTCGACAACACGCTGGCCGCCTTGCGCGAATGGGCGGCCAAGGCGCGCAAATAGGCCGTCCGGATCCATCGTCGACGCGTCGATTTGGGCATTCGTGTCAACGGCGGCTTTCCCGATCGCGTTCTACGTGGCGACCGCCTCGTTGGATTTCCCCAACGGCGGTATGCCCAGAATCCGCGCACTGAGCGAAACTCCCGGCTTTGCCAGGGCGCCTGGACGTCCGCTCGACCATCAGAGGGTTCATGGTCCGGGCGGGTTGGCTCGCTGACCTTGTTCCGGACCCCTCCCTCAAACCACACTGGAGAATGACATGAATGTGAAGACTGCTCTGACCGTGATCGCCGCCGCCGCCGCCCTGATGGCCCAATCCGCCATGGCCCAGACCGCCCCCGCCCGTGCGGACGTCAAGGCCGAAACCGCCGCCGCCAACAAGAAGGGCGAGCTGACCCCGGCGGGCGAAGCCGGCGCCAAGGCCAAGGCCGAGCCGAAGTCCACCAAGGCCCGTGCCGACGTGAAGGCCGAGACCAAGGACGCCGTCAAGAAGCACGAGACCCCCGCCGCCGGCGAAGCCCCGACCAAGGTCAAGACCGATGGCAAGTCCGACAAGGCCCGTGCCGAAGTCAAGGCCGAGACCAAGGCTGCCAACAAGAAGGGTGAACTGACCCCGGCTGGCGAAGCCCCCGCCAAGAAGTAATTCGCACGCCCGTGCAGTGGCCGGCAACGGCCACCGTGCCCAAAGGCGACGCGCACCCAAGGGTGCCGTCGCCTTTGTTGTTTGGGCTGGTCGAGCCGGGGGGGCCGACGCCGCGCCGAGGCGTCGTCAGGCCGTCGCGCCGGCCCGCATCTCGGTCAGCAGCGACTGCGAGCCCGCTGCCAGCAGGCGCGCGTCCGAACCCACCGTGACGAAGCGGAAGCCCTTGGCGATGCGCGCCAGGGCCACGTCGGCGCGGCCGTTGTGCACGCCGGCGCGCACGCCGTGCGCGATGGCCCGCTCGACGATGTGGTCCATGGCCTGCGCCGCCTTCGGGTCGACGTCGTCGAACACCGGCCGGCAACCCAGCGACAGCGACAGGTCGGACGGCCCGATGTAGATGGCGTCCAGCCCCTCGACCGACAGGATCGCGTCGAGGTTGTCCAGCGCCTGCGCCGTCTCGATCATCGCGAAGCGCACGATGGTGTCGTTGGCGGCGCTGGGGTAGTCGGCGCCGCCGTACATCGACGCCCGCACCGGCCCGAAGCTGCGCGAGCCGCGCGGCGCGTAGCTGGTGTAGGACACGAAGCGCTGCGCCTCTTCGCGGGTGTTGACCATCGGGCAGATCACCCCGTAGGCACCGGCGTCCAGCGACTTCATGATGATGCCCGGCTCCAGCCAGGGCACGCGCACGATCGGCACCGTGGCCGTGGTGCTGATGGCCTGCAGCATGCGCACCATCGCGGCGTAGTCGATCACGCCGTGCTGCATGTCGATGGTCAGCGTGTCCCAGCCCTGGTGGGCCATCACCTCGGCCGAGAAGCTGTCGGGGATGGCCAGCCAGCCGTTCACGGCGGCACGGTCGGCCGCCCACAGGGTTCGAAGTCGGTTCTCTCGCATCACAATCTCCTGATAGTCATCGGTCATCGTACAACTTAAATTCACCTTCAAGCTTCGGCAACGGGCCGCCGGCACCCCTGCGACACCGCGTCGGCGATGCCGGCACGGCGCTCAGGTCACGCGGACGAGCGCCGCGCGGCGACGTCGCTCGCGGCTGTTGACCAGGTGCGTGCGCATCGCCGCGCGGGCCGCGTCGGGGTCCTGCGCGGCGATGGCGTCGAAGATGCTCTCGTGCTCGGCGTTGACGCGCCGCAGGTAGGCCCGCCGCTCGTCGTCGACCACGCCGGACCAGTCCAGCCGCGACCGCGGGATGATCTTTGAGCCCAGCGACGACAGCAGGCTGGCGAAGTGCGCGTTCTGCGTGGCGCGGGCGATCTCGCCGTGGAAGCGGAAGTCGGAGGCGACGGCATCGTGGCCCTGCTCCACCGCGCGGGTGAACTCGTCGAGCGCGGCGCGCATGATGGCCAGGTTGTCCTTGGTGCGCCGCTGCGCCGCCAGACCGGCGGCCTCGGCCTCGACGCCGATGCGCAGTTCGAGCACGGCGACCACGTCGCGCAAGGTTTCCAGTTGCTGCGGACCGATGCGAAAGGCCGTGCCGTCGCCCGGGCCGACGGCGAAGGTGCCGATGCCGTGCCGCGTCTGCACCATGCCGGCCGCCTGCAGGCGCGACAGCGCTTCGCGCACCACGGTGCGGCTGACGCCGAACTCGGCCATCACCTCGGCCTCGGTCGGCAGCTTGGCGCCGGGCGGCAGGCGGCCCTCGCGGATGCGCGCGCCCAGCGCATCGACCAGGTCGAAGGCCAGGGGCCGCGGCCGGCGGCGGGTGCCCGGTTCCGCGGTGGTCATGCGGCGATCGGTGCAAACCCCGACCGGGGGCGATTGACAGGGTGGGAGGACTGCTGGAACATGCCGCAGTTGTACGACAACTGACAACATGGCGCAAGAGGACGGTCCCACACCGGCCGCGCGCGGCGGCCAGCCATCGGCCCGCGGCCCCGCCACACCACCCCGACACGACGA
>NZ_MWLO01000019.1 GCF_002198735.1 Ideonella sp. A 288
CCCCACGCCCATCTGCCACCGATGATCCTCGAACGATTCCTGCCCTACCGGCTGGCCGTGGTGGCCGAGTCGGTGAGCCGTGCGCTGGCGGCGGTGTACGCCGAGCGATTCGATCTCACCCGGGACGAATGGCGGGTGCTGGCGCAGCTGGCCGAGGTGGACGAGATCAAGACCACGCAGCTGGGCGCCCGCACCACGCTGGACAAGATGCAGGTCAGCCGCGCCGTCACCCGGCTCGAACGCGACGGCTTCATCGAGCGCCAGCCCGATGCCGCCGACCGCCGCAACCTGGTGCTGCGCATCCTGCCGGCCGGCCGCGCGCTGGTGCGCAAGATCGTGCCGATGGCCGAGGCGCGCGAGCAGTTCCTGCTGGAAGCGCTGTCGCCCGACGAGCAGGCCGTGCTCGACCGTGCGCTCGACAAGCTGCTGGCGCAGGCCAAGCGGCTGCAGCAACACGGGTGACATCGCCCGGCCGCGCACCTGCGGCACACTGCACTTTTGATTCGAACGGACAACGACGATGGGACCGCTTGCAGGCTTGCGCGTGATCGAACTGGCCAGCATCGGCCCCGGCCCGATGTGCGCCATGCTGCTGGCCGACCTGGGTGCCGACGTGCTGCGGATCGACCGCACCGAGCCCAGCGGCCTGGGCGTGCCGGTGGACAAGAAGTTCGAGGTCAGCGGCCGCAACCGCCGCTCGGTGGCACTCGATTTCAAGCAGCCCGCCGGCCGCGACGCCGCGTTGCGCCTGATCGACCGCGCCGACGTGCTGATCGAGGGCTGGCGCCCCGGCGTGGCCGAGCGCCTGGGCCTGGGCCCGGCCGAGTGCCACGCGCGCAACCCGGGCCTGGTCTACGGCCGCATGACGGGCTTCGGCCAGACCGGCCCGCTGGCCAGCGCGGCCGGGCACGACCTGAACTACATCGCGCTCACCGGCGCACTGCACGCCATCGGCCCGGCCGGCGGCAAGCCGGTGCCGCCGCTCAACCTGGTGGGCGACTACGGCGGCGGCGCGCTGTACCTGGCCTTCGGGCTGATGGCCGCGGTGTTCGAGCGCTCGCGCTCGGGCCAGGGCCAGGTGGTCGACGCGGCGATGGTCGACGGCGCCTCGTCGCTGATGTCCATCTTCCACGGCCTGCAGGCCGCCGGCCGCTGGGACGACTCGCGGCGCGGTGCCAACCTGCTCGACGGTGGCGCGCCGTTCTACGACACCTACGAGACGGCCGACGGCAAACACGTCGCCCTGGGCCCGCTGGAGCCCAAGTTCTTCGCCGAGTTCGTGCAGCGCACGGGCCTGGACGAGCGCTTCGTCAAGCGCCAGTACGACCCGCGCCTGTGGCCCGAGATGCGCGAGGCCATCGCCGCGCGCATGCGCGAGAAGACGCGCGACGAGTGGTGCGCGCTGCTCGAAGGCACCGACGCCTGCTTCGCCCCGGTGCTCACGCTCAGCGAGGCGCCGCGGCACCACCACGCCGCCGAGCGCGGCGCCTTCATCGACCTGGACGGCGTGGTGCAGGCAGCACCCGCGCCGCGCTTCTCGCGCAGCGTGCCCGACACGCCCCGGCCGCCGGTGGCCCCGGGCACGCACACCGCCGCGGTGCTGGCCGAGGCCGGCTTCAGCGCCGACGAGATTGCCGCGCTGCGCGCCAGCGGCGCCGCGGTGGGGGCCTGAGATGAGCACCGGACCTGCCGCCTCCACCGATTCCAGGCCCGCCTCCGTGGTCCCGCGCAAGGCCGCCTCGGTCATCGTGTTGCGCGACGCGCCGCGCGGCCTGGAGGTGCTGATGCTGCGCCGCGCCGACCGCCCCGGTGACCAGAACTCCGGCGCGGCCGTCTTTCCCGGTGGCCTGCTCGACAAGGCCGACGCCGGCCACTACGAGCTGTGCCGCGGCCTCGACGACGCGGCGGCCAGCGCCCGGCTCGACCTGGCGGCGGGCGGGCTCGACTACTGGATCGCCGCGGTGCGCGAGTGCTTCGAGGAGGCCGGCCTGCTGTTCGCCACCGACGCCTCGGGCGCGATGGTGGCGCTCGACGCGCAGGAGTCCGACGCGCTGGTGGCCCTGCGCCACGCGCTGCATGCCAACGAGACCGGCATGGCCCAGGTCTGCGCGCAGCTCGGCGTGACGCTCGCCGTCGGCGATCTGGCTTACTACAGCCACTGGCTCACGCCGGCCGGGCTGCCCAAGCTGTTCGACACACGCTTCTTCGTCGCCCACGCGCCGGCCGGCCAGACCGCGCGGCACGACGCCACCGAGACCGTCGAGCTGCTGTGGATCACCCCGGCCGAGGCGCTGGACAAGGCGCGTGGCCTGAAGCTGCTGAACGTGACCGAGCTGACGCTGAAGCACCTGGCCGGCTTCGCCACCGCGCAGGCGGTGATCGACGCGGCGCGCGCGCAGGCCCGCGTGCCGTTGATCCGCCCGCGGCTCGGCCAGGGCCCGGGCGGCCGCACCGTGGTCAACCCCGGCGGCTGGGCCTATGCCGAGATCGGCCGGCTCGACCCCGACGGCCGCGGCACCGTCAGCACCGAGCTGGCGCCGGGCGTGCCGGTATGGCTGTCGCCGCGGGTGTGCCGCGTCACCGCGCCCAACGGCAGCATGATGACCGGGCCGGGCACCAACGCCTACTTCATCGGCGTGCCCGGCGGCGACGACTGGGCCCTGCTCGATGCCGGCCCCGACGACGATGCCCACGTGCAGGCGCTGCTGGCCGCCGCCCCGGGCCGGGTGACGCGCCTGCTCGTCACCCACACCCACAAGGACCACTCGCCCGCCGTGGCGGCGCTGAAGGCCGCCACCGGCGCGCCCACCTGGGGCCGGGTGGCCGCTCACCCTGAATGGCAGGACACCGGCTTCCAGCCCGACCACGTGCTGGCCGACGGCGACGTGCTGGCGCTGGGCGAGGGCGTCACGCTGCGCGCCGTGCACACGCCCGGCCACGCCAGCAACCACCTGTGCTACCTGCTCGAGGAAGAGAAGCTGCTGTTCACCGGCGACCACCTGATGCAGGGCTCCACCGTCGTCATCAACCCGCCCGATGGCGACATGGCGGTGTACCTGGCCTCGCTGCGCCGGCTGCTCGACCTCGACCTCGAGTGGCTGGCCCCCGGCCATGGCTTCCTGATCGACCAGCCGCACGAGGTGGTGCGCAAGACCATCGCCCACCGCCTGGGCCGCGAGGCCAAGGTGCTGGCCGCGGTGCAGTCGCATGGGCCCGCCGACGAGGCCGCGCTGCTGGCCGTGGTGTATGCCGACACGCCCAAGCCCCTGCACGCGGTGGCGCTGCGTTCGCTGCGCGCGCACCTGTTCAAGCTGCGCGACGAGGGCGCGGTGCGGGCCGACGAGGGCGGGCGCTGGCGGGTTTGAGCGCCGCTGCGGTCAGTCGGCCTTGATGCCGTTGTCCTTCACCACCTTGGCCCAGGTGGTGATCTGCTGCTCGATGAACTGCTGCGCCGCCTGCGGCGTGCCGGTGCGCAGTTCGATGCCCTGCGCGGCCAGCTTGCCGGCCACCTCGGGCAGGCGCAGCGCGGCGTTGATCTCGTCGTTCATGCGCTTGACGATCTCGGGCGGCGTCTTCGCCGGGGCCAGCACCGCCCACCAGGCCGGCGCGTCGAAGCCGGCGAAGCCGCTCTCGGCCACCGTGGGCACGTCGGGCAGGTTGGCCGAGCGTTGGCTGGTGGTGACGGCCAGCGGCCGCAGCCGCTTGCTGTCGAGGTGCGGCTTGATCAGGAACACCGAGCCCACCGACAGCGGCACGTGGCCGGCGACGGCATCGTTCATCAGCGGGCCGCCGCCGCGGTAGGGCACGTGCACCAGGTCGGCCTGCGCGTTGCGGGCCAGCAGCGTCATCGCCAGGTGGCCCAGGCTGCCCGAGCCGATGCTGCCGTAGCTCACCGCCTTGCCGGCCTTGGCCGCGGCCACCACGTCGCCGAAGTTCTTGTACGGCGAGTCGGCATGCGTGGCCAGCAGCATGGCGCCGGTGCCCACCAGGGCCACCGCGGCCAGGTCCTTGCGCGTGTCGAAGGGCAGGCTGGCGATCAGGCTGGGGTTCACGCCGTGCGTGTCGAAGACCACCGCGAAGGTGTAGCCGTCGGCCGGTGCGGCGGCCACCGCGGCGGTGCCGATGGAGCCCGAGGCACCGCCCTTGTTGTCGACCACCACGGTCTGGCCGAGTTGCTGCTGCAGCGCCGGCGCCAGGATGCGCGCCACCTGGTCCACCGAGCCGCCGGGCGGGAACACCGCCACCAGCTTGATCGGCTGGCGGGTGGGCCAGGCCTGGGCCCAGGCCGTGGGCGCGGCCAGCGCCGAGGCCAGCAGGGCGGCGGCGCCGACGGCGTGCACCAAGGCTCGGGTCAGGGGGGAACGGTGGCGGGTCATGGGGTCCTCTCGGTGCCGGGGTTCGGCGGCCAGGATCGCACAGGCGGTCGGGCCCGGTCGTCCCGACTTGCCCCAGGGCCGAGGCTAGACCCTGGCGCGCTCGCCGTCATTGCGCCATCGGGCGGCACCGAGGCTTGTCCTGCACGCGCACACCGCGATCCGCGGCGCATCCGGTACTTCAACACGTACCTGTCCTACCGCGGCATCGCCCCGGCCGGCGGCCCGCCGCCCGGCAACCCCGCGACGGCCGAACCGTCCAACGCGTCGAACCGCGTCGAGTCGATCTCGTTCGCCGAGGCCGGCGACTACCTTGTGATCTGCAACGTGCGACCGCACTTCGTCGACGGCATGGTGGCCACGATCAAGGTGCGCTAGACAGCGCCCAGCCGCTGCCGCGCCAGCGCCGCGCCCGCGGCCAGTGCGCGCAGCTTGGCCTCGGCCACGTCGCGCCCCATCGGCGCCAGGCCGCAGTTGGTGCAGGCGATGAGCCGCTCGCGCGGCACGAACTGCAGCGCGCGGCCGATGGTGTCGGCCACCTCTTCGGCGGTCTCGACCTGGTCGCTGGCCACGTCGATGACGCCGACCATCACGTCCTTGCCGGCCAGCAGCGCCATCAGCTCGGGCGGCACCTGCGAGTGGATGCACTCCAGGCTCACCTGGTCGATGCTGCTGGCGGCCAGCGCCGGGAACACGCGCTCGTACTGCCGCCACTCCTGGCCCAGCGTCTTCTTCCAGTCGATGTTGGCGGCGATGCCGTAGCCGTAGCAGATGTGCACGGCGGTGGTGCAGGTGAGGCCCTGCGCCGCGCGCTCGAGTGCCTTCACGCCCCAGTCGGCGGCCTCGTCGAGGAACACATTGAAGGCCGGTTCGTCGAACTGCACGATGTCGATGCCGTCGGCCTGCAGCGCCAGCGCCTCCTGGTTCAGCAGCTCGGCAAAGGCGAAGGCCATCTTCACGCGGTCGCCGTAGAAGCGGTCGGCCACGGTGTCGACGATGGTCATCGGCCCGGGCAGCGTGAACTTGGTCTTGCGCGTGGTGTGCGCGCGCAGGAAGCGGGCCTCGGCCTCGTGGACGCGTCCTTTCAGCGTCAGCGACGACACCACCTGCGGCACCATGGCCTTGTAGCGGTCGTTGCGGATGCCCATCTCGACCTTGTGCTCGAAGTCGATGCCGTCCACGCGCTCGAGGAAGCCGTGCACGAAGTGCTGGCGCGACATCTCGCCGTCGCCGATCACGTCCAGGCCCGCGTCTTCCTGGGCCTTGATCCACAGCAGCGTGGCGTCGAGCTTGGCCTGGCGCAGCTCGTCGCCCTGGGCGCGCCAGGTGGGCCACAGCTTGCCGGTCTCGGCGAGCCAGGCGGGCTTGGGCAGGCTGCCGGCAATGGCGGTGTCGAACATGAGGGGGTCTCCGGGGGTGGGTTCAGCCGCAGCCACTCTACGCGCCGGGCTGTCTACACTCATTGCGGCAAACCCCACCGGCGATGACCGACAGCACACTGCTCACCCTGGCCCGCGGCCTCGTCGACGGCGACCTGTTGCCCGGCGTGTCCTTCGCGGTGATGCGCGGCCGCGAGGTCGTCGACAGCGGCTGCGTCGGCTGGGCCGACCGCGAGCAGCGCGTGCCGCTGCGCGAGGACCACATCTTCCGCGCCTTCTCGAACACCAAGCTGGTCACCGCCTGCGCCGCGCTGTTGCTGATGGAGGAAGGGCACTTCGGCCTGGACGACCCGATCGCGCAGTGGATTCCTGCGCTGGGCGCGATGCGCGTGCTGCGGCCCGGCGCGCAATCGCTGGACGACACCGAGCCGGCGGCCTCGGCCATCACCCTGCGCCACCTGTTCACCCACAGTGCGGGTTTCACCACCGGCGTGTTCGACCCCGGCACGCTGCTCTACGACGCCTACCACGCGCGCGGCGTGCGCAGCCCCGAGGTGTCGCTGGCCGCCACGATGGACGTGCTGGGCACCCTGCCCCTGGCCTTCCACCCCGGCACCGCGTGGGAGTACTCCAACGCCACCGACGTGCTGGCGCGGCTGGTCGAGGTGATCAGCGGGCAGCGCTTCGGCGATTTCCTGCAGCAGCGCGTGTTCGGCCCGCTGGGCATGGTCGACACCGGCTTCGTGCTGCAGCCGGCGCAGCGCGAGCGCTTCACCGCGCTGTATGGCGCGGCCGATGCCGCCAACCCGATGGGCCGCGGCCTGGCGCGGCTGGGCGACGTGCCCTATGCCGGCGCCTGGCAGCGCGAATTTGCGCGGCAGTCGGGCTCGGGCGGGCTGTTCACCACGCAGGCCGACTGGCTGGCCCTGCTGCGCGGCTTGCTGCCCGGCGGACTGACCCTGCTGAAGCCCGAGACCGTCGCGCTGATGCACCGCAACCACCTGGCGCCGGGGCTGCACGTGCGCTTCAGCGTGGGCGGTTCGGTGCCCAGCATGGGCCACGGGCTGGCCGGCGCGGTGACGCTCGAGCCGTCGGCGCTGGGCGGCGACGACGCGGTGGGCGAGATGCAGTGGGGCGGCCTGGCCGGCACGCACTGGTGGGTCGCGCCGCGCGCCGGCCTGGCCGGCGTGCTGATGACGCACCGCATGATGGCCTTCTGGCACCCGTTCTGGTTCGCCTTCAAGCGGCGGGTGCACGCGCTGCACTCGACGGCGACGGCATCGGCAGCGGGCTGAGCGGCGCGCTGCTGGCGGGGCCGGGGGGTGCCGGTGTCGCCGGCGTGGCAGAGGCAGGTGCCGCCATCGGCGCCGTGCGCTGCAGCGGCTGCAGCGGGTCGCGCCCGCCCATCGCCACGCCCACCAGTTGCGCCATCGCCAGCGTGGCCAGCCCCAGGCCCAGGCCGCGCGCGAAGGTGGCGCCGGGCGTGGCGTGGGGCATGGGGTCGAAGGTGCCCAGCGACACCGCGGCGGCCAGCAGCAGCCAGGCCGCCAGCACCATCACCGTCCAGCCCGGCAACACCAGTGAGGCCAGCCACAGCGCAGGGGCCAGCACCAGCGCGCCGGCCGCGTGCTTCACCCGCGCCATGCCGTGCCCCGCGCGCGGCGGCATGGGCCTCCCGGGCGATCCGCGGCGGTCACGGCGGGCCCTTGCCCAGCGCCGCGGCCAGCCGGGCTTCCAGCGCCTCGCGCTCGTCGAGGCGGAAGCCGCGGTGCAGCATCAGCACCTGGCCGTCGGTGCCGATCAGCAGCGAGGTGGGCATGGCCTTGACGGCCAGGCGGCGCGCCGAATCGCCCTTGGCATCGAAGGCCAGCGCGAAGCCGGCCGGGTGCTGCTTCAGGAACTCGTCGGCGTCGGCGCGCTTGGCGTCGAGGTTGACGGCCAGCACCTGCAGCCCGCGCGCGCCGTACTTCTTCTGCATCTCGGCCATCCACGGGAACGACTGTCGGCAGGGGCCGCACCACGAGGCCCAGAAGTCGAGGTAGACCACCTTGCCTTTCAGGTCGGACAGCTTGCGCGCCGGCAGGGTGCTGTCGGGCAGGTCGATGTCGGGCACGGGGCTGCCCACGGCCTGGGCGCGGGCGGCGCCGGCGGCCAGCAGGGCCGGCAGCGCAGTCCAGGCCAGCACCAGCGACAGCGCCTGGCGCCGCGCGGCAACGGTGATCGTCGGACGCGTCTCTGGCGTGTCATTCATCGGCGGTTCGGTGTCGCGCATGTCAGTACCGCCCGGCAGCCCGAAGGGACTGACGCGCCCCTCGGGGCAACGAACGCAGTGAGCTTGGGGCAGTTTCATTTCAGCCTCCCACGTAGAGCAGCCCGGTCTGCGCCAGGCCGGCGAGCTCGATGTTGGCCAGGTTCAGCGGATGGTCTGCGGCCAGCACGCCCAGCGAGCCGTGGGTGTGGGCGCCGCTGTCGAGCAGCGCGACGAAACTGGCGCGCTGCTCGGCCGTGGGCGCCACGCCGACGACGTTGGTGAAGAGCAGGTCGACCACCGCGCCGTGGTTGGCGTTGGCACCCAGCCGGGCGTCGAGCGCCAGCTGCATCAGCGCCTGGTAGCCCATGCCGCCGTCGCTGAAGCCCAGGCCGATGCCCACGTAGTCGGTGTTGTGCACCGACTCGCGCCCGAACACCGCGCCCAGCACCTTGGCCACGGTGCCGGCATGGCCGTCCAGGTCGAGCGCGAGCTTCGAGTGGGCAAACTCCAGCCGCTCCACCCCGGTCAGCTGCAGCGTGGCGCTGCCGTCGTTCGCCGTCACCGTGGTGCCGTGGGCGCCGAGGGCCACGGTGTAGGCCTCGCGCCCGTGCGGCAGCACCAGGGTGTCGATGCCGCCCGCGCCGTCGACGGTCTGCAGGCCCGTGCCGGCGATGAGGCGGTCGTTGCCGGCGGTGCCGGCGACGGTGGTGTGGCGGGTGTCGAAGGCCTGCGGCGCGGCCACGGCTTCGGCGTTGGGGTTGCCCGCGGCGTCGGTGACGGCCGCGGCCTTCAGCGTCAGGCCCACCGTGCCCGCGGTGCCCGCGTTGGGCTCCACCACCACCTCGTAGACCGCCGCCCGGCCGCCGATCGACACCACGCTGCCGCCGGTGACGATGAAGTCGTCCACCCCGGGCGCGCCGACCGGTTCGCTGAAGGCCAGCGTGTAGGTGATGCGGCCCGTCGCGGTGCCGGCCACGTTGTCCGAGATGGCCACCGTGGGCGCCGCAATGTCGCCGAAGAACGTGGCGAGGTCGATCACATCGCGGCCGCTGTTGAAGCTCAGCCTCTCGATGCTCGTCAGCTCGGAGTGCATGGTCTGGCTGGCGCCCGACAGCGTGTCGACCATGACCACGCCGTCGCTGCGCCGCACGATGGTGTAGCTGCTGCGCTGCGAGGTGCCGAAGTCGACGGTGTCGGTGCCGCCCTTGCCGTCGACCAGGAAGTTGCCGGGCCCGATGACGGAGGCACGGTCGTCGCGGGTGTCGCTGCCGATGAAGGTGGGCACGTGGAGGCCTCCGGTGGGGTGTGGGTCGAACGGATCGGGGTGGGAGATCAGGCCGGCGCCACGGCCGGCTCGGCCGCGCGCAGGTGCACCTCGCCCTGCTGGTCGATGGCCAGGTACTGCGTGCCCGACGCATCGAGGAAGTCGAGCGCGCGCTCCTGCAGCAGCATGCCGATGGTGGCGCAGTTGCCGGCCACCACCGCCAGCGGCGCCAGCACGCTGATGCTGCGCCAGTGCGTCACCGGCAGGCCGCTGCGCGGGTCTAGGATGTGGCAGTAGCGGCGGCTGTCGAGCTCGAAGTAGCGCTCGTAGTCGCCGCTGGTGGCCAGGCCGCCGCGCTGCACCGGCAGCGTGGCGACCAGCTCGCCGGGCTCGCGAGGGTGCTGGATGCCGATCATCCAGGCGGCGCCGTCGGGCTTGGGCCCGATGACGTGCATGTCGCCGGCCAGGTTGACGTAGCCGTGCCGCACGCCTTGCCCGGCCAGCAGCGCGCCGGCGCGGTCGGCGGCGTATTCCTTGCCGATGCCGCCGAAGTCGATTTCCATGCCGGCCTGCGGCAGCCGCACGAGGCGGCCATTGCGCTCCACCCTGGCCCAGCCGACCAGCCGGCACAGCGCGTCCAGCTCGGCGCTATCCGGCACCCGCGGCTGGCGGAAGTTCCAGGCCCGGCGCAGCACGCCGGAGGTGATGTCGAACAGGCCGTCGCTGGCCGCGTGCAGCGTGTCGGCGTAGTCCAGCAGCGCCAGCGTCTCGTCGTCGCACTCGACCGGCGCCCCGCCGGCGGCGGCGTTCAGCCGCGAGACGATGCTGTCGGGCCGGTAGCGCGAGTAGGCGCACTCGATGCGGCGCACCTCGGCCTCGGCCTGCTGCGCCAGCGCGCGCGCCTGCACCGGGCCGTCGGCGGCCAGCACCACCTCGCAGGGGCTGGCCATGGCCGCGAAGGCGTGGCGGAAGACGTGCATCGGGTCAGCGCCCTAGAACTGCCGCGCCACGCCGACCTGCACGCTGCGTGCATCGAACGGCGCCAGCCCCGGGCTGCCGCTGCCGAACAGCTGCCAGGCGCTGCGCTGGGCATAGCGCTCGAACTTGATGTCCACCGTCCAGTCGGGGCCGATCTGCCGGGCCACCTTCAACCCCAGCGTCAGCGCGCCGAAGGCCGAGACGCGGTGGTCCTCGGAGAAGAACTCGGCGCCGTCCGGCGGGTTGGGCGGAAAGGGGTCGTTGGCGGGGTCGGCGTCGACATAGAAGCTCGCCGCGCCCTGTGTGTACAGCCTCACCAGCGGCGACACCGTCCAGCCCCGCGGCAGCGGCTGCACCAGCTCGAGCCCCAGCGTGTGGGCGCGGATGCGGTAGCTGTCGGTGTAGTAGCGGTAGCTCAGGCGCGCGGTGGTCTGCGTGGCCTCGACGTGGTGGTTCCAGCGCAGCAGCGCCGTGCTGCTGTCGCGCCGCCGCGGCCGGTTGTCGTTCACCTTGTACGGGTCGGAGAAGTAGCCGCGGCCGATGCGGTGGGCCAGGTTCAGCTGCACGATGTCGTGCGTGCCCATCACCTGGGTGACGCCGGCCAGCAGGTCGACCACGCGCTTGGTGTCGCGCTCGAAGGCGCCGTTGTTGGGGCTGATCGAATCGCGCGCCACGCCCAGGCCGGCCGACCAGGTGGTGTTGCGGTCCTCGCTCTCGCGCCGCGCCAGCACCGACAGGCCGCGCGACAGGTAGTCGGATTCGCGCGAGACCACGGCGCCGAAGGTGACGCCGCCATGGGGCAGGTGCCGGGTGAGCTCGGCCTCGACCGCGTGGCGCTCGTCGCGCATTTTCTGCAGCACCTGCGAGTGGAAGGCGGGCGATGCGCCCGAGATGGCGTCGGAGGTGAGCGTGCCGCCCACCGACCAGTCGCCGCCCAGCACGCCCCCCGTCGCGCCCGGCAGCGGCACCAGCACGCGCAGCGACGGCGCGCGCACGCGGATGCGGTCGGCGCCAGGCTGGCTGTCCAGGTAGTCGAGGTATTTCAGCGCCACCACGCCGCGCTCGGGCGCGGACTCGGCCTGCGCGGGCGGGGTGGCCAGTGGCAGCGCCAGGGCCGCGGCCATCAGGCGCTGGCCCAGGGCGGTGGTGGCCGTTCGCTGGCCCGGCGCGTCGGGTGTGGCCATCAGTTGCACCCGCAGCCGCCGCCGCCCACGCCGGTGCCGCCGGAGGCCGCTTCCTTGCTGTTGTAGGTGTGCTCGGTGAAGGCGTTGTCGAGCCGGTCGCCCTCGAAGCCCATCTCCGGGCGGGCCAGCACGCCCTTCTCCCAGGGCTGCACGGCCGGCAGGGCGGTGCAGCCGCCCAGCGCGACCGGGGCGACCAGGGCGGCCAGGACGGCGATCGCGAGGCCAGGGCGGGACAGGGGCAGCGTCATCGGCGGGCAGAGGTTGGGGGGACGATCGAGGTGTACGGCTGAGCCGCCCCCCGGCATCCCGCGACTGTGCCGCAAATCGCCGATCGCCTGCACGGCCAGGGGCGACTTTGCCGCTCGCCCCTTGTGTCAGGCTGTGTCGGCCCGACGAGGGTGCGGCGTCGGCCCCGTCAGGGCGATCAGTCGCGCACCACGAACGGGATCGCCGCCAGCGCCGCGCCGATGGCCACCAGCAGGAGGGCGTTGTCCACCAGGTACGGTACCCCCATCAAGGCCAGGCCGCACACGAACGGCACCAGCGCCCGTTGCTTCTTGCCGTACAGCGCATAGCCCGCGCCCAGCGAGCCGAACAGCAGGCCCCACAGCAGCGACGCGGTGGTCATCGGCGACCGCGCCGCCTCACTTCTGGAAGACCATCGTGCCCTGGCCTTCGGTGCCGACCCAGGTCATGCGGTTGCCGGCCACCGACAGCGTGTAGGTCTGCCCCACCGCGAAGTTCGTCGCCGACGTGGTGATCTTGTTGCCCTCGACCTTCCACTTCGTGTTCGAGTACAGCTTTTCCTGGATGGCCTTGTACTTCTCGTCGCAGGTGCTGGCGGACGCATCCAGCCGATACGACTTGTCGGCGCGCAGCTCGTAGACGATCGCCGCCGCGCAGGGCCGCTGCTGCAGCAGCGCCGCGTGCGAATCGAAGGTGTTGCCCGCGTACGTCGAGGTGTGCGACACCATCTTCCAGCGGCCGACCACCTCGTCGCCCGGCGCCGCCTGGGCCAGCAGGGGCGCGCACGCCAGGGCAAGGGCGGGCCAGATCGCCCGCCGAGGGGCGACGGCGGTGGTGTGCGGGTGGGGTGCGGTGCAGAGGTGGGTCACGTCGAGGGGTCCTGTGGTGGGCGGCCAGCGTATCACCCGGCCGGGCGCGGTGCGCTGGCATCGCCTGCAGCCTGGGCTCGACCGCGCCGCGGCTGCCCGGGCCACCGCGCGGCAAGGCCCAAGCGGGGGCCCGGTCCGCCGCCACGCCGCCGCCACGTCGCCACGCCGCCAGCTTGATGCATGACAAGCCCCGCCCACCCCGGTCCGGTCAGACTGCCGGGCCGCACGGCGCCCTGCCGCGCGATGCGATCGAGCTGCCATGGCCAAGAAGTTCCCCGTCGACCCGCCGCACCCCGAGCGCACCTGCTGGGGCTGCGACCGCTATTGCGCGGCAAATTCGCTGCTGTGCGGCAACGGCTCGGAGCGCACCCAGCACCCGGCCGAACTGTTCGGCGCCGACTGGCAGTCGTTGGGGCCGCAGCCCGTGGCCCTTGCCAGCCCGGCCCGGCCCGAGGCCGACGCCGCCGCGGTCAGCGGTCGTTCGGGCTCGAACGGCCACTCGGCGTAGGTCGCGCCGGCGAACCCGGCCGGCAAGGCCGCGGCCGCCAGGTCGGTGCGGTTGCCGCCACCGTGCCCGCGCGCCTAACCCGGGATCTCGGGCTCGACCAGCGTGGCCAGTTGCGCCAGCGATTCCTGCCAGCCGAGGTAGCACATCTCCAGCGGGATGGCCTCGGGGATGCCCGACTGCACGATGCCGACGTCGGTGCCGCACAGCACCGGCTTCAGCGTCACCGTCACCTCCATCAGGCCCGGCAGGTGGGGGTCGTCGAAGCGGTCGGTGTAGCGGATCAGCTCGTTCGGCACCAACTGCAGGTATTCGCCGCCGAACGAGTGGCTGTTTCCGGTGGAGAAGTTGCGGAACGACAGGCGAAAGGTGCCGCCGACTCGGGCGTCCATGGCGTGCACCTGGCAGGTGAAGCCGTAGGGCGGCAGCCACTTGGCCATGGCATCGGCCTCGAGGAAGGCGCGGTAGACCTTGGCCGGCGTGGTGCGCAGCACCCGGTGCAGGCGGACGGTGGGGTCGGACATGGCGGGGACTCCTGTGCGCGGACTGGACGGACCGGGTGGCCCGCCGGCGGGATGGTGAAGGGGCCGGGGCCGAATCTACGCGACGGTGGTCGGGCGTGCCACCGATCGCCAGGATCGGGCAGGGGGAGCCGTGGCGATCAATCCCGGGCCGACAGCAGTTGCAGGAAGCCCGCGGTGGCGCTGCGCGCGGCCGGCAGGTTCAGCAGCGTGTGCGGCGCGTTCGGCACCAGCAGCACGGCGGCGCGGGCGTTGTCCTTCAGCGCAGCGCCGCAGTGGCCCTGCGCGGCCGCGTTGCCCAGCCAGCTGTTCGACTTCGAGAAGAACGGGTCGGTCGCGCTGATGACGTTGAGCACCGGCTTGCCGGGCTCGAAGGCGTTCTGCGGCGCCTTGACGAAGTAGTTGTCCTCGCAGCTCCACGCGAACAGCAGGCGCGCGATGAACTCGGTGCCGGCGTACCGGGCCACGGGCACGGCACCCTCGCTGGTGCCGGCCAGGATCAACCGGCCCGGGTCGGCCCAGGGCTGCGAGCGCAGGGCGGCCAGGGCCGGGGCGATCTCGGAGGCGCGCAGCGCATGGATCCGTTCGTACGAGTCCTTGTCGATCGGCGACTTGTAGGTGACATGGCCCGGCAGCGCGAAGGAATCCGGCGCCATGCTCGCGAAGCCCAGGCCGGCCAGCCACCGCTGCCACTCGCCGATGGCCTTCAGCCCGAGCCCCGACGAGCCGTGCAGGAAGACGACGACCGGCACCCGCGCGCCGGCGGGCTGGGGCAGCGCCTCGAGCTTGCCGCAGGCGATGGCGCCGCCCGTGGCCGCGGCTGGCAGGCAGACGTCGGCCTGCCGGGCCGTGGCGGCCAGCGTTTCGGCGGTGTGCACCCAGGCCTCGCCCTTGATCTCGCCCGTGGGCGCTGCGGGCTGGGCGGCGGCGTGGGTGCCGGCGAGGCACAGGGCGGCGGCGATCGCAAGGGTGACGTTGGACATGGTTTCGGCGCGGGTGGCGCGGGGTTCGGGCTGAGGGGCGATGCACCAGGTGCGTGGCGAGGGTACCGCAAGCGCGGTACGCGGCCGCCTGGCGTTTGCGGCTGGGCGCCGCGCGGCACGGGGCCAGCCGCAGGCGGTCTGTCTGGCCGCTCAGGTGTGCTGGCTGGCCAGGGCCGCGACACCGCACGGGGTGCGTGTGGCCGGGGCGAGACGGGCATGGCTGCTGGATGCCCTGTCGGATTGAACTTTTTGGCCCCCCGAGTTTCTGAGCTGGGCCCCACTGGTTGAAGGGGAGTAGTCCGGCGCGGCGTGAGCTTGTCGCTCGCTCGCGCCCGGCCATGTCGTCAGCACGGGTTGGCTCGCCGAACCCCGGCATGGCCTGCACCGCCTCGTCGGGGTGTGGACAAGACCTGCTCCTCAGTGGTCATCGTGGGCCCGTGCTGGTTTACGGGCCCGTATGTCCCTTTCAACTGGAGAATCGAGCATGACACATCCCATCCTTGTGGCCGCGTCGCTGGCGCTGGCAACACCCTTTGTCGTCGCCGAGGAAAAGAAGGCGGACAAGGCAGCCGCCGCGAAGTCCCTCAGCACACACAGCGCGTCCGACCGACAGGTGGCCAAGCAACTCCAGGCCACTGGCGCCGGTGCCGCCACGCTCGGCGCGGGCGACCGGCCCGATGTCAGGAACTGGGCGCGGATCGACACCAACAACGACCACCTGATCTCGCCCGACGAGATGGAAAAGTACCTGCAAGAGATTTGGCAAGCGCGCAAGAAGTAGCTTCGCGGCTGCTTCGCGGCTGCGGCTGCTGCGATGGCGTCGGTGGGCGACAGGCCGTCCCCACCTGACGCTTGCCAGAACCAGCGGCCGCCCCCTTGCCACCCGCGCCGCCAGCCGATCACGACAGACAGCCCCTGCGCGCGTCGACCGCACCCATGCGGAACGGGCGCACGCAAGGTGGCTGCACGCCGTCATCGCCGACGGCGGCCGGGCGTGCTCGCCACGGGCCCAACCCGCGCCGTTTCATGGGAGGCACGGGCCAGCGGGCACTTCGAGAGCCGCCTTTCCTTGCGAGGACGTGCCCGGCCCTGGCCGAGTCATCCCCGTGTCACTTCACCGTGAACCGGATGATCTCGCCGCTGTCGCGCTTCAGGTGCAGCAGGTCCTGGTGCAGGCGCACATCGTTGCAGCCGCGGTCACGGCCCTTGAGGTGGCCGCAGAGCTTGCCGTCCTCGGCCTGCCAGGTGCCGCTGTTGCGGAAGCCCGTGCTGGTGTCGACGAAGAAGTAGCCGTTGGACTTGTATTCCAGGCGCCAGCGTGTGCCGTCGGCGATGGCCACGTCGAAGACCTTGCCGTCGAGGTAGGCCTTGATGTCCGCGGACGTGGGGGTGGTGGCCCCGTCCGGAAACTGCGGGGCCTGCGCCTGGGCGGCGAGGGCACCGAAGGCCAGGCCGACGGCGACGAGACAGTGGACGGGACGGCGGACAGGACGGACCATGGGCAGGACTCCGACGGCGTGGCGATGTCGCGATCGTACCGACGCTGCCGAGCCTCGGTGTCGGCAGAGCTGATGAGGCGACTCTGGCCGGCCCGCGCCGCGATGCCGTCGCGGGGCAATGGCGGCGGGGTGCGCCGTGGCAGGGTCAGCCGGCCGTGGACGGCGGGCCGACCTCGTCCCACAGGGCCTCGGCCGACAGGGTCAGGCCCACGGTGTCGATCGGCACCGCCTGCCCGGGCTCGACCGGGTGCAGCACCCACAGGCAGTCGGCGCCCTTGCGGTAGAGGTCGCAACGGCGCGACTCGGTGTCGACGAGCAGGTACTCGCGCAGCGACGGCAGCGTGCGGTAGGCGGCGAACTTGTCGCCGCGGTCGCAGGCGGCGGTGCCCGGCGACAGCACCTCCACCACCAGCACCGGCTCGCGCTTGACCAGCGGATCGGCCACATCGGCGGCGCTGCAGGTGACCATCACGTCGGGGTAGAAGTAGGCGTCGGCCGCCTCCACCCGCAGCTTCATGTCGGTGATGAAGGTGCGGCACGGTGTGCCGCGCAGATGCGCTCGCAAGGCCATCGCGACGTTGAGCGCGGTGGTCACGTGCCGCTCCTCGGCCCCGGCCATCGCTAACACCTCGCCGCGCACGAACTCGTGGCGGACCGGTTCGGTCGCCTCCCAGGCCAGGTAGGCGTCGGCAGACAGGGCGATTCGGGCGCCGGTGTCACCCACGATCAGGCTCCGGTCGGTGGCAGTCTGCGCAGTGTAGGCCGGCCGTGGCGGTGCGGCACGGGCGTGGCCCGTCGCCCCACCTCGGATCAGTGCCCGCCCGCCAGCAGTGCCGCGTTGCCGCCCGCCGCGGCGGTGTTGATCGTCAGCGTCTGCTCGGCGCAGAAGCGGTAGAGGTAGTGCGGCCCGCCGGCCTTCGGGCCGGTGCCGCTCAGGCCCTCGCCGCCGAAGGGCTGCACGCCCACCACGGCGCCGATCATGTTGCGGTTGACGTAGACGTTGCCCACGCGGGCGGTGTCGGCGATGCGCAGCGCGCGGCTGTCGATGCGCGTCTGGATGCCCAGCGTCAGGCCGTAGCGCAGCGCGTTGATGCGGGCCACCAGCGCGTCCACGTCGCCGCCCCAGCGCACCACGTGCAGCACCGGGCCGAAGACCTCCTCGCGCAGGTCTTCGATGGCCTTCAGCTCGAAGGCCACCGGCGCGATGTGGGTGGACAGGAAGCGGTCGTGCATCGGGGCGCGGCCGATCAGCGTGGCCTCGCGGCTGAGGCGCTGCACGTGGCGGGTGAGGCCGGCATGCGCTTCGCCGTCGATCACCGGGCCCACGTCGGTGGCCAGGTCGGCGGCCTCGCCCACCACCAGCGCCTGCATCGCGCCGCGCAGCATCTCGATCACGCCGTCGGCCACGCGCTCGTGCACCAGCAGCAGGCGCAGCGCCGAGCAGCGCTGGCCGGCCGAGCGGAAGGCGCTCTGCACCACGGCGTCGATCACCTGCTCGGGCAGCGCGCTCGAATCGACCACCATCGCATTGAGTCCGCCGGTCTCGGCGATCAGCGGCACGATGGCGCCGTCGCTGGCGGCCAGCGTGCGCTGGATGATCTTGGCCACCTGCGTGCTGCCGGTGAAGCACACGCCGGCGGTGGCCGGGTGGGCCACCAGCGCCGCGCCCACCGTCTCGCCGGGGCCGTGCAGCAGCGCGATGGCGTCGTGCGGCAGGCCGGCCTCGTGCAGCAGGTCGACGAAGGCCTGCGCCACGCCGGGCGTCTGCTCGGCCGGCTTGGCCGCCACGGGGTTGCCGGCCACCAGCGCGGCCACCACCTGGCCGGCAAAGATGGCCAGCGGGAAGTTCCACGGCGAGATGCAGACGAACACGCCGCGGCCGTGCAGGCGCAGCTCGTTGCTCTCGCCGGTGGGGCCGGGCAGCGCAATCGGCGCCAGGCGGGCCTCGGCCTGCGCGGCGTAGAAACGGCAGAAGTCGACGGCCTCGCGCACCTCGGCCACGCAGTCGCCCAGCGTCTTGCCGGCCTCGCGCACCAGCAGGCCGCTGAAGGCCGCCAGCCGCGCGTCGAGCAGGTCGCCGGCACGGCGCACGATGGCGGCGCGCTCGGCCACCGGGCGGACGGCCCAGGCGTCGAAGGCGGCGTCCAGCCGGGCCATGGCCTCGGCCACGTCGGTGCCCGCGGCCAGCGGCACCGTCGGCACCTGCGCGGCGGCCACCGCGGCCAGCAAGGGCGAGTGCTGCTCGGGCACGGTGAGGTCGGCGCCGGTGGAGTTGTCGCGCTCGCGGCCGAACATCGCCACCGGCGCGGGTTGGCCAGGGCCGTCGGCGGCGTGCAGCGGCGACTGCAGCAGCGCCTCGATCGGCACCTCGGCGTCGGCCATCTGGTGCACGAAGGACGAGTTGGCGCCGTTCTCCAGCAGCCGGCGCACCAGGTAGGCCAGCAGGTCGCGGTGCTCGCCCACCGGGGCGTACACGCGCAGCGCCATCGTCGGCAGGCTGGCCAGCACCTCGCGGTACAGGCCCTCGCCCATGCCGTGCAGGCGCTGCATCTCGAAGCGCGCCTCGGCGGCCTTGGCCATGCCCACGATGGCGGCCACGGTGCCGGCGTTGTGCGTGGCGAACTGTGTGAGGATCAGCGCGTGGTGGTCGATCAGCGCCTTGGCACAGGCCAGGTACGACAGGTCGGTGTGGTGCTTGTGGGTGAACACCGGGTAGCCGTCCAGGCCCAGTTCCTGCGCGCGCTTGACCTCGCCGTCCCAGTAGGCACCCTTCACCAGCCGCACCATGAAGCGCAGGCCGCGCCGGCGGGCGATGTCGGCCACCGCGTCGATGGTTTCCAGCGCGCGGGTCTGGTACGACTGGATGGCCAGGCCGAAGCCCTGCCACTGCGGCGCGGTGGTCTGCACGTGCGCGGCCAGGCGGTCGAACACCTCCAGCGACAGCTCCAGCCGGTCGCACTCCTCGGCGTCGATGGTGAAGTTGATGTCGGCGCGCGCGGCGATGTCGATCAGCCCCTGCACGCGCGGCAGCAGCTCCGCCATCACGCGGTCGCGCTGCAGCGCCTCGTATCGCGGGTGCAGCGCCGACAGCTTGATCGAGATGCCGTCGCGGATGGCCGGCCCGTGGCCCGCCACGGCCGGCACCTGGCCGGCCGTGGCCGCGGCGATGGCCTGGATGGCGTCGGTGTACGAGGCCAGGTAGCGCAGCGCGTCGGCGTCGGTGCGCGCGCCCTCGCCCAGCATGTCGAACGAGAAGCGCAGCGCGGGCTGGTCGCGGCGCTGCGAGCGGGCCTCGCCCAGTGCCTCGGCGATGCTGCGGCCCAGCACGAACTGGCGCCCCAACAGCTGAATGGCGCGCACGGTGGCGGCCACCACGGTTTGCGCGCCCAGGCGCTCCATCAGGCCCGGGCGGCTGCCTTGCTCGTCGGGCAGGAAGCGCTTGGCCAGGCCGATGGCGCTGGCCGACAGGCCGGCCAGCAGCTTGTGAGGCGAGCCGTCGGCGGCGCCGCCGAAATCGGCGCGGCCCAGCTGGTCGGCGGTCAGCGCGATGGCGGTCTCGGCGTCGGGCACGCGCAGCAGCGCCTCGGCCAGCCGCATCAGCGCCAGGCCCTCGGCGCTGGAGATCGGGTACTCGCGCAGCAGCGATTCCATGGCCCAGAAGGGCGCCGGCGCGCGCCGCACCGCGTCCACCCAGGGCCGTGCGGTGGCGATGACGTTCGCCCAGTCGAAGCCGCCGCCGGCGCGCAGGCGGTCGAGCGAGGCGCGCACGCGCTCGGCCTCGTCACGGCAGGGCGGCGGCAGCAGGGAGGCGGTGGCGAGCGGCATGGGGGTCTCCGGGGGTGCTGGGCGAAAGTCGCAAGGTTATGGCGATCGGCGCCGGCTTGACTGGCGGGAATCAAGGTCGACCACCGAATTTTGTTCGGCCGGCCGTGCGGCCTGGGCCGCGTTGCCGCACGCAGTGGCGTGCCGCCCACGGCTGTGGGGAATTGCGGACGCGCTCGGGCCGGGCTGTCGGGGGAAGTTGAATTGACCGACGGCCAGCGCCCTGATGGCCGCATCGGCGAGCCGGCCGCGGCCGCCCAATCGGCACATCGACATCCTGTCGGCGGCCCCTTCCATGAAACTCGGTCTCAAGCTCCCCCTGGTCTGTGGCGGTGCGCTCCTGCTGGTGCTGGCGGCGGCGTTGTTCGGCATCCACCAGCTCAACGACGCCCTGCGCACCTACGCCACCACGGTGGACGCCGCGCACGGCCACAACCGCGCGGTGAAGGACCTGTCGCTGGTCTTCAAGCTGCAGGTGCAGGAATGGAAGAACACGCTGCTGCGCGGCAAGGACCCGGCACAACTCAATCGCCACTGGGCTGCGTTCAACGCGGCCGAGGCCGACATCGCCCGAAAGGCCGCCGCGCTGCACGCGGCCCTGCCGGCCGGTGAGTCGCACGACCTGGTGCAAACCTTCATGCGGGCCGACACCGACATGGACGCGGGTTACCGCAAGGCCTTCGACGCCTTCAAGGCGGCCGGCTTCGACCCCGCTGTGGGCGACGCGGCCGTCAAGGGCATGGACCGCGAGCCGGCACGGTTGCTGGAACAGGCCAGCCAGAAGATCGAAGCCGAGGCGGCCCGGCTGTCCGCGCAGGCGGCGGCGCAGGCCAGCCGGGTGACCCTGCTGGCGCTGGGCGCGATGGCGCTGGTCGTCCTCGCGTCGGGGGCGGCGGTGGTGGCCTTCGGCCACAGCATCACGCGCCCGCTGGTGCACGCGGTCGGCGTGGCACGTGCCGTCGCGCACGGAGACCTGACCGCCGCCACCGGCGCCACCGGCACCGACGAGGTGGCCGAGCTGCTGCAGGCGCTGCAGGCCATGCAGGCCGGCCTGGCCCGCACCGTGAGCGAGGTGCGCCAGGCGGCCGACGGCGTGGCCACGGCCAGTGCGCAGATCGCGCAGGGCAACCAGGACCTGTCGGGCCGCACGGAACGACAGGCCAGCGTGCTGCAGGAAACCGCCGCGGCGATGGACACACTGGGCTCGACGGTGCGGCAGAACGCCGACAGCGCGGCCCAGGCCAGCCGGCTGGCGGATGGCGCCTCGGCGGTGGCCAGCCGCGGCGGCGAGGTGGTGGGCCGGGTGGTCGAGACGATGCGGGGCATCCACGACAGCTCCACGCGCATCGCCGACATCATCGGCGTCATCGACGGCATCGCCTTCCAGACCAACATCCTGGCGCTGAACGCCGCGGTGGAGGCGGCCCGCGCCGGCGAGCAGGGCCGCGGCTTCGCCGTGGTGGCGGGCGAGGTGCGCAGCCTGGCCCAGCGCAGTGCGCAGGCGGCCGGCGAGATCAAGGCCCTGATCGGCACCAGCGTCGAGCGGGTGGCCCAGGGCACCACGCTCGTCGACCATGCCGGCGTGACGATGGCCGAGATCGTCGAGGCGATCCAGCACGTCACCGACATCGTCGGCACCATCAGCCACGCCAGCGCCGAGCAGAGCACCGGCCTCACGCAGGTGGCCCAGTCGGTGACGCAGATGGATCACGCCACCCAGCAGAACGCCGCGCTGGTGGAAGAAAGCGCCGCCGCCGCCGAGAGCCTGAGCCAGCAGGCCCGCGCGCTGGTGCAGACGGTGGCGGTGTTCAAGGTCTGATCGGCCCTGGGCCCGGGCCCGCCGGCGTCGCGCGCGGCCGTCAGGCCGGGCGCCGCGGCAGCGTCGCCGCCTGCTCGCCCACGTCCCACAGCAGCGCGGCGGTCATCACCAGGCCCTCGCGCATCAGCGGTGCCAGCACGTGCTCGTTGGGCGCGTGCTGCGAGCAGGCCGGGTAGCTGTGCGGCACCCACACGGTGGGCAGGCCCAGGGTGTCGGCGAACACGTCGTTGGGCAGCGAGCCGCCCAGGTTGGGCAGCAGCGCGGGCTTGCGGCCCATGCTGCGCTCGATCGAGGCCATGGCCAGCCGCACCCAGGCGTTGTCGGGGTCCAGCCGCGTGGCGGCCATCACCACCGGCTCGCCGATGGCGATGTCGCCGAAGCCCTGGTCGGCCAGGTGCCGCACCAGGTGCTCGCGGAAGCGGGCGATGTCGGTGCCGACGACGAAGCGCAGTTGCAGCGTGGCGCGCGCACTCGGCGGGATGGCGTTGACCGGCGCCTCGGGCTGGCCGCAGCCCAGCGCCAGCACCTCCAGCGTGTTCCAGCCGAACACGCGCTCGGCGGGCGTCAGTCCGGGCTCGCCCCAGGCCGGGTCGATGGCGGGGTCGGTGGCACCGCCGCCCACCTCGATGTCGGCCAGCGCGGCGCGCACCGCGGCCGGGATCGGCGGCGGCCGCAGGCCCTGCACGCGGATGGCGCCGCGGCCGTCGACCAGGCTGGCGATGGCGCTGGCCAGCACCGTGCCGGGGTTGCGCAGCAGCCCGCCCCAGTTGCCCGAGTGGTGGCCGCCCTCGCGCAGCGTGAGCACCAGGTCGATGTTGGCCACGCCGCGCGAGCCCAGGAACACCGTGGGCCGGTCGGCGCGCAGCCGCGGCCCGTCGCTGGCGATCAGCGCATCGGCGGCCAGCCGCTCGCGCTGCAGCGCGCAGAACTCGGCCAGGCCCGGCGAGCCGGTCTCCTCGCCCATCTCGACCAGCCACTTGGCATTGAAGCCCAGGCGCCCGCCGCGCGCCTGCAGCACGCAGCCCAGCGCGGCCAGGTTGATGCTGTGCTGCGACTTGTTGTCGGCGCTGCCGCGGCCATACCAGCGATCGCCGGCGACGCTCAGCGTCCAGGGGTCGCGGCCCTCGGCCCAGCGGCCCTCGTGGCCGCGCACCACGTCGCCGTGGCCGTAGAACAGCACCGTGGGCAGCGACGGGTCTTCCAGGCGCTCGGCCGTCAGCAGGGGCGGCGCGCCGGCCACCGGGTTGTCGTGCAGCTGCGTCGCGAAGCCCAGTGCCTGCAGCGTGGGCGCGATCTCGCCCTCCAGGTACCCGCGCAGCTCGGCGGCGTGGGTGCCGCTCTGGCTGTCGGTGCGGTGGGCGACGCGGCGGGTCAGGTCGCGCAGGAAGGCGCCGCTGTCGAACGCGGCCTCGGCCAAGGTGGTGGCGGCGGTCATGGCGGTCCTCCCGCGGGGCGGTGTCAGTCGGACTTGGCGACGAGCTCGAAGTGCTCGACCACCGGCGGCGCCGCGAAGAACGGGCCGACGATGGCGCGCCACTGCGCGAACAGCGGGCCCTGGCGGAAGCCCACGGTGTGGTCCTCCAGCGTGGCCCAGAAGATCTGCAGGATGTAGCGCTCGGTGCTCTCGATGCCGCGGTTGACCTTCCAGCCCATCATGCCCTGGGCCTGCGAGGCGACGGTGGTCAGGCCATGCTGGATGGCGGCTTCGAAGGCGGCGTTCTGGCCGGGCGGGATGCGGATGTCGGCAACCTCGAGGATCATGGCGGGGCTTTCTGCGGCAGTGGGTCGAGCGCGGAGTCTAAGAGCCCGCGCGGTCGACGGCTGTCGACCGGGCGACGCCCCCGGCCAGCAGCGCCGGCAGCTCGGCCATGCGGGCGAAGGTGGCGTGGGCGCCGGCCTCGCGCAGCCGGTGCGCCGGCGTCATCGCGGCGTAGCCCAGCGCCGTCATGCCGGCGGCGCGGGCGGCGGCGATGCCGGTGGGTGTGTCTTCGACGACCACGCACAGCGCAGGCGCGACGCCCATCGCCGCCGCGGCGTGCAGGAACAGGTCGGGCGCGGGCTTGGGCCGCGCCACGTCGTCGGCACAGAACACGCGGCCCTGCAGCAGAGGCATCAGCCCGGTGTGGCCAAGCGTGAAGTCGAGCTTGGCGCGGTTGCCGTTGGATGCCGCGCAGAAGGGCCGCTTCAGCGTCGGCAGCAGCTCGGCGATGCCGTCGACGGCGCTCAGGTGGGCGCTGAAGGCGGCCTTCGTGTGCTCGACCAGTTGGACCTTGAAGGCATCGGTGGGCGGCGCGCCCAGCAGCTCGCCGATCAGCTCGTGGCAGCGCGGCAGCGACACGCCGATGAAGCGCGCCACCGCGTCGTCGAAGGACAGCGCCACGCCGGCCTCGGCCAGCACCTCGCACAGCGCCTGGTGGGCCAGCCGCTCGCTGTCGACGAGCACGCCGTCGCAGTCGAAGATGACCAGGCCGAAGGGCTGGCCCTGGCCCAGGGGTGCAGGCGTCACGCGTCGCCCGCCGCCAGGCACTCCACCGCGCGGGCCATGCCGTCGCCGTGCGGCACGCCCATCACCCGCAGCGCCGCCTGCACGCCGCCCAGCGCGCCCAGGATCGAGGCGGCGTTCTGGTCGCCCAGGTGGCCGATGCGGAAGCCGCGCCCGGCCAGCGGCCCCAGCGCACCGGCAAAGGCCACCTGGAAGCGGTCGCGCGCCACCGCGCGCATGGCATCCACGTCGGTGCCCGGCGGCACGGTGATGGTGGTCACCGACACCGACCGGGCCGCCGGATCACGCACGAAGAAGTCCAGTGCGCCGGCCGTACGCCAGCCTTCCACCGCCGCCTGCACCGTGCGCGCCAGCAGCCGATGACGCGCAAAGACAGCGTCCTCGCCTTCCAGGAAGATCAGGCCCAGCGCGGCCTCCAGCGCCATCATCAGGTTCTGCGGCGCGGTGCCGCAGAACTTGCGGTACGACAGCTCGCTTTGCCGCGGTCGCCAGTCCCAGTAGAAGCGCGGGCCGGGGTTGCGCGCGGCCACCGCGGCGGCCTGCGCGTCCACCGCCACGATGGCCACGCCGGGCGGCGTCATCAGCGCCTTCTGCGACGCGCTCAGCACCACGTTGGCCCGCAGCGCGTCCATCGGCACCGGCATGGCGCCCAGCGAGGCCACCGCATCGACGACGAAGAGGGCCGGGTGCCCGGTGGCGTCGATCGCCGCGCGCAGCGCGGGCAGGTCGGTGGTGGCGCTGCTGGAAGTGTCGGTGTGCACCGCGAACACGGCGACGATGGCGTGGTCGCGGTCGTCGCGCAGCGCCTGCTGCACCGCGGCCAGGTCGATCGGCAGGCCCTCGACCCAGGGGGTGCGCACCACGCGGCGGCCCAGCGCCTCGGTCTGGACGGCCCACGATTCCGAGAAGTGCCCGGTGCCGGGGATCAGCACCGCGCCGCCGGGCGGCACCAGGTTCTCGACCACCACCTCCCAGGCGCCATGGCCGTTGGCGGCGTAGAAGAACACGTCGGCTGCTTCTGTGCACAGCAGGCGGCGCAGGCCGCGTTCGCAGGTGTCGATGGTGGCCGACACGCGCGGGTCGCCCAGGTCCATCGGCTGGCGGCGCAGCGCGTCGAGCACCTCTTCGGGCAGGGGCGTGGGGCCGGGCGAGTGCAGCAGGCGGCGGCCGGGGATGCGGGCGGTCTGTGTCATGGCGCGGATGGTAGCCGCGCGCCACCCACCCCCGGACGGGCGTCGCCTCAGCTCACCACTTCATCTCGCCCTTGTTCACCTTGGCGCCGATGTCCAGCGCCACGCCCAGGCCGGCGGCCGGGTAGGCGGCCTTCATCGCGTCGACGAGGGCGGCGCTGTTCGGCGCCTTGGGCAACTCGGCCTCGAAGCGGGCCAGGTAGGCCTGGCTCCAGGCCAGCTGCGAGGCATCCTGCGCCTGGCCCGGCAGCGAGTGCCCGGGGATCACCACCGCTGGCTGCAGCGCTGCCATGGCGCCCAGCTTGCGGCCCCAGTCGGCGCGCTCCTGCGCGCTCTGCGTGTCGGCCGTCCACAGGTGCAGCCCGGCGAACACGTTGGTGCCGCCGGCAATGGCCTTGATCGACGGGATCCACACATAGCTGCGGTGCGGCAGGCCATCGTCGAGGCCGCGCACTTCGAGTGTCTGGCCTTCCAGATCGAGCGTGGTGCCGGCCATCGCCTCGGGCAGCGGCACCTGCGTCGGCGCGTTGGCGCCCATGCGCGGGCCCCACACCTGCAGCTTGGTGGCCAGCGAGGCCTGGATCTTCTTCAACGTGGGCGCGGTGGCCACCACCTTGGCCTCGGGGAACAGTTGCCGCAGCACGCCGAGGCCGAAGTAGTAGTCGGGGTCGGCCTGGCTGATGTAGATGGTCTTAAGTGTCTTGCCGCTGTCCAGCACCATCGCGGCGATGCGGTGGGCGTCGGCGCGGGTGAATCCGGCGTCCAGCAGCACCGCGTCGGTCTTGCCCGACACCAGCACCGCGTTGGCGTGGAAGCTGGCCGGGCCGGCGTTGTACACCTGCAGCGTCAGCGGCGGCTGCGGGGCGGCTTGTGCCGCGGCATCGGTGGCCACGGCGCCCAGCGTGAAGGCGGCAGGGACGATCAGGCGGACGAGGGTGTTCAGGTGGGTCATGGTCGGGTGCTGCGTTGGCAGTCGTCGTGGTGGAGTGACCAGACTCTATTGGCTTCGGATTGGTAGATAAACAGTAGACTCATCCACAGTTTGTCAACGAAATCGAGCCAATCGAGGAGACCGCCCCGTGGACCGCTTCACCGCCATGCAGGTGTTCACCGAGGTGGCCGACCGCGGCAGCCTCACCGAGGCCGGCCAGGCGCTCGACATGTCGCGGGCGATGGTCTCGCGCTACCTCGAAAGCCTGGAACACTGGTTGGGTGTGCGCCTGCTGCACCGCACGACGCGCCGCGTGAGCCTCACCGACGCCGGCGCCGAGGCGCTGGACCGCTGCCGCCAGGTGCTGGAACTCACCCGCGACGTGGCGGCCGTGGCCGGCGCGCGCCACAGCGCCCCCACCGGCCGCCTGCGCATCACCACCACCGCCTCGTTTGCGCAGGCCTGCCTGGCCGCCGCGGTGGCCGAGTTCCTGGCGCTGCACCCACAGACGCAGGTGGAACTGGTGGTGCTGGAGCGCGCGGTGAACCTGGTCGAAGACCGCATCGACCTGGCCGTGCGCATCACCAACCGGCTCGACGACACGCTGGTGGCACGCCGCCTGGGCACCTGCCGCTCGGTGCTGTGCGCGTCGCCGGCCTACCTGGCGCGCGCCGGCACGCCCACCGAGCCCGCGCAACTGAGTGCGCACCCATGCCTCACCCACGCCCATGTGGGCCGCACCGAGTACCGTCTGCTGCACGGCGGCCAGACCGTGCGCGTGCCGGTGAGCGGGCCCTTGCAGAGCAACGAGCCGGAGGTGTTGCTGCAGGCCGCGCTGGCCGGCCTCGGCCTGGTGCAGTTGCCCACCTACCTGGTGAGCGCGCCGCTCGTCGCCGGCCGGCTGGTGCGCGTGTTGCCCGACCACGAGCCCGAGGCCCTGGGCATCCATGCCACCTACTTGTCGCGTCAGCACCAGCCACGCCTGCTGCGCGCGATGCTCGACTTCCTGACCGAGCGCTTCAGCGACGACGTGGCGCCTTGGGACCGGGACATTGCGGCGGCGTTGGCGCCGGTGCGATCGCGGGCGCGGCGCGGGCGCTGAGCAGCGCGTCGCTTGCTTGCGCGCACGCGTGGTTCGGGATCGGGCTCGTTGCGGGCGTACGGGTGGTCCCGAGGCGCCGAGGCGGCAAAGCCGCGCACGGGCAGGCCGGGGAGCTTCGCTGTGGCGGTCGGCTGCGCCGACTGCCCTGCAGTGCTCAGCCCTGCGGTGCGCCGC
>NZ_MWLO01000002.1 GCF_002198735.1 Ideonella sp. A 288
GTGGGTGGGGGGTGGCGGATGGGACGCTGCGCTGACGCGGGCTGCTGAAGGGCAGTAGGTCAGAATGACGAAGTTCGAGCGGCTCTCTGTAGCACGACATCGTCACTGCCTAAAACGTTTGTTCAGCGTCCTATGGGCACGTTCAGCCGATTCAACCCAAACAGGCCAGCGGGTGACTCCTGTAGAAATCAGACCGTTGGCCAATATCAGACTTCCTGCTTTTGGCTAGTGCAGAGCCCTTCTACAAGGGCTAGCCGTCCTTGCGGATGAGTACAAGCTGCGATTCATCCTTCAGTCGAAATAGCACGATCTTGCCCGTGCGTGGTTCGCGGACAAAGTAAGTTTCACCAAGCTTTCCAATGTAGACGAGCGGCTCCGAGACACTCGAGTAGGCAGGAAGCGAAGAGCGCATTGCGTCTACGTACAAATCAGAGTCACCTGAGTCAACGCGGATAGCTGCTCCGCGTCCTATTGCAAACGCAAGAATTGGTAGCAAGAGAACCTGGCCGACAAGGATGGCCCGAAAACGGGCATTTGGAATTAATGTCTCAAAGTACAAGGTATGAGTCAGCGGGCCGGCGAGGGGGACGCAAAGGACGGAAACAACATGCCAACGAAACGGGTCTGGTATCAATGTCAATGCGGCAACGACAAGAAGAATGTTTAGCAAAGTGAGTGGCCGAGCGAACTTTCGCAGGAAGCGGCCAACCCTTGTATCTGCACCTGCACCGGGTTCGAAGCCGGGACCAAAGGCGGATTCGACGTAAGTTGCGGATAAAATCGTGCTTAGCGCCAGGAAAAGTAGTGGATAGACCGCAAGTTTTGCGACATCTACCAGCGACACAAATTGAAGCGCGTCAATATGAAAGTATCCCCAGTATCCCGTCGAGTACGCGCCGCCGACCGCGAGGGCGAAGGGGAGCGCTACGCTCAGTGCATCTTTGGAGGACATTGGCTCGGCCATTATTCAAAGCGCCTAACTTTATTGTAGGCAACCGGCGTGAGCAGTGCGACTTTCCGGCCGCCAAACTTACGCTTATGCGCAGAGCGAAGTTCGATCCATCTAGCGATCGTCCTCTTCATCGTCGTCTAGCTTGACGACGAACTTTGTGGAGCTGAAAGTCGAAGGTTTGTCAAATGCTTGAAAGTAGGCTGCTACACCCGCCGACGAATCAAGACTCGGACCGGTGAAGACAAGTATGTCGTTGATATAGAGTGACACGCCGGCCGTTGACTTAACAAATCGATAAGAGGCGCAATACCCGGCGTCGGTAAGGGGAGGCGAAGCAGAGACGGGAACGGCCGATAGTAGCGATCCAGTTGTGCTGTTCCCTCTGAAGACTACAAAGTTTGGAGAGCTGCTAGCTCTAGCTGCAACTGTCAACTCCCAGCCGACTGAGGTGTTGGTAGGGTTTGTCGGCGAGTTCAAGTCACCTTGATAATTTGGATTGGGCATCATAAGACCAACCATTGACGTTGACGCGGAGGACAGGCCTATGCAACCGGTGTACTTGAGAACGACCCGCGTGCCTTTGAACTTGCTGATTACGAAGTCAGCACCCCAGTTCATGTCTCCTACGGTCAGAGGCTTGTTGGACGCAAACGTCGCTGCCCCTTGATACTGCCAGTTGCCTGCGGACAAGACGTTTGGTGGCGTCACCGGGAATGATCTTTCGACTCCAGGGTCTGCCGCGTACGAGCCGGCGGCGGCGAAGAGCGCACTTAGCGCAACAATGTGAAGCTTCATTAGTATTCCTCCTACCTCTAGTAGCTGTCGAAAGTGACAGTCCCATGCTTGTAGCGACTGTGCCGCATAAAGGCAATAGCTCATGCAGAGAGACAGTTGCTGGCATGCCTCGCAACGCCCATCCTCACCCATAAAGCAAGTACCCCACCCAAATCGCCCCCACCAGCCCCACCGCGTCCGCGAACAGCCCACACGTCAGCGCATACCGCGTCCTGCGGATGTTCACGCTGCCGAAGTACACCGCCAGCACGTAGAAGGTGGTTTCGGTGGAGCCCTGGATGATGCTGGCCAGCTTGCCCTGGAACGAGTCGACGCCGTAGGTCTTCATCACGTCCACCATCAGGCCGCGGGCGCCGCTGCCCGACAGGGTCTTCATCAGGCCCACCGGCAGCGCGGGCACGAAGTCGGCGTTCAGGCCCAGGGCCACCACCACGGCGCCGATGCCGCCCACCAGGTAGTCCATGCAGCCGGTGGTGCGGAACACCGAGATGGCCACCAGGATGGCGATCAGATAAGGCACGATCTGCACGGCCACGCCGAAGCCCTCTTTCGCGCCGTCGACGAAGGCCTCGTACACGTTGATGCGCCGCACCGCGCCGGTGGCCACGAAGAGCACGATGATCGACAGGATCACGCCGCTGCCCAGCACGCTGATCCACTGCGCCATCTCGGCCGGCGGGTAGCGGTGCAGCCAGCCGTACAGCGCGGCCATCGCGCCCACGAAGCCGCCAAAGGCCAGCAGCACCGGCGCGCGCAGCAGGTTGATGCGCTGCACCCAGGCCACCGCCAGCAGCCCGGCCGTGAACGAGATGAAGGTGCCGATCAGCGTGGGCAAGAAGATGTCGGCGCCATTGAAGCCCACCAGCCCCTGCTCGGCCGCCAGGCTCTGGCGGATGGCGATCACCGACGTGGGGATCAGCGTGATGCCAGCGGTGTTCAGCACCAAAAACATGATCATCGCGTTGCTGGCCACGTCCTTCTGCGGGTTGATCTCCTGCAGCTCGCGCATGGCCTTCAGGCCCAGCGGGGTGGCAGCGTTGTCCAGCCCCAGCATGTTGGCGCTGAAGTTCATCACGATGCTGCCGCCGGCCGGGTGTCCGGGCGGGATGTCCGGAAAGATGCGGCGGAAGAACGGCGACATGGCCCGCGCAAACAGGCTGATCACGCCGGCCTGCTCGCCGATCTTCATGATGCCCAGCCACAGCGCCATCACGCCCACCAGGCCCAGCGAGATGTCGAAGCCGGTCTTGGCCGTCTCGAACAGGCCGGTCATCACCTGGCCGAAGATCGCCAGGTTGCCCTGCGCCGTCTTCACCACGGCCACGGCAAAGCCGATGAGGATGAAGCCGATCCAGATGGCGTTGAGGATCATCGGTGCGGGCGGTGGCGTGGCGGCGGGTGGCCGCCAGCATACGACGGCGGCGGCGCCGGCCGGCCCGTCACCGCGGCCGGGCCCCTGGCCCACCCCCGTGGCGGGCCGTCGCGGGGCTCAGGCCGTGAGGGCCGGCTGCCCCGGCGCGGGCTCGGCCGCCAGCTCGGGGCCGAAGCACACCGGCCTGTCGCTGCACACCGCGCAGCTGGGGGCCTTGCAGATGAACAGCGCCTCGCGCTCGCACAGCTGCTTGTAGAGGAACTTCTTCCACTTCATGTCGCGGTCGTTGCGGGCCTTCAGCGCCGGAAACCAGTGCGCGAACAGCGCGGACAGTTCCGTGCGTGACGGCAACTGCAGGTCTTGCCACAGGTGGTTGTCGCCCAAACTGGCCACGGCCAGCGCGCGCGCCACGGCGTCGATGTCGGCGGGGCTGCCGGCGGCGGGGTCGGCATGCGCCAGCAGCAGCGCCATCAGGTCGTCCACCTCGTCGCCGCGCGTGGCCACGCGGGCCTGCGCCTGGGCGCAGGGCTGCAGCATCAGCGGCCGGCCACCCATGGTCGTGCCGTCCCGCTCACACCGCCGCGGGGGCGTGGCTGTAGCACTTCTTCGGGCAGATCTTCGAGCACGCGGTGCAGCCGATGCACAGCTCCTGGTGCGCGATGGTCATCACCTTCTTCTCGTATTCCTCGTCGTCGTCGCCGTCGATGTCCACGACGATGCGCTCGCCGTCTTCGTCCAGCCCCACCAGCTCGAGCACGCCGCGCGGGCACACCTTGAAGCAGCGGCCGCAGCCGATGCACTTGCCTTCATCGATGGACTTCACGAAGGTGGGGGTCCAGGTCTCGCCCGAGGGCAGGGTGACGGAAAAGTCGCTCATGGCGGGGGTCCTTGGTCGGCGGG
>NZ_MWLO01000020.1 GCF_002198735.1 Ideonella sp. A 288
TCGCCACCCGAGCCATCGCTGCCCGCCACGCCACCGCCCGCCGCGGCACGGTCCGAGCCGGTGCGGACGGGGCGGTCGCCGGGCCCGCGCCCGACGTCGAGGCGGTCGGCGCCCTTGCCGCTGGGGTCGGCGACGGTGCCTGCTCCCGCCCCCCGGCGCCCCATTGCCACACCCAGGGCACTGCGAGCCCGGCCGCCAGGCCCGCCGCCAGCCCGAGCCAGGGCCAGGTGCGCCTGCGCACGGGGGACAGCTCGGCCGCCGGCATCGCCAGCCGGGTCTGCAGGTCGGGGGCTGCTGCGGCGGCGCGTTCGCGCTCGGCACGGCGAAGGGCATCGAGGATGTAGGACATCGCGGGCGCCCGTCAGTCGATCAGCCGCGGCCCGCCGCCGTGGGCGGCGTGCTGCAGGTGCATGATGGTCATGGCGCCGGCCTGGCCGTCCGCCGGCAGGCCTTGCGCACGCTGAAAGGCCTGCACCTGCTGGCGCAGGGGCGGCTGGCTGGCGACGCCGGCGGCCGATGCCGCGCCCGCCTCGCCGCGTGCGCGGCGCAGTTGCTCGGCCAGCCAGGCCTCGTCGACGCCCACCGCCACGCCGTCGGCATTGAACCGCGTGCCCGGCGGCTCGCGCCACAGCGTGCCGAAGGCCTCTCGCCAGCCGGCGGCGAGGGTCGGCAGGGCCACGCGGACCTGCCGCTCACCGATGCGCACCGTGGCCGTGGCCGTCGACAGGCCTTCGAGCACCACGAAGCGGCCAGCGCCGTCGCTGCCCTGCAGCGGCAGGATGGCCGGGCGGCCCAGCCCGCGCAGCACGGCCATCGAGCCGGCCCGCTTCAGGCAGTGCAGCCCCTGCGAGGCCAGCGCCGCGCAGGGCGGCAGGCCGTCGGGCGGCGACGCGTTCCAGTGGCGCGACAGCAGGCGCCAGGCGGTCGATTCGTCGCGGGGTGCGTTGTCCAGCGCGGCGGTGAAGGCGGCCTCGTCGAGCAGCGGCAACGCCGCCGCGGCCGGCACGGGCAGAGGTGCCGGGCCCGACGTGGGGCCGATGGCCAGGCCCACCGAAACCGCCTGCGAGGCCTGCGAGGCCGGCGCTGCCGAGGCCAACGGCGGCGAAAGCGACGACCCCGAGGCTGCGGCACCGGCGGCGAGGCCCTGGCCGTCGGCCGCGGGCCCGGGCACCGGTGCCGCGGCGCTGGTCTTGCCCGTGGCCAAGCCGCTCCAGCGGCTGCCCACCCAGGCGGAGCCCAGTGCCAGCGCCGCGCCTCCCAGCACCAGCCCTGCCGCCACGCCCGCGCGGCGTCCCCCGGGGGGCCGCCGTGCGTCGCCCCGGCCGTCGGGACCGAACACCTCGCGCGCGGCCTGGTCGACGATGCGCGCGCCGACGTCGTGCCGGCCTTCGGCATAGCCGCCCAGCAGCGCGCGGTCGCACAGCAGGTTGATGCGGCGCGGCACGCCGCGGCTGTGGCGGTGGATGCGCCGCAGCGCGGCAGCGTCGAAGGGCAGGGTTTCGCCGGCGCCGGCCACCGTCAGGCGGTGGCGCACGTACTGCGCGGTCTCATCGGCCGACAACGGGCCGAGGTGGAAGCGCGCCAGCACGCGCTGGGACAACTGCTCCAGCTCGGGCCGCGCCAGCTTGTCGCGCAGTTCGGGCTGGCCGATCAGCACGATCTGCAGCAGCTTGTGCTCGTGGGTTTCCAGGTTCGTGAGCAGTCGCAGTTGCTCGAGCAGCGCGAGCGACAGGCGCTGCGCTTCGTCGACGATCAGCACGCAATGGCGGCCGGCGGCATGCGCGGCCAGCAGGAAGCCGTTCAATGCGTCGACATGGTCCTTGATGCTGGCTGGGCGCTGCGCGTCGTCGGGCACCAAGAGGCCGAACTCGGCGTTCACCGACTGCAGCAACTCGCGCACGCTCAAGCGCGGGTTGAACAGGTAGGCCAGGTGGCACTGCTCGGGCACCTGCTCCAGCAGGCTGCGGCAGACGGTGGTCTTGCCCGAGCCGATCTCGCCGGTGAGCACGACGACGCCTCCACCGCTGCCCACGCCATAGCGCAGGTGGGCGAGGGCTTCGCGGTGGCGCTCGCTCAGGTAGAGGAAGCGCGGGTCCGGGGCGATCGAGAACGGCGGGCGATCGAGGCCGTGGAAGCGCAGGTACATGGTGCCGGCATTGTCGTGCCGTGTTGGAGTCAGTCGCCGCGCCGCTGCAGCGCCAGCACCTGCCAGCCGCGCTCGGCGGCGATGGCGGCCAGGCGCTCGTCGGGGCACACGGCCACCGGGTGGCGCACGGCCTCGAGCAGGGGCAGGTCGTTCATCGAGTCGGAGTAGAAGGTCGACACGCAGTCGTCCAGTGCCATGCGCCGCTGGCTCAGCCAGTCGTGCAGGCGCGCCACCTTGCCGTCGCGCATGTTGGGCGTGCCCAGCGTGCGGCCGGTGAAATGCTCGCCGTCGCCCTGGCCGACGCGCTCGCATTCGGTGGCGATGAGGTGCGGGATGCCCAGGTGCGCGGCGGTCAGTTCGGTGATGAAGCGGTTGGTGGCGGTGCTCATCACCACGAGTTCGCCGGCGTCGAGGTGGCGGCGCACCAGCGCATGCGCATCATCGGCCAGGCGCGGCGCGATCACCTCGTCGAGGAAGCGGCGGCGCAGCGGCTCCCAGGCCACGCGGGGCCGACCGGCCAGCGTGGACACGTAGAAGGTGCAGAACTCGGCCACCGTCACGCTGCCGGCCTGGTAGCCGTGGGCCATCGCGTCGTTGCGTGCGGAAAAGGTGGCGCGGTCGAGCACGCCCTGCGCCATCAGGAACTCGCACCACAGCACGTCGCTGTCGCCGTCGAGCAGCGTGTGATCGAGGTCGAAGAGGGTCAGGCGCAGCATGGCGAGGTCTCGACGCTCAGGCCTGCCGGAGATGCCAGGCCTTCGGGCGCGTGAAGGTCTGGATGCCGTGGCGCGACAGCGTCAGGCCCACGCCCGAATCGCCCTGGCCCGACCAGGGCAGGCGCGGGCTGACGCGGTCGCAGCAGTTCCAGTACACGCTGCCGGCATTGACCCGGGCGAGCAGCTCGCGCGCCTTGGCCTCGTCGCGTGTGTACACGCCGGCGGTCAGGCCGTAGCGGGTGTCGTTCATCAGCGCCACGGCCTCGTCGTCGCTGGCCACCTTCTCGATGCCGACAATGGGGCCGAAGCTCTCTTCGCGCATCACCTCCATCGCGTGGGTGGCGTTCGTCAGCACGGTGGGCTCGAACCAGTTTCCCGGGCCCGGCAGCACCCGGCCGCCGACGGCCAGCGTGGCGCCCTTGGCCACCGCGTCGGCCACCTGCGCCTGCAGCACCTGCAGTTGCGGCGCGCGGGTGATGGCGCCGATGTAGCTGCTGGCGTCCATCGGGTCGCCGCGCTTCATGCCCTGCACCGTGGTCACGAAATGGTCGACGAAGGCATCGTGCACCGCCTCGTGCACGTAGATGCGCTCGACCGAGCAGCAGCCCTGGCCGGTGTTGTACATGGCGCCGTCGGCCAGCGATTCGGCCGCCGCCCTGGGGTCGGCGTCGGCGCGCACGTACATCGGGTCCTTGCCGCCGAGCTCCAGCTGCAGCTTGACCATGCGGTGGGCCACCGCCTGCGCGATCTTCACGCCGGTGGCGTGGCTGCCGGTGAAGAACACGCCGTCGATGCGCTGGGCCAGCGCGGCCACGCCCACGTCGCCACCGCCCACCAGACACTGCATCGCGTCGGCCGGCACGCCGGCCTCGTGCAGCAGGCGCGTGATGTGCAGGCCGGTGAGCGCCGCGTGTTCACTGGGCTTGTAGAGCACCGCATTGCCGGTGAGCAGGGCCGGCACGATGACGTTGCAGCCGACGAACCAGGGGTAGTTCCAGGCCGAGATGTTGAGCACCACGCCCAGCGGGATGTGGCCGATCTGCTCGTGCATGCCGCCACCGTCGAACACATGCTCGTCGCGCACCGCCGATTCGGCCTCTTCCATGAAGAAGTCCAGCCGCGGCAGCAGGCCGTTCAGTTCGTTGCGCGACAGCGCGATCGGCTTGCCGGTCTCCTGCGTCATGGTGGTGGCCAGCGTCTCGATCTGTGCCACCACCGCGGCGCGGAAGCGTTGCATCACGGCCACCTTGTCGGCGATGGGCACCGCGGCCCAGGCGGGCTGCGCGGCGCGCGCGGCGGTGGCCTTGGCGGCCACCGAGGCGGCGTCGTCGGCCGGCAGCGTGGTGACGAGCGCACCGGTGGCGGGGTTGTGGATGTCGAGCGTGGGCATGGGTCAGCCTCTGGAACGGTAGGGTGAGCGGGCCGCGCGACAGGCGGCGAGAAAGTCCTGCAGCATCGGCGTGTCGTCGATGGTGGCGGGGTCTTGCGGATCGTGGAACTCGGGGTGCCACTGCACGCCGGCCACCCAGCTGCCGCCGTCGGCCCGGCGGATGGCCTCGACCATGCCGTCCTCGGGGCAGCGCGCCTCGACGATGAAACCCGGCGCCAGATCCTTGATGCCCTGGTGGTGGATGCTGTTGGCCACCGCGCGCGGCACGCCGGGGTACAGGCCCGCCAGGTGGGTGCCGGGCAGCAGTTCCACTTCGTGGAAGTGGCGCTCGTACATGCCCAGCTCGCGGTGCGCGCGCGCCTCGGGCCGCTGGCTGCCGATGTCCTGCCACAGCGTGCCGCCGAACATCACGTTCAGCAGTTGCAGGCCGCGGCAGACGCCGAACACCGGCTTGCCGGCCTGCACGAAGGCGTCGATCAGTTCGATCTCATACTTGTCGCGCACCGCGTCGCCGGCCCAGTCGGGGTGCATCGGGCGTTCGCCATAACTCTCCGGCGCCACGTCGTTGCCGCCCTGCAGCACCAGGCCGTCCAGCGCGTCGGCGTAGTCGTGCAGTTCGAGGTCGCTGCGCATCACGATGCTGTCCTTGGTGACGGCCGGGATCATCACCGCCATCGCGTGGCCGGACAGCACCCAGTGCGCCACCGATTGCTCCAGGTAGTGCAGCGTCTTGGTGAAGACGCCCGGCAGCGCGCCCTGCGAGCCGGGGTAGTAGATGCGCGCCGAGACGCCGATCAGCAGCGGTTTGTCGGGGCCGGCCATCGTCACATCGCCTGCCGGAACAGGCGCTCGTAGTCGGCCGGGGTGGCCGGGCGCGGGTTGGTGCCGCCGGTGAAGTCGGTGGCGGCCAGCGGCACCAGCCGGGGCAGCAGGGCCTCGGTGACGCCGCGCGAGGCCAGGCCGCCGGTGATGCCGATGCGCGCCTTGAGCTGTCTCAGCCAGGGCACGAAGGCCGCGCCACCGCCATGCACGCCGGCGGCGTGCGACAGCTCGTCGAACTTGGCCGGCACGGCCTCGCGGTTCCAGGCCAGCACGGGTTCGATCATCAGCGCGTTGGCCAGGCCATGGTGCATGTCGCACACCGCGCCCAGCGCATGGGCGCAGGCGTGCACCGAGCCCAGGTCCTTCTGGAAGGCGATGGCGCCCATCATCGAGCTCATCATCATGTCGGCGCGGGCCTTCAGGTTGCCGGGTTGGGTGACGGCGTCGAACAGCGCGTGGGCGCCGATGCGCAGGCCCTCGAGCGCGATGCCGTCGCACAGCGGGTGGTAGGCCGGCGACAGGTAGCTCTCGATGTTGTGGGTGAGCGCGTCCATGCCGGTGGCGGCGGTCACGGCGGCGGGCAGCGCCAGCGTGAGCTCGGGGTCGGCGAACACGGCGCGGGCCAGGATCTTGGCGTTGAACACCGTGCGCTTGTGGTGGCTGTCGTTCTCGCTGACCACCGCCGAGCGGCCGACCTCGGACCCCGTGCCCGAAGTGGTGGGCAGCGCCACGTAGTAGGGCAGTTCGTTGACGATGGGCCGCACCGACGGGTGGTCCCACACGTACTCGAGTACGTCGCCCTCGTGCGTGGCCATCACGCCGACGACCTTGGACACATCGAGCGCCGCGCCGCCGCCGAAGCCGATCACGCAGTCGGCCCCATGCGCCTTGAACGCTGCCGCGCCGGCCATCACCTGCGCGCAGGTCGGGTTGCCGAAGACGCCGTCGAACACCGCCACGTCCAGCCCGCCGAGGTGGCTCTGGAACTCGGCCAGCACCGGCAGCGCCGACAGGCCGCGGTCGGTGACGATCAGCGGCCGCTCGCAGCCCTGCTCCAGCAGGTGAGCGGCCACCGCCTTGCGCGCACCGGCGCCGAAGTGGATGGGGGTGGGGAAGGCGAATCGGGAGATGGTCATGACGAAGTTCGTGGTGGTAGAGGCCGGCTCTAAATGATTTCGAAGTAGCGCTTCAGTTCCCAGTCGGTCACGGCATCCTGCCATTGCCGGTATTCCCAGACGCGCGTGGCGGCGAAGTGGTCGACGAAGGTGTCGCCCAGCCAGTCGCGGGCGATGGCCGATTGCTTGAAGGTGTGGGTGCTGCGCAGCAATGAGCGCGGCGCGCGCGGGATGTCGTCGGCGCCCTGGTTGGTGCCGGTGATCGGCGGCGCGGTGAGCTTCAGGCCCTTCTCCACGCCATGCAGGCCGGCGGCGATGACCGCAGCCATGGCCAGGTAGGGATTCACGTCGGCGCCGGGGCAGCGCGTCTCGAGCCGCGTGGCCTTGGGGCTGCCGGCGATGACGCGGAAGCTGGCGGTGCGGTTGTCCAGCCCCCAGGTGGGCTTCACCGGCGCCCAGAAGCCGTCGACCAGCCGCTTGTAGCTGTTGATGGTGGGCCAGAACATCGGCGCAAAGTCCATCAGGCAGGCCACCTGGCCGGCCAGGTAGCTCTCGAACAGAGGGCTCATCGAGCGCGGGCTCTTGGCGTCGTAGAACAGGTTCTTCTTGCCGTCCGACAGGCTCTGGTGGATGTGGCCCGAGCAGCCCGGCAGCGCCTGGTTCCACTTGGCCATGAAGCTGGGCATGATGCCGAAGCGCTTGCCGATCTCCTTGGCGCCGGTCTTGAACAGGATGGCGCGGTCGGCCGCCTCCAGTGCCTCGCTGAAGGTGATGGCCACTTCGTAGACGCCCGGTCCGGTCTCGGTGTGCAGGCCTTCGATCGGCACGCCGAAGGCCAGCATCTCGTCCATCAGCGCATTGAAGAAGGGCCGGTTGTCGGCCATGCGCAGCAGCGAGTAGCCGAACATGCCGGGCGTCAGGCTCTCGGGCCCCACGCCCTTCTTGGCCGCCCAGCTCTGCGGCGTCTCGGCAAAGTTGAACCACTCGAACTCCATGCCGGCCATCGGCAGCAGGCCCAGCGTCTCGGCGCGTTTGAGCACGCGCTTGAGCGTCTGCCGCGGGCAGATGGCCAGCGGCGTGCCGTCGGCGTTGACGAACTCGCCCAGGAAGAAGGGCACGTCGCCGTCCCAGGGCACGTGCCGCGCGGTGCCCAGGTCCAGCCGGGCCAGCGCGTCGGGAAAGCCATGGTGCCAGCCGGTGACCTGCGTGTTGTCATAGCACACATCGTGCGCGTCCCAACCGAACACCACGTCGCAGAAGCCGAAGCCGCTGTCCGCCGCGCCGAAGAACTTGTCCTTGTGCAGGTACTTGCCGCGCAGGATGCCGTCGATGTCGCTGACCGCGACCTTCACCTTGTTGGCGCCGGACTCGCGGACGGCGGCCACGGCGGGGTGGTCCGGGGCAGGCGACGGGCGGCCCCCGGGCTTGTTCATGCCCTTGGGGGGTGACCGGCGCGACGCGGGGGTCTCGGGGCTGTTCCTCTTGCTGGCCATGGGGTGTCCTTGCAGGGGTCAGAGTGCCGGCGCACCGCTGGCGATGCCCATGTCGCGCAGCGTGTCGGCCACGGCCTGCACGGCCTGGCGCATCTCGTTGCGGCCGATGGCGCCGATGCAGCCGACGCGGAAGGTGTCGATCTCGGTGAGCTTGCCGGGGTAGAGGATGAAGCCGCGCTGCTTGGCTGCGTCGTAGAAGCGCTTGAACTCGTAGCGCGCATCGGCCGGCGCATGGAAGGTGACGATGATCGGCGCCTGCACCTCGGGCCGCAGGAAGGGCCTGAAGCCCAGTTCGCCCATGCCCTCGAGCAGGGTCTTGCAGTTGTCCACGTAGCGCGCCAGCCGGGCCGGCTGGCCGCCTTCCTCGACGAACTGGTCGATGGCCTCGGCCAGTGCCACCAGCACGTGGGTGGGTGGCGTGAAGCGCCACTGGCCGGTCTTTTCCATGTAGGCGTGCTGGTCGTGCAGGTCCATCGCCAGGCTCTGGCTCTGGCCGGCGCAACCGGGCAGGATGGCCTGCCGCAGGAACACGAAGCCCATGCCCGGCACGCCTTCGAGGCACTTGCCGCTGGCGGCCACCAGCGCGTCGAAGCGGGTGCGGCGGGCATCGATCAGCAGCGCGCCGAAGCTGCTCATCGCATCGATGATCAGGCCCTTGCCATGGCGCTGGCAGACGTCGGCCACCTCAATCAGCGGGTTGAGCACGCCGGTGCCGGTCTCGCAGTGGATCAGCACGACGTGGGTGATGCTGGCGTCGGCCTTCAGGCGTTCGTCCAGGGCAGCGGGCGACACCGGCTCCTGCTCGGCGAAGGGCAGCACCGTGGCCCGGCGGCCCATCAACTGCGTGAGCTTGGCGGCGCGCTTGCAGTAGGCGCCGTTGTCCAGCACCAGCACATGCCCGTCGCGCGGCACCACGGTGGCCACGGCCGCTTCGACGCTGAAGGTGCCGCTGCCCTGCAAGGGCACCACGGTGTGGCTGTCGTGGCCGTTCACGATGTCGAGCAGCGCATGGCGCACCCGGGCGGTGACGGCGATGAAGTCGGCGTCCCACGAGCCCCAGTCCTTCAGCATCGCGAGCTTGGTGCGCAGGCTGGTGGTCAGCGGGCCGGGGGTCAGCAGAATGCGGTCGCGGTCCATCGTCATGTCTCCAGATTCGTCAAGGCTGTTTCCAGGCCTGGGTGCGCCGATCGACCCACCACGACAGTGCCATGAACAGCAGCGTGGCCACGGTGTTGGCGGCGGCGATCAGCACGGCCATCGCGGCGGCGGCGCCGATCTCGCCGGCCTCGTCGAGGTTGAGGATGGCGATCGAGGCCACCTTGGTCTCGGGTGAGTACAGGAACACCACGGCCGAGATGGTGGTCATCGCGTTGATGAAGAAGTAGCGCGCGATGTCCACCAGCGCCGGCGTGCAGATTGGCAGCGTCACGCGCCAGAAGGCCTTGTAGAACGGCACCTTCATCGACGCCGACACGGCCTCGAACTCGGGGTCCAGCGCCTTCAGCGCCGTGACGGCCGTGAGGTGGCCGGTGGTGTAGAAATGGACGATGGTGCACACGGTGAGCAGCGTCAGCGTGTGGTACAGGCCGTTCAGCGGGTTGCCCGGCTCGTTGAAGAAGAAGATGTAGCCCAGGCCCAGCACCAGCCCCGGCACTGCCATCGGCAGCATGGCCAGCAGGCGCACCAGGCTGCGCACGGGCCGCGCGCCCTGGGTCTTCTCGAGCAGGTAGGCGCCGACGAAGACCAGCAGCGTGCCCACCACCGCGGTGCCGGCGGCCATCGACAGGCTGTTGACGAAGGCCTCGCCCACCTCGGCGTCGACCAGCCCCATCGTGTAGTGCTTGAAGCTGGGCGCCAGGTTGTAGGGCCAGAAGGTGGCGAAGGAGGCGAACACCGCCATGCCCAGCATCGCCAGGATCAACGCGCACACGGCCACCACGTACAGGCCCATCAGCCCGTCGAACAGGGGTGCGCGCTTCGGGCGATAGGGCACGGCACGCGCGGTGAGCATCGCGGTCTGCTTGCGGCTGACCCAATGGTCGACCGCGAAGGTCAGCACCGCCGGCGCCAGCAGCAGCAGCGCCACCACCGCGCCCTGCTGGAAATCCTGCTGGCCGATGACCAGCTTGAAGACGTCGGTGGCCAGCACGTTGAAGCTGCCGCCGATGACCTTGGGGATGCCGAAGTCGGTGACCACCAGCGTGAAGGTGACCAGCGCGGCCGAGATGAGGCCGTACTTGGCGCCGGGCAGCGTGATGGTGAAGAACTTGCGCCGCGCGCTGGTGCCCAGCGCGTCGGCGGCCTCGTACAGGCGGGCATCGGCGGCGGTGAGCGCGGTGACCAGGATCATCAGCGCATGCGGGAAGGTGGAGAAGGTCTCCGCCAGCACGATGCCCGGTGCGCCGTAGATCTGCTCGATGCCCAGCGCCGTGAGCCACGACTTCAGCAGTCCCTGGTTGCCGAACCAGTGGATCAGCGAGATCGCCGACAGCAGCGACGGTGCCAGCAGCGGCACCAGCGTGATGGTGCGGGCCAGGCCCTTGTAGGGCATGCAGCTGCGCGTCAGCGCATAGGCGAAGCCGAAGGCCGTGGGTACGGTGAGCAGCGTCACCAGCCCGCTGACCCACAGGCTGTTCCACAGCGAATCGAGCAGCGCCGGCGTGCGTGCGTACGCGATGAAGTTGGCCAGGCCGACGAAGCGGCCCTGCGCATCCTGCACGGCCTTCTGCAGGATGGCGCCCAGCGGCGCGGCCAGGAAGGCCAGCAGGGCCAGCGCCACCCCCGCCAGGGCGAGGTGGGCCAGGAGCTCGGTCCAGTGCACGCGCTGGCGCACACCCGGGAGGCCGAGCGCCAGCGTCGTCACGCAAACACCCGCATGCGGTCGGGCAGCAGGCGCAGCGGCAGGCGGCTGCCCACTTCCAGTTGCGCCTCGGCCAGGTAGTTCAGCGACAGGTAGACGGTGAGCTGGTGCGCGCCGAGCCGGTCGGCGCTGACGCGCACCAGGCAGTACGGGCCCATGAACTCGATCTTGTCGATGCGGGCCTCGAAGACGTTGGGGTCGCCCTCGGGGATGGGGCGGGCCAGCACGTCCTCGGGCCGCAGGTACACGCGCAGCTCGCGCCCGGCGGCGTGGCCGTCGAGCGAGGCGTGCTCGCAGCGGAACACCTGCTCGCCGACGCGCACGCCGCCGTCCTGCGGCGTGGCCGGCAGCGCATTGATGCGGCCGACGAAGTCGGCCACGAACAGCGTGGCCGGGTCGCGGTACACGTCCATCGCCGTGCCCACCTGCTCGATGGCGCCATGGTTCATCACCACGATGCGGTCGGCCACCGCGAAGGCCTCTTCCTGGTCGTGCGTGACCATGATGGTGGTGACGCCCAGCGTGCGCTGCAGGCTGCGGATCTCTTGCCGCAGCTTGACGCGGACGATGGCGTCCAGCGCCGACAGCGGCTCGTCCAGCAGCAGCAGGCTGGGCGAGGTGGCCAGCGCGCGTGCCAGCGCGATGCGCTGCTGCTGGCCGCCCGACAGCTGCGCGGGGTACTTGCCCTCGCTGCCCGGCAGGCCCACCAGCGCCAGCAGCTCGGTGACGCGGGCGCGCGCCTGGGCCTTGGGCACCTTGCGGTTGACCAGGCCGTAGGCCACGTTGTCGGCGATGCTGAGGTTGGGGAACAGCGCGTACGACTGGAACACGATGCCGTAGTCGCGTTCGGCCGGCGGCAGCGTGGAGATGTCGCGGCCGGCCAGCTCGATGCGGCCGGCGGTCTGCACCTCGAGCCCGGCGACGATGCGCAGCAGCGTGGTCTTGCCGCAGCCCGAAGGCCCGAGGAAGCAGACGAACTCGCCCCGGGCGATGTCCAGGTCGATGCCCTTCAGCGCGGTGAAGGCGCCGAAATCCTTGCGGATGCCGGTCAGCCGCAGGTAGGGATCGCTCACGCTGCGCAGACCGCCGGTGAGGGGATCACTTCTTGGGTTCGCTTTTCGCGTTGTAGCGCTTGGTCCACTCGGCCAGGATGCGTTCGCGGTTCTCGGCGGCCCAGCCGAAATCCATCTTCACCAGGCGCGCCTCGTAGTCCTTGGGCACGTTGGCCAGCGGCGCGGCCACGCCCGGCTGCGCGGTGATGGCGAAGTTCTTGCCGTACAGCAGCATCGCGTCCTTGCTCGAGGCCCAGTCGGCCAGCTTGCGCGCCGCCTCGACCTTCTTGGTGCCCTTGTGGATGGCGAAGGCCTCGAGGTCCCAGCCCAGGCCTTCCTTCGGGAACACCAGGTCGATCGGCGCGCCCTTGGCCTTGTTGGCGTTGGCGCGGTACTCGAAGCTGATGCCCACCACGTACTCGCCCGAGGCCGCCATGTTGCAGGGCTTGGAGCCCGAGTGCGTGTACTGCGCGATGTTCTCGTGCAGGCCGTCCATGTACTTCCAGCCGCCGCCCTTGCCGCCGTCGTCGCCAAACAGTTTCAGCCAGGCGGTGACGTCGAAGTAGCCGGTGCCCGACGAGGCCGGGTTGGGCATCACGATCTGGCCCTTGTAGGCGGGCTTGAGCAGGTCCTTCCAGGTCTCGGGCTTCGGGATGCCCTTCTTCTGCGCCTCGACGGTGTTGAAGCACACGGTGGCGCCCCACACGTCCATGCCGAACCAGGCGGGCGGGTTCTTCTTGTCCCGGTACTGGCTCATGATCGCGTCGAGGTTCAGCGGCTTGTACGGCTCGAGCATGCCGTTGCGGTCGAGCAGGGCGAGGCTGGACGCAGCCACGCCCATCACCACGTCGGCCTGCGGGTTGGCCTTCTCGGCCAGCAGCTTGGCGGTGATGACGCCGGTGGAATCGCGCACCCACTTCAGCTCGATGTTGGGTTCGACCTTGTTGAACCCCTCCTGGTAGGCCTTCAGCTGGTCGGTCTCGAGCGCGGTGTAGACCAGCAGCGTGGTCTTCTGGGCGGCGGCGGGCAGGGCCAGCGCCAGCAGGGCGGCGGTGGCAAGCCAGTGGGCCCTGGCATTGAGCCAGTGGGCGGTTCCCGGGGTTCGCATGGGGTGAAGCTCCTTGGGTGGAAGGGGGTCGAGAAAAAGGCTCGAGCATGCACCGCCGGGCATGACACGGCCGTGACGGCACCGCGGTCGACCTGGGCGTGGGGTCAATCTAGCGGTGTGTTTCCCTGTGTGTCAACGGTATTTTGCCGATTGTTGACAATTGACGATTCCGACATTCCAATGCGGTGCATGTCCGCCCTGCTGCATCCGACGATTGCCCTGCTGCAGTCCAGTTCGCTCACCTCGGTGGTGCAGAAGGAGATCGAGCGCCAGATCCTGCAGGGCACACTGGCCCCGGGGTCCAAGCTCATCGAGGCCGCGCTGGCGTCGCAGCTGGGCGTGTCCCGCGGGCCCGTTCGCGAGGCCTTCCGCATGCTGGAAGAGGCCGGCCTGGTGCGCCAGGAAAAGAACCGCGGCGTCTTCGTGCGCGACATCCCGCTCGACGAGGCGGTGGAAATCTACGACCTGCGCGCGATGATGGACGAGTCGGTCGGCCGCCACCTGGCCTTGCACATCGCGCCCGAACAGCTCAAGGCCGTGCGCGGCATGGTCGACGCGATGGAAAAGGCGGTGAAGGCCGGCGACGCCGACGGCTACCACCTGCTCAACCTCGAGTTCCACGACCGCCTGGTCGAGTTCACCGGCAACCGCAAGCTCACCGCCATCTACCGCCGGCTGATCAACGAGCTGTCGCTGTTCCGGCGCATGAACCTGGCCGATGCCAAGCTGCTGCCGATCTCGGCCAGCGAGCACCGCGCCATCGTCAAAGCCATCGCCAGTGGCGATCCCGACGCCGCCGGCCAGGCCATGCGCGACCACGTGCTGGTCAGCAAGGAACGCACGGTGCGCAACAACACGCCGCAGCAGGTGCCCGACGCGGCGCCGGCGGCGGCCCGACGAAAGGCCCTGACCCATGCTTGAAGTGAACGGCCGGCGCTACCAGCTGCCGAAGCAGCCCACGGTGGTGGTGTGCGTCGATGGCTGCGAGCCCGACTACCTGGCCCAGGCCGTGGCCGCCGGCCGCATGCCCTGGATGAAGCGCACGCTGGCCGAGGGCACGGCCCTGGTCGCCGACTGCGTGGTGCCCACCTTCACCAACCCGAACAACCTGTCCATCGTCACCGGTGCGCCGCCGTCGGTGCACGGCATCTGCGGCAACTACCTCTACGACACCGAGAGCGGCACCGAGGTCATGATGAACGACCCCAAGTGGCTGCGCGCGCCCACCATCCTGGCCGCGCTGGCCAACGCCGGCTCGGTGTGCGCCGTGGTCACCGCCAAGGACAAGCTGCGCAAGCTGCTGGGCAAGGGCATGTTCGAATCCGGCTCTGCCGGTTCGAACGACTCCCCTCGGGGGACGGACGGCGCTGGCGCCGGCCAAGGGGCGCGGTCGAGCATCTGCTTTTCGTCCGAGAAGGCCGATGCCGTCACCGTGGCCGAGAACGGCATCGACGACGTGCTGGGCCTGGTGAAGCGGCCGGTGCCCGACGTCTACAGCGCGGCGCTGTCCGAGTTCGTCTTCGCCGCTGGCGTGGCGCTGATGGCCACGCGCCGGCCCGACGTGATGTACCTCAGCACCACCGACTACATCCAGCACAAGCATGCGCCGGGCACCGAGGGTGCCAATGCGTTCTACACCATGATGGACGGCTACCTGGGCCAGCTCGAGGCCATGGGCTGCGTCATCGCGCTCACCGCCGACCACGGCATGAACGCCAAGACGCGCATGGACGCGTCGCCCGATGTCATCTACCTGCAAGACCGGCTCGACGGCTGGCTGGGCGCCGGCGTGGCCCGCACCATCCTGCCGATCACCGACCCGTACGTGGTGCACCACGGCGCGCTGGGCTCCTTCGCCACGGTGTACCTGCCGGCCGGGCGCGTGGCCGACGCGCAGGCGCGCATCGGCGCGATGCGCGGCATCGAGCGCGTGCTCACCCGCGACGAGGCGGCGCGGGTGTTCGAGCTGCCGCCCGACCGCATCGGCGACCTGGTGGTGGTGTCCGAGCGCTCGGTGGTCATCGGCACCGCGGCCGCGCGGCACGACCTGTCGGCGCTCGACGCGCCGCTGCGCTCGCACGGCGGTGTGTCCGAGCAGCGCGTGCCGCTCATCCTGAACCGCCGCATCGACGGGCTCGAACCCGAGCGCCGCTGGCGCAACTTCGATGCCTTCGACCTTGCACTGAACCGGGCGCAATGAGCATGATCATCGAATCCCTCCGCATCGCGGGCGAGAAGATCGGCGCCGACCGTGGCGGCGACCGCGCCATCGTCGTCGACAACCCCTTCACCGGCCAGCCGGTGGGCACGGTGCCCAAGGCCACGCTCGACGAGGTGCGCCGGGCCTACGACATCGCGCGCGCCTACCGGCCCGCGCTGAGCCGCTTCGACCGCGCCAACATCCTGAACAAGGCCGCGGCCATCGTGCGCAGCCGCACGGCCGAGATCGCCGCGCTCATCACGGCCGAATGCGGCCTGTGCCTGAAGGACAGCACCTACGAGGCCGGCCGCGTGGCCGACGTGCTGATGTTCGGCGCCAACGAGTGCCTGAAGGACGACGGCCAGAGCTACGCCTGCGACATCACCCCGCACGGCCGGCAGCGCCGCGTGCACACGCTGCGCGAGCCGCTGCTCGGCGTGATCACGGCCATCACGCCCTTCAACCACCCGATGAACCAGGTGGCGCACAAGGTGGTGCCCTCGGTGGCCACCAACAACCGCATGGTGCTCAAGCCCAGCGAGAAGGTGCCGCTGTCGGCGCTGATGTTCGCCGACATGCTGTACGAGGCCGGCTTGCCGCCCGAGATGCTGAGCGTCATCACCGGCGATCCGCGCGAGATCGCCGACGAGATGCTGACGAACCCCAACGTCGACCTCGTCACCTTCACCGGCGGCGTGCCGATCGGCAAGTACATCGCGGCCAAGGCCGGCTACCGCCGCATCGTGCTCGAACTGGGCGGCAACGACCCCATCGTCGTGATGGACGATGCCGACCTCGACGAGGCCTCGTCGCTGGCGGTGCAGGGCTCGTACAAGAATTCGGGCCAGCGCTGCACGGCCGTCAAGCGCATGCTGGTGCACGAATCGGTGGCCGCGCGCTTCACCGACCTGGTGGTCGAGAAGACCCGCGCGTGGAGTTTCGGCGACCCCGCCAACCCGAAGGTCGAGATGGGCACGGTGATCGACGAGGCCGCGGCGCGGCAGTTCGAGGCCCGCGTGGCCGAGGCGGTGTCGCAGGGCGCGCGGCTGCTGGTGGGCAACACCCGCGACGGCGCGCTGTTCTCGCCGACCGTGATCGACCGCGTCGACCCCAGGATGACCGTGGTGCGCGAGGAGACCTTCGGCCCGGTGTCGCCCATCATCACCTTCGGTTCGGTGGACGAGGCCATTGCCATCGTCAACGGCACGGCCTACGGCCTGTCGTCGGCGCTGTGCACCAACCGCATGGACGTGATCATGCGCTTCGTGAAGGAACTGCACGTCGGCACCGTCAACGTGCGCGAGGTGCCGGGCTACCGGCTGGAGCTCACCCCGTTCGGCGGCATCAAGGATTCGGGCCTCGGCTACAAGGAAGGTGTGCAGGAAGCCATCAAAAGCTTCACCAACCTGAAGACCTATTCACTGCCCTGGTGAGCCTGGTGCCATGATCCTCGGCCGATGATCCACTTACTGAATCTGTTGGCCGCGATCGCCCTGCTGGTGTGGGGTACGCAAATCGTGCGCACCGGCATCCTGCGGGTGTTCGGCGAGAACCTGCGCCACGTGCTGGCGGTGAGCATGGGCTCGCGGCCGATGGCCGTGGCCGCCGGCCTGGCGGTGACCAGCCTGGTGCAGTCCAGCACCGCCACCTGCCTGATCGTCTCGTCCTTCCTGGGCCGCCACCTGGTGCCGCTGTCGGCCGCGCTGGCGGTGATGCTGGGCGCCGACATGGGCACGGCGATGATGGCGGTGCTGTTCTCGTTCGACCTGTCGTGGCTGTCGCCCTTCCTGATCTTCGTCGGCGTGGTGATGTTCATCACCCGCGAGAAGTCCACCGCCGGCCGGCTGGGCCGCGTGGCCATCGGCCTGGGCCTTATCCTGATGTCGCTGCAGCTGATCGGCGAGACCACCAGGCCGCTGACCGAGGCGCCGCCGGTGCGCGCCCTGCTGGCCGCGCTGCCCAACGAGGTGATGCTCGACATCTTCGTCGGCGCGCTGCTCACCGTGCTGTCGTACTCCAGCCTGGCCATCGTGCTGCTCACCGCCACGCTGGCCTCGGCGGGCATCGTGCCCCCCACCGTGGCGCTGGGCCTGGTGCTGGGCGCCAACCTGGGCAGCGGCCTGCTGGCGGTGCTGACCACCGCCCGGGCGCCGATGGCCGAGCGGCGCCTGCCGATGGGCAACCTGCTGTTCAAGGGCGTGGGCTGCGTGATCGCGATACCGTTGATCCCGCACCTGTACCCCACCCTGACGCAATGGGTGCCGGTGGTGCACCAGCAGGTGGTGGTCTTCCACCTGGCCTTCAACGTGGCGCTGGCCATCCTCTTCGTCGGCCTCACCGGCCCGGTGGCCGGCCTGCTCGGCCGCTGGCTGGTGGCCCCCACCGTGGCGGGCACCGCGCGGCCCCGGCACCTCGATCCTTCCGCACTGGCCACGCCCTCGCTGGCCATCAGCTGCGCCGCGCGCGAGGCGCTGCACCAGGCCGACGTCGTCGAGACCATGCTGCGCGGCATCCACCCGGTGCTGCGCGACAACGACCTGCAACTCGCCGAGAAGCTGCGCGAGATGGACGACGTGGTGGACACGCTGTACACCGAGATCAAGCTCTACCTCACCCAGGTCTCGCGCGAGGCGCTGTCCGAGCGCGAGGGCCGGCGCTGGACCGACGTGATGTCCTTCACCATCAACATGGAGCAGATCGGCGACATCATCGAGCGCGTGCTGCAGGACATCGAGGACAAGAAGATCCGCCCGGCGCGGCGCTTCTCTGACGCCGGCATGGGCGAGATCTGCCACCTGCACGAGCGCCTGATCGCCAACCTGCGCCTGGGCATGAGCGTGTTCCTCGACGGCCACGTGCGCGATGCCAGCCGGCTGCTCGAAGAGAAGGCGCGGTTCCGCGACCTCGAGCACGAGTACGCGGCCACGCACATCGCGCGCCTGCAGGACCAGACCGCGCAGAGCATCGAGACCAGCTCGCTGCACCTCGACCTGATCAGCGACCTGAAGCGCATCAACTCCCACATCTGCTCGATCGCCTACCCCATCCTCGAATCCGCCGGTGCGCTCACCGCCACGCGCATCCGGCATTCGGCCTTGACGCCGCTGGGCGACGCCGAGCCGCGCCGATGACGCGCCACCGATGGCGCTGACCTGGCCGGTCGTGCTGGCGGTGCTGCTGGGCGCCGTGCTGCACGCGTCGTGGAACGCGCTGGTCAAGTCCAGCGGCGACAAGGAGCTCGACACCGCGCTGGTGCACTTCCTCGGCGCCCTGGTGGCGCTGCCGATGGCGCTGTGGGTGGGGCCGCCGCCGCTGGCCGCGGCACCGTTCATCGCCGCGTCGCTGATGATCCACATCGGCTACTACATCGCGCTGGCCGGGGCCTACAAGCACGGCGACCTGGGCCTCACCTACCCCATCATGCGCGGCACCGCGCCGCTGCTGGTGGCACTGGGCAGCGGGCTGGTGCTGGGCGAGGCACCCACGCCGATGGCCTGGGTGGGCATCCTGGGCATCACCGCCGGGGTGGCGCTGGTGGGCCTGTCGCACCCGGGCGATGCGCTGCACCACCGCACTGCGCTGACCTATGCGCTGGCCAACGCGATGATCATCGCGCTGTACACCTTCGTCGACGGCAAGGGCGTGCGCACCACGGTGGTCGACGGCCACAGCGCCGCGGCCTACGTGCTGCTGCTGTTCGTGCTGGACGGCATCCCGTACCCGTCGATCGTCTGGGCGCGGCGCGATGCCGCCGGCCGCCGCGCCATCCTGGCCTATGCGCGGCAGCGCTGGCCGCTGGCGGCGCTGGGCGGCGCCGCGTCGATCGGCTCCTATGCCATCGCGCTGTGGGCCATGACGCGCGCGCCGGTGGCCAGCGTCGCCGCGCTGCGCGAGACCTCGGTGCTGTTCGCGGCGGTGCTGGGCACGGTGCTGCTGAAAGAGCGTTTCGGCATGCAGCGCGCCATCGGCACCGCGGTCATCGTGGCCGGGGTGATGGCCTTGCGGCTGGCCTGACCGGGGCGGCGGCCGCCCCACCCGGTTCGCGTCAGCGCGGCGGCGGCGCCGGCACGGTGAGACCGCTGGCGGCGATGGTGGCCGTCGCGGCATGCCGCATCACCTGCTCGATGGCGGCCTCCATGGCCCAGGCGGTGGAGTGGATCTCGCTCTTGGCCAGCACCTCGCCGCTGGCGTCGTGCACGACGAAGTGCTGGGTGCCGCCGGCATCGCGGCGGCGCAGGTAGCGAGTGGCCAGCGGGGCGCTGCGCCGCAGGTGCCCGATGCCCGACAGCGCCTCGCCGGGGTCGCGGTAGATGCGGCTGGTCAGCAGCACGTCGCCGTGGCCGTCGCGCAGCACGAACAGCAGCGCGCCCGCGGCCACCGAGCCGATCTCAAAGTGGGCGGTCATGGCGCATCGGCAGGGGAATGTCGACCCGCAGCACCGGGCAGTGCGCGCGTCGATGCGCTGCGCTGTCGTCGCCCTTGGTCGCATCGGCTGCCGCCGGATGGCGGCGCGTGTCGCGCACCAGGTCTTGGTCGTCTCCCAGCCAGCCGCGCAGGGCCTCGACACGGCTGTGGTGGTAGCGCGCCGCGATCTCCTGCCAATCGCTGCCGGGCAGGCTGGGCGTGTCGAACGACCCCGGTGGCGGCGACGGGTGGCGCCGCCGCCACCAGACGAGCGCGCCGACGGCCAGGGCGACGTGCTGCTGACCAGCCG
>NZ_MWLO01000021.1 GCF_002198735.1 Ideonella sp. A 288
GACAGGGGCGGGGGTGGTCATCGGGGAGCGCCTTGCGGGGCGCCGTGGGAGAAGGCCGACGCCATCGCGCCGGTCGAGGGAGAGGCGGCATGTGGGCGGTTGATGCGGGCAGGCGCCGACGATGCGTCCGCGTCGGCCTCGCGCCAGCCGCCGCCCAGCGCCTTGAACAGGCGCACCTGCGCGGCGCCCAGGTCGGCGCGTGCGCCGGCCATGCTGTCCTGCGCGCCCAGCTGCGTGCGCTGGGTGTCGAGCACCACCTGGAAATCCGCCAGGCCGCTGTCGTAGCGCTGACGCGCCAAGGACGCAGCCGACGTGGCCGAGTCGGCGGCGCGCTGCAGGCGCAGCAGGCGTTCGCGGCCGCCGCGCAGCGCGGCCAGCGCGTCTTCCACCTCCTGCAGCGCCGTCAGCACCGCGGCCTGCCAGGCGGCCGCGGCCTGGTCCAGCGCCGCGCGCTGGGCCCGCACCTGGGCCAAGCCGGCGCCGCCATCGACGATGGGCACCGCGGCGCTGGCCAGCAGCGAGGCCACCAGCGCGGCACTGTCGGTGAGCGCGCCCAGGGTGAGTGCACTCAGCCCGATCGATCCGCCCAGGCGGAAGCTCGGGCGCCGCGCCGCGTCGGCCTGCGACACGCGGGCCATCGCCGCGCGCACCTGGTCCTCGGCCGCGCGCACATCGGGCCGCTGGCGCAGCGTGTCGGCGGGGATGCCCAGCGGCAGCGGATCGGCGGCGCGCGGCAGGGCCATGGCAGCGGTCGGATCGATGGCCAGTTCGCGGTCCAGCGCCGCCGGCGGCTGGCCGGTGAGCACGGCCAGCGCATGGCCGGTCTGTGCGATCTGCGTCTGCAGCGCCGGCAGTTGCGCCCGGGTCTGCTCGGCCGAGGCGTTGGCCTGTTCGGCATCGAGCGCGTCCACCAGCCCTGCCTGCAGGCGCCAGCGTGTGATCTGCAGCGTGTCCAGCTGGCTCGCCAGGTTGGCCTCGGCGATGGCCAACCGCGCCTGCGCACCGCGCAGCGCGAGGTAGGCCAGGCCCACTTCGGCGGCCACCGACACCTGCACGTCGCCCAGGCTGGCCGCGCTGGACCGCACCAAGGCATCGGCGGCGTCCAGACCGTGGCGCGTGGCGCCGAACACGTCGGGTTCCCAGGCCGCATCGAGGCCCAGCCTGAAGCTGTTGCCGGTGCCGTTGTCGCCTGCGCGGCTGCGCTGCACCGAGGTCGATCCGGACACCGTCGGGGCCAGGCCTGCCGCGACCACGTCACGCGCGGCTCGCGATTGCTGCAGGGCCGCTCGCGCACTTTGGATGCTGCTGTGCGCCGCCAGCGCGCGGCTCACCAGGCGATCGAGCAGCGGCTCGTCGAAGCGCAGCCACCAGCGCGACAGCGAGCCGGCCGTGCCGGGGGCGGAGGCCTCGGCGGCCGACCACTGCGCGGGCACTTCGAACGTGGCCTCGGGCCAGGGGGGCGCCACCACCGTGGCACAGCCGCCTCCGGCCAGCAGCGCCAACCACAGCGTCACCCGCAGCGTCACCGTCAGAGGTGCCGCACACGGCCAGCGTCGATGTCGTTCGGGGGGCCGGCTACAACTGGGCGGCGCGGCGGTCGGAGAGGGGGGCATGGAGGTGGGCTGGCCGTGGCTGGCCTCGACGGGCGTCGAGGCCCCAACCGAGCGCTCCGATGGTGGTTTGCCTGGCCTGCCGGCGTCTGTGCGCAAGCGAACCAATGCCGTGTCGGTGCGGGCCCGATCTGTGTTCGGTACCGCACCGACACGGCATGGCGCCTGGCTACGATGGTGGCAGCCGAATCCCGGCCGATCCCGGAGCCCCCCGATGAGCGCGTCACAGCCTGAGCGGCCCACGGACCGCGACCACCGGCTGCTGGCCTGGCTGATGGGCGTCACCGCGGCGGCGCTGGCCTGGGTGCTGCTGCCGTTTTTCGGCGCCATCCTGTGGGGCGTGGTCATCGCGCTGCTGTTCGCGCCGGTGTACCACTGGCTGCTCGGCCCGCTGCGCGGACGCCGCACCCTGGGGGCCCTGCTCACGCTGCTGCTGGTGCTGCTGTTGGTGATCCTGCCGCTGGTGCTGGTGGCTGCGTCGCTGGCCAGCGAGGCGACGCTGGTCTACCAGCGGCTGCAGTCCGGCGAGTGGAACCCGGCGCAGTACTTTCGCGGCCTGTTCGATGCACTGCCGCCGTCGATGGCGGCCCTGCTCGAGCGCGTCGGCCTGGCCGACTTCGATGCCCTGCAGCGGCGGCTGGCCGCCGCGCTGGCGCAGGGCAGCCAGTTCATCGCCGGGCAGGCGCTGGGCCTGGGCCAGGTCACGTTCGAGTTCATGGCCAGCCTGGCGATCACCGTCTACCTGTCGTTCTTCCTGATCCGCGACGGCGATGGCCTGGTGCGCACGCTGCGCCGCGTGGTGCCGCTGAAGGCCGCGCAGCTGCAGTCCCTGCTCGACATGTTTGCCACCGTGGTGCGCGCCACGGTGCGCGGCAACCTGCTGGTGGCCGTCATCCAGGGCGCGTTGGGAGGGCTGGCGTTCTGGGTGCTGGGCGTCAATGCGGCCCTGCTCTGGGCGGTGCTGATGGCCTTCCTGTCGCTGCTGCCGGCCATCGGCGCCGGCCTGGTGTGGGTGCCGGTGGCGGCCTACTTCTTTCTCACGGGGGCCGTGTGGCAGGCCGTGGCGCTGGTGGCCTTCGGCGTGCTGGTGATCGGCCTCGTGGACAACCTGCTGCGCCCGGTGCTGGTGGGCAAGGACACGCACATGCCCGACTGGCTGGTGATGGTGACCACCTTGGGCGGGCTGTCGGTGATGGGCCCCAACGGCTTCATCGTCGGCCCGGCCATCGCGGCGATGTTCATCGCCGTGTGGCACCTGCACGGCCAGGTGCAGGACGGCACGACCCGGGCGTGAGACCTGCTCAGGGTGTCAGGGTCAGCCAGATCTCGTTGCGGCGCAGGAACCAGGGCGTGAACGGCGCGTTGTAGCGCGAGTACACCGGCTCACCGGTCCAGGCCAGGTTGGCAGCGCGCAGGGCGTCCGTGAGCTTGTCGAGGTGCTCGCGGTCGTTGGCCACCGACCAGAACCCCGAGTAGGTGATCGCAGCCAACCGCCTGGCCGGCACCTCGCGCAGCCGCACGCGCTCGTCCACCGGCTCGGGCGCGTCGGCCAGGGCCAGCCCCTTGGGCAGCACGAACTGCACGAGGTGGCCGCCGGCGGCCGCGCTCTGCGTCACCGGTGCGGTCATCGGCAGGCGCACCGGCACGGGCGTCTGCGTCACCGGTGCGGTCATCGCGAACGTGCGCGCGCCCTTGTTCTTGCCGAAGATGTAGCCGGCCAGGATGGGGAAGGCCGCGTTGCCGGCATCGCTGACGGCGCCGTCGGCCGGCCCGGGGATGAAGACCTCGGCCACGATGTACGGCGCGTACTGCCGCACCTCGACGTCGCCCACGCGGCGCAGCACCTCGAAATCGGGCTCCTCGATGGCGTGGCTCAGCATGGGGAAGGCGAACAGGGCGAGGGTGAGGGCGAGGTGGCGCATGGTGTCCGTGGCAGGCCCGTGCGGGGCCCATGGTTGATGACGCGGGGGCTGGCGGCCGGGCGCCTGCGGGGCGTCGAGGACGCATGATGCCCGAGCGCGTCAAGGTCCGGGATCAACAGGTGGCGCGGCCCACCGGAGCCTGGGCGCACCAGGCCCAGGTCCTTGAGGTGGCCGAAGGCCCGGCACACGGTCTCGCGCGACAGGCCCAGGCAATCGCCGATCTCGGGCCGCGACAGGCCCAGGCGGATGGCTTCGCCGGGGCCCAGCGGTGCGTCGGCCGAGCGCCGCCAGCCGAGGATGAACTCGGCCAGGCGGGCGCTGGGTGCCAAGGTGCCCAGCGCGAGCCGCCAGGTGCGTTCGCGCAGCAGTTGGGCGCTCATCGCGACGTGCACCACGTGGGTGAGGGCCGGTACCTCGGCCGAGGCGGCCACCAGGGCGGTGTACAGCACCGACCACACCTCGCAGCGGTCCAGCGCCACGGTGTCGGCGGCGCAGCGGCCGGTGGCCATGCTGTCCAGGCCGATCCAGTCGCCGCCGAAGTGCAGTCCGACGATCTGTCGGCGGCCATCGGGCGAGTCGGCCACGGCCTTGGCCGCGCCGGTGCGGATGAGGTGCAGGCAGCGGAAGGCCTCGCCGGCTCTCTGGATGGGCCGCCCCCGCTGCACCGTGCGCGGGGCAAAGGTCAGGTGCTGTGCCACCAGCGCCAGCGACTCCGGCAGCCCTGCCACCGCCTCGGGCAGCGCACGTGCGTCGCGCGGGTCGGCATGGCGCACCGCCGCGTAGTCTGCGGCTGGGTTCACCGGCGGCTCGTGGGTGCGGGTGGCGCCGCGCATCTGGTCCAGCATGTCGTTCCTTTTCCGGGCATCCCGGGTGGGGTGCATTGAGCCCCGACGCCTCGACCGTGTCTGTTCGTGAACGTACAGATCGTGCCGGTGGTTCCGTCGCACAGTGGCCGGGTCGACCCCACTCCACCGGTCCGAGAGAGATCCGATGACACCCGTGCCCCTCCTTTTGCAGGCCAGCCGCGACGCGCTGCCGGCCGCGACGGGCTATCCTCGCCGCATGATCCATCTGAGACGACACACCGAACGACACCGCACCGACCGCATCGGCTGGCTGCGCGCCGCGGTGCTCGGGGCCAATGACGGCATCGTCTCCACCGCCAGCCTGCTGGTGGGCGTGGCGGCGGCGAACGCGCCCCAGGCCAGCATCCTGCTCACCGGCGTGGCCGGGCTGGTGGCCGGCGCCATGTCGATGGCGGCGGGCGAGTACGTGTCGGTGCACTCGCAGGCCGACACCGAGCAGGCCGACCTGGCCAAGGAGCGCGACGAGATCGCGGCCGACCCCGAATCGGAAACGCGCGAGCTCACCGCCATCTACGTGGCCCGTGGCCTCGACCAGCCGCTGGCCGAGCAGGTGGCGGCCCGGCTGATGGCCCACGACGCGCTGGGCGCCCATGCCCGCGACGAGCTCGGCATCTCCGAGGCCTTCTCTGCGCAGCCGGTGCAGGCCGCGCTGTCCTCGGCCGCCAGCTTTGCCGTCGGTGCGGCACTGCCGCTGGGCGTGGCGATGCTGCTGCCCGGGGCGAGCCTCATCGCCGGGGTGTCGGCGGCCTCGCTGGTGTTCCTGGCCGCGCTGGGTGCGCTGGCGGCCCGCGCCGGCGGTGCCGGCGCCTGGGTCGGCGCGGCCCGCGTGGCCTTCTGGGGCGCGCTGGCCATGGGCCTGACGGCCGGCGCAGGGTCGATGTTCGGGGCGGTGGCATGACGCTTTTGCAGTCTGCTGGACGCGTCCTTGGCGTGTTGTTGCTCTTGTCGCCCTGGACCCCGGTGGCCTCGGCCCAGGTGTCCGACGGCGCCCGGCTGGCCAGCGACCACGGCTGCCTGAACTGCCACTGTGCGGGATCGAAGTCGTCGCCGACGCTGGAGAGCCTGACGAAGAAGGCGGCCGACCAGCGCGACGGCACCGACGCCGTGCAGCACCTGCTGGACGAGATGCACGAGAAATCGGCGGTGACGAGCCACCGGCGTGTCAGCGACCCATCCGCGCTGGCGATCCTGCGCTGGATGGCCCAGGGCGCCCATTGAGCGCCGTCGAGTTCGAGGACTACTACGCCCGGCTCGGCGTGCCGAGCACGGCCTCGCCGACCGAGGTCAAGCGCGCCTACCGCAAGCTGGCGCGCAAGTACCACCCGGACGTGAGCCAGGAGCCCGATGCCGAGGCCCGCTTCAAGCAGGTGGCCGAGGCCTGGGAGGCGCTGGGCGATGCCGAGAAGCGCGCCGCCTACGACGAGGTGGCACGCCGCCATCGCGAGGGTGAGCGCTTCAGTCCGCCGCCGGGCTGGGACACCGGTTTCGAGTTCAGCGGCACGGGCGGGGGTGCCGACGAGCACAGCGCCTTCTTCGAGGCCCTGTTCGGCCGCCAACGGGCCGCGGCGGCAGCGCGCGCGGCACGGCCCCGCGCCGGCGAGGACCACCACGCCAAGGTGCAGATCGACCTGGTCGACGCCTACCGGGGCGGGCTGCGCACCATCGCGCTGCGCGTGCCGCAGCCCGACGGCCGCGGTGGGCTGCGCCTGGCCGATCGCACGCTGGACGTGAACATCCCGCGCGGCATCCGCCCCGGGCAGCGCCTGCGACTGGCCGGGCAGGGCGCACCGGGTCAGGGCGGCGGCGCGGCCGGCGACCTGTACCTTGAAGTCGAGTTCGCGCCGCAGACGGTCTTCCGCATCGACGAGCGCGACGTCAGCCTCGACCTGCCGGTGGCGCCCTGGGAGGCGGCGCTGGGCGCGAGCGTCGAGGTGCGCACGCCGGATGGCCAGGTGCAACTGGCCGTGCCAGCGGGCTCGTGGTCGGGGCGGCGGCTGCGCCTGAAAGGGCAGGGGCTGCCGGGCACCCCGCCGGGTGACCTGTATGCGGTGCTGTCGATCGCACTGCCGCCGGCCACCGACGACGCCGCACAGGCCGCCTACCGCGCCATGGGCGAGCACTTCGCCGCCTTCGATCCACGTCGGCCACCGGTCTGACGCCACCGCCGCGGGGCGACCCGGCGCGCGTGCCGCGGGATGTGCGCCCGCGCGACCTCGTCCAACGCATGGACGCTTATTTTGCGCGCTTGATGTTCGTCTGCCAGCGCACAGACGGTGTCGCGTGGCCCTCCTATAAACCGATCAGCATGAATTTCCCTGCTGCTCACCGAAAGTACACCATGAAACTCCACCCCGTCCTGCGCCTGCCCGTTCTGGCTGCCCTGAGCGCGCTCATCGCAGCGCCTTCGTTCGCTCAAGAGGGCGGTTACGGCTATGGCGGCCTGTCCGTCGGCTCGGCCCGCGCCAAGGTCGACGAGGAGCGCATCGCCGCCAACCTGCTCGGCGCCGGGCTGGTCACCACTGGCTTTGCCCGCGACCAGCGCGACACGGCCTACAAGGTGTTCCTCGGCTACCAGGTCAACCGCAACATCGGCATCGAGGCCGGCTACTTCGACCTCGGCAAGTTCGGCTTCTCGGCCAGCACCTCTCCGGCCGGCTCGCTCAACAGCCAGCTCGAGGTGCAGGGCTTCAACCTCGACGTGGTCGGCACGCTGCCCATCACTGAACGCCTGTCGGCGATCGGTCGCGTCGGCGCCCACCACACCCGCACCCGCAGCAGCTTCAACGGCACGGGCGCGCTCGGCACGCTCGACCAGCAGCAGAGCAAGCGCGACGTCAACGCCAAGATCGGTGCCGGCCTGCAGTACGCCTTCAGCCCCGGCTTCCAGATGCGCGGCGAGATCGAGCGCTTCCGCATCAACGACGGTGCCAACGGCAAGGGCGACGTGAACCTGGTGTCGGTGAGCCTGGTGTTCCCGTTCGGCCGCACCACCACCACCGCGCCGCGTGCCATGAGCACCCCGACCTACAGTGCCCCGATCGCCCAGGCCCCGATGCCCGCGCCCGCACCGGCACCGGCACCCGTGGTGGTGATGTCGCCGCCGCCGGTGGCCGCTCCGATGGTCGTCGCGCCGGCGCCCCAGGCCCCGCAGCGCCGCCGCGTGAGCTACTCGGCCGAGTCGCTGTTCGGCTTCGACCGCGCGCAGATGCAGCCGAACGGCATGTCCGCGCTCGACGGCTTCGCCCGTGAACTGGACGGCACGCAGTTCGAGACCATCAACGTCGAGGGCCACACCGACCGCCTGGGCTCGGACAGCTACAACCAGTCGCTGTCGCAGCAACGTGCCGAATCGGTGAAGTCCTACCTGGTCACCAACGGCAAGGTCGACCCCGGCAAGATCTCGGCCGTCGGCAAGAGCGAGTCCGACCCGGTGACCAAGGCCGGCGACTGCAAGGGCGAGCGCGCCAGCGCCTCGCTGATCGCCTGCCTGCAGCCCGACCGCCGCGTCGAGATCGAGGTGGTCGGCACGCGCTGATCCAGCGCCCGCCTGCCTTCTGCCCACCCAGCCCGGAGACCGCACCATGGACAACAAGACCTTCACCGGCCCGTGCTGGAGCACGTCCTGCTTCGACGGGGCCAACGACACGCGACCGGGCGATCCGGCCGCATTGGGTTGGCACCTGAGTTCATGCCGCCGTTCGGGCGGACGCCTGGCGCAACTGCAGTTCGGGGCCCGTGCGGTGCACGGCTTCGTGGCCTCGCGGCTGGTCACCACGGTGGCCGTGGTGGCGCTGGTGGTCGGCCTCGTGGCAGCACTGTCCTGAGGGCGTCGACCGACCACCGGCTGGCGGCCCTCGTGGCCGACAGCGGCGCGGTGACGGCGATGCGGCAGATGATGAACTCGCTCAGGGGTCGGACACCGTCGGGCCTCCAGCGGCTGGTGCCCGACGCATCGCCCGCGCTGTGCGAGATCCTCGACCCGGCGGACGGCGCGGTGCAACCGCCCATCCGCTCCGAGATCTTCGGCATGCAGCGCTTTGCGCAGCATGGCCGCAGCCTGGGCGAGACCCATCGCGCCGAGCGCGCCGGCCCGGCCGGCCTGGCCTTCTTTCCGCGCCTGCCCAGCAACATCGCGATGTTGCGGCAGGCCCACCGCTACATCGCGTCGCAGGCCTCCACCGGCTACGACGTGAGCCCGGCCGCCGAATGGCTGCTGGACAACTTCCACCTCATCGAGGCGCAGCTCGAGCAGATCCACGATGGCCTGCCGCGCAGCTACTTCCGCAGCCTGCCGATGCTGGTCGACGAGCCGCTGGCCGGCCTGCCGCGCATCTACGGCGTCGCCTGGGCCTTCGTGGCCCACACCGACAGCGCCTTCGACGAAGACCTGCTCGCGCAGTACCTGTGCGCCTACCAGGAAACGCGCGAGCTGAACCTGAGCGAGTCCTGGGCGCTGCCCACCACCCTGCGCGTGGTGCTGATCGAGAACCTGCGTCGCCTGGCCGAGCGCGTGGCCACGCACAAGGCCGCGCGCGAGGCCGCCAACCTGTGCTGCGACCACCTCGACGCCTGCACCGTGCCGGCGCTGGACGAATTGCTGGCGCTGCTCGAGCGGCGTGGCGTGGCGCGCATGTTCCTGGCCCAGGTGTCGCTGCGGCTGCAGGACCGCCGCGGCAGCGGCCCTGCCCCTGTGCACGATTGGCTGGCCCTGCACCTGCCCGACCCGGCGGTGGCACATGCCCAGCACAGTGCCGACCAGACCGCCGACAACCTGAGCGTGAGCAACGCCGTGACCTCGCTGCGGGCCATCGGCGATGCCGACTGGCCGGACATCGTCTCGCGCACCAGCACGCTGATGCGGCTGATGCGCGTGTCGCCGGTGTTCGAGGCCGAAGATGCCGCCTCGCGCGACCAGACCCTGCACGCCATCGAACATCTGGCCCGGCGCAGCGGCCAGGGCGAGGTGGCGGTGGCCAAGGTGCTGCTGGGCCTGATGGGCGGCCGCGTGGCGACCGACCCCGATGGCGAGGTGGGCGAGGCCGACCCCGGTGCGGCCACGCACTGGCTGCAGGGCGCCGGCCGGCCCGCCCTGGCGCAGGCGCTGGGCCTGCACCCGCGGGCCGCCTGGGCCTGGCGGGTGTGGGGTGCGCGCCTGGTGTTGCCGGTGTACCTGTCGGTGGCGGTGCTGGGCAGCATCGGCCTGGTGGCCTGGATGCTGCTGGCCCCGCATGCCCCGCTGTCGCCCGGCTGGCTGTGGCTCACGGCGCTGCTGATGCTGGTGCCGGCCTCGGAGGCGGTGGTGGCGGTGGCCAACCGGCTGGTCAGCGAATCGACGCGGCCACGGCGCCTGCCGCGCCTGGCGCTGGCCGACGGCATCCCGGCCGACCACCGCGTGATGGTGGCCATCCCGGCCATGCTGAACCACCCCTCGGGCGTGGGCGACCTGGCCCGCCGCCTGCAACTGCACTACCTGGCCAACCGCGAGCCGCAGGCCCAGTTCGCGCTGCTCACCGACTGGACCGATGCCGACACGGCCGAAGGCGCCACCGACGACGAACTGCTGGCCCTGGCCACGCGGCACGTCGACGAACTGAACCAGCGCCACCCGCGCCAGGGCGACGAGGCCGGCCTGGCGCCGCGCTTCGTGCTGCTGCACCGGCACCGGCTGTTCAGCGACAGCGAGCAGCGCTGGATCGGCTGGGAGCGCAAGCGCGGCAAGCTCGAACTGCTGGTGGCCGCACTGGCCGAGGGCGATGCCAAGGCCTTCCTCGACCTGGGCGAGGCCTCGCGCATCGCCCCCGGCACGCGCTACGTCGTCACGCTCGACAGCGACACCCAGCTGCCACCGGGCCGCCTGCGCGAGCTGGTGGGCGTGGCCGCGCACCCCTGCAACCAGCCGCGGCTGGACGCCGCCGGGCGCCGCGTGCTGGCCGGCTACGGCATCCTGCAGCCGCGCCTGGCCACGCCGCTGCCGACGGGCCACCAGCTCACGCCCTTCCACTGGATGTTCGCCGGCCAGTGCGGCATCGACCCCTACAGCGCCGCCAGCTCCGAGGTCTACCAGGACCTGTTCGGCGAAGGCAGCTTCACCGGCAAGGGCCTGCTGCAGGTGGCCGCGGTGCACTCGGTGCTGTCGGGGCGCTTGCCCGAAGGCCAGGTGCTCAGCCACGACCTGCTGGAGGGTTCCATCGCACGCTGCGCGACCGTGAGCGACCTGGCCGTGGTCGAGGACGCCCCCTTCCATGCCGACGTGGCCGCCTCGCGGGTGCACCGCTGGACGCGCGGCGACTGGCAACTGCTGCCCTTCGTCTTCGGCGGCGGTGACCAGGGCCTGAGCCCGATGCACCGCTGGAAGATGCTGGACAACCTGCGCCGCTCGCTGGTGGCGCCGGCCTCGCTGCTGCTGCTGTGGCTGGCGCTGGCCGGCTGGTCGGTGTCGCCGGGCGCCGCTCTGGCCCTGGTGATGGCCGCGTACCTGGCCGGGCCGCTGATGGGCGCCGTGGCCGGCTTCGCGCCCAGCCGGGACGACATGGCGCTGCTGCACTTCTACCGCCTGGCCGCGCTCGACCTGGCCCGCACGCTGTGCACCGGCCTGTGGCACCTGGCGATGCTGCTGCAGCAGGCGGCCATGTCGGTGGATGCGATCGGCCGGGCGCTGTATCGCATGACCATCAGCCACCGCCAACTGCTGCAGTGGACCACCGCCGAAACCGCCCAGGCGCAGGCGCTGACGGACCTGGGCTCGATCCTGCGCGCGCACTGGCGGGCCCCGCTGACTGCCGCGCTGATGGCCGCCGCCACGGTGGCCACGGGCTTGCCGCACCAGGCCATGGCGCTGGCGCTGTGCGCGCTGTGGGCTGGCACGCCGGTGTGGATCTGGTGGGTCAGCCGCCGCCGACCACTGCGGCCCGACGACGCGCTGGGCGATGCCGACCGCGCACGGCTCGAGGGCATCGCCCGCGACACCTGGCGCTTCTTCGAGCGCTGCGTGGGTGCCGAAGACCGCCACCTGCCGCCCGACAACCTGCAGACGCTGCCGCACGACATGGTGGCGCACCGCACCTCGCCCACCAACATCGGCCTGTACCTGCTCAGCGCGGCCTGCGCGCGGCGCTTCGGCTGGATCGGCACGCCGCAACTGCTGGCCCGGCTGGAGGCCACGCTGGCCACGCTGGCCACCTTGCAGCGCCACCGCGGCCACTTCCTGAACTGGTACGACACGCGCACCGGCGCGCCGCTGCTGCCGATGTACGTGTCCACCGTGGACAGCGGCAATCTCAGCGGCCACCTGCTGGCCGTGGCGCAGGCCTGTCGCGAGCAGGCGCGTGCCCCGATGGCCGACGAGGGCCCCGGTGCCGAGGGGCTGCAGGCCCGGCTGTGGGCCGTGGCGCAGGCGGCCGAGGACCTGGCCTGGGCGCCCGACTTCGCCTTCCTGTACGACCCGCGCCGGCGTCTGCTGCACATCGGCTACCGGGTGGCCGAGCAGCAGCTCGATTCGGGCTTCTACGATCTGCTGGCCTCGGAATCGCGCCTGACCAGCCTGCTGGCCATCGCCAAGGGCGATGTGCCGGTGCGCCATTGGGCCTCGCTCGGACGGCCGTTCTATGCGGTGGGCGCGATGGCCGGCCTGCGCTCGTGGTCGGGATCGATGTTCGAGTACCTGATGCCCAGCCTGGTGCTGGACGAGCCGCCCGGCAGCGCACTGCAGGACGCCTGCTGCGCGGCCCTGCGCGAGCAGGTGGCCTTCACCCAGGAGCAGGGCGTGCCCTGGGGCATCTCCGAATCGGCCTATGCCGGGCGCGATCACACGCTGGCCTACCAGTACGCGCCGCAGGGCGTGCCGCGGCTGGCGCTGCGCCGCACGCCGCCCGACGAACTGGTGATCGCGCCGTATGCCACCGCACTGGCGGCGCAGGTGGCGGCACGGCTGGCCTGCCGCAACTTCGAGGCCCTGCAGGCGCTGGGCGCGCGGGGCACGATGGGCTTCATCGAGGCGCTGGACTTCACCCCGGCGCGGCGCGTCGGCGACGAGCCGTTCACACCGGTGGGCACCTACATGGCCCACCACCAGGGCATGGTCATCGTGGCGCTGGCCAACGTGCTGCTGGACGGCGTGGCGCGGCGCTGGGGCATGGCCTCGGCGCAGGTGCAGGCCGTTTCACCGCTGCTGCACGAGCGGCCGCCGCGCGAGATCTCGATGCGCAGCGCACCGCGCAGCATCCCGGCGCCGCTGGCGCTGCGCCGGCGGGCGCCCGGCCTGTGGCGCGAAGTGCTGCCCGGCCAGCATGCCGTGGAGCCCACGCACCTGTTGTCGAACGGCCGCTTCAGCACCACGCTGCGCGCCAACGGTGCGGGCGCCAGCCGCTGGGGCGCGCTGGGCCTGACGCGCTGGCGCGACGACGCGCTGCGCGACGCGCATGGCAGTTTCCTGTACCTGCGGTGGCAGCCGCAGGGCACGCCGGTGTCGCTGACCCAGCACCCGGCGCCCGATGCAAACGCACGTTATGCCAGTGTCTTCCACGCCGACCGGGTGGTCTTCGAGGCCGCCTGGCCGTCGCTGCAGGCCCGCACCACGGTGTGGGTCAGCCCGGAGGACGACATCGAGTTCCGCCAGGTCGAGCTGCACAACCTCGGCGACGAGCCGTTGTCGCTCGAGGTGATTTCGGCCTTCGACGTGGTGTTGGCCGATGCCCGCGCCGACGAGGCGCACCCGGCGTTCTCGAACCTGTTCGTGCGGGCCTCGTGGCAGGACGAGCACCAGGCGCTGGTCTTCGAGCGCCGACCGCGCCTGCAGCACGAGCAGGGCATGCACCTGGCGCACTTCCTGGCCGACCGCGACCCGCAGGTGCTGGGCCTGCGCCAGCAGACCGACCGGCAGCGGTGGCTCGGCCGCAACCGCGCGCCCGACCAACCCCTGGCGTCGCTGGACGCGCTGCCCGATGGCCCGACCGAACCGCAGGACGGCGCGCCCAGCCGCCCGCTCGACTGCGGCTTCGACCCGGTGTGCGCGCTGGGCGCGCAACTGCAGCTGTTGCCGGGCGGCAAGGCCGTGCTGACCTTCGCCACCGCGGTGTCGCCACAGCCCGGCACCTTGCACGCGATGATCGACAAGTACCGCCAGCCCAGCCACGTGCAGCGGGCCTCGCTGATGTCGGCCACGCTGGCCGGCATCCGCCTGCGCGCCCAGCGCATGACCGCCGAGAACTTCGCGGTGGTGCAGACGCTGACCACCGCGCTGCTGCTGACGCTGACGCGCACGCCGGCAGACGGCTCGCCCGCCATCACCGCAGACGACAGTGGCTGCGATCGCCGGCTGCTGTGGCGCTTCGGCATCTCGGGCGACCGGCCGATCGTGCTGGTCTCGGCCGGCAGCGTGCGGGGCCTGGGCCTGCTGCGCACGCTGGCGCAGGCGCTGCACCTGTGGTCCTGGGGTGGGGTGGTGTGCGACCTGGTGGTGATCAACGACGAGCCGGCCTCGTACCAGATGGCCTTGCAGCGCGAGCTGACCCTGCTGGCCGAGCGCCATGCCGCCGACCCCGGCGGACACGCCGGCCCGGCCGCCACCGCGATGCACCTGCTGCGCGGCGAGGACCTGTCCGAAGCCGAGCGCAGCACCTTGCAGCGCGTGGCCCGGCTGCGCCTGCAGGCCGATGGCCGCCCGTTGCCGCACCACGTGCAGGAGTGGACCGCGCGGCATGAGCAGGCGATGGACGCGCGACAGGCCGGCGCCACCACCGCGCTGCGGCCGATGCGTGCCGCCTCGGTGGCCGTGCCGGCGCCACGTGGCAGCTTCAGTGCCGGCGAGGGGGAGTTCCGCTTCGAGGTGAGCCGCGCGCTGCGCCCGGTGCGCCCGTGGGTCAACGTGCTGGCCAATGCCGGCTTTGGCACCCAGGTGTCCGAAGCCGGCGGCGGCTGCACCTGGGCGCTGAACAGCCGGCTGCACCAGCTCACCGCCTGGTCCAACGACCCGGTGGCCGACCCGCCGGGTGAGTGGTTCCTGCTGCAGGACCGCGCCAGCCGCGAGGCCTGGAGCCTGTTGCCGTCCGCCTGGGGCGATCCCGAGGCCGTCTACCGGGTGTCGCACGGGCAGGGCTACACCGTGGTGCGGCACCGCCGCGGTCCGGTGGAGGTGTCGCTCACCTGGTGCGTGGACGCCGCGGTCGCGGTCAAGCAGGTGCAGTTGCGCATCACCCACCACGGCGCGCACACGGTGCGCCTGCGCCTGGTGGGCGTGGCCGAATGGACGATGGGCGCCGGCCGCACCGACCGCGCCACGGTGCACACGGCGCACCACATGGCCGGGCTTGGCGGCTCGGCCTCGCACGTGCTGCTGTGCACGCAGCGCGAGCGGGGGGCCGGCTTCGGCGGGGCCACGGCCTTCCTGGCCCTGGTGGGGGCCGGCGACGCCTCTGGCGACGACGAGGACTGGACCTGCGACCGCCGCGAGTGCTTCGACGCCCGCGGCCAGCCGGTGCTGCCCGACCACTTCGGCCAGGGCCGGGGCGATGGGCTCGACCCCTGCGCGGCGCTGGCCACGGCCGTGGTGCTGCGACCTGGCGAAAGCGTCGAGCGGCTGTTCCTGCTGGGCCATGCGGCCAGCCCCGACGCGGCGCGGCAGTTGGCGGCGACCGCCATCGCGGTGCCCGCTGCCGAGCGCTTTGCCCGCGTGCGCCGCCATTGGGACCAGCTGCTCGGCAGCACCACGGTGGCCACGCCCGACCCGCTGTTCGATGCCATGGTCAACCGCTGGCTGCTGTACCAGACGGTGGCCTGCCGGCTGTGGGCCAAGGCCGGCTTCTACCAGGCCGGTGGAGCGACCGGATTCCGCGACCAGTTGCAGGACGCGATGGCGCTGGCCTGGGCCGCGCCGTGGATGCTGCGGGCGCAGATCGTGCTGGCGGCGTCTCGCCAGTTCGTCGAGGGCGACGTGCAGCACTGGTGGCACAGCCCCGGCGGCGCCGGCGTGCGCACGCACAGCAGCGACGACCTGCTGTGGCTGCCCGTGGCCTGCGCGCACTACTTGCGGGCCAGCGGCGACACCACGCTGCTGGACGAACGCGTGCCCTTCATCGAAGGCCGCGAGCTGCCCCTGGGGGCCGAGGACGCCTACGACACGCCCACGCTCAGCGGGCAGGTGGCCACGGTCTACGAGCACGCCGCCCGCACCATCGACCGCAGCCTGCGGGTGGGCGTGCACGGCCTGCCGCTGATGGGCGGCGGCGACTGGAACGACGGCATGAACCGCGTCGGCGAGGCCGGGCGCGGCGAATCGGTGTGGCTGGGCTGGTTCCTGCACCGTCTGGTGGCCGACTTCGCACCGCTGGCGCGCGGCCGCGGCGAGCCCGAACGGGCGCAGCGCTGGGAGGCCGCCGCGGTGGGCTGGAAGGCCGCGTTGAACGGCGCGGCCTGGGACGGCCAGTGGTTCAAGCGCGCCTTCTTCGACGATGGGCAGGCGCTCGGCTCGCACGAGAACCAGGAGGCCCGCATCGACCTCATCGCGCAGGCCTGGTCGGTGCTGTCGCAGGCCGCGCCGGCGGCGCTGCAGCGCACCGCGATGGCCGCGGTGGAGGTGCACCTGGTCGACCCGCAGGCCGGGCTGCTGCGGCTGCTCGACCCGCCGCTGGCCCACGCCGTGCCGAGCGCCGGCTACATCCAGGCCTACCCGCCGGGCGTGCGCGAGAACGGCGGCCAGTACACCCACGCCGGCGTCTGGGCCATGATGGCCCAGGCCGAGCTGGTGCGGCGCGGCGAGGTGCCGGCCATCGATGCCGACCTGGTGTACCGCGACTTCACCTGGCTCTGCCCGGCGCACCGGGCCAACCACCCCACGCAGGGCGCCATCTACGGCCTGGAGCCCTATGCCGTGGCCGGCGACGTGTACAGCCACGCGCCGCATGCCGGCCGCGGTGGCTGGAGCTGGTACACCGGGGCGGCCGCCTGGCTGCACCGCGCGGCCCTCGAATCGGTCTTCGGACTGAAGCACGGTGCGCGGGTGCTGTCGCTCGAGCCGTGCCTGCCGTCGCACTGGCCGCGGGCCGAGCTGACGCTGCGCCGCGATGGGCGCACGCTTCGCTTCCTGCTGGTGCGGGGGGCCACCGTGGAGGCCATCCGGGCGCGGGCACCCGCCGATGCGGTGCTGCTGTCGCCGGGCCAGCCATTGGCCTGGACGAGCCTGCCGGAGGGCAGCCGCTTCCTGGTGCCGCTGCTGGACGGCGCCCGCGCGCGCCCGCCGGATGTCAGTGAATGAACTGGCCGTCGCGCCTGACCACCGCCAGGTGCACCAGCGACAGGCCCGCATGGTGGCCGTCGCGGTAGCTCAGTCGAAGGCCGTCGATCTGCAGGTCGGTGTTGTGGAGCCCGGCGGCGAAGCTGGCCCGCGTGGGTGAGGGCCCGGCGCGCCGCAGCGCTTCCACGAGGGCGCGCGCGGTGACATAGCCTTCCAGGCTGCCGTACGAGAAGGGCTGCCCCGGTTTGTGCACCGAGAACGCGGCCTGGTAGGCGCGGGTGATGGCGGACTTGCGCTCCCAGGGGCTGGGCATCACCTGAGAGAACGTCATGCCGTGGCTCAGCGGCCCCAGGTGGGCGGCGAGTTGCGCCGAGCCGGAGTTCACGCCGTAGAACTGCGTGGTCAGGCCCATCGTTCGTGCCCGCCGGATCAGCCGCTCATAGACGCCGATGCCGCCGTGGTTGATCACCACCTGGGCGCCACTGGTGGCGATCTGGTTCACCAACTGGTCGATGCCGGCGTCGCCCACGTCCGACTTGAAGGCCAGATCGGCCACCAGTTCGAGGCCCAGCGACGCGCAAAGCTTGCGCATGTTGTCGAGGTGCTGCCGACCGGTCTCGGAATCCGAGCGCAGGAAGGCCACCCGCTGCACGTACACCGTCCGCGCATGCTGCAGCAGCACGCGGAACTCCTCCTTGTGCTCGGCGCGCACCGGGAACACCCACTGCTGGTGCGGGCTGCGCAGGGTGGGAGAGCCTGCCATCGGCCCGAAGAAGGGCACACCCAATGCCGTGGCGGCCTTCATCACTGCGGTCGAGGGGCCGCCTTCGATCGAGCCGAACAGGAGGAACACCTTGTCCTGGCCCACCAGCTGCCTCGCGTTGGCCTCGGCCTTGGCGGGTTGGTTGTCGTCGTCGAGCACCTTGACGACCACCTGCCGGCCAGCGACGCCGCCTTGCCGGTTGACCTGCGCGAGGTGCGCCTGGATGCCGTCGAGCACCGCAACGCCGTAGTCATTGCGGCCGCCCTGCAGCGTGATGCTCTGGCCGATGACCAGCTGGCGCGGGGTGACGCCGTCCTCGGCGTGTGCCGCCGGCCAGGCCCAAGGCAGGCACAGGCCGGCGATGGCGCACAGGTGGCCGAGACGTGGCAGCGACATGGTGGGTGATCCTCCAGCTGGGTTCGATGGGGCGGCGGCCCGGCGGGACGTGGCCCGCATCGGCCGCCTGCGCGGGCGAGGGATGCCGCCCTGCGCGCGACGAGCGACAGGGTAGTGCCGCGCGCCGTGCGCTCGAAGCCCCGAGCCGGCCCGCTGCCGCAGCACAGTTCACGGCCCGGCCGAGTGGCGCGCGGCGCGACCGCCCCTCCCCCCCGACCTGAGGGGGGTGCTCACCGCCGCGGTCAGCCCTCGAACCGGGGTCGGCACCGCGTTCGCCGCCGCCGCGGCGGCGTCAGAGCCAGTAGGCCCACAGCCCGGCCAGCCACTCCTTCAGCCGCAGGTGCAGCGGCCGCCGGGCCCAAGGGCCGGCGGCAATGGCGTCGGACGCGGCCAGGTCCTTCGCGAACATCGCCTGCAACTGGCTGCCGAAGCCCGCGCCCAGCACCACGGCGTTCAACTCGTGGTTGTGCAGGAAGCTGCGCCAGTCGAGGTTGGTGGAGCCCACGGTGGCCCAGACGCCGTCGATCAGTGCCGTCTTGGCATGCAGGATCACGCCACGCCGCTCGAAGATCTTCACCCCGGCCTCCAGCAGGTGGGCGTAGTGGCCCCGGCCTGCATGGAAGATGAGCCACGAGTCGGTCTGCGCGGGCAGGATCAGCGTCACGTCCACGCCGCGGCCGGCGGCCGCGGTCAGGGCCGCCAGCAGTTGCGGGTCGGGGGCGAAGTAGGCATTGGTCAGGTGCACGCTGGTCTCGGCACTGGCAATGGCCGAGAGCAGCGTGGCGTAGATCAGGCTGAAGGGCTCTTCGGGCGAACTGCCGATGGCGCGCACCACTTCGCGGCCGGCGACCTGGGGCGGCGGAAAGTAGGCGCGATCGGCCAGCGGTGCGCCCCGCTGCTGGGCCCAGGCGGTGATAAAGAGCTTCTGCAGTTCGGCCACCACCGGGCCCTGCAACTGCAGGTCGGTGTCGCGCCAGGCCAGTGCGCCGTCTGCGGGGGCCGCGCCGGGCCGGCGGCCCTTGCGCAGCGAACTGCCGGAGTACACGCTGCTGATGTTGATGCCGCCGAGGAAGGCGGTGCGGCCGTCGACGATCAGCAGCTTGCGGTGGTCGCGCTGGTTGAGCTCCCAGTCCTTGCGAACATCCAGCGGGTTGACGGGGTTGAACTCGAGCACGCGCACGCCACTGGCGGTTAGTCGGTCGAAGAAGGCCGGCGGCGTGCCGAGGGTGCCCACGCTGTCGTGCATCAGGTTGACCTGCACGCCGTGCTGCTGCCGCTCGATCAGCGCGTCGGCAAAGCGCCGGCCCACCTCGTCGTCGTCGAGGATGTAGGTCTCCAGGTTGATGTGGTCCTGTGCGGCCGCAATGGCCGCCAGCATGGCGCGGTAGGTGGCCGGCCCGTCCTGGAGCAATCGCACGTCGTTGCCAACGGTGAGCGGGCTGCCGACGATGGCGTCCTCGCGGGCCAGGTGGCGGTCGAAGATGTCGGTGGCGGGGCCGCGGCCGGCCAGGCGGTCGAGCACGGCGCGGCTCTGCGCATCGCTCAGGGGCCCGGCGGCGCCCACCAGTTGCACCGGCGCTGCGGCTCGGTGCGACAGGTCGGGCACGATGTGCGGCAGGTCGGAGCAGCCGCCCAGCGCCAGGCAGCCCGCCAGGACGGGCACGGCGCAGGCCCACAGGTCCGTGTGGCGAGGGCGGCTTGGGGCGGGTGCGATGGCAGGCTCCTGCAGACGTTGGTGGACAGGCGCTGCGGGGCGCGCCGCCCACCCATCATCGGCGGCGCCGCGGCGGCCGTCGGTGGCCTGGCGCACCGAACCGGTGTGCCCCCCGGGGCGATTCAGGCCACCAGGCGCACCGGCCACTGGCGCTCTGGCCATTGGCGCACCGGCAATTGGAGCTCCGGCAGATGGCGCTCCGGCATCAGGCGGTCGTGTTCGTTGCGCACCACGCGGTAGCACTCGCAGGCCCGGTGCTCGAGGCCAGGGCGGTCGAGCACCTGGATGTGCCCGCGGGCGTACCGGATCAGGCCGTCGCGCTGCAGTTTCAATGCGGATTCGGTGACGCCCTCGCGGCGCACGCCCAGCAGGTTGGCGATCAGTTCGTGCGTCATCACCAGTTCGTTGCCGGACAGGCTGTCCAGGCTGAGCAGCAGCCAGCGGCACAGTTGCTGGTCGATCGTGTGGTGGCGGTTGCACACCGCCGTCTGCGCCATCTGCGTGATCAGCGCCTGCGTGTAGCGCAGCAGCAGGTGCTGCACCGGACCGGGGTGGTCGAACTCTTCCTTGATGAAAGGGCCCGGCAGCCGCCATCCTTCGCCGGCAATCTGCACCACGGCGCTGCTGGGTGTGGAGCCGCCGCCCATGAACAGCGGCACGCCGACCACGCCCTCGCGGCCGACGATGCCGATCTCGGTCGACGACCCCCGCTCGGTGACGTACAGCAAGGCCACCACCGCGGTGGTCGGGAAGACCACATGCGTCATGGCGATGCCTGACTCGTACATCACCATGCCCAATGGCATCGTGATGCGTTCGAGGCGCTGGCACCACCGGGCAACCACCTCCTGCGGCAGGGCGTTGATCAGCAGGTTGTCGGTGGGGCTGGATTGGGCGCGCATGAGATTCCCGAACGCCCGCGGTCCGGGCAGTTCGTTTGTAAGGCCTCAGGGCGAGCCTGTGATTGAGTGCCGCCAGTCACTGGGGTGTCTGTGGGTGCGCTGGCGAACAGACCGTGCGGCCCGGTCCATGCCAGCGCGTGCCACGGGCACGGTTTCAGCGCGGCCGTGGGCCGAGCATCTTGTGCGGATCGACCCAGGTGTCGAAGTCCTCGGCCGTCGCGGCCCCCTGGGACAGCGTGGCCTCGCGCAAGGTCAGGCCGTTCCGTTCGGCGTCCTGGGCGATGCGTGCCGCACGGTCGTAGCCGATGTGCGGCACCAGCGCGGTGACGAGCATCAGCGACTCGTCCAGCAGGCGTGCCACCCGGGTGGCGTCGACCTGCAGCCCGGCCACGCAATGGGTGGCGAAGCTGCGCATGGCATCGGCCAGCATCCGCTGGCTGTCCAGCGTGTCCAGTGCGATCAGCGGCTGGAAGGCGTTGAGCTCGAGCTGGCCCTGGCTGGCCGCGAAGCCGATGGTGGCGTCGTGGCCCATCACCTGGGCGCAGACCATCGTCAGCGCCTCCACCTGCGTCGGGTTCACCTTGCCGGGCATGATCGAGCTGCCGGGTTCGTTCTGCGGCAGCCGCAACTCGCCCAACCCGGCGCGCGGTCCGCTGCCCATCAGCCGGATGTCGCCAGCCACCTTGGCCAGGACCACGGCCAGCAAGCGCAGTTGACCGTGCCAGGCCACCAGCGATTCCTGCCCGGCCACGGCGGCGAACAGGTTCTCGGCCTGCACCAGCGGCAGTGCCAGGCGCTCGGCCAGGGCCTCGGCCACCCGCGCGCCGAACTCCGGGTGCGTGTTCAGCCCGGTGCCCACCGCGGTGCCGCCCAGGGCCAGGGCGTGCACACCGTGCAGGGCATGGCGAAGGTGTTGCCCGCAGGTGGCCAGTTGCGCGGCGTAGCCGCTGAACTCCTGGCCCAGCGTCAGCGGCGTGGCGTCCTGCAGGTGCGTGCGGCCGACCTTGACGATGCCCTCGAAGGCGGCGGCCCGGTCGGCCAGCGCGGTGTGCAGCACGGCCAGCGCCGGCAGCAGCTCGTCGCGGGCCTGCAGGGCAACGGCGATGTGCACGGCCGACGGGAACACGTCGTTGGTCGATTGGCCGAGGTTGACCTCGTCGTGGGCGTCGACCGGCCGCGCGGTGCCGACACTGCCGGCACTGCCGGTGGCGCTGTCCGCGCGGTCGGCGCCCGCCGGGAAGGCGCCCAGCGCATGCGAGGCCAGCCCGGCGATCACCTCGTTGACGTTCATGTGGCTCTGCGTGCCCGAGCCGGTCTGCCACGCCGACAGCGGAAAGGCCTCGTCGACCCGGCCCTCGGCCACCCACTGCGCGGCCTGGGCGATGGCCTCGGCGCGTGCGGGATCCAGCCCCTGCAGCTCGCGGTTGGCCCCAGCCGCGGCCCACTTGATCCAGGCGATGGCGTGCACCACCTCCAGCGGCATGCGCTGTGTGCCGATGGCGAAGAAGCGCAGGCTGCGCGCGGTCTGCGGGCCCCACAGCGCGTCGACTGGCACGTCGACGGCGCCGAAGCTGTCGACCTCGCGGCGGGTGGCGGTCATGGCCGGTTCAGCCGGCGGGCTTGCCGATCGATGCGGCCGGGTTCGACCGGCCGTCGACGGACGCCACGTCGAGCCCCCGGTCTGGCGATTCGAACACCTGCGACGCCGACGCAGCGGCAGCGGCCACCTCTTCGATGACGAAGCGGCCATAGCGTTGGGCGGACGCGGCATGGCACTGCTGCGCGACGCCGGCCACGGCCTCTGCGCTGGCGTCGTCGGCCGACTCCACGACCAGGAAGCCGCAGCCACGGGCGGCCTGCGTGCCGTGGGCCTCGACGAGGTTCAGGTCCTGCCCCATTGAGGCCAGCGGGCTGGCCGACAGCCGGTCAGCCTCGACCAGCGCGGTCATCTCCGCGGGTGAGTAGCGAACGATCGCATCGGCGGCAAAGCCCAGCGCGTGCAGCCGGTCGGTGGCCGCTTGAAGGTCGGGGCCCGGCTCGAAGGCGAGCACGGTGTGGCCCACGGGCTTGAACACGCCGAATGAGCGGGGCGGGTTGGTCTTGTCCATGGCAATCTCCTGGAGGTCGGGTGGCCGGTTCGGCCCGGTCTGCGGCAGCGTGGTCAGGCGACGGCGGGCTCGATGGGGTCCACCGTGCTCGACCCGTCGGTGTGGGCTACAGCCGATGCACCGCCAGCGCCTCGGTGCACCAGGCCTGGCTGCGGCCGCGCAGCACGGCCATCACCTCGGCCTGCTGACGGGCCGGCACGCCGTGCACGACCACCGCATGGCAGCCCTCGGCCAGGTGGCGCTGCACGTTGCGGTCGAACTGCACCGGCCGCATCGGCCGGCTGAAGAGCAGGTGCAGGCCGACACCCAGCAGGGCGCCCGACAGGGTGGCGCCGCCCAGCCACAGCAGGTGCATGGCCTGGTCGGTGTCGGTTTCCGCCACCAGCCACAGCAGGGTGCACATGCCCGCCAGCCAGGCGCCGACGCCGGCACACACGAGCCGGTCTGACCGCGACTGCGCATGCTCGGACGGCCAGCGGTCGGTCCAGCGCCACGAGACCCGGGCAAACCTGGTCCGTGACGCATCGGTCGGATCGAGCAACAGCGCCTGATTGGGCCGCAGGCCCTGGCGTTCGAACAGGTGGTCCAGCGTGTCGAGCGCCGCAGCCTGGCTCGAGAAGAAGCCGGCGGCACATTGCAGCACGTTGTCGTGGTGTTGTCCCGAGGCCAGGGCCGCCGTGGAGCGCGGCCAGTTCATGTCGGGCTGGAGAACTCGGGATCGAACTGTCGGCATGGGGTTGCTCCGTGGAGGTTCGGCCTGTGGCCGCAGAGGTCGCAGCAGCATTCCGGGCCGTCGGCCACACCGCCGGCGCGTGGGCCGAGCGTGCCAGCGGGGCCAGGCCGGGTCTGTTCTGTGCCGCACATTGGAACGCGCGGGGTCTGCGTCACAGCAGTTCGGCATAGGCCGACATGTCGGCCGCATAGCAGCTGCAGGCGGCCGACTCCAGCCCGGTGCGGTCGAGCACGATGAGCTCGCCGCGGTGGTAGCGGATCAGGCCCTGTCGTTGCAGCGCGCCTGCGGCCAGCGTGATGCCCACCCGGCGCACGCCCAGCATGTAGGCCAGGAACTCGTGGGTGACGTGGAAGCTGTCGCCATGGGCGCGGTCCTGGCTCATCAGCAGCCAACGGGCCAGGCGCGGCCCGATCATGTGGAAGCGCAGGCACCCCGCCGCCGTGGCCAGCTGCGCCATGCGCACGCTCAGGTAGTGGTGCAGCAGGCGCTGCAGCGGCGGGCTGCGCGCCAGTTCCAGGCGGAAGTCGGCCATCACGATGCGCCAGGCCGAGCCGCGCCCCTGCACCAGCGCGTGCAGCGGCGACGTGAGCATGCCCAGGGCCACCTGGGCGCCGAGCATGCCCTCGCGGCCGACCATGCCCACCTCGAGGCCGGGCTCGTGGTCGACGTGCGCCACCAGCGAGATGAAGCTGTCGACCGGGAAGTACACGTGCTCGGCCGGCGCGCCCGCCTCGCACAGCACCTCGGACAGCACCAGGTCGACCGGTTCGCTGACGGCCAGCAGCCTGCGGCGGTCGGTGGCCGGCAGCAGTTCGATCAGGTGGTTCTCGGCGGTGGCCGCCGAGCCGTTCGCGCCGCGTGGCGGGCCACGCCACGCGTTCGGCGCGCTGGGTCGTACGGGTGTCGAGGGCACAGTCATGGGGTCGTCCATGAAGCAGTCTGCGCAAGGCCCGGGCACGCTGGCTGTCTCCTGGCGCACACAACGCGGTGCATTTGCCGGCTCATGGCCTCAGCCGCGATCAGGTGGCCGGGCGATCGGGCAGCAGTCGGTCGTATTCCTTCTTCACGACCGCATAGCACTCGCAGGTGCGGGCCTCGAGTCCCGGGCGGTCGAGCACCGAGATGCGGCCGCGCGCGTAGCGGATGAGCCCGCTGTCCTGCAACTTCAGCGCCGCGGCGGTGACGCCTTCGCGGCGCACGCCCAGCATGTTCGAGATGAGCTCCTGCGTCATCGCCAGTTCGCTGCCGGGCAGGCGGTCGAGGCTCAGCAGCAGCCAGCGGCACAGTTGCTGGTCGAGCGTGTGGTGGCGGTTGCACACCGCCGTCTGCGCCATCTGCGTGATCAGCGCCTGCGTGTAGCGCAGCAGCAGGTGCATCACCGGGCCGGCAAGGTCGAACTCCTGCTTCATCATCGGTGCGCGCAGCCGGTAACCCTCGCCGGCGCTTTGCACCACGGCCCGGCTGGGGGTGGTGTCGCCCCCCATGAACAGCGAGATGCCGATGATGCCCTCGTTGCCCACCACGGCGATCTCGGCCGAGGCGCCGTTCTCCATCACGTACAGCAAGGACACGATCGCGGTGGTGGGGAAGTAGACATGGTGCTGGGCCGTGCCCGATTCGTAGATCACCTGGCCCAGCGGCATGGCCACCCATTCGAGATGGGGCATCCAGCGATCGAACTCGGCGGGAGGCAGGGCGGCGAGCAGTTGGTTGCGCTGCGGGGCACTCTGGACTGGGGGGTTGGCCAACGAGATCCTCCGCGGCTGGCGTCTGGGCGCCGGGAAATGGGCGTGGCGGCGCGCCGAGACCCACCGACCGCGCCGTCCAGGTCGATCTTAGGCAGGCGCGCCTGGCCTGTATGTTCGGCAACGCACACAAGGCCGGCACGCCGATTCGGCGCACGGTGCCGATGTAGGACGGCTCCCACAGGCGTTGAAGCCCACGTCCGATCGACGCGCAGCGTGCCCAGCCCCAGGATCAAGGTCTTGCCTTGCCCCCCCGCCTGTCGTTGCGGTGCCGCGAAGCCCCACACGATGGAGATCCCCATGACCCCACACCTTTCGCCAGGTTGGCGCCTGCTGCGCACCGCGACACCGTTGATGGCCGGCCTGTTGCTGCTGGCCGCCTGCGCCAGCACGCCGCCGCCCGCCGAGCAACTGGCCGTCGGCCGCGCTGCCGTCGAGCGCGCTGGGGGGCCGGCATCGGCCGAGGCGCCTTTGGAGCTGGCCGCGGCGCGCGACAAGATCTCCCGCGCCAACACCGCCTTCGCCGCCAAGGACTACGTGCTCGCCCGCCAGGTGGCCGAGCAGGCCGAGGCCGACGCCACGCTCGCCGAGGCGCAGGCCCGGTCGGTGCGCGCCAGCCGCGCGCTGACCGAAGTGCGCGAAGGCATCCGCCAGTTGCGCGAAGGCACGGCCCGCCCATGAACACGACCCCGGAGATGCACACCATGACACGCCCACTCGCCAGCGGCACGCTGATCACCACCCTGCTGGCTGCTGCGGTGCTGGCCGCCTGCTCCAGCCCGGCCATGGCACCGCCCGGGCTGGTCGAGGCACGCGGCACCGTGCGCCAGGCCCAGCAGGACAGCGCCGTGGGCACCCATGCGCCGCTCGAACTGAAGCGCGCCACCGACACCCTGGCCCGCGCCGACGGCCTGCTGGCCTCCGGCGAGTCCACCATCGAGGTGAACAGCGTGGCCTACGTGGCCAACCAGCAGGCCCGCACCGCGATGGCCATCGCCCAGGCCAAGACCAGTGACGTGGCCATCGCCGGCGCCGAGGTCGAACGCGAGCGGGCCCGCGCCGACCGCCGCACCGTGGAGGCCGATCGCGCCAAGGCGCAGGCGGCCACGTCGCAGGCGCAAGCGGCCTCGTCGCAGGCGCAGACCCGTGTCGCCCAGGCCCAGGTCGGTGCCGCAGTGGCCCAGGCCGGCGTGGCGCGTCAGGAAGCCGCCGCCTCGGCCGAGCGCGCCGGCACGGCAGAGCGCCGCGGCGCCATCGCCGAAGCCGATGCCATCGTCGCGCAGCAGCAGGCCAACCAACTGCAGCAGCGCCTGACCGAACTGCAGGCCAAATCCACCGAGCGGGGCCAGCTGGTGACGCTGGGCGACGTGCTCTTCGAGACCAACCGGGCCAACATCAAGCCCGCGGCCCAGGGCTCGCTGCGCAAGCTGGCCGACTTCCTGGCGCAGTACCCCGAGCGCCGCGTGCTGATCGAGGGCCACACCGACAACGTCGGTTCGGCCAGCGCCAACGAAGGCCTGTCGCGCCGCCGCGCCGACGCGGTCGACCAGATGCTGATCGGCCTGGGCGTGTCGTCCCAGCGCGTGTCGACGGTGGGCTACGGCGAGAGCTACCCGGTGACCGACAACTCCAGCGACACCAACCGCGCGATGAACCGCCGCGTCGAGGTCTACATCGCCGAGAACGACCAGCCCGTGCGTGCACGACGCTGATCCACCTGCCGCTCGTCGGCCTGCCGTCCGGTCGAGCCCAGCTCGCCGGGCGAACCGGCCCACGGCGTTGAACCGAAAGGCTGGCCCGTCGGAAGAGCCAGCCGCTGCACCTGCCGTCGACCCCGACGGCCTTTCCCCCCGAAGCCCCAAGGAGCCACACCATGCAAACTCGTTTCAGCCTGCCCGCCCTCGTCATCGCCACCGTCCTGCTGGGCACCGCTGGTTGCGCGGTCACGCGCGGCCAGGAATCGGTCGGCGCCTACGTCGACGACTCGGCCATCACCACCGCCGTGAAGGCGCGCTTCGTCGAGAACAAGCTGGTCGATGCGGCCAGCATCAGCGTCGAGACGATGAAGGGCACCGTGATGCTGTCCGGCTTCGCGAAGAGCACCACCGAGAAGTCCACCGCCGAGACGCTGACCTGGAAGGTGGACGGCGTGAAGGCGGTCAAGAACGAGATCGCCGTCCGGCCGTGATCGTCGGCGCCGTTCGCCCGGTGAGCCCTCGCGCACCTGTCTGAACCCCAGCGCACGCGAACACCGCCCCGGTGGCCCCTTCGGCACCGGGGCGGTGGTGTGTCCGCAGAGGGCCGCCCGGCGACGCCGTGGGGCTCAGCGCTCGGGCAGGGCCAGCAGTTGCCGCATCACGTACGGCAGGATGCCGCCGTGCTGCAGATAGTCCAGTTCGATGGGCGTCTCGACCCGCAGCCGCAGCGGGATGCCGAAGCGCTGGCCGTCGCGGCGATGCACGTCGAGCGTCAGCATCTGGCGCGCGTGCAGGGTGCCGTCGATGCCAAGGAGGTCGAAGGTCTCGTCGCCGACGATCCCGAAGGATTCGACACTGTTGCCGTCCTCGAACTGCAGCGGCAGCAGGCCCATGCCGACGAGGTTGAAGCGGTGGATGCGCTCGAAGCTGCGCGCCACCACCGCCCGCACGCCCAGCAGGCGCGGGCCCTTGGCGGCCCAGTCGCGGCTGGAGCCACTGCCGTAGTCGTGGCCGGCGAACACCAGTGTGGGCGTGCCTCGGCGCTGGTAATGCAGGGCCGCCGCATGGATCGACAGCACCGCGCCGCCCGGCTGCAGCGTGGTCAGGCCGCCCTCCACCGGCGCGCCGTCGGCCATCGGCGGCACCATGCGGTTGCGCAGGCTCGGGTTGGCGAACGTGCCGCGCACCATCACCTCGTGGTGGCCGCGGCGGGCGCCGTAGCTGTTGAAGTCGGCCTCGGCCACGCCCTGGGCCAGCAGGTACTGGCCGGCCGGGGTGTCGGCGGCGATGCGACCGGCCGGGCTGATGTGGTCGGTGGTCACCGAATCGCCCAGGATCGCCAGCGCTTGCGCCGAGCGGATGTCCTGCAGCCCCGGCGGCGTGGTGCCGAAGCCGTCGAAGAAGGGCGGTTCGGCGATGTAGGTCGAGGCCGGCCAGCCGTTGACCAGCCCGCCCTCGGCGACGATGGCGTTCCAGCGCGGGTTGCTCTGCGCCACGCCGTCGTACAGCGCGCGGTAGGTGGCCGGGTCGGTGGCGGCCGGCAGGGCCTCGGTGATCTCGCGGTCGTCGGGCCACAGGTCCTTCAGCCACACCGGCTGGCCGTCGCGGCCGGTGCCCAGCGGCTCGCGGGTCAGGTCGATGTCGATGCGGCCGGCGATGGCGAAGGCCACCACCAGCGGCGGGCTCATCAACAGGTTGGCGCCCAGCGCCGGGTGGATGCGCGATTCGAAGTTGCGGTTGCCCGACAGCACCGCGGCGCACACCAGGCCGTGCTCTTCGATGGCCGCCTCCAGATCGGCGGGCAGCGGCCCCGAGTTGCCGATGCAGGTGGTGCAGCCATAGCCCACCAGGCCGAAGCCCAGCGCCTGAAGGTCGTCCAGCAGCCCGGCGCGCGACAGGTAGTCGGTGACCACCCGCGAGCCGGGTGCGAGCGAGGTCTTGACGCGCGGGGACACCTTCAGCCCGCGCGCCACCGCCCGCCGTGCCAGCAGGCCGGCGGCCAGCATCACCCCGGGGTTGGAGGTGTTGGTGCAGGAGGTGATGGCGGCGATCAGCACGTCGCCGTGGCCGATGTCGGCGGCCGTGGCGGGGCCGTCGGCGCCTGCCCGCACGGCATGGCGACGGCTCAGCCCGGCCGGTTCGCGGCCATAGCCGCCGTCGACCACCGGCTGGGTGAACAGCTGCTCGAAGCGCCGGCCCAGGTCGGGCAGGTCGATGCGGTCCTGGGGCCGCTTGGGCCCGGCCACCGCGGGGTGGACCGTCTCCAGATCGAACGCCAGCACCTCGCTGTAGTCGATGTCGCCGGGACGGGGCATGCCGAACAGGCCCTGCGCTCGGAAATAGCGCTCAAAGTCATCGACCTCGTCGCTGCTGCGGCCGGTGGCGGCCAGGTAGTCCACGGTGCGGGCATCGACCGGGAAGTAGCCCATGGTGGCGCCGTACTCCGGCGCCATGTTGGCCACGGTGGCGCGGTCGGCCACGCCCAGCGAGGCCGCGCCGCCGCCGAAGAACTCGACGAACTTGCCCACCACGTTGGCCTGGCGCAGGCGCTCGGTCAGGCGCAGCACCAGGTCGGTGGCGGTGGCGCCCGCGGGCAGCCGGCCGTGCAGGTGCACGCCCACCACGTCGGGCTCGAGCAGCACGATCGGCTGGCCGAGCATGCCGGCCTCGGCCTCGATGCCGCCCACGCCCCAGCCCACCACGCCCAGGCCGTTGATCATCGTGGTGTGCGAATCGGTGCCCACCAGCGTGTCGGGGAAGGTGAGGCCGTCGCGGTGCAGCACGCCACGGGCCAGGTATTCGAGGTTCACCTGGTGCACGATGCCGACGCCCGGCGGCACCACGCGGAACGAGCGGAACGCCTGCATGCCCCACTTGATGAAGCGGTAGCGCTCGGCGTTGCGGTGAAACTCGAGCCGCATGTTCAGGTCCAGCGCGTCGGGCACGCGGGCGTGGTCCACCTGCACCGAGTGGTCGACCACCAGGTCCACCGGCACCAGCGGTTCGACGATGCGCGGGTCGCGGCCGTGCCGCTGCGCTACGCCGCGCATCGCGGCCAGGTCGCACAGCAGTGGCACGCCGGTGAAATCCTGCAGCACGATGCGCGCCACGACGAAGGGGATCTCGCGGGTGCGCGCGGCCTGCGGCTGCCAGGCCGCCAGCGCGCGGACGTGGTCGGCGGTGACGCGGCGGCCATCGCAGTGCCGCAGCAGCGATTCGAGCATGATGCGGATCGACACCGGCAGCCGCGCGATGCGGCCGAGCCCCGCGCGCTCGAGCGCGGCCAGCGAGTGGAAGCGGGTCTGGCGGTCCCGCGCCAGCGACAGCGCCTGCAGGGTGCCGAAGGGGTCGGAGGCGTCCACGCTCATGGCGGCGAGGCTGCGCCCCGCCGCTGGGGCGGTGCGATCAGGGGCAGGGCGGCCATGCCGGGCATCATGCTGTGGAAGGCATGCCCGAGGCGCTGGCGCTTCGCGTGGTACATGGCGGCGTCTGCGCTGTGCAGCAGCGTTTCAAAGCTGAGCCCGTCCTGCGGGTACAGCGCGATGCCCACGCTGGGGCTCACGCGCAGCGTGGTGGCGCCGATGCGGCAGGGCGCCGAGACCGCGTCGATCAGCTTGCGCGCGATGGCCGACACCTGGGCGTCCCCCTGCACGTCGTGCACGAGGCAGACGAACTCGTCGCCGCCGTGCCGGCAGACCGCGTCGTCGGCCCGCACCGCATGCGCGAGTCGTCTGCCGATCACCTGCAGCAGCGCGTCGCCGGTGGCGTGTCCGTGGCGGTCGTTGACCGTCTTGAAACCGTCGAGGTCGATGAACAGCAGGCCGAAGGCTGGGACGTTCGCGTCCGGCCCGGTGTCGCGGCCAGGGGCCCGGCCGGTGAGGAACCGGCGCGTGGTCTGCTCGAACGCACTGCGATTGGGCAGGCCGGTGAGCGCATCATGGTGCGCGTCGTGCTGGGCATGCCGGGCGCGGGCGCGCGCGTCGTGCAGCGACCGGCGGGTCAGGGCCAGTTGCTGCCTCAGCCGTTCCAGTTCGTCTTCCAGCCGCCCTCTCGAGTGGACGGCCTGTTCGAGCAGGGTCTTCAACACGTGGAGGGGGTCGTCGACCGGCAAGGCCTTGCCCGAGAGGGCCAAGGCCTGGCGGTGCGGTTCTGCGGCGCTGGAGAGTGCGAGCATGGTGCTGGGGTGGGCCTTTGCTGGAGGGCAGTCTGGTCTCTGGTGGTGGCACGGTCTGTGCGTCAGCGTACCCCGGGTTCAATCTCCTTGATGGCGCCGAGCGCGCATACTGTGCACATGATTCGTACTCGATTTGCCACCCGCGGAACGCGCACCATCAACGTGCGTTTTCGTCCTGTCGTGCACCGCGTTGTGGCCTCGGTGGTCACGCCATGATCCGCATCCAGCTGCAGATCGACCTGACCTACGAGGTGGATGCCCACGGCGCCGATTTCGTCTTCAACGTGCACGCCGCGCACACCCCCAACCAGCGGGTGATGGACGAGCGGCTGTGGCTGAGCCAGACGCTGCCCACGCAGGTGCACCTCGACCCCCACACCGGCAACCGCCACCTGCGCCTGCGGGCGATGCCCGGCCCGCTGAAGCTGTCGTACTCGGCCACCATCGACCTGATGCACCACCGGGCCGACCCCGTGTCGATCGCCGAGGTGCCGGTGCACAACCTGCCGTTCGAGGCGCTGGAGTACATCTATCCCAGCCGCTACTGCCAGTCAGACCGCCTGGGCAAGCTGGCCATCGGCGAGTTCGGCGCGCTGTGGCAGGGCTACAGCCGGGTGGTGGCGATCCGCGACTGGGTGCGCCAGCGCGTGGCCTTCACGTCCAACAGCTCCAACGGCACCACCTCGGCCGTGGACACGGTGATCGAGCGCGTGGGCGTGTGCCGCGACTTCGCGCACCTGATGATCGCGCTGTGCCGCGCCGTCAACATCCCGGCGCGCTTTGCCACGGGCACCGACTACGGCGCCGACCCGGCGCTCGGCCCACCCGACTTCCACGCGTACGTAGAAGCTTATGTGGGCGGCCGCTGGTACCTGTTCGATCCTTCGGGCACCGCCATCCCGATGGGCCTGGTGCGCTTCGGCACCGGGCGCGACGCCGCCGACGTGGCCTTCGCCACCATCTTCGGCGGCGTGCGGGCGCAGGCGCCGGTGATCCGCGCGGTGGCCGTCGAGGACCCGGCGCGCGACATGGTGCTGCCCTTCCACACGCTCGAAGCGCTGTCCACCGACAGCGGCGTGGTCGGTCGGGCCTGAGCGAAGGCGACCCCGGGCACTAGAGCGCTCGGGCTGTCGGGCGATTTCCCTTTGCCTGCCTCTCCCGGGCCTCCCTCGCCGTTCTCCGGACCTTCCGCCGGCGGGCGACCGCGAGGCGGCTGGCGCGTTCCTGATACGTCCGTTTGCGCGGCCGTGCCGACTGCATTGCAACCAACGGTCACATTCGAAAGCCTTGGCGTGCTGTCGTGAATTAACGCACGTCCGGAACGACACTCCGCCCATGCCATGCGGCAAACCACTTGAAGGGGGGGTTGTCATGAAGCGCAGAACCATGTTGTTCGCCGGGTGTGGCAGCGCCGCTCTGGGGGGCTTTGGCCCGGTGTGGGCGGCCCCGTCGGGCAGCGCGCCGAGGGTGGTGCGATTCGGCCAGTCCGCCTCGCTCACCGGCGCGCAGGCCGCCTACGGCAAGGACGTGCAGGCCGGCATCGGCGCCGCGCTGGCCGCGGCCTCGGTGGCCGATGCGGCGCAAGGCGTGCGCTATGAGCTTCACACGCTCGACGACGGCGGCGTGCGCAACAACTGCTTGCGCAATGTCAGGGCGCTGGTGGACACCGGGGTGCTGTCGCTGATCGGACTGACCAGCGGCGCCGGTGCCGAGGCCTGCCTGCCCGTGGTCGAAGGCGCGCAGGTGCCGTTGCTGGGCACCGCCAGCGGCAACATGGGCATTCGCTCGTCGAAGGTGAGCAGCGCTTTCCACGTCCGCGCCGGCTACGACGAGGAGTACCGGCGCATGGTCGCCTACATCCGCGACGTCGGCATGCGCCGCGTCGGCGTCGTCTACCTGGGCGACACCTCGCGGGCCAACCTCGATGCGATGACCCAGGCGCTGGGGGCGCAGTCGATCGTGCCCGAGGTGTCGCTGGCCATCGATCGCAACGCGGCGTCGTTCGACGTGGAGGTGGCGTCGCTGCTGGCCGCACGGCTCGACATCGTGCTGTTCACGGCCAATGCCTCGCCGGTGGCCAAGATCATCGACGGCATGCGCAAGGCGCACTTCGCCGGCCTGTTCTACGCGTCGTCGTTTGCCGGGCAAGACCTGATCGACACGCTCACCGCGCGGGGGCAGAGCTGCGTGATGAGCGTGGTCGTGCCGCGCCCCACGTCGCAGAAGGTCAGCGTGGTGGCGCAATGCCAGCGCGACCTGGTGTTGCTGGGCAGCACCGCGCGGGTGGGCATCACCACGCTCGAGGGCTACATCGCGGGTCGGGTGGCGGTGGACGCCGCCCGCGCCGCGATGCGCTCCGGCACGCTGAGCCGAGACCGCATGAAGGAGGCGCTGGCCGGCCTGCGCACCGACCTGGGGGGCTATCCGGTGTCGTTCGCGGGTGGACCGCAGGGTTCACGTTTTGTCGAGCTGTTGGCGCTCGACCGCTATGGCCGCCTGATCGGCTGAGGAGACCGTTCCATGTTGCGCAGAACCCTCGTGCAGGGCGGTGTGGCGGTGGTGGCCTGTGCCGCCATCGACCCGGCCGCCTGGGCGCAGACCCCGGCGCAGACCCCGGCGCAGTCGCCAGTGGTCCGCTTCGGCCAGTCGGCCTCGCTCACCGGCGGCCAGGCCGTCTACGGCAAGGACGTGCGGGACGGGCTGCAGGCGGCCTTCCGCGCGGCCAACCGTGCCGATGGCAAGGGCCCGCAGGTCGAGCTGGTGACGCTGGACGACGGCGGCGACAAGGAGCGTTGCAAGGCCAATGCCGCCAAGCTCATCGAATCGGGCGTCACTGCGTTGGTGGGCCTGACCAGCGGCGCGGGTGCCGAGGCCTGCCTGCCGCTGGTGGAATCCCAGCGCGTGGTGCTGCTGGGCACGGCCAGCGGCAACATGGGCATCCGCAACGAGAAGCTCACCATGGCCTACCACGTGCGGCCGGGCTACGACGTGGAATACCGGCGCCTCGTCGGCTACGTCCGCACCTTCGGCATGAAGCGCGTGGGCCTGGTCATGCTCGAGGACACCTCGTCTGCCAACCAGCAGGCGATGACCGCCGCGCTGATGGCGGCGAACCTCGAACCCACGGTGACCGTGCGGCTGAACCGCAACGCCAAGGGATTCGAGGGCCCGGTGAAGAGCCTGCTCGACGCCAAGCTCGATTGCGTGGTGTTCAGCACCAATGCCCAGCCGGTGACGTCCATCGTGGCGGGCATGGCCGCGGGCGGCTACCTCGGCTTCTACTTCGCGTCGTCGTTCGCCGGCCAGACCCTGATCGACGACATGGCCGACAAGGGCCACAGCATCATCATGAGCCACGTGGTGCCGCGCCCCAACGCGCTGGCCAACAGCGTGGTCAAGCAGTACCGCGACGACCTGGCCGCGCTGGGCACCGGTGTGCGGCCGGGCTTCACCAGCCTCGAGGGCTACATCGTCGGCCGCGTCGCGGTCGAGGCGGCGCGCGCCAGCGCCAAGGGCGGTGTCGCCAGCCGATCCCGCTTCCGCGACGCGCTGGCCGAGCTGAACGTCGATTTCGGCGGCTATCGCACCCACTTCACCTCCACCAGCGTGCTGGGCTCGAGGTTCGTCGACGTGGTCGCCATCGACCGCAACGGCAAGATCATCGGTTGATCCGACGGGCGCGAGTTTCCGCCCCCACCGCACTGCAGTAACCGGCCCGGCAGCTCGCTTCGCGAGCCGCCGGCTGTCCCTGACTTGCGCTCGAAGGAGCAATGACACCATGAATGCACGCCTTTCCCTCCGGACCGCCGGGCTGGCCTGTGGTCTGGCCACCCTGCTGGCCGCTTCACCGTCGGCCGTCTGGTCGCAGGATGCCAACACCACCGCGCGCACCGAGCGCGCCGCCGCGCGCCTGGCCGGCGCCCTGGCGCGCCTGTGCCCGGTGGCCGAGCCTGGCGATCAGGCCGCCTTCGACGCCTGCCGCCGATCGCTCTACCGCGACGTGCAGGTGCGCCGGCACCTGAACGACTTCGTGCTGTGGGGCCGGCAGAAAGACCCGTCGTTGAGCCTGAAGGACAGCACGCTCACGCAGTTCGGCCCCGACGTGCTGATGGGCATGTACGTGCCGCTGTTCATGTTCAACGGGCGCTACACCGTGGGCATGCCCGACGCCGAAGGGCTGGTGCAGATCCGCCTGCAGACGGCCTTCCGCAACCGGCTGGCACCGGGGCAGTTCCCGTACCCGTTCTGGCACGACGCCGACAAGTGGGGCACCTACGAGAAGGCCAACCAGGTGATCCTGTACTGGGACACGAAGGCCGAGCGGGTGAAGGTGGCCCAGTTCACGCCGTTCGGCAGCAATCCCCCCATCGTTGCGCTGCAAAGCGTGAGCCACCCGGCCTTCGACGGCCAGTGGCGATGGACCGACGCGCAAGGCCGCGTGCAGCCGGTGGTCACCGTGTTCGACGGGCTGATGGACCCGGCCAACCCGCACCTGGGCGAGCTCGATTCGACCTACAAGCGGCTGGCCCTGAAGCTGCGCGACAACCAGTGCCTGGATTGCCACGTGCCGAACAATCCCGATCGCTCGAAGCGCCTGGTGCTGCTGCAGACGCCGATGCACGCCGCCGCGGAGATCAAGCGCCTGATGGAATCGGTGCGCAAGGACCGCATGCCGCGCGACGACGCCGGCATCGAACAGCCGCTCGACGCGCACGACAAGTCGGCCCTGCTGGAAGAGGGTGTTGCCTTCGAGCGCGTGCTCGAACAGGCTCGGCAATGGGAGGCCGGGCGCATGGCCACCGCTCCGATGCCGGCGCTGCCGCACCTGCAGGCGGCGCGGCCGACCCGCTGAGGCGCGACCGACTCGCGTCGGCCGCAGGCTGTCGGGCAACCCGGCGGCCGGGCGACGTGCTCACACCAGCACGGACTGCACCGGCCGCCGGGTCGACATCGGCATGGCGGGCCCGCGGCCGAAACGCAGCACCAGGTCCGGTCGCAGCGGGCCCACGCCCAGCCATGATGCGAACTGCGGCCGCAGCGCCGCCACCTCGACCGGCGGGTTGACGAAGGCATTGCGGATGCCCAGCGCGGTGGCCTGCAGCGCGAAGCGCTCATAGGCCCGCCCGGCCTCGATCCAGTGGGCCTTGTCGTCGACGTCGGACACCACCACGGCGATGCCCGCCGAGCTGCGGATTTCCCTCGCTGCGCGATCGTTCTCCGACCGCGGCGTGTAGAACAGGTCCATGGCGCGGCGGCCCAGCCAGCGCGGCATGGTCGGTTTGCCCGAGGTCGCGACGAACAGCCCATCACCGGTGCTCACCGCCTCGTGGTCACCGAAGCGCATCCAGGCGGTCAGTTCCTCGAGGTAGGCGGGGTCGGTCAGCTGGATCGAGTTGCCGGCCGTCACGTACTGCAGCACGCGCTCCATCGAGTTGCGTTCGGTGATCAGCAGCGTGCGCACGCCAGGTCCGCTGCCTGCGAGTTCGAGCAGGCGCAGTTCCTCGGCCGACACGGGCTGGCCGTCGTAATCGCTGCGCGTGCATTGCCGCTCGGCGATGGCATGGAACAGCGGCGTCAGCCGCGCCCGCACCCGTTCCAGGCCCACGGCCACGGCGCCGTCCCCGGTGCCGTCGAATCGCGCCTCGGCTTTCCAGCCGCTGGCCCAGGCGGCCTGCACCAGGTTCTCGGTGGCGCAACCCAGCGAGACGAAGAGGTGGTGGTCGTCCGGATCGACCACGGGGCAGCGGCGCGTGAGGTCGGCTTCGATGCGGAGGGCCCGGTCCAGAAGGCGGAACTTCCAGCACTGCGAGTTGTGGCTGGACGGCGCCAACGCGGCGTAGCCGACCAGTTCGCGCATCAACGACGGGCGGTCTTCCGGGTTGCGGCTCTCGGGGTGTCGGGCACGTCGTGCCGCGGCTTCGGGGGTCGTCTCGGACGAACAGGCCAGCAGGCCCGGTGCCAGGGCCGCCAGTGCGGCGGCACCGAGCAAGTTGCTTCTGCGGAGGGTCATGTCGGGCCTCGATAGGGGCGTTGTGGCGGCGGGGCGCTCCGAGCACTTCACAGGAGCCGCCCCTGGCGGGTCGGCCCTGCGCCGGACCTGCCGCGAGCGTAGTGCCGCGGGTGCCGGATTTCTGTGCGCAAGCGCACCAACGGCAGGCACCGAGGCGACGACGCGGCGCCGCTGGCCAGCGGGCCCGGCCCGGCCGTCGCTCAAGAATCCCCGCGAACTGGCCGTCCTGCTGCAGCAGTCGCAGTCGACCAATGAGCGCCTGGGTCTGACCGGCATGCTGCTGCACGCCGATGGCCGCTTCTTTCAGGTGCTGGAAGGCCCGACCGACCTGGTCGCCCGGCGCTTTCCGGCGGTGTGGTATCCCGACATGGGGGCCGGCACCGGCGCGTGATCAGGCCGCGCCGGCCATCGGATGGCCGACGAGCCGGCGATCGAACAGCGCCATGCACTTCGCCACGAGCGCGAGGTCGAGTTCGGCGACGCGCTGCTGCAGTGCCATCCACTCCGGCGTGTCGGTGGGCTGCGACGTGCGGGCGCTCCACCAATAGGCGAGCAGCAGCATGGCCTGCCCCATGTCGAGACCGAGCGCACACACATGGAGCACGGCAGAGTGGGCGTCGGGGTGGATCTTGTCCACGCTGCTCGAGTACCTGGACAGTTCGGCCACCGTGTCCCCGCGCGCCAGTCGGTCCACCCATTGCGACACCGTCGTCTTCGCGAAGGTCGACTTGTCGACGCGGGCGATGCGCACACGCGCCGGGGTCCCGTCGCTCGGCTGACCGAGGGCTCGGTCGGCAGCGCCCCTGGGCGTGCGGCTCACGTTCATCATCGCGCGGAGGGGGACTGCGTCGATCGGACCAAACGCTTCAGCGAACGGCGCCGCTGCGGTCGACGTGCCGCCCCAGCCCGCTGCCAGCATCGAAGGCACGCGGTGCATCACCGCGGCCTGGCGCACCCGCTCGGCGTCGGCGCGCCGGTGCGCCAGGACGCAGGTGGTGCGCGGGGTCAGCAACTGGTAGTCGAGCGCCAGTTGCAGCGCCGCCGCGGCGCCCTGGTCGAGATCGGCCAGGCGCAGCGATGCCGCGATGCGCGGCAGGCGGTCGCCGGCACAAGGGGCGTCGGCCTCGGCCCGCGCCAGCACGACCGAATCGCCGCCGGAGTGCCTGGCCAGCCACCGGATGTCGCGGTGGTGCGGCGCCTGCGTGAACCCGGCCATGGCGATGAGCGTGTCGCCCCCGAACACGCCGCCCCGCACGCGGCTTTCCCACACCGGCCTGCGGCCCCAGTACACGTGCGTGTCCTCCCAGCGCGGCTGGCGCATGCGGAAGAGCATGCGCTGCGCGGCGGCCTCCAGAGTTTCGCCGGGCGTGGCGAACTCGCAGGCGCCACCGGTGGCTTCGGCCAGTGAGCGCAGCACGGGCTCGGCCGGCGACGACCCGACGCCGATGACGAACACACGGTGCCCGCTGCGGCTGGCGAAATCGACCATGGCGTCGACCTGCCAGACCTCGCCGTCGGTGAGCAGCAGCACATCTGCACCATTCACCGCGGGCCCGAGGGGCAGCGCCACCACGTCGCGCAAGGCGGCCTCCATCTGCGTGCCGCCCAGGTCGGCCTGCATCCCGTCGATCGTCGGCCGCAGCAGCCGCACGGTGCGCGGTGACGCGTCGACGAGGGACTGCGTGTGCTCGACGCGGCTGCCGAAACGGCTGAGGCTGAACCGGTCACGCTCGGTGAGGCCTTGCAGCACGCCGTGCAGCGCGGCCCGCGCCGACGCGATGCTGTCGCCGGCCATCGAGCCCGAGCAGTCCACCAGCAGCTTCAGCGCGATGCGGTCGCGTGGCGCCGACGGGGCCGCCTGCAGCGCCACCATCGCCACCACCGGCGCCTCGGGCGACACCGCGTCGTGCGACAACACCAGCAGCGAGGGGCGCGCCTCCTTCGGGGTCACCCGCAGCACCACGTCACGGTCCATCGACGCGCCGGGGGCGAGGTCCACGCGCAGCTCGCCGTCCGCCACGCTCACCTGCACGCGGTGCGTGGGGCAGTCCACCGTCGCGCCCGCCAGGGCCTGGCCGAGCGTGACCGACAGCGCCAGCGGGTACTCGGCCTCCAGGCTGTCGACCGGCACCTGCTGCGGCTGCAGCCCAGCCTGCTGCGCGTGGCCGAAGCGCGGGGCGATGGTGGTGGGCACGGCCACGCGCAGCTGGCCTTGGTCGAAGGCCAGCACCTGCGCGTAGCGCACCTCGAGCACGATCTCGTCGCCGGGCTTCAGGTTGCCGATGTTGGCCGTGTGCAGGCCGCTGATCTGGGATTCGAGCAGCACCGGGGCGTCGCCCTCCTGCAGCGCCTGCTCGTACTGCCGCTCGCCCTCGCGGCGGGCCACCACCTGGCCCTCCAGCCGCCGACCGTTGAGTTTGGACGCGAAGCCCAGCAGCACCGCCTGGTGCGGCAGCGGGAAGGTGTACACCACCTCCAGCACCTCGGGGCCGGGGTTGCGGTAGGTCTGGCGCACCGTCAACTCGAACAGCACGGCGTCGAGCCGGCCGTTGGCCGTGACCGAGCGCAGCACCGGCTGTGCGGCACCGGTCTGGCCCGTGCCGCTGCGGCTGGCCAATGCAAACCGGGGACTCTCATCCTTCATCGTCGTTCTCCCTGAGCCATGGTGATTCGCCCGATGCGTCGCTGGCCGACGCCGGGGCGTTGGGGGCCGCGCGCACCTGTCGGTACAGCGCGGTGATGCCGCGCACCAGGGCGCGCAGCTGTTCGGGTGACAGGCCGGCGCGGCCGGGTTCGAGGTGCACTTCCAGCCCGTCGGCCACCGTGACACGGCTCCACACCTGCACCGAGCCCGGCGCGGCGGCACGGGGCGGTGGGTCTTCAGGCGCGCCGGCCACGAGTTCGCGCACGCGGTCGAGGCTGAGCCCGGCGTCCGTCCAGCGGCGCACCAGCAGTAGTTGCTCGAGGTGGCGACGGCCGTAGTGGGCCCCGCGCTTCTCGCCCAGCGGGCGGTCGAGCAGGCCCTCGGCGATGTAGAAGCGCACCGTGCGCGGCGTCACCCCGGCCAGCGATGCCAGGGCATCGATGCTGAGCTTCTCGGGCGCGCCGGGTGCGGCGTCCGGGGTCGACGGGTCGTTGGCAGGGGTTCGCGAAGGCATGCCGAAGTATGAGACAGTCAATAAAGACAGTCAACTGTCGTAAAGCAGCCGGGCAGCACCGATGCGGTGCCTCGCCTGCACATCGCCGGGGGATGCTGCGGTGCGTGGCGCCATGGTGGTGCCGGCCGGCCGCTGCGCTGGCTTATGCTTGCCGACGGCACGCCGCTTGCGTCGACGCCCCGTCGGCCGCCGGCCTGGCCCCCGAATTCACCTCCGCCGCAAAGGAAAACCCCCCATGACCCACCC
>NZ_MWLO01000022.1 GCF_002198735.1 Ideonella sp. A 288
CGCCGCCCCGGCCTCCGCCCCGCTGAAGGTCTTGCGCGTCCCGTTCTCGGTGGCCGAGACCACCTTCGACCCGGCCAAGATCAACGACCTGTACTCGCGCACGGTCACGCCGCACATCTTCGAGGCGCTGTACCAGTACGACCACCTGGCGCGGCCGGCGAAGATCAAGCCGCTCACTGCCGCGGCGATGCCCGAGCACAGTGCCGACTTCACCACCTGGACGGTGCGCCTGACGCCCGGCATCTACTTCGCCGACGACCCGGCGTTCAAGGGTCAGAAGCGCGAGCTGGTGGCGCAGGACTATGCCTACGCCTACCGCCGCATCGTCGACCCGGCCAACAAGAGCCCCATCGCGTCGAGCGTGCTCGAGACCGGGTTCAAGGGCTTGGCCGCGGTGCGCGACGACGCGCTCAAGAGCAAGACGGCCTTCGACTACGACCGCCCGATCGAGGGCATCCAGGTGCTCGACCGCTACACGCTGCGCTTCCAGCTCGACGCACCGCGCCCGCGCTTCCTGCAGGACATCGGCGCATCCGACCTGATGGGCGCGGTGGCCCGCGAGGTGGTGGAGTTCTACGGCGACAAGATCGGCGAGCACCCGGTGGGCACCGGGCCGTTCAAGCTGGTGAAGTGGCGCAGGGCCTCGCAGATCGTGCTGGAGCGCAACCCCGACTTCCGCGAGATGCTCTACGACGGCGAGCCGGCCGCGGACGATGCCGCCGGCCAGGCGCTGCTGGCGCGCTTCAAGGGTCGGCGGCTGCCGATGGTCGACCGGGTGGAGGTGTCGGTGATCGACGAGAACCAGCCGCGCTGGCTGGCCTTCCTCAACGGCCAGATCGACGGGCTGGTGGCCATCTCGGGCCAGGTGCCGCTGGATTTCGCCAACCTGGCGATGCCCAACAACAAGATCGCGCCCAACCTGGCCAAGAAAGGCATCCAGGGCCGCCGCAACGTCAACGCCGACTCGGGCCTGATCATCTACAACATGGAAGACCCGGTGCTCGGCGGCTACACGCCCGACAAGATCGCGTTGCGCCGCGCACTGTCACTGGCCTACGACACGCCGCGCGAGATCAGCGGCGTGCGGCGCGGCCAGGCCGTGATCGCGCACTCGCCGATCGTGCCGCACACCACTGGCTACGACACCGCCTTCCGCTCCGAGATGGGCGAGTTCAGCCCGCCCAAGGCCAAGGCCCTGCTCGACATGTTCGGCTACGTCGACAAGGACGGCGACGGATGGCGCGACCTGCCCGACGGCCAGCCGCTGGTGCTGCGCTTCGCGACCCAGCCCGACCAGATCTCGCGCCAGCTCGACGAGGTCATCAAGCGCAGCTATGACGCCGTGGCCATCAAGACCCGGTTCCTGCCGGCCAAGTGGCCGGAGAACCTCAAGGCCGCGCGGGCCGGCAACTACCAGATCTGGTCGCTGGGCTCGTCGGCCGACCGGCCCGATGGCGCCAGCGCACTGCAGCGCCTGTACGGGCCGGCCAGCGGCGGACAGAACCTCACGCGCTTCAAGTACCCGCCTTTCGATGCGATCTACGACAAGCTGCAGCGCACGCCCGATGGTCCCGAGCGAGAGGCGCTGTTCCTCGACGCCAAGAAGATCGCCAACGCGTACATGCCCAGCAAGTACCAGGTCAACCGCCTGAGCACCGACCTGTGGCACCCGTGGCTCATCGGCTTCCGCCGTCCGCTGTTCTGGCAGGAGTGGTGGCATCGGGTGGACGTGGATGTCGAGCTGCGCGACAGGATGCTGCGCTGAGCGCGCGTCTGCGGCCCGCGGCTGCGGGGCCGGCGCGGTGCCCGGCGGGCCCGCACCAGTGAGGGTGCTGCGTGCCATTGCGCCGGCGTGAGCTGATTGGCGCCGCGGGTGCGGCGGCGTGGCCGGCGGGCGCCACCGCGGCCGACGACGGTGTGCGCACGCTGCGCCTGGCCTTCAACTCGCCCGAGAGCGGCCTCGACCCGGCGCAGGCCAACTCGAGCCACTACTCGGCCAAGCTGCTGTCCCAGATCCTCGAGGCGCCGCTGAGCTTCGACTACCTGGCCCGCCCGGTGCGCCTGGTGCCGGCCACCGCCGTGGCGCTGCCCGAGGTGTCGGCCGACGGGCGGCGTTTCACCTTCCGCCTGCGGCCGGGCATCTACTTCAGCGACGACCCGGCCTTCCGCGGAACGCGGCGCGAACTGGTCGCTCAGGATTTCGTTTATTCGCTCAAGCGCTTCTTCGACCCGCGCTGGAAGTCGAGCGACCTCTACCTGCTCGAAGCCGGCAAGATGCCGGGCCTGGCCGCGCTGCGCGAGCGGGCGCTGAAGGGCCAGCCCTTCGACTACGACACCGAGACCGAGGGCCTGCGCGCGGTCGACCGCCACACCTTCGTGGTTCAGCTCGGCGAGTCCAACCCGCGCTTCATCTACAACTTCGCCACGCCGGGCCTGTTCGGCGCGGTGGCGCGCGAGGTGGTCGAGTTCTATGGCGACGACATCGGCGCGCACCCGGTGGGCACCGGGGCCTTTCGCCTGGGCGCCTGGCGGCGCGGCGCGCGCATCGAGCTGCTGCGCTCGCCCAGCCACCGCGGCACCCGCTACGAGGGCCAGCCGGCCGACCAGCCCGAGGCGCGCGCCATCGCCGCGCAACTGGCCGGCCGCACGCTGCCGCTGCTGGACCGCATCGTGGTCGACATCGTCGAAGAGGCGCAGCCGCGCTGGCTGGCCTTCCTCAACGGCCAGCACGACCTGCTCGAACTGCCCAGCCAGTTCGCGCCGATGGCCGTGCCGGGCGGGCGGCTGGCGCCCTTCCTGGCGCGCCGGGGCGTGCGCCTGCAGCGTGCGCTGCAGCCCGACATCACGATGAACTACTTCAACATGGAAGACCCGCTGGTGGGCGGCTACACGGCCGAAAAGGTGGCCCTGCGCCGGGCCATCGCACTGGCCTACGACGGCGCGCGCGAGATTGCGCAGGTGCGCGGCGGGCTGGCGCTGCCGGCGCAGTCGCCGGTGCCGCCCTTCACGTCCGGCTACGACCCCGGCTACCGCAGCGAGATGGACGAGCACAGCCGCCCGAAGGCCCGTGCGCTGCTCGACCTGTACGGCTACCTCGACCGCGACGGTGACGGCTGGCGAGAGACGCCCGACGGCCAGCCGCTGGTGCTGCGCATGGCCACGCAGAGCGACCAGCTCTCGCGCAGCCTGAACGAGCTGTGGAAGCGCGCGCTCGACGCGGTGGGGCTGCGCGTGGTGTTCGAGGTGTCCACCTGGCCCGAGCTGCTGAAGAAGAGCCGCACCAACAGCCTGATGATCTGGGGCTACGCCTGGTCGGCTGCCTCACCGGACGGCGGCTTCTTCCTGGGCATCGCCTACGGGCCGAACGCCACCGAGTCCAACGACTCGCGCTTCGCGCTGCCGGCCTTCGACCGCCTGTTCGAGCGCCAGAGCCGCCTGCCCGACGGCCCCGAGCGCGACGCACTGATGCGCCAGGCCAAGGACCTGCTGGTCGCCTACATGCCGTACAAGGTGCACAACCACCGCATCATGGTGGACCTGCTGCAGCCGCGCGTGCGCCACCACTGGCGCCACCCGTTCATGCGCGACTACTGGCAGTTCCTGGATGTCGGCGACAGCCGCTGAGCCGGCACCGTCCGCCGAAGGCTACAGGGCGGCTTCCTTCTTCAGCCCCAGGATCGCCGCGCCGACGGAACTGGACGCGGCCGAATAGGCCGTGCCGCCGTCGAGCATCTGCGTGGCCTTGGCGAAGTCGCCGCTGTTGATGACGCGCGCCACGGCGCCGGCTTCACGGTGGAAAGCGGCATGCCGTTGCACGCATTCGGAGTACGACCTGAGGCTGGCGTACTTGCCCTTGGCCTCGCCGTGCAGCCACTTGCCCAAGTTGCAGCAGTTGTCTGCCGAGATGGTGTTGGCGTCGAGCGATTCCTTCTTGGTGATCGCCATGCGCAGCTTCACCTTCCATTCGGAATGGGCCTGGGTGGCTTGGGAGAGGTCCATGGGCGGTTCCTGGTCGATGGCAGTCTGGCGACCGCAGTCTGCGGTGCCTCATGCCTTCATTCATCGGCCGCCGAGCCCGGACCTTTAGCCGGCAGTGCCCTGCCGGGACCCGGCCTGCGCTCACTTCTTCTTCTTGCCCCGCTCGGGCACCAGCGTGACGACGGTGGGTGTCACCGCGCCGGGCGACACCGGCTTGCCGCTGGGGGCGTCCTTCTTGGGTTTCTTGGCTTCCTTGGTACTGCGCTGCTGACCTTTTGCCATGTCGGCTCTCCGGCGGTGGGCCCTGCCCTCGTGGCATGGGATTGGTTGACGATGCTCGGTGGCGCCGCGCGGCTTGTCAACCCGCGCAACCCACGGCATTGTGGGTCACGACGCCATCGCCACGATCTGTGCCGCCGGCAGCGCACCGGAGCTGCGTGAGGTTTCGACGCCGCCCTGCAGGCGCAGCAGTGTCGGGATGCTGCGGATGGCGTGGCGCGAGGCCAGCCGCGGGTTGGCGTCGCTGTCCACCTTGACGAACAGCGCGCGGCCCTTCATCTGCCGCGCCGCCGTCTCGAACTGCGGCGCCATCGCCCGGCACGGCCCGCACCAGGCGGCCCAGAAGTCCACCAGGACCGGCAACGTGGTGGACCCGACGACGGTGTCGAAGTTGCCATCGGTCAATTCCACCGGCCGGCCATCGAGCAGGGGCCGATGGCAGCGGCCGCAGTCCGGGTCGTCGGCCAGGCGGTGGGCGGGGATGCGGTTGACGGCGCCGCAATGGGCGCAGACGACCTGGTGCATGGCAGTGTTCATGTCTTCCAGCTCGGTACGGGTGACCGTATTTCAAGAGGGGCGCGTGCGCGGTTTGATCGCCATCACGCCGCGGCCCGATGACCCGCCCCGGGCGACCGCCGATCTGCCAGACTGGCAAGTGGCGGCCTGTGCCGACCACCGCCCGCATGGACACCCAACCCGCCGCCCTCGCACCGCTGTCCGACCGCGCCCGCGGCCTGCCCAATTCATTGGAGGCCGTGCGCGCCGCGCTGCTGGCACCCGCCCCGCACCGCGCGCGCCACCTGGGCGAAGCGCTCATCGAGCGCGGTCTCGTCGACACCTCGACGCTTGCGCGCATGCTCGAGGCCCAGCGCCACACCCAGCCGCACCGGCTGCTGGGGCAGATGCTGGTGGACGCCGGCGTGCTGAGCCCGGTGCAGCTGCATGCTGTGATGGCGGCCTGGATGGGCGTGCCGATGATCGACCCGCGAGGCCTGGTGCCCGAGCCCGAGGCGCTGCGCCGCGTGCCCCGCGCGCTGGCCGAGCGCGAGGGCCTGCTGCCGCTGATGCTGCACGGCGACGCGCTGGTGATCGCGGTGCCCGACCCCTGGGACACCGCGCTGCTCGAGCAACTTCGTTTTGCCTGCCAGCAGCGCGTGGTGCCGGTGATGACGTTGCCCGGCACCCTGGCCCCGGCCGTGGCGCAGGCCTATGCCAGCCTGGGCCGCAGCGCCGCCACGGCCGTCGCCGAGAGCCACGCCCACGACGTGCCCGCGCTGCTGCGCGCACTGGGCACCGACGGCGCCGCCGCCGACGCTGCCGAGCCGGCCGACGGATCGGTGATCACCGAATCCGACAACACGCTGGTGCGCCTGGTCAACGCGCTCATCGCCGATGCCGTGCGGTTGCGCGCCAGCGACATCCACATCGAGACCAGCCAGACGCGGCCGGTGAAGGTGCGGCTGCGCGTCGATGGCGAACTGCAGTCCTACCTCGAGCTGCCGCTGCGGCTGCGCTATGCGCTGGTGGGCCGGCTGAAGATCATGGCCGACCTCGACATCTCCGAGCACCGCAAGCCGCAGGACGGCAAGATCGCCTTCGCGCGCTTCGGCGGGTCCAAGGTCGAGTTGCGTATGGTCACCGTGCCCACGCTGCACGGCCTGGAAGACGTGGTGCTGCGCCTGCTGTCGGGGCTGGAGCCGATGCCGATCGAGGCCATCGGCCTGGCCTCGCACAACCTGGTGGCGCTGCGCGGCGCGATGGCCAAGGCCTATGGCCTGATCCTCATCTGCGGCCCCACCGGCTGCGGCAAGACCACCACGCTGCACTCGGTGATGCGCGAGCTGAACACCGAGAAGCGCAAGATCTGGACGGCCGAAGACCCGGTGGAAATCACGCAGGACGGGCTGCGCCAGGTGCAGGTCAACCCGCGCATCGGCTGGACCTTCGCCCAGGCCATGCGCACCTTCCTGCGCGCCGACCCCGACGTCATCATGATCGGCGAGATGCGCGACGCCGAGACCGCCCGCATCGCGGTGGAGGCCTCACTCACCGGCCACCTGGTGCTGTCCACGCTGCACACCAACTCGGCGCCCGAGAGCATCACCCGGCTGCTCGAGATCGGCCTCGACCCCTTCATGTTCTCCGACTCGCTGCTGGCCATCCTGGCGCAGCGCCTGGTGCGGCGGCTGTGCCCGCACTGCCGTGCGCCGCAGGTGCTGGACGAGTCCGGCCTGCAGTCGCTGGCCCACCTGCACGCCGAGAGCAGCGCCGGCCGCGGCGACTCGCCCGACGCGCTGGTGGCGCGCTGGCGCCAGCGCCACGCGGACGGCCACGGCCGGGTCGTCGTCTACCGCAAGGTGGGCTGCCCCGAGTGCGACGGCCAGGGCTACCAGGGCCGCATCGGCCTGCACGAGCTGATGCTGGCCAGCGAGGCCGGCCGCGAGCTGATCCGCCACCGTGCGCCAGCCAGCGAGATGCAGTCCGCCGCACTGGCCGGCGGCATGGTCACGCTGCGGCAGGACGGCATCGCCAAGGTGCTGGCCGGCCTGACCGACCTGGCCGAGGTGATCGCCGCGACCAACCAATGAGCACGTCGCCCGGCCGCCCGGGCCTCAGGGCGGCGTGGCCGGGTCCAGCTGCGCCGCGATGCCGTCGCCCACGTGCTGCATGAAGGCGCGCACCCGCGCCGTCTGGCGCAGGTCGGGGTGCGTGAGCATCCACACCGGCACCGACAGCTCGGGGATCACCTCCGACACCGGCATCAGCTCGGGGTGGCGGCGTTCCATGAAGGTGGGCAGTATGCCGACGCCGGCGCCGGCGCGCAGCACCGCGGCCACCGCGTTGAAGATGTCCACGCGCAAGCGCACCTTGGCCTGCGCCAGCTGCTTGCGCATCCACTGGTCGTACACACGCGCCTGCGAGTCGCGCTCGAAGGCCACCCAGGGCGCATCGCGCACCAGTGAGGCCAGCGGCAGCACGGTTTGCGGCAGGTCGGGCGCGCCGCGCAGCGCGTACACGCGGCAGTGCGTCATGCCCAGCGGCCGGCCCACCAGGTGCTCGGCCACCTGGGCCGACAGGCGCAGCGCCACGTCGGCCTCGCGCCGCGACCAGGACGGCGATTCGTCGGCGTGGCGGCGCGACAGGTCCACCAGGAAGGCGTTCTCGACCACCTCGACCTCGATGCCCGAGTGCGAGCGCGAGAACGCCGCCAGCGGCTGCGGCAGCAGGTGCTCCATCACCACGAAGGCGGTGGTCACCCGCAGCAGGCCGGTGAGCTCGCGGTCGCGGCCCATCACCCGGCGCTCGATCTCGTCGGCCTGGTCGGCCATGCGCCGGGCCTGCTCGAGCAGCAGCGCACCGGCATCGGTGGGCTGGTAGCCGCTGCGGGTGCGCTCGAACAGGCGCGCGCCAAGGCGCGATTCCAGCGCATCCAGGCGCCGAAGCACGGTGGTGTGGTTCACGGCCAACTGCCGCGCCGCGCCCGCCAGGCTGCCCGTGGCGCCCACCGCCAGCGCAAAGCGCAGGTCACTCCAGTCCAGTTCTCCCATGCGCTGGAGTATCCCTGTCGCCTGCAGGTTTGCAATTGGAGAATGCGAAAGGGCGGGTTGTCTGCGGGAATGCGTCTGCCTACGATGGTCACCTGGGGCCCGTCGATGCCGACGAGCCCGCCTGCCATGTCATGACCCTGTCACCGCACGATCCCCCGCCAGCCTCTGCCCAGCCGCCGCTGCGGCTGCTGGAGCGCTGGGCCCCCGCGCCGCCCCCCGCACCGCCACAGGTGCCCACGGCGACGCGCTGGCTGGCCTGGCTGCGCGGCCAGCAGGCCTGATCTCGACGCGGCCCACCTGAACAGCCCGCGGCGCGTCCCGGCCGCGCGGGAATAATCTCCCGCAGGGCCGCGTATGCCGGATGTGCTTGCTCCTGATGCCTTTCGCCAACAACTGATCGGTGCGATCCCTCGGCTGCGGCGCTACGCCCGTTCGCTGGCCTTCGACCCGTCCACCGCCGACGACCTGGTGCAGACCGTGCTGGAGCGCGCGCTGTCGCACTGGCACCAGTTCGACCAGCGCCGCGACATGGTGCTGTGGCTGCTGTCGATCGCCCACAACGCCTTCCTCGATTCGCGCCGCCGCGATGCGCGCCTGACCCACCTCGACCCGCACGACCTGGCCATCCGCCAGGACGCGATCAGCTCCGACCCCGGTGCCGACACCGGCCTGCGGCTCGACCTGGCCGCCGCGCTGGCCCAGTTGTCGGCCGACCAACGCGCGCCCCTGCTGCTGGTGACGCTTGAACAACTCAGCTACGCCGAATGTGCCGAGGTGCTGGGGATTCCCATCGGCACCGTGATGTCGCGCATTTCGCGCGCACGCGCCGCGCTGCGGGCGGCGCTGGACGGCAGGCCGCGTGCCGAGGGCACGCCGACGCTGCGCCGAGTGGTGTGACCATGAACACGATGCAACGACCCCCTGACGAACACTTCAGCGCCTGGCTCGACGGTGAGCTGGCGCCGGCCGAGCGCGAGGCGGTGGACGCCTGGCTGCGCGACCACCCCGAGGACGCCGCCCGGCTGCAGCTCTGGGCCGCCGATCGCGACGCGCTGCGCGCGCGCTTCGGCCCGGTCGTCGACGAGCCGGTGCCCGAGGCGCTGCGCGACGCCGTGCTGCAGCGGCCGCGCCCGTCGTTCGAATGGGCGCGCGCGGCGATGGCCGCCGGCCTGCTGATCGGCGGGGCGCTGGTCGGTGCCGCCGTCGCCTGGCAGGTGAAGCCCGCCGGCGAGGCCCTGGCCCAGGGCCGTGGCGGCAGCACCTGGACGCACCGCGCGGCCGTGGCCCACGCGGTGTACGTGCCCGAGGTGCGCCACCCGGTGGAGGTGGCGGTGGCCAGCCCGTCGGCCGACGAGCAGCGCGCGCAGGAAGAGCACCTGGCGCGCTGGCTGACCAAGCGGCTGGACATGCCGGTGCGCCTGTTCGACCTGCGTCCGCACGGCTTTGAACTGGTCGGCGGTCGGCTGCTGCCCGATGCCACCGGCCCCAGCGCGCAGCTGATGTACCAGAACAGCGCCGGCCAGCGCGTCACGCTGTACCTGCGCCGGCCCGAGGCCGGTGCCGACACGGCCTTCCAGTTCCGCCGCGAGGGCGATGTCTCGATGTTCTTCTGGACCGAGGCCGGCTTCGGCTGCGCCCTGGTCGGCACGCTGCCGCGCGAGCGGCTGCTGACCTTGGCCGAGTCGGTCTACAAGCAGTCCGAGGAAGCCCCGCTGATGCCGCAGGCCAAGCCGGTGTCGTAGTCGCCCGTCGGACGACCCCGCACCGCCGGCGGCGGGCCTGCCCGGGCGCTTCCTAGAATGGCCGCATGCCCGGTCACCCTCCCGCCCGGCGTGGCCTGGCTGCGTCGTATCGCCTGTTCGTCGTCGCCGTCCTCGGTTTCGCCTCGGGCCTGCCGCTGGCCCTGACCGGCCAGGCGCTGCAGGCCTGGCTCAGCGTCGAGGGGCTGGACGTGGCCACCATCGGCTTCCTCAGCCTGGTGGGCCTGCCCTACACCTTCAAGTTCCTGTGGGCGCCGCTGATGGACCGCTTCGAGCTGCTGCCCGCGCTGGGCCGGCGCCGCGGCTGGCTGGTGGCCACGCAGCTGGGCCTGGCCGGCACGCTGCTGGCGCTGTCGGCCACGCCGCCCAGCGGTGCGCTGCAGGTGTTCGCGTTGCTGGCGGTGGCGGTGGCCTTCGTCTCGGCCTCGCAGGACGTGGTCATCGACGCCTACCGCACCGACCTGCTGCCGCCGGCCGAGCGCGGCCTGGGCTCGTCGCTCAACGTGCTGGGCTACCGGCTGGCCATGATCGTCTCGGGTGGCGTGGCGCTGATCTGGACCGACCCCGTGGCCGGCAACGGCTGGCGCTGGCCCGACGTGTACCGCGGCATGGCCGCGTTGATGGTGCTGGTGGCGGTGTTCTCGGCGCTGGCGCTGCCGCGGCTGCGCACCGCGCCGGCACCCACCAGCGTGGCGCGCAACGACCTCATCGGCTTCGTCGCCGTGGCCGCGGCGGCGGTGGCCGGCTACCTGTTCACGCTGCACCTGGCCACGCCCGTGGCGGCGGCGCTGCTGTCGTCGTGGCTGGCCGGCCTGGCGCTCACGCCGGCCCTGCAGACGCGCTGGATCGACCTGGCCGCGCTGCTGATGGGCATCGCCTTCACGCTGCCGCTGGGCGCCTGGGCGGCACGGCGGGCGCGCTTCGAAACCCTGCTGGGCGGGCTGCGCGGCTACTTCAGCCAGCCCGGCGCGGCGGCCTTCCTGCTGTTCATCGTGCTGTACAAGCTGGGCGACGCCTTTGCCGGCGCGCTGATGACGCCCTTCCTGCTGCAGGCCATGGGCTTCGCCTCGGCCGAGGTGGGCGTGGTCAACAAGGTCATCGGCCTGTGGCTCACCATCGGCGGCGCGTTGCTGGGCGGCGTGCTGATGCTGCGGCTGGGGCTGTGGCGCTCGCTGCTGCTGTTCGGCGTGCTGCAGGCGGCCAGCAACATCGGCTTCTGGTGGCTGGCGGTGCACGGCAAGGGCAGCCTGCCGGGCCTGCTGATCCCGGCCTTCGACTGGGGCTTCGTGGCGCTGAAGCAGGCCACGCCGGTGGACGGCGGGCTGTTGATGGTGGTGGCCGCCGAGAACCTGTCGGGCGGCATGGGCACGGCGGCCTTCGTGGCCTTCCTGATGAGCCTGACGCAGCAGCGCTTCACGGCCACGCAGTTTGCGCTGCTGTCGGCCTTCGCCTCGGTGGGCCGCGTCTGGGTGGGGCCGCTGGCCGGGGTGCTGGCGCAATCGATCGGCTGGCCCGATTTCTTCGTCGTGTCCACCGTGCTGGCGCTGCCGGCGTTGCTGTTGCTGTGGTCGATGCGCACCGCGGTGCAGCGCCTGGAGGTGCTGCCCGGCAGCGGCAGCGCCGACGATTGATTGCCAGAATTCCACCCGGGTCAGCGCGCCCGGGCCTTGTGCCTGCCCCGTCCCGCCCCATCTGCGCTGCTCGAAGAAGGACCCGATGACCACGCCGTTCCGCACCGATGCCGAGATCGACCTGCCCGCCTTGCACGGGCAGGCCTGCCGCTGCGTGCTGCATGCCCGACGCCGCCTGGGGGGTGCGCTGATCGGCGCGGGCGCCCTGGCCGCGGCCTGGCCGGTGGCGCCGGCCTTCGCGCAGCAGGATGCCGAGTGCAAGCGCTCCAAGATCGCCGGCCTGGCCCCCGCCGGCCAACTGGAGCAGGCGGCGGGGCAGCAATACCAGCAGATGCTGCAGCAGGCCAACGGCAAGCGCGCTCTGGGCCCGAAGGACCACCCCCAGGTGCAGCGCCTGCGCTACATCGCCGACCGCATCATCCCGTTCACGGTGGGCTGCAACGAGCGCTCGCGCGACTGGAAGTGGGAAGTCAACCTGATCGGCTCGCAGGATCTGAACGCCTTCTGCATGCCCGGCGGCAAGATCGCCTTCTACTACGGCATCCTGTCCAAGCTGCAGCTCAGCGACGACGAGGTGGCCATGATCATGGGCCACGAGGTGGCGCACGCGCTGCTCGAGCACGCGCGCGAGCGCATGGGCAAGACCATGCTCACCCGCGGCGCCATCGAGCTGGGCTCGGCCCTGCTGGGCCTGGGCGACCTGGGCCGCAGCGCGGCCGGCATGGGCGCGCAACTGCTCACGCTGCAGTTCAGCCGCAGCGACGAATCGGAGGCCGACGCGCTGGGTCTGGTCCTGGCCGCCAAGGCCGGCTACGACCCCGGTGCCGGCGTCACGCTGTGGCAGAAGATGGGCGCCGCCAGCAAGGGCGCGCCGCCGCAATGGCTGTCCACCCACCCGTCGGGCGAGTCCCGCATCCAGGAGATCGGCGCCCGCCTGCCGCGTGTGCGGCCGCTGTTCGCGCAGGCGCCCAAGCCCGAGCAGCGCTTCGCGCCGCCCAAGGCCGCCGCGGCCTGATCCGCGCCGGCCCGGCGGGCTACCAGCGCGCCGGCAGTGCCCGCAGCAGCACGACCGCCTGGCGATCGATGCGCAGGTAGCCGCCCTGCGCCAGGTCTTTCAGCAGGCGGCTCACCATCTCTCGCGAGCAGCCCAGTCGGCTGGCCATTTCCTGGTGCGTCAGCCGCTCGACGGCGCGGATGCCGCCGTCCGCCGTCGCGGCCGGGGGCAGTGATTCGAACAGCAGCCGCAGGCGGCCATAGACATCGTTCAGCGCCAGCCGGCGGGCGTTCTGCGTGGCGTTGCGGGCGCGCCGGATCACCTTGGACAGCAGCTCGAAGGCGAACTCGGGCCGCTCGGCGATGAAGGCCTCCAGCGTGCGGCGGGTCACCACCGAGCAGGTGCAGGCCTCGTGCGTGATGACGCTGGCCGAGCGTGGCCCGCCGTCCAGGCTGATCTCGCCCATGTACTCGCCGGGCCCGTAGACGCCGTAGGTGATCTCGCGGTCCTGGTCGTCGGCACTGAAGGCGCGCACCCGGCCTGCCAGGATGATGAACAGCGTGTCGCCGAGATCACCCTCCTGGATCAGCAGCGTGCCCTTGCGGTAGCGCCGCACGTCGCCCCGCGAGGCAAGCTCGCGCAGCGTGTCGCTGAGCGCGGAGAGGTCGACGGGGTCGGGCTTGGCACGGGGCATCGGCGGCAGCCCCCTGCCACCGATGGCGGGGGGCTGGCCGGCATGCTACCTGCCGCGCCGTGGGGACGCTGGCGCCCTGGCCCGGGTGCCTGGGGCGGCGGCCCCGGGCGGTCAGGAGTCCAGCGGGCGCCTGCGGCCGGTGGCGCGGTCTGCCGCAGCGCCCAGGCCCATCGGATCGAGGTCGTCGACCAGGTCCTGCAGTGCGCTCACCATCGGTGGCAGCAAGGCCAGCTGGCGCACCAACGCCGCGATGCTGCCGGTGCCGGTCTTGGTGCGGATGCTGCCGATCTGCGTGCGCACCGTGGCCATGCCCACGCCCTGGCGTTCGGCGATCTGCAGCGGCGTGAGGTCGGCGCACAGGCCCTTCAGCACCACCGTCTCGGCCATCGTCAGGCCCTGGCTGCGCGCGAACCACTCCACCGTCAGCGGCTCGCACACGCGGCGGCGGCCGAGCATCAGCAGCACCGGGTGGCGCAGCTCGCGGTCGGCCTGCGGCAGCGGCACCACCGCCACGCCCACGCCGCCGCTCTCGCCGCCCAGGTGCAGCAGCTGGCGCAGGCCGCGCCGCGCGGCGCCGTCCACGGCCGCGCGCAGCAAGGCCAGTTCCTGCGGATCGCGGGTGTGCAGGTGCCGGCCCACCAGCTTCAGCGGGTGCGGGCCGGCCAGGTCGCGGCGGGCCACCTTGTTCATCTGCAGCACGCGGCCCTCATCGCCCAGCAGCAGCATGCCGTAGTCGACCTCATCGATGGTCTGCAGCAGTTGCCTGGGCTCCACCGGGCCGTGCGAGCGCCGCTCGGGGCCCAGGTAGTGCGTTGGCGCGGGTGGCTGCGGGTTCCAGCGTGCGTCGACGAAGTGGCGCTGCAGGTCGGGTTGGTCGAGCATGGTCGTTCTCCTCGGCGCCGCCCTGCAGGAAAGTGGCAGGGCTCGGCACTGGAGATCACTTTAGGCAAGGCCCCCCGCCACGGGCCGTGAATCCGCCGTCCCGATCTTGTGACTTATTCACCTCGCCCGGCGCGAGGGGTCCGGCGGCCCAGCCGCCGCCGGCCTGCTCAGGTGCCGGTCACGTAGGGGTTGGTCCGGCGCTCGCGGCCGAAGGTGCTCTCGGGGCCGTGCCCGGGGATGAACACGGTGGCGTCGCCCATCGGCCACAGCCGCTGGGTGATGCTGGCGATCAGCGTGTCGTGGTCGCCACCGGGAAAGTCGGTGCGCCCGATGCTGCCGGCAAACAGCACGTCGCCGACGAAGGCGCGCCCGGCCTCGGCACTGTGGAATACCACGTGCCCCGGCGTGTGGCCCGGGCAGTGGCGCACGTCGAGCGTGCTGCGGCCCACCGCCACCTGGTCGCCATCGGCCAGCCAGCGCGTGGGCACGAAGGGCTCGGCCGGCGCGAAGCCGAACATCCGCGCCTGCTGCGCCAGGCCGTCGATCCAGAACTGGTCGCCGGGGTGCGGCCCGACGATGGGCAGGCCCAGGCGCCGCGCCAGCTCACCGGTGCCGCCGGCGTGGTCGATGTGGGCGTGGGTGAGCAGGATCTGCGTCAGCGTCACCCCCAGCCGCTGGGCCGCGGCCTCGAGCTGGTCGAGGTCGCCCCCGGGGTCGATGACCGCGCCCTCCATGGTCTGGTCGCACCAAGCGATGGAGCTGTTCTGCTGGAAGGGGGTGACGGGGACGGTGTGGTAGCGGAGCATGCGGCATTATGAGTTTTGGCAACTAAGCGTCGATTTTGGGCACTTATCAGCCCATTTTTAGGCCCCTCAGCGGCCCTTGTTGGGCATCAATGTGTCGAGTCCGAGCTTTCTTCACCGTGGCACGGAAGTTGCCGACATCAGCAAATGTAGCCAAGGACAGCGCCGATTTCGGTGTCTCGCGGCGGCTGGAGATTCAGCCGGCCTCTCCACCTACGACGGAACCGCAAGAGGCCCCTTGAAACTGACCGCCGACGGCCGGCTGAAGCGTTCTTTCCTTCCGGTGCCATCCGGACAAACAGCGCCAGCGATTCCGATCCAGATCTGCCACAGATTCCTACCAGGGGGCGCTACCAAGATGACTTCTCGGGTTGCGTGCACAGACATCAGCTATGGCGGAGCCAGAGGTCATTGCCAGTTGAAAGTAAGGAGGATGCAGGAAAGGGGCCGCTCAAGCGCGTAAATCGAAGCCCCGGACCCGCCGCTCTGGGTCCTCGGCCATCTCAACCTGGTTGCCTGCAACGCAGCGAATGCCGCCAGTTACAGGCTCGAACTCACCGCCCGAAAGCTGTCGATCAACTTTCGAGCTAAACCGATCTCGTACGTCTACCTTCGTGCCTAGAAGGCGAGGTCGAAGGCCGGTCCGAGATGTCACGGGTTCGCCGCTAAACCTCATGGCATCGATCGACACCGAATAGTGTGCGCATCCGCGCGGCTTTCGCCGCGGATGCGCCCGCGAGATCGATCACGGCCAGCCGCTGCCGAGCCCTGGAGCAGCACACGTAGAAAACGTTGCGAGAGCGCTTCGCACGGCCCGGGTTCGCCGTCTCATCCGCGCCGGACAGGTACTTGTCGAATGAATAGAAGTTCCAGGCGGCGCCAGCGTCGTCCAGCACCACCAGCACGGTGTCAAACTCGTCACCCTTGACGCCATGCTTGGTGGAGAACGGCGTACTGGTCATGAAGAACCGGGCGAAGGCGGCGACCTGCTGATAGGGGAGCCCGAAGAGGGCTGCGTACAGCGCCGCGTCTTGTTGCTCGCGCTCCTTTGCGGCGTCATCCATCACCGCAGTCAGGATGGGTTGCGTGTCGGCAAGCCTTAGAGCCAGATCATCAGTCAGCGGGAAGAGGTGACGGTCTCTGATCGTCTCAAGCACTTCGCGGACCGTTCCGGTAGCGCGCCTGGCCATCAGGGTGTCGAGCGCCTCGCGTACCCCCGACTTCGCTGCCCGACTGGCCAGACGGTGACCGGCGCCATGGAGCCTGCCCAGCGTCTCGCCAATGTGCCCCTTCTCCCAGGCCAGGGCCAGAGGTTCAACTCTTTCCAGGAAAAACGAGATCCGCCGGTCAGAGCCATCGGTGAGGGCATCCTTGGCAAAGGCACCTCTATCCGAGAAGGCCTGCAGCAGGTCGGCAAAGCCGGCTTTGCGGGCGATCAAGCGATGGGTCAGGTATAGCTCGCGTGTTCCCGTGCCTGCCAAGTCCCAATTCAGGGTGTTCGCCAGAAGGTCCCGCGCGCGCTGGAGACCGGCTTCATCGGCACCAACCGCCACACGGATGTATGCAACGTCGCCTTGAGCGTTGTTGTTCCCGGGAATCTGGGTGATGTCGGTTCGGATCTTGTTCAAGACATCTATGACGTGCAAAGAGCAACGACGGTTCTCGCGCTTGACGATGACCTCCAGGGGAGCTGCCAGCTCCGCCGGCAGCTCGCCAATCCCTTTGTGCTCGCCATGGTGATAGATGTTTTGCATCTTGTCGCCAAAGAACCCAAGCACAAGCTTGTCGCCGGCCAGCGGCAGCATCCGGCGTAGCAGGACGTCGATCACGGCTTCGCTGGTGTCCTGATACTCGTCGATGAAGATGTACGGGTAGCGGCTCGCCACGATTCTCGCCAGCTTGGCGTAACGGCCGTAGGCGAGACGCGCGATCGACAGCAGGTCATCGTGGTAGACCCGCCCTTCTAGGAACTTTGAGCCGCGATCCGAGTACTTCACCTCCAGCCGTGCTGCGACCCTCGCTTCCAGCTCGACCTGATCGACCCGACGCGTGCTCCCGGCGGGGAGCGCTGCATTGAGATCGAGCAGCGCCTGCCGAAGGGCTTGCTGGTGGGGCTGCAAGGTGCTCCAGACGAAGTCGTGGATGGTCGAAACACGGACCAGAGAATTGCCCTGGATGCGCTCGATCACCTGGTCCTTGGCCACGTTGGTGTAGGTGATGCAGGCGATCTGCTGCCCATCGCGCCTGAGCCGGTCGGCGACCGGCGGCGCGCAGAGCTTCTTGAGACCTTCGATGAGCGAGAAGGTCTTGCCCGCACCGGCGCCGGCATCGAGAACGAAACTCCGGCCCTCGGCAAGGCACTCGGCGATACGTTCGTCCGCCGTCCTTTCGGCCGCGGCCGGGGCTACTGCTTCGCCAACCATTCGAGCCCCTGGCGGATGTACATGGGCGTGATCCAGCCTTCGTTGGCCAGCAGGTCAAGCGCGAAGTCGACCTTGGGCAGGTCGATGTTGTAGGCGTCGACGGTCAGGGCTGCCGCATCGGTATGAGTAAAGGTTCCCCCAGTGCCCAAGAGCTTGGCCTTGTTGGTGATCAGCCAGGCCGCGTTGGCATACACAAATGCTTCTTCGAAGCTGCGGGCGCACGGGTGACCCGCAGCTTCGGGGACCTGATAGGCAACGCGGACCCGTCCCGAGGTCTTCTGCACCTCGGCAGCGGCCATTAGAGTCGGCAAGTTGGAACTTCCCGGAAGCCACTGAGACAGGGTGGCGTTGCTGGTGGCGTGCCCACTAGCCACAGGCGCCTTCTTCTTGGTCGTGCCGTCAATCGAATCCAAGTCGGTGATCACCAGCGCGGGCAGCTCCAGGAATTCGATCAGCTTGCGGAAGAGGTGCGCATACGCGCCGCCCACTTCGACCGTGCAGACGTAGGTTGACGTGAGCTTGTCGCGCAGCGCGGCATCGAGGGCCGCGATTAGACGGGGCAGCAGCATGCGTTCGACCTGCCCCTCAATGAACACGAGCTTGTCGGCAAAGAACATGTCGCACCGCGTTGTCGTCAGGTACTTCCGCAGGAACTCCATCGCGGCCTTCTCGGGTTCAGTTTTCGCTGAGGACTCGAAGGACAGCAGGTCCTTGATCTCGACCGTTCCTTTGTTTCGCCGGAAGTAGCGGATCGGCGCGAAACCGCAGTTGGCCGCCATGTGCGACGAATGCGTCGTCAGCAGCAACTGCACCCCAGTCTCGCCGGCGGCAGGTGTGAGGAACTCGCTGACCTTCTGGACGAAGACGGCCTGCATTTGGGGATGCATGTGTACCTCCGGTTCCTCGACGACCACCAGGTGGACGCGTGGACGGTGTTCGGGGTCGGACTCGACGTCCTCACGGAAGGACTTCAGGCACAGCACGATGTAGATGAGGTTCTTGAAGCCGAGGCCGTTGTAGCGCTCGGGCAGTTCGAAGGCCTGGTCAAGCGCCGCCACGGCGCCCTCGACCGGTGGCGGGGCTGCGCTGACCGCCGCGTAGTAAACGCGCGTGGTGTCCTTGAAAAGGCCGTCGGCGCTGAGCTCGGCACGGACCGTCAGCTTGGGGGACTCAGGATGGCCGAACTTGGCCAACCCCTTCATGAGGCCGTCGAAAGCCTTCACGTATTGGGGACCGAGGGCCGTGGACTGGTCCCGCAGCGTCCTCTCGAGCGCTTTAAAGTCGTTGGGAGCGTCGACCTTGTACCGGCGCTCGTAGTGAGCATGCAGCAGCGTCGACAGACGCGTGGCCTTGCTGCCTTCTTCGCGATCGTCGATGTGGCGCTGCGCGCTGACGACGTCGATGCCGATCAGCCGTTGCAGGATGCCGCGGTCCGGCAAGCGTTCCGACTGGCTGCCGTCGGGGCTTAGCTTGAACTGGTCCAGCTTGAAATAGTCATGCAGCGTGGGTGCAAGATAGTCGACAAGCGACTGATCATTGTCCCGGTCCTTCAGGTAGGCCTGCGCCAGCTGCTTGGGATCAACAGCCGCGAACAGGATTTCGACCAACACCGAGGTGGACGCGTCTTCCAAGTCCATCAGGAGCTCGCCGGCGATGGCAAGGTCTGGGCCCGTATCGTCGTAGTCGAACTTCAGGCGCAGCGACATGGCCGGCAACGCGGGGAGGGTAGTTGGCTCCGGAAGGGGGCCTGCAGCCGCTTCGGCACTGGCCGGTGCGCCAACAGCGGGGGGCGTCAGGACATGTTGTTCAAACTTCTTGAACGTGTCGCGGCACTCCAGCGAGAAGTCGTTGATTGACAGCTGTTTGATCGGCCTTTGGAGGAAGGTCAGCATCGCCTCGATCGCTGAGGTCTTCCCACTGTTGTTGGGGCCGACCAGAATCGTGGTGATGCCCTCTGTGTCTAGCCGCATGCGAGTGTCACGCAGCAGCCGGAAGTTCTTGATGGCAATTTCGGACAGCTTCATGCCCGGTCTCCCTCTCCCTGCCCAGGCGCCTTGATCTTGATGCCATTGCCTGGGGAGCCCACGCTGAATGAACTCGCGGCGATAGTAGACGAGATGTGCTTAAGGTGGGCGGAGGTGATGCACGAAGCGCCTCCTTTCATCGCCCACCGCAATGGTTCCATAGAGCGGCCGTTGGTGAGCGACCGGAATCAGTCTTGACCTGCCGTTTGTCCATGGACGGGCAGCTTCGCTGGTACTGCGCTCCGCCCTCGATGCAGCGATGCCGATCAAGTTGGCACCCTCAGCCCCGATTGCGCCGGCACGCAGCTTGGAGACGAACCGGAGGCCATGGGTACGGTTGACCGTCAACGTCCACGAAGCGCCGTCGGGCGTATGCAGTTGCCCGACGTGGCGCTGGCACCAGCCGCCAGTCACGTCCATGGAGGGACACCCCCTCCGACAATCTGCCCGCTCGGACAGCGTTGACGGGTGTCCGAGACGGCGACGCTCAATCGAACGAGGCCTGGAGCTCGTCGATCAGCCGGCCGACATAGGCCACGGCGTCGCGGATCGGCTGTGGCGACGTCATGTCGACGCCCGCCCATTGCAGCAACTCCAGCGGCGTGCGTGTGCCGCCGGCCTTCAGCACCTCCAGCCAGCGCTGCAGCGCGGGTGTACCTTCCTGCTGCACGCGCAGCGCCATCGCCGTCGAAGCGACCAGGCCCACGGAGTAGGTGTACGGGTACAGGCCCATGTAGTAGTGCGGCTGGCGCATCCAGGTCATGCGTGCGCCGTCGTCCAGTTCCAGCGTGTCGCCCCAGAAGCGTTCGAGGATGCGGCCCTGGCAGTCGTCGAGCACCGTCGCGGTGATCGAGCCGCCCTGCTCGGCCAGCGCATAGACCTGCCGCTGCAGTTCGGCCTCGAGCAGGTGGGTCACGAAGTTGTGGTGGTAGGTGCCCAGCACTTGCATGATGACCGAGCGCCGCAGCCGCCGCTCCTGGCTGCGGGCCAGGATGTGCCGTGCCAGCAGCATCTCGTTCATGATCGACGGCGCCTCGATGAAGGGCATCGCCGGGCGCATGTTGACGAAGCGTTGGTGCTTCATCGCCAGCGCGAAGTGCCCGCCGTGGCCCAGCTCGTGTGCCAGCGTGAACACGTTGCGCATCGTGTCCGACCAGGTGATCAGGATGTACGGGTGCACGCCGTAGGGCGACGCGCAGAACGCGCCCGAGGACTTGCCGACGTTGTCGGCACGGTCGACCCAGCGCTGTGTCAACGCTCGGCGCACGAAGTCCAGGTACTCGGTCCCCAGCGGCTCCAGCGCCTCGATCACCAGCTGGCAGCTCTCGTCCCAGGGCATCGGCGGGTTGTATTCAGGGTCCAGCGGCGCCTTGATGTCGCAGTACATCAACCGGTCGAGCCCCAGCACACGCTGGCGCAGGCGCGCGTAGCGCTGCATGTGGGGCGCGAGTTCGGCCTGGATGACGTCGAGGATGTCGCGGTACAGCGTGTGGGGGACCTTGTGCGGTTGCAGCAGCAGGGCCTCGGTGCTGGCGTAGCCGCGCAACCGCGCCAGCACGACGTTCTTGCTGACCTCGGTGGCGAAGGTGGCGGCACTGGTGTGGTGGTGGGCGCGCAGTCCGGCGGTGAACGAGGCCCAGGCGCCGCGGCGCACGCTCGCGTCGCTGTGCGTCTCGAAGCGAGACTCGAAGCCGTTGAACGAGTTCGCGTGCACGGTGCCTGCCCCGTCGGTGAAGGGCTCGAAACGCATGTCGCCGAACTTGCACCGGCCGTAGGCCATGTACGGCGCGTCCAGCACCTCGCCCAGCGCGGCGAGCGCGCGCTCGGTCTCGGCGGACAGCCGGTGCGGTCTCAGCGCCAGCAGGTCGTCGAGCAGCACGTCGAACGCGGACAGGCCCGGCTCGGTCGCGCGCAAACGCTGCATCGCGCCGTCCGGCAGCGCAAGGATCTCGGAGTCGACGAAGCTCGTTGCCGCGTCGATCCTCGCCTGCAGCGCCGCGACCCGGGCCACTGCCGCCTGGTGGGGCGGGTGCGTGGCGTCTTCGGCGTTGCGCAGGTGGGCAAAGGTGCTGACGCGCATCAGCCTCGCGCCGAGCGTCTCGAGGTCCGTCAGGCAGGCCAGCAGCATGGCCGCGTTGCTGCCGAGCCGGCCTTCGTAGGCGGCGAACGCCTGCCGGGCGGCGTCGATGCCCTCGAACTCGGCCTCCCAGGCGGCCTCGTCGGGGAACAGGTCACGCAGGTCCCAGGTGGTCTCGACGGGGACTTCGAAGCGTGACGGAAGGGATGACATGCGGTGGGCCTCTGGCAGTTTTGGCGAGTATCGGCGTGGTCAACCGGCCGGATAAGGTACACACCCCCGCGGCCAGCGATCGGCTGTTGGGGTGGGCATGAGCACGGCGCAGTACGCGCATTGGGCGCGGATTCCCTCAGTGCCACCTCAGCCAGCACGGGCATCAAGAAAGAGCGCCCCGACCTGCCTTTGCTGGGCATGCGCGGGGGGTCAGTGACCGCAGCTCGATCAGTACCCGGTCACAGAATACAGCGGCCGTATGAGGCGACAGCTTTCGAACCCTCGATGCAGTGTCGAGCCGATATCCGGGTCGCGACCGACGAGTCTGCGGCGTAAGGAGCCGGTCGCCGCCGTCCGGCGTACGCACGGTAAGCGCCATCAAGCAGACGTTCGGCTCGGCCTCCTATGTTGACCCGAGCGGCAGCTATGCGAGGTACACCTGACCCCCGTGTTGGGACTGCACGGTCTCGTTGCGCGACCGGCTGCTCCCATCCACCGTGACTGCCTCGAATCGACCCTGAACCGACATCCGCAGCCAGGAACTCGCCGCCCTGAAGCTGCCGATCGGACCCCCCGTACACGTGCAGCCTGACCTTGCCCCCGGAAACCGTCTCCCTTGCTGAGTGATTCAATCCAAGCAAGGAGA
>NZ_MWLO01000023.1 GCF_002198735.1 Ideonella sp. A 288
CGCAGCGCCGACCGCCGGAGGTCGCGTGCTGCGGCCTGCCCGGCCGCGGCTTTGCCGCTTCAGCGCCGAAACGTCACGACACGGTCCAGCCCCAACTGCACGCAGCAACGTCCGCTACGAGCCCAAACGCAAGCGCCGAATCAAAACGTTCGCACGCAATGTGCTCAGTCGCCGCGGAAGCCCGAGGCCTTGACCACTGGCGCCCAGCGGTCGGTGTCGCGCTTCATGAGGGCCTGCAGGTCGGCCGGGGTGCCGCCGGTGGGCTCGAGGCCCAGCTTGCCGAAGCGCTCTCGCACCTCGGGCGCGGCCAGCGCCTTGTTCACCGCGGCGTTGATCTGCTGCACCGTGGCCGCCGACACCTTGGCCGGTGCGTAGATCGCGAACCAGCTGGTGCCTTCCACGCCCTTCAGCCCGGCCTCGGCGAAGGTGGGCACGTCGGGCAGCAAGGGGCTGCGGGTGGCGCCCGAGGTGGCCAGGATGCGGGTCTTGCCGCCGCGGTGCATCTCGATCTGGTCGACCAGCGTGTCGATGGCCGAGCCCACCTGGTTGCCCACCAGCGCGTTCATCAGCGGCCCGCCGCCGTTGAAGGGCACGTGCACCAGGTCGAGGCCGGCGCCGCCCGAGATCATCACGCCGAAGAAGTGCGGCAGGCTGCCCGGCGCCGGGCTGCCGAAGTTGGCCTGGGTGGGGTTGGCCTTGAACCAGGCCAGCAGTTCGCCCACGTTCTTCGCGGGGCTGTTTGCGTTCACCGACAGGCCGAACTGGAAGTTGGCCACGTGCACCACCGGCGTGAAGTCGGTGGCCACGTTGTAGGGCAGCTTGCTGAACACGAGCGGCGCCAGCACCGGCACGACGATGGGTGCCAGCATCAGGGTGGCGCCGTCGGGTGCGGCGTTCTTCAGGGCCTCGGCGGCGATGCGGCCGCCCGCGCCGGGCTTGTTCTCCACCACCACCGGCTGCTTCAGTTCGGCGGCCACGCGCTCGGCGATCAGCCGCGCCGCGATGTCGGCCGAGCCGCCGGGCGCGAAGCCGACGAGCAGGCGCACCGGCTTGTCGACCTGGGCCTGCGCCGAGGCCGCCAGCGTGCAGGCGGCGAGGACGCCGGTGAGGCGGGTGATGAGGCTGCGCATCGTTCTTCTCCAGGTGAAAGGGGGGTCTACCACTGGCCGAAGAACACGCCGGCCTTCTTGTAGGCGCCGGTGGCGCGCTCGACTGCCTCGTCGGTGACCGTGCTGCGGTGCCGGCGCCGGGCCAGGAAGTCGAGCAGGCGGTCGCGCAGGCCGGCGCGCACCGCGGCGGTGGCTTCGTCGCGGCCCAGGTCGTGGAACTCGTTCGGGTCGGCCTGCAGGTCGAAGAGCTGCTCGGGCTCGTCCAGCCAGTGCACATAGCGCCAGCGATCGGTGCGCAGGCTGAAGGCGCGGCACTGGTGCACGTCCTTGCCCAGCGCCAGGCGGGCATGGCGGTAGCTGTAGTCGAGCTCGCTGTAGGTGAAGTCGCGCCAGCCATGCACGGTGTGGCCGTGCAGCAGCGGCAGCAGGCTGCGGCCTTCCAGGCGGTGCTTGGGCGGTGCGATGCCCAGCGCGTCCAGCACCGTGGGCACCACGTCCACCGATTCGACGAAGCGATGTTCCACCGTGCCGCGCGTGCCGTCGGCATCCGCGCGCGGGTCGACGACGATGAAGGGAACCTTTTGCACGGTGTCGTAGAACAGTTCCTTCTCGCCCAGCCAGTGGTCGCCGAGGAAGTCGCCATGGTCGGCGGTGAAGACCACCAGCGTGTCGTCGAGCACGCCGCTCGCGGCCATGTGGTCGAACAGACGGCCCAGGTGGTGGTCGAGCTGCGAGATCAGGCCCTGGTAGGCCGGGCGCACGGTGCGGATGCAGTCGTCGCGCTGGAAGCTCACGCATTCTTCCTGCTGCCGGTAGGCGGCCAGCACCGGGTGGGCGTCGCGCAGCTCGGACTCGTGTCGCACCACCGGCAGGCAATGCTCAGGCGCGTACATGTTGTGGTAGGGCGCCGGCGCCATGTAGGGCCAGTGCGGCTTCACGTAGCTCAGGTGCAGCACCCAGGGCTGGCCGCCCATGCGGCGCATGTAGGCGATGGCCTGGTCGGTCATGAAGGCGGTTTCGGAATGCGCCTCGCGCACCCGCGCCGGCAGGTGCACGTGGCGCATGTGCCAGCCGCTGACGACGCGGCCGTCGGCGTCCACCGCCGAGATGACGTGGTCGCTCCACGGGTCGGCGCCGTCGTAGCCCTGCGCGCGCAGGAAGGCCGGGTAGCCCGATTCGCCGCCGGGGGCGTGGTGGCCGTCGTAGCGGTCGATCTCCTCGAAGCCGCCGCGCTCGAGCAGCGTGGCCAGTTCGCTGCCGCCTTCGAGCTGCAGCCGGTGCAGCCCTTCGCGGTCGGGCATCACGTGGGTCTTGCCGGCCAGCGCCAACGACAGGCCGGCGCCGCGCAGCATCTCGCCCATCGTCACCTCGCCCACCGACAGCGGCACACGGTTCCAGGTGGCACCGTGGGTGATCGGGTAGCGGCCGGTGTAGTAACTCATGCGGCTGGGGCCGCAGACGCCGCTGTTGACGAAGGCGTTGGCGAAGCGCACGCCCCGGCGCGCCAGCGCGTCGAGGTGGGGCGTCTGCAGGTAGGGGTGGCCGGCGCAGCCGAGGTGGTCCCACCGCAGCTGGTCGGCCATGATGAAGAGCACGTTCATGGCGCAGTTGGGCGTAATCTAGCGGCGCGCCGACGATTGTTCTAAACAACTGATCCCCGAGATGACCCTGAGCCTGCGCGAGCCGATCACCCTGGACGAGTTGCTGAACTACCGGCTGCTGCGCCTTTATGCCGTCAGCGGCGCGCCGGTGATCCGCCTGCTCGAGGGCCGCTACGGCATCTCGCGCCGCGAATGGCGGCTGCTGGCGCTGCTGGCCGCGCACGGCGCCCAGTCGCCCTCGGCGCTGGCCGACCACGCCCACCTCGACCGGCCGCGCGCCTCGCGGGGCATCGCCGTGCTGGCGGCCAAGCGGCTGGTGCAGCGGGCCGTCGAACCCGGCGACGCACGGCGCGCCCGCGTCACCCTCACCAAGTCTGGCCGACGGCTGTACGACGAGCTGTTCCCGCAGATCGCCGCGATCAATGCCCAGGTGATGGCGGCCATCGACGACACCGCCGTGCGGGCGCTGGACGATGCGCTGGCGCGGCTGACCGAGCAGGCCGAGCGGCTGAACACCGAGGTCGTGCGCGACGTGCGCGCCGACCGCCGGGCCGGCGGCTCGCGGCGGGTGAAGGACTGGTCGAAGGAGGCCTGAGCGTCCCGCGCTCAGCGCTTCGGCGGCTCCTCGCCCGGCTGCCGCCGCTCCTTGCCGTCCTTCGCGTCGCGCTCGGCCGCCGGGGTCGGCGGGCGCTCCTTCCGGGCGGGTGGCGGAGCCCCTGGCGTGGTCGGGGCCGCGCGGGCTGCTTCGGCCCGCGCGGCGTTGGCCTTCGCTGCCAACGCCTGGTCTGCGGCGGCCTTGGCGCCGTCGGCGCGCGCGGCCGCGGCCTTCGCGGTCCTGGCGCGGGCGTCTTCGGCGGCGCCCTGGCTGGCCTCGGCCCGGGTTCGCGCGGCGCGGGCGGCGTCGGCCTTCGCCGCGTCGGCGGCGGATTCGCGAGCCTTCGCCGCATTGGCCCTGGCCGCGTTGGCTGTGTTGGCACGCTCGGCCGCCAGCCGGGCGGCCTCGAGCCGGGCGGCGTTCGCCTTGCCGGCCTCGGCCTTGTCGGCATCGGCCCGGGCGGCGTTGGCCTTGGCCGCTTGGGCTGCGAACGCGTCGGCGCGGGCGCCCTCGGCCTTGGCGCGGTCGGCGCGCGCGCCGTCGGCCCGCTCTTGCGTGGCCCGTGCGGCTCTCGCGGTGTCGGCGAGATCGTTCCTGGTCTTCTCGGTGGCGCGTGATGCCGCCGCGGTGCGGGCTTGTTCGGCCCGGGCCGACTCGGCGGTGGTGGCCGCGGCCCTGGCCTGCGTGTCGCGCTCCGCCTTGGCCACGGCGGCGCTGGCGGCCGCGCCCCTGGCGGCTGCGGCGCGTTCACCGGCCAGTCGGTCCTTGGCGGCATCGGCCATGCCGGGCGCGGGACGGGTGCCTTCGCGTCGTGCCGGTCCGGCCTGGTCCTTTCCGACCGGCTTGTCGTCGGCCGGGCGCGCGCCCGCACCGGCGGCGCCGACCGCCGCCTCGCG
>NZ_MWLO01000024.1 GCF_002198735.1 Ideonella sp. A 288
GGGTGGGCGCCAGCGTGGATGGTGCCGCTACGGCGCCGCCGGGGCGCACCCGCGTCGCGTCGGCCTCGGGCGACGACGGCGCGGGCGTCGCGGGGTGGACGGGGGGCCGCCGCATCACCAGCGTCGGCTCGTTGTCGGGCGCGGGGCGCCCGGCGGCCGGGGCAGCTACCGGCGCGCGCCAGCGCGGCCGCACGACCGTGGCATTGGGGTCGTCGTCGACGGGCGGCGCCACGCGCGGCCGGCGCACGCGGGTGGCCTCGGCATCGCCGTCGGCCGGGCCGTGGGCGGGCAGGGCTTGCTGCGGGCGGACCACCGTGTCCTGCGGATCGTTCATCTTCACCTCGAACCCGGTGCGGGAGCGTGCCTTCGGTGTATCGGCACGCCCCGCCGGGGCTTGAGGTGGTTCGGCGCCGCGGCGCCGCGGGCATCGATCAGCCCAGGTCGGCCACCATCGCCCGATCGGCGGCCACACGGTCGGGTGCCACACCCATCTGCTCGCACACCGCCCGCACGATGGCCGCGGCGCGCGGCACGCCGGCCTGCTCGAGCACCCATGACGCCGCCGCAGGCGCGTCCACGCCGGTGAGCCGCCGCACGGGGGCCTTCAGCGCGGCGAAGGCCCGGTCGGCGACGATCGCCGCCACCTCGGCGCCGACGCCGCAGGGCGCCGCGGCCTCGTGCACCACCACCAAGCGCCCGGTCTTGCGCACCGAGGCGAGCACGGTGTCGGTGTCCAGCGGCTTGAGCGTGCGCAGGTCGATCACCTCGGCCTCGATGCCACGCTCGGCCAGCGTGTGCGCGGCCTGCAGGCACTCGGCCACGGTCTTGGCGTACGACACCAGCGTCACGTCGCGGCCGCGGCGGCGCACCGCGGCCTGGCCGATCGGCACCAGGTGCTCGCCCTCCGGCACCTCGCCAGGGTCGAAGGACAGCGCCAGGTCGGTGAAGAACAGCACCGGGTTGTCGTCGCGCACGGCGCTCTTGAGCAGGCCCTTGAAATCGGCGGCGGTGGACGGCATCACCACCTTCAGCCCCGGCGCGTGCACGAACATCGCCTCGAGGTTGTGGTTGTGCTGGCCGCCGACCGACCAGCCGGCGCCGGTCATGGTCATCACGACCAGCGGGAAGTCGAACTGGCCGCCCGACAGGTAACGCAGCTTGCCGGCGCTGTTGACGAGGGCGTCCATCGCCAGCGTCAGGAAGGGCGCGAACAGCAGGTCGACGACCGGGCGCAGGCCCATCGCGGCGGCACCGGCCGCGGTGCCGGCGATGATGCCCTCGGCCAGCGGCGTGTTGCGCACGCGGTCGGGCCCGAACTCGGCGACGAGGGCCGGGCGCTTGGTGGCGACGCCCTCGCCGAACATCAGCACGCGGGCGTCGCGGCGCATCTCTTCGGCCAGGGCCTGGGCGATGGCGTCGTGGACGGTGAGTCGGGTGGTGGATCGAGCGGTGGTCATGAGGTGTGCTCCTGGGTCAGGCGTAGACGTCGGTGGTCAGTTCGCTGGCGTCGGGCCAGGGCGAGGCCTGGGCGAAGTCCAGCGCGGCGGCCACCGTGGCGGCCACGCGGTCCTTCACATGGGCCAGTTCGGCCGGCGTGAGCACGCGCTCGGCCAGCAGCCGCGCGGCCTGGGCATCGATCGGGTCGCGTGCCTGCCAGGCGCGCAGTTCGTCGGCGTCCACGTAGGCCTGGTCGTCGGGCTCGAAGTGGCCGCGCAGGCGGTAGGTGGTCAGCTCGAGCAGGCGCGGCCGGCCGTCGGCACGGATGGCCGCGGCCATCTGCCGCGCGGCGTCGTGCACGGCCTCCACGTCGTTGCCGTCGACCACGCGCGCCTCGATGCCATGCCCGTGCACCCAGTCGGCCACGTGCTGCTGTGGCATCGTCTCGTCGCGCCGCACGTAGGCCTGCCACTGGTTGTTCTCGCACACGAAGAGCAGCGGCAGGCGCCAGGTGACGGCCAGGTTGACCGACTCGTGGAAGATGCCCTCGCAGGCCGCGCCGTCGCCGAAGAACACCGCGGTGAGGCCGCCGGGCTCGGTGCCCGACGCGCCCATCTTCTGCGCCAGCGCCACGCCGGGCGCCAGCGACAGTTCGCCGCCGACGATGGTCGAGGTGAGCACCACGCCCAGGTCCCTGGCACTGATGTGGAGCGACCCGCTCTTGCCCTTGCAGTAGCCGTCGCGGCGGCCCATCACCTCGGCCATCAGGCGGCCATGGTCGGCGCCGCGGGCGACCAGGTGGCCGGCGCTGCGGTGGTTGGTGAGCAGGCGGTCGCGCGACTCGAGCGCGCGCACCACGCCGACGGCCGCGGCCTCCTGGCCGACGGAGGTGCAGGTGCCGGGCGAGGTGGGCGTGGCCAACGCGGCGAGCTGTTCCTCGTGCGCGCGGATGGCCAGCATGGATTCGAGCAGCGCGATGCGCTGCGGGGCGGAGAGCGTGGACATGGTGTCGGGGCCTCGGTTGGATGGGGTCAGGGGCGGGCGTGGCGTCACTTCGCCGCGGTGGCGGGCGTCGGCGCCCAAGGCTCGGGCACGCGGTTCTTCACCGCGGGGATGGTGCGCAGGTAGGCGTAGATCGCGTCGAGGTCGCGGTCGGTGAAGTGGTTGTAGACCGGCACCGGCATCGGCGGCAGCAGCGCGCGGCCCTTGCCCATGTGGCGTCCGGTGCGGATGGTCTGGCGGAAGTCGCGCGCCGTCCAACGGCCCAGGCCGGTCTCGTCGTCGGGCGTCAGGTTGGCGGTGAAGCTCACGCCCCAGGGACCGGACCATGCGGTGTTGGTGGCCGACGAGACCACCATCCACGGGCCGGCCGGCAGCGCCGGCGCCGGCGGCATGGCCAGGCCTTCGGGGTGGCCCGAGAGCAGGCGGTCCATGTCGGGCTCAGGACCGTTGGCGCCCATCTTCAGCGGCGTGTGGCAGTCCATGCAGGCCGAGGTGGCGACCAGGTACTTGCCGCGCGCGGCCTGCGCGCGGTCGACCTTGTCGGCCGCGCTGGCGGGCGACGCGGCCACCAGGCCGGCGGCGGCGGCCAGGGCCAGGACGGCCGTGGACGCGGTGAGCGAGGCGGGTTGGCGGAACGGGTTCATGGCGAGGTCTCCTTGCGGTGGTGTTCGTTGAGCTGGACGATCCAGCGGTGGACGAGGGCCAGGCCCTCGGGATCGGGCGCCAGCGTGCCCAGCGGCGGCATCTGCACCAGGGGCTGGCGGGACTGCATTCGGATGGACAGCACGCTGGCCACGGGCTGGCCCGGCGCGACGATCGGCGCGCCGGCCGCGCCGCCCTGCAGTGCGTAGCGGCTGGGCGCGTCGACGGTGGACGCCCGCACCGCGGCCGCCGACCCTTTCGGGTCGACCACCGACTGCGCCAGCGTCAAGGGCAGCGGCACCTGCGTGCCGGCGCGGTGGTGGCAGTGGCCGCAGTTGCCGTGCAGGTAGCCCACCGCCGCGCGCTCCGCCGGCGAGTCGGCCGCGATGCGCGGCGGCTGCCGCAGAAGGCCCGGCGGCAGGCCACGCAGCCAGCCACGCGCCGCCAGCCCGCGCAGATCGACATCACCGTCGCGCAGCGGCTCCGCGTGCGCGGCCAGCGGGTCGCGGTCGGGCGACAACTGCAGCGCGGTCACGCCGAGCACCGGCACCGGGGCGTCGCCGTGGCAGGCCAGGCAGTCGCCACGCGCGGGCACCGCGTGGCGGCCACCCGGCGCGCCCGCCACCGGCAACGCGCCGATGCCGCGCTCGGGGGCCAGCCGGGCGTCGCGGCCGTCGGCGTCCCACAGGTAGGTGGCGAACCGCCATTGCCCGTCGGCGCAGCGTTCGATGAAGCGGGTCTCCACGGGTCGACCGGCGAAGGCGAACTCCTTCCACAGCCGGGTACCGACCGGGAACACCCAGGCGTCGGGCCGCGACGCATCGATCGACCGCCCTGGCGGCAGCCACAGCCAGCGGCGCTTGGTGGCCCCATCGGTCCACAGCGGGTACTGTGGCGTGTACGACACCACGCCGCGGCGGATCTGCCCGGCGCGGCCCGGTTCGAACAATCCGGTGTCGCTCAACCTTGAAGGTAGGTCACTTGCAGCCGCTGATGCGGCACGCGCTGCGGCAGCCTCGGTCGCGGCCGGCGCGAGCGCCGCGGCCCCCAGCACCAGGGCCCCGGCGACAGCCGCGCGCAAACGATCGGTCACGGTCGACACCCTGGCCTCACGCGGTCACGAGGCCCGGCACCGGCGGCAGCCCGAGCGCGCGGGCCAGCTTGGCCCAGGCCGTGTCGTCGAGATGGGTACGCACGATGTCGAGGGCGCCCTGCAGGGCCTCGGGCGGCAGCTGGCGCTGCATGTCGCCCAGCAGCTCGGCGCGCTCGGCGGGGTTCAGCGCCGGCGCCATCCAGCGCAGCACCACGGCCATCTCGGCCGGCTCGATCGAGGCCACCAGCCGCTCATGGATCTCGGCCAGCTCGGCGTCGGTGTACGCCGCCCACAGCACAGCGTTGTGCGAGGTCTCCTCGACATGCATGTGGCTGAAGTTCTCGGCCACGAAGAGCGCCAGGTGGCGGTACAGCCGGTGGGCCGCCGCGGCGGTGGGCAGCGCGCGCAGCGCCGCGACATCGGCAGCCAGCGCGGCGATGGCCTCCAGGTGCTCGTCGTGCTCGGCACCGATGCGGGCCGAGGCGCCCGGGCGGCGCGCCTCGATCGCGGCATGCACGAAGCGGTTCTCGTGCGCCACGTGGGCGCGGCACAGGTCGAGCAGACCGTCGAGCTGGCCCAGCGTGGCATCGCATTCGGCGGCGTCGCCGAGGTCGAGGCGTCCGACACGGGCCAGCGTGTCGCCCATGAACAGGCGCATGGCCTTGTGGATGCCGGCATAGAGGTCGAGGCGTGGCGCCGACTGCGGCTTGACGGGGGTGGCGCCGAGTTGGACGAAGGCAGACATGAGAGGCTCCAGAAGGGGCTGCGGGACATCCGCAACGCATGCCTGCCAGTGTCTGGAACGAGGCATCTCGCCGCATCGCCCCGACGGGCCAGCGGGCGGCTCGCAACGGGTCATGGGGCGATGGCTCCTGCGGGCCATTGCCTGCGCGATCGTGGGGGCATTGGCACGTCGACCCGGTGCCGCGACCGGCCTGGCAACCGGGCCTTCCGGCGGGATGGAGTGCCTGTCGGCGATGGGTTCGGAGCAGTCGTTCGGGTGGGCCCGAGGCACTGAGGCGGCAAAGCCGCGCACGGGCAGGCCGGGGAGCTTCGCTGTGGCGGTCGACTGCGCCGACTGCCCTGCAGTGCTCGGCCCTGCGGTGCGCAGCAGAACTCACTTCGCGCCCGTCGGGCGCTCCGCTCAGACAACCGCGTCGAGCTTGATGACGAAGCGCGCTGCGCGCGCCGCCCCCGAGCCTGCGCTTCTCGCCGCCACACACAGCGCCCCCG
>NZ_MWLO01000025.1 GCF_002198735.1 Ideonella sp. A 288
CTGCGTTACGCCGCCCGCCTGGGTGACCGCCATGGCGCGATCCGTAGGCAGCGGGCGGGGCGTGGCGGCCGGCCGAGGACGCTCCGCGTCGGCCCCGGCCACCGGCCCGACGGCCAGCGCCTGCACGCTGCGCACCCGCAGCGCGGCCGGCACCGGCGCGGGCCCACCCACGCCCGGCGCTTCAGTGACCGCCCAGCGCCCCAGCAACCAGGCGTGCAGCCCCAGCACCAGCAGCAGCGCAGCGGCCGCGCCGGCCACGCGGCGGGGCTGCGAAGACGGCAGGGCAGGCATCGGACAATGCTGCCATCAACCGGACCTCGACACCATGAAACTCGCCACCTACAAGGACGGCTCGCGCGATGGCCAGCTGGTCGTCGTCTCGCGCGACCTGGGCCTGGCCCACTTCGCCACCGGCATCGCCACCCGGCTGCAGCAAGTGCTGGACGACTGGAACTTCCTGTCGCCGCAGCTCGAGGACCTGTTCGTCACCGTGAACCAGGGCAAGGCGCGGCACGCCTTCCCGTTCGACCCGCGGCTGTGCATGGCGCCGCTGCCGCGCGCCTGCCAGTGGGCCGACGGCTCGGCCTACCTGAACCATGTGAAGCTGGTGCGCCAGTCGCGCGGCGCCGACATGCCCGAGAGCTTCCTCACCGACCCGCTGATGTACCAGGGCGGCAGCGACGACTTCCTCGGCCCCTGCGACGACGCCTACTTCGGTGCCGAGGCCTGGGGCATCGACTTCGAGGGCGAACTGGCCGTGGTCACCGGCGACGTCGGCATGGGCGCCTCGCCCGAGCAGGGGCTGGACGGCGTGCGCCTGCTGATGCTGGCCAACGACTGGAGCCTGCGCCACCTGGTGCCCGGTGAGCTGGCCAAGGGCTTCGGCTTCCTGCAGAGCAAGCCGGCCACCGCCTTCGGCCCGGTGGCGGTGACGCCCGACGAACTGGGCGAGGCCTGGCAGGGCGGCCGCGTGCACCTGACGCTGCAATGCACCTGGAACGGCCGCAAGGTCGGCCTGTGCGAGACCGGGCCGGAGATGCAGTTCCACTTCGGCCAGCTCATCGCCCACCTGGCCAAGACGCGCAACGTGCGCGCCGGCTCGATCATCGGCTCGGGCACGGTGAGCAACCAGGACGCGTCGCACGGCGTCAGCTGCATCGCCGAGAAGCGCGCCATCGAGACCGTGGAAGACGGCGCCCCGAAGACCGACTACATGAAGTTCGGCGACACCATCCGCCTGGAGGTGAAGGGCCGCGACGGACAGAGCGTGTTCGGCGCGATCGAGCAGACGGTGACGGGGCCCGCCGGGGCCGAACCGGCCGCGCCCTGAGGCGGGGCGTCCGCCCCCAGGGCGCGCGTCGTGACGGCCTGGCCGATCCGACCGCGTCGGGGGGCCGCGGGCGAGGTCAGCGCGGGGGATTCACGGCAGGTGCTGCTTCAGGAACGACTCGAGGCGGCGGCCGAAATCGACCCGGTTCCCGACGCGCAGGAAGCCGTGGCCCTCGTCGGCGTACACCACCCACTCGGGCGGGCGGCCCGCGGCCTTCAGCGCATCGCGCAGGCGCTCGCCGTGGTCGATGGGCACGCGTCGGTCCTGCGCGCCGTGCACCAGCAGCAGCGGCACCTTCAGGCGTGCCGCCTGGGCCAGCGGCGACACCTCGGTCAGCATCGCCGCATCCTTGACGGGGTCGCCCACCAGTTCGGGCAGCGCATAGCGCCGCGCCTCGTCGGACATGTCGCTCCACGCGCTCCAGCGGTCCATCAACCTCGCCGGGTCGGTGACGGCGGCCCAGGCGATGGCGCAGCGGTAGGCCTCGGGATGGCGGATCGGGCCCATCAGCGCGGCATAGCCGCCGTAGCTGCCGCCGGCGATGCAGACGCGCTTGGCGTCGACCGTGCCGCGCCCGATGGCCCACTGCAGGGCATCGAGCAGATCGTCCTGCATCGCGCGGCCCCATTGCCGCCGCCCGGCCTGGAAGTGGCGGGCGCCGTAGCCGGTGCTGCCGCGGAACTCGGGTTGGATCACCACGTAGCCGCGCGAGGCCAGGAACTGCGCCTCAACGTCCCAGCGCCAGGTGGCGCCGCGCACCCACGGCCCGCCATGCACCAGCACCACCGCCGGCCACGGGCCCGCGCCTTTCGCGCCGGGCGGCAGCGTCAGCCACACCGGCATGTCCATGCCGTCGCGGGTGCGCACGCGGTGCAGGTCGAGCGTGGCCATGCCGCGCGCGTCGATGTCCTTGCGCGCACGCCCGATGGCCTGCCAGTCGCCTTGGGCGCGGCCCGGCCGGTAGAGCCAGTATTCGCTCGGTTGCTGATCGGACCAGGAGCGCACCAGCACCACGGGTTCGGCGCCCGCACAGCGGCGGCAGTTCAGCTGATTGACGCGGCCGGGCAGCCGCCGGTCGACCTCGGCCTGCCAGCGCCTGGCCGCGGCGTCGAACCACACCGTGGTCTCGGCATCGGTGAGCGCGCGCACGCCGAGCACCGGGCCGGTCAGGTCGTGCAGCAGCGCGCCCGAGAAGTCGAACCCCGGGGTGCTGACCAGGGCCTCGGCCGCCGGACGGCCGGCCGCGAAGTCGAAGCGCTTGAGCACCGACACCCCGTCCAACCCGGACGACTCAGTGACATAGAGCCCGCCGTCGTCGTCGACCGAATGCGGCCACCATGGGCGCGCCGCATCGGGCATGGTCGCCAGCAGCCGCCATTCGTCGCTGCCGGGCGCACGCCAGAAGACGCTTTGCCGGCCCTCGCGCAGGCGCGCGGCCGCTCGCAGTTCGCCCTGCCGATCGAGCCACCAGTCGACGGCGCCTTCGGGCGTGCCGGCGGCGAGGTTGCGCACCCGCAGCGTCTTCACGTTCAGGCGCAGGGGCACCACGCCCACCAGGTCATGGCCCGCATTGCCCTGGCGCCGGCCGACGATGATCTCGTCGCTGCCGCCTTGCGGCACTGCCAGCAGGTGATGGTTCCAGTCCAATGGCTGCCGGGCGATCGACGCCTGCCGCAGGAAGGTGCTTTCGGTGGCGATCAGCATGCGCAGGTCGGTGCCGTCAGCGGCCACGGTGAACAGGCCCGGCTGATAGCGTTGATCGCCCAACCCGGCCTGCAGGTCGATGGTGTCCAGCACCAGCCGGTCGTCGCCCAGCCAGTGGAAATCGCCGACGTCGGCGTCGGCGAAGCGCGCCGCCACCTTGGCCGCCGCGCCGGCGTCGAGGTCCAGCACGGCCAGCGCCAGGCGCTCGCCCACGCGCATGGTGAGCGCCAGGCGGCGTCCGCTGGGCGACAGCCGGGCGGCGGCCAGGTCCGGGTGCCGGAAGAAGGCCTCGACCGGCACCGCGCCCGCGGGCTCGGCGGCCGCTGCTGCGGGCGCGGACGGTGGTGCTGCCGGTGCGGCCGGCTGCGCCAGCAGCGCAACCGCATGCATCGCCAGCCACGCCATCAGGACCCCTCGCACAGCGGCAGCCTTGCCGCGATGGCGCGCCGCGCCGCTCCCCGATTCCGCTGGTGCCATGCCCCCTCCGACCGCGATGCCGTGCACTTTTCAGCATAGCGCAGTGCGGCACGGCCGTCATCGGCACAGGTGGCGATGACAGCCAGCCCCCCAGGCAGACAGCTTCGGCGCGCCGCCCCGGGGGCCGACCGCTGCGAAACTGTGGCATCGTGGACGCCCCACCCTGCCGGCGGCCGCTTGTCGCGGCCCAGCCCATGCCCGCTCTCACCGTTCTCGCGGACCGACCCACCCCGCCCGGCGCGATCTGCCGCACCTGCCGCCACACCATTCGCCATGCCATCCGCCGCACCGCGCGTCACCTGGCCACCCTGGTTCTGGCGGGCCTGGTGGCCACGGGCGCACACGCGCAGGCCGAGGAGGCGGCCTCGGCGCCGCGAGCGGGCAAGACGGCCGCGCCGCAGCCCGCGGCCTGCCCGCCCGTGGCCCAGGCGCCCGACGCCAAGGCGCTGCAGGCCCACGCCCGTGCCGCCCGCGACCGGGGCTTCCTGTGGCGGCTGAGCAAGGATGGACGCGAGGCCTGGCTCTACGGCACCGTGCACCTGGGCCGGCTCGAATGGGCCTTCCCCGGGCCCCGGGTGCGCGCCGCGCTCGACGGCGCCGACACGCTGGCGCTGGAGCTCGACCTGGGCGACCCCGCCGTCACCGGCGAGGTGGCCGAGCTGATGCGCGCCACCGCGCAGACGCCGGTGCTGCCGCCGGCGCTGGCCGAGCGGCTGGCGCGCCAGGTGGCCGCCGCCTGCCTGCCGGCGCAGGCGCTGTCGTCGATGCACCCGGTGATCCAGGCCACCACCTTGACCGTGCTGGCCGGCCGCTGGGACGGCCTGGACCCGTCGTACGCGCAAGAGCTGGTGCTCGGCGGCCTGGCGCGTGCCGGCGGCAAGGCGGTGCACTCGCTCGAGACGCCGCAGCGGCAGGTGGCGGCGCTGATCCCGTCCGACGCCACGGCCGCGGTGCACCTGACCGAGCAGAGCCTGGACCAGCTCGAGCGCGGCATCGTGCGGCGCACGCTGCAGCGCATGGCGCAGGTGTGGGAGCTCGGCCAGCTCGACGAGCTGGAGCAGTACGAGCGCTGGTGCGAGTGCACCACCGACGAGGCCGACCGGGCCTTCATGCGGCGCCTGAACGACGAGCGCAACCCGCACCTGGCCGAGCGCATCGATGCGCTGCACGCGCAGGGCAAGCGGCTGTTCGCCGCCGTCGGCGCGCTGCACATGAGCGGTCCCCAGTCGCTGCCGCGGCTGCTGGCGCAGCGCGGCTTCAAGGTCGAGCGCATCGCCTTCGCGCCGATGTGACTTTGCACCGCCCCGCGGCTACCATGGGGCAGGCTGTTCACCCCCCGAGACACAAGAGGAGACCCCATGAGCGACCCCACCGACTTCACGAAGATGGTGCCCGGATTCGACTTCCTGCAAGGCCTGGTGAAGAACGCCGGCGCCTCGCTGCCCAACGTCGGCCACTGGATCGCCCCGACGCTCGACCCCGAGGAGATCGAGAAACGCATCGAGGAGCTGCGCACGGTGCAGTTCTGGCTCGAGCAGAACGCCCGCATGCTGGGCGCCACGATCCAGGCGCTCGAAGTGCAGCGCATGACGCTGACGACGCTGAAGACCATGAACGTGCAGCTCGGCGACCTGGCCGAATCGCTGAAGATCCGCATGCCCGAGCCGGCGCCGGCCGACGACGAGCCCGAGGCCGCGCCGCCGCCCAAGGCCGCCTCGCGCTACGCCTTCAGCCCGAAGGCCCCCGATCCGGAACCCGAGGCCGAAGCCGAGCCCCAGGCCGCGGCCGCGCCCCAGGTGCCGCCGGGCGTGCCCGACCCGATGCAGTGGTGGGGCGCGCTGACGCAGCAGTTCACCGAACTGGCCGCCAACGCCATGAAGGACAGCACAGCCGAGGCCGCCCGCAACCTGGCCGGCTCGATGGTGAAGCAGGGCTTCGAGGCCGCCAACGCGGCCAGCGAGTCGATGAAGAAGGCCGCCAGCATGGCGATGACCACGCCCGCCGCCAAGCCCGCGTCCCGGGCGACCAGCCGGCCGGCCACCAGCGCCGCGGCATCGGCCCCCGCAGGCCCCAAGGGCGCCGCGAAGAAGGCCGCCACGGGCACTGCCCGCAAGAAGGCCGCGGCCAAGAAGCCCGCCGCCCCCCGCCGCTGAC
>NZ_MWLO01000026.1 GCF_002198735.1 Ideonella sp. A 288
CCCCCGAGCCTGTGCTTCTCGCCGCAGTTGTCTGAGCGGAGCGCCCGCAGGGCGCGCAGCGAGTTCTGCGGCGCGCCCCCGTGGCGAGCATCGCAGCGAAGTTGGCGCAGCCGACCGCCACAGTCGGCGCCACCGTCGGCTGCCGCCTGTCGCGCCGCGCAGACCTTCAGCCGTAACGAACTTCCGCTACGAGCCCAAACTCGCCCGACAGCCCACCAGAAAGAACCCGCGATTGCGTCAGACCACGATCGTGCCCACGCTGGCCCCGCCGCACACGTACAGCACCTGCCCGGTGACGAAGCCGTTGCCGGGGTCGACGAAGAAGTCGACCGCGCGGGCCACGTCCTCGGGTGTGCCCAGGCGCTTCACCGGGATGGCCTCGGCGAGCTTGCGTTCGCGCTCGCTCTCGGCCGGCACCACGGCGTGGAACATCTCGGTGCCGCGGATCGGCCCGGGCGCCACCACGTTGACGGTGATGCCCTCGGGCGCCAGCTCGAGCGCCCAGGTGCGCGCCATGCCGATCATGCCGGCCTTGGTGGCGGCATAGACGGTGCGCGTGGCCAGCCCCAGCGCACCCCGCGACGACATCAGCACGATGCGCCCGAAGCGCCGCGCGCGCATCGCCGGCAGCGCCGCCTGCACCAGCGTGATGGCGCTGCCCAGGTGCAGTTCAGTCAGCGCATCCAGGTCGTCGAGCCGGGCGTCGGCCAGCAGCGCCGGGCGGATGATGCCGGCGTTGTGCACGACGGTGGTCAGGTCGAAGCGCCCGGCCGCCTCGCGCGCCGCGGCCGCCGTGGCGGCGCGGTCGCCCAGGTCCACGGCCATCGAGTGCAGGCGCGGGTGCTGCAGGTCGGTGGACCGACGCGACATCGCCACCACCTCGTGGCCGGCGGCCAGCAGGTGCTCGCAGATCACCCGGCCGATGCCGGTGCTGGTGCCGGTGACCAGCGCGGCGGTAGGGCGGCTCATGCCGATGCCCCCGGCACCAGCGCCAGAACGCGCAGCGGGCTGCCGCTGCCCTGCTGGATCTTCAGCGGCGGGCAGATCAGCACGCTGCCTTTGGGTGGCAGCAAATCGAGATTCGTCAGGCACTGCAGGCCGTAGCGGCCGGCACCGTGCATGAACCAGTGGCACGGGTACGGGGGACGCAGGTGATAGCCCTGGCCGGCATCGGTGCCGATGGCTTCCGAGCCGAAGCCCAGCACGTCGCGCTGATCGACCAGGAACTGCACCGCCTCGCTGCTGGGCCCAGGCGTGTGCTGACCGGTCTCGTCGAAGTTCTGGTAGGCCTCGGGGTCGCGGCGCTGGCTCCAGTCGGTGCGCATCAGCACCCAGCTGCCGGCGGGGATGCGGCCGTGCGCGGCCTCCCAGGCCTCGAGGTCGGCCACGCTGAGCAGGTAGTCGGGATCGGCCTGCGCCTGCGCCACGCAGTCGATCACGCAGGCTGGCGCCACGAAGTGCTGCACCGGGATGGTGTCGACCGCGTTGTTGGGCAGGTGGCGACCCGAGATCCAGTGGATCGGCGCGTCGAAGTGGGTGCCGGTGTGCTCGCCGCAGGAGAAGTTGTTCCAGTACCAGCCGGGGCCGCGCTCGTCGTAACGCGACACCTCTTCGATGCGGAAGGGCCAGCACTGGCCCATCTCGGGCGGCAGCGCGATCTGCGGGAACTCGGGCGTCAGCGTCTGCGTGAGATCGACCACGCGGATGCCGCCGCCGGCCATCGCCCCGGCCAGTGCGCTCAGGATATCTGTTGGGTTCATTGCCCCCCCGCCGCCAGCTCGCGCTCGAGCACCTTGGGGTTGTCGCGCCAACGCTCCAGCCATTCCTGTGCCACGTCACCCGGGTACACGTCTTCCACGCCATCGCGCAGCGCCTTGACGATGGCACTGGCCAGCGCCTCCGGCGACACCTTGGGCGGCGGCATGGCCTGGTTCCACTCGTCGTCCACCGGCCCCGGGAAGACGTTGACCACGCGGATGCCGGCCGGCCGCATCTCGGCGCGCAGGCACTGCGACAGCGAATGCGCCGCCGCCTTGCTGGCCGAGAAGGTGCCGTGCGGCGGGAAGTTGGACAGCGCATAGATCGACAGCACATTCACCCACGCAGTGGCGTGCGCCACGCCGTCGGCGGCGCGGCCCTTGAGCGCCGGGCCGAACTCCTGCGCCAGCCGCAGCAGGCCGAAGTAGTTGATGTCCATCTCGGCGCGCGCCACGTCGGTGCCCCGCCGTGCGCCGATGCCGAAGGCGCGGTGCAGCTCGGCGTTGTTGACGACGATGTCGACCTTGCCGCCGATCTCCCCGGCCAGCGCGGTCACCGAGCGCGCGTTGGTCAGGTCCAGCGGCACCAGCGACACCTGCGGCATCGTGCTCAACTCGTCCAGGCCGCTGCCGTGGCGCTTCCAGGGCTCGGCGTGGCCAGCCCACACCAGGTCGGCGCCGGCCTTCACCATCGCACGCACCAGCGCCTGGCCGGTGGGCGACATCGCGTCGGAGACCAGCACCTTGCGGAACTTGGGGTCGCTGGTCATCTCGCGCAGCATCGGGTCATCGGCCATGTGCTCACCCCCTCCGACGGGTTCAACGGGAAATCCGATCAGCACCGCCTGGCCCGCGCGGTCGAGCCGTGCGCCGACGGTGAGGCGCTGCGGCTCGTCGCCGACTGCGCCGTGCAGGTGCACCATCAGCGTCGGGCCGGCATCCAGTTGCACCAGGCCCAGCCGCCACGGCAGCCGCTCGCGGAAGAACAGGTCGTTGCTGTGGTGCAGCGTGGTGGCGGCCAGCAGTTGCCCGGCACCCGACTGCGCGCGCCAGCGCAGCCGCGCCGACAGGCAGGCATGGCAGGCCTCGCGCGGCGGGTACTGCACCGCGCCGCAGGCCTGGCACAGCTGCAGTTCGAAGCGCCCCTCGGCCGCCGCGGCGGTGAGGCCCAGCGCGACACGGCTGCGGCCGCCGGGCGGCAGGTTGATCTGCGGCGTGCGGCGGACCGGGTTCTTGCGCTTGGGCTTCATGAGCGGCATGGTCATGTCGCGCTCCCTCGAAGACTCGCCGTCGTCATGTCGCGGCCCCCAGGATCACCGCACCGGTGCACAGGCAGCGGTCATAAGTGACCATGCCGAAGCCGCCCACCAGGCCCAGCGTCGCGTCCTTCACGGCGCGCCCCTCGGCCGCGCCGGTGAGCTGGCGGATGGCCTCGGTCATGCCCAGGAAGCCCCCCGCCGCGCCGGCCTGGCCGGTGGACAACTGGCCGCCCGAGGTGTTGTTGGGAAAGTCGCCGTCGTGGGTGGTGCGGTGCGCGCGCACGAAGGCCGGGCCCTCGCCCTTGGCGCAGAAACCCAGGTCCTCGAACTGCATCATCACGATCACCGGGTAGTCGTCGTAGGTCTGCACGAAGTCGATGTCGGCGGGCGTGGCCTCGGCCATCGCATACAGCTCGTCGCGGTCGACGAGCCAGCCGCCGCGCTCCATCACCGGGTCGTCGCTGAAGGCGTTGTGGCGCTCGATGGCGCCGCGCAGCGCCGCGAAGGGCAGGCCCAGGTCGCGCGCCCGCGCCTCGCTCATCACCAGGAAGGCCTCGGCGCCGGCGCAGGGCATCACGCAGTCGAACAGGTGGATGGGGTCGGCGATGGGCCGGCCGGCCAGGTACTCGTCCAGCGTGAGCGGCTTCTTGAAGACCCGCGAGCCGTAGGCCAGCGCATTGGTGCGCTGGTCGACGCAGATCCGCCCGAAGTCGGCCCGCGTGGCGCCGTACTTGCGCATGTAATGCGCAGTAATGAAGGCGAAGATGGCGTTGGGGCCGCCCGAGCCATACGGGTAGGTGGCGTCGCGCGCGAAGTGGCTGAACGAGCCCAGCATCTGGCGGAACGAGTCGACATGGTTGGTGTCGGCCGCCACGCAGGCCACCACGCTGGCGTCGCCGGCCTGCACCGCCCGCGCGGCGCGGCGCAGCGCCATCACGCCCGACGCGCCACCGGTGGGGATGTGGTCGAGCCAGCGCGGCGACAGGCCCAGGTGCTGGGTGACGCCCACCGCGGTGTCGGGCGACAGCGAGAAGCTGCTGACGGTGAGGCCGTCGATGTCGGTCTTGGCCAGGCCGCTGCGGGTGATGAGTGCCTGCAGCGCCTGGCCCAGGAACCAGTGCGCGCTGCGGGTGGAATAGCGCACATAAGGCACGGTCACCGGCACCGCGACAGCAATGCCTTCATAGCCCCGGCGCCTGCCGATGGTCGACATCAGTCCTGCCGCTTCTTCATCGCGCGAGTATCGACGCAATGTGCCTGCCCCGGCAGCGCCTGCGCCAGCGCCTTCAGCTCGCCGCGCTGGATCTTCTGCGAGGTGGTCAGCGGCAGCGCGTCGACGAAGGCCACCCAGCCCGGCGCCTTGAAGTAGGCCAGCCGCGACAGCGCATGCGCCACGATGCGCGCGGCCAGCGCCGCCTGCTCGGCCGGCGGCACCGGCGCATGCGGCACGATGCAGGCCAGCACCTCGTCGCCGCGCAGGGCATCGGGCGTGGCCGCCACCGCCGAGGCCTTGACCTCGGGGCACTGGTTGAGCACGCTTTCCACCTCCACCGCCGAGATGTTCTCGCCGCTGCGGCGGATGACGTTCTTGCGCCGGTCGATGAAGTGCAGCAGGCCCTGCGCATCGCGGCTGACGATGTCGCCGGTGTGGAACCAGCCGCCCTGCCAGGCCTCGGCAGTGGACGCGTCGTCCTTGAGGTAGCCGGCAAAGAAGCCGTCGCGCGGGTCGGGCCCGGCGTGGCGCACCCACAGCTCGCCGGGCTGGTCGATGCCGGGCGTGCCGCCATCGTCGGCCACCAGCCGCACCTCCACATCGGCGCCCTCGCGGCCGAAGCAGCTGGTGCCCACACGGCGCGGCTCGTCGTGGGCCATCACCACCGCGCCGGCGCCGGTCTCGGTCATGGCCCAGGCCTCGAGCAGCGGGAAGCCGAAGCGCGCCTCGAACGGCGCCTGCAAGGCCTTGTCCACCCCCGCACCGAAGCCGAAGCGCACCGCGTGGCGCGCGTCGTCGTCGCGCGGCGGCGCCTTCATCAGCATCGCCGGCATCACGCCCAGGTAGTGCACGACGGTGGCGCCGGAGGCCCGCACGCTGGCCCACCAGGTGGCCGGGTGGAAGCGGTCGAGCACGATCAGGCAGCCGCCCGTGAGCACCATGGCCAGCGTGGAATAGGCCATCGCGTTCATGTGCACCAGCGGCAGCGGCGTGAGCATGCGCTCCTGCCCCGGCCGCAGCGCGGCCAGGCCGCCGACCGCGGCGTACCAGCGGCCCGACTGCAGGAAGTAGCGGTTGGGCAGGATGCAGCCCTTGGGCCGGCCGGTGGTGCCCGAGGTGTAGAGCAGCGCGCATTCGCTGCGCTCGTCGGGCACCACNCCCGGGGGCCCCATCGGCCATCAGCGCCAGCGGCCGGCCCGCCGCCGCGGCCGCCGCGCGCAGGTCGGCATGGCGATGCGGCAGCGCCACCGCCAGCGCGATCTCGGCGTGGCCGACCAGGTACTCCAGCTCGGCCGCGCGCAGATCGGCATTGATCGGCACCACCGACACACCCAGGCCGTTGAGCGCGAACCAGTGCAGGAAGAAGGCTGGCCGGTTGTCCAGCAGCAGGCCGACGCGGTGGCCGTGGCCATAGCCGGCCGCGGCATAGGCCGCGCGCAAGGCGACGATGCGCCGCTGGGCGTCGCCATAGGCCAGCTCGCCGGCGTCGATGCCGTAGGCCGCCGCCGTCTCGGGCAGCACGGCCACGAAGGGCTGGCCGCCCCAGCGCGTGGCGGCCTCGGCGAAGGCCGAGGCCACAGTGTCGGAGGCGGTGCTCGCCAGCACCATCACATGAACAACTGCATGTTGCCGAAGGCCGCGTCGCAGTTGACGAGGTCGACGCGCTTGAGCCGGATGCGCAGCGCCCCGTCCACCACCACCAGCGTGTGCGTGGCCCAGCCCGCGTAGAGCGTCTGGTCGTCGAGCCGTGTCTCCACGTAGTGGAAGGCGGTGCGGGTGACGTACACGCCCGCCGCGTCGTCGCGCGATTCGACCGTGGGCTGCTGCAGCAGGTGGTGGCAGCGGCTGCGCGGCTGCTGCGAGAAGGTGCGCGCGCCGTGCAGGCGCTCGATGCGCACCTTCAGCAGCAGCGTGTCCTCGTACAGCAGCGACGCATGCAGCTTGGGGTCGGTCTGGCCATGGGCCAGCGGCATCCAGTAGAAGCCGTCGTCGGCGAACAGGGCCAGCCAGTCCTCGAAGCGCAGGTCGTCGAGCATCCGCGCCTCGGCGACGACGAAGTCGACGAGTTGGGCGTTGGTGGGCACCGTGCTCATCGCTGCACCTCGGCCGCTGCGGCGTCGCTGGACGCCGATGCGGGTGCCATCGACGCGGTCATGAACTTCACCCAGGCGCGCATCTGGTGGCGCATCTGCCACTCGTTGGTGCCGTTGGTGGCGACATTGGCCTGGCCGTGCTCGGCCGGGTCGTACAGCCGTGCCACGTTGACCCAGTTCGTGCCGCGCGAGTGCAGTGCGCGCTGGGCGCGCTCGTACATCTCGAGGTCGTCGTGGCCCACCACCGAGGTGGGCGCGTTGATGAGCCGGTTGTACATCAGCGTGCGCTCGAGCAGCAGGTCGGGCGCGCCGACCAGCCGGAAGGTCCACGATTCGACCAGCGTGCGGTCGGCGGCGATCGGCTTGAAGATGCGCAGCGTCTGGATCGGGCCCTTCACCATCACGTGCGGGAAGTACACCGTGTTGTGCCGCACGTCGCCGAGGATGTGCTTTGCGCGCTCTTCGCCGTAGGCCGCCACCATGCTGTCCCAGTAGCCCGGCGCGGGCGAGTAGGCGGCGTGGATGGAATCGGCCACGCCGGTATGGCCGTGGCCGTTGGTCCAGACGCGGATGCCCATCTTCTCGAAGAACTCGTAGGGGCTCATGAAGGGCGCGAACAGTTCCACCGCCATCGGCTTGGGCGTGCCGGGCGGCGCCTCGTTCCACACCCGCACCGCGGTGCCGGCGGACGACTGGTGCGCCACCATCGGGTGGCAGGTGTCGGTCTGGTTGTCGACCAGCATCTTCCAGTTGCAGCGGTGCAGGTAGCGCATCACGCCGCCGGCCACCTCGAGCCGGCCCTCGGGCGAGCGGTCGACCATGTTGTCCAGCGTGGACAGCGATTCGCCGAAGAAGTCGTCGAAGCCGATGCCCTGCGGGTTCAGGCGGCAGAAGACGAACTCGCGGTGCACCTGCACCGCGCCCACCGCCGCCATGCCGCGGCTGGCCTCGCAGCGCTCGAAGCCGGTGTGCTCGTAGCCCTGGCGCAGCGGGATGTTCAGCAGCGAGCCGTCGGTGCGGTAGGTCCACGCGTGGTACGGGCAGCGGAAGAACTTGCCGGTGTGGCCGGCGCTGTCGGGCGCCACCTGCACACCCTTGTGCGCGCAGCGGTTGTGCAGCACGCGGATGCTGCCGTCGGTGTGCCGCACCATCACCACCGGCTGGTCGCCCACCGTGGTGCTGTAGAAGTCGCCCTCCTTCGGCACCTGGCTGGCGTGGCCGACGTAGACCCAGGTGTTGGCGAACAGGTGCGCCATCTCGAGGTCGAAGACCTCGGGGTCGATGTAGCAGTCCTTGTGCACCTCGGTGTCGCGCACCAGCGCGGCGATGGCTTCGGGGTGATCGGTGTAGCGGCCCATGGTGTGTTCCTACGGGTGCGGGGTGGAAGGCGGGGCGTGGCCGGTGGCATGCCCTGGCGCCGAGTGCGACGCCACGTGGGGCGCCAGCCGCTGCAGCGCGGCCTGCAGCGCCCGGCCGTGCTCGTCGGCCAGCGCGGCGTCGCGCAGCACGGCCAGCGTGGTGGCCGCGGTGCCATGCTGCCAGCACTGGCGCAGCAGTTCGAAGTGCCGCCAGCCGCGCTCGTGCGTGTCGCCGTAGCCCTTGACCAGGCGCTGGCAGCGGGCGATCTCGGTGGCCAGCGCCAGGTCGGTGGCGGCCGCATGGCCGATGTCCGCCAGCCAGCCCTCGATGCGCGGCTGCTCGATGGCGAAGCGCAGCGTGCCGCGGCGCCAGCGGCGCAGGCCGGCCACCACCGTCAGCATCAGGTGACCGCGCAGCGAGGTGGTGGTGACCACGCGTCCTTTGGATGCTGCTGCTTCAACCCAGCGGCGTGGCGCGCCCGAGGCCAGCAGCCAGCGGCCCAGGCCGGCGGGCAGCGTCTCGGCGATCTCGTCCAGCCGGGGGTGCAGGTATTCGCTGACCTGCAGCAGCTGCCCCGGCAGCACGCCCACCTCGCCGCGCACGCGGTCGAGCCGCGAGCCGCGGGTCTTCAGGTCGGCCACGCGGATGGTGTCCTCGTACGACATCCACAGCGCCAGGTGGCGGGCGGTCTCGTGCAGCAGCGGCGACGAGCGCGCGTGCATGGCACCCGCCGCGGCCTGCACGCCGGCCAGGCGCTGCAGGTACAGCGCGGCATAGGCCGGGTCCTGGTAGTCGACCACGCGGCGCAGGCCGTCGACCACGGTGCCCAGCGTGTCGCCGTCGAAGGCCGCCCGGGCCTGGTCGAGCAGCGCCTGCACCTCGGGGTGCACGGACCGCGGCACCGCGGGTGGTGCCGCCGGTGCCGCCGCTGCGGCCGATGGCGCTGCGGCATCGACCGCCGGGCCGGGCCCGCCCGCCGCGCGGTCGAAGGCCTCGCCGAAGGCCTTCAGGCTGGGCCCGACGCCGACGCCGCCCCGCGACACCGTGGCCTCGAACTGCGCCCGGCTGAAGGGCAGCGCACCGCTGCCGGCCAGCGCGCCAAACAGCACCGCGCTGATCACGCTGCCGGCCTGCGTGGCCGACGCCGCCATGTCCCAGCCGATGAAGCGCCGTGCCGCGCCCTGCGCATGGGCCAGCAGCGCCGCGCTGTCGCTGCGGCCGTCGCCCATCGCCGTCTTCTCGGCGATGGCATACACCCGGTGGGTGGACGCCAGCAGCGTGGTGCGCTCGGGCGTGACCAGCCCGCGCTGCACCGCGCGGCCGGCCTCCATCAGCTCGGACGCCAGCACCACGTCCACGTCGCCGGGCAGCGGCATCAGCGCCAGCACCGGCGGTACGCCGGCCTGCTGCGCCGCGTCCTCGGGGAACAGTTCGACGTAGTACAGGGTGGCGCCGGTGCGCTGCGCCACGCCGGGCACCGAGGTCACCTGCGCGAGGTGGCCGTTGTGCTCGCCGAGGTCGACGATCCAGTCGGCCAGCACGCCGCCGCCCTCGCCGCCCATGGCCAGGATGGCGATCTTGATCGGTTGCGCTGCACTCGCCATGCTCAGAACGCGAAGCGCTCGCGCCGCGCCGCGCCGCGCCGCTGCAGCCAGCCGATCACCGCGCTGCGCAGCCGATGCCGCAGGCGGTCGAACGCGGTGGGGTGGCTGACGATCTGCGCCTTGTAGAACGACGGGCACAGCACCGCCGCATGGGCCACCTCGCCGCACAGCCCGCAGCCGACGCAGGAGTCGACCACCGCGGCCACCGGGTCGGTGCGCAGCGGATCGGGGTTGGGCTGGATGGTGAGCGACGGGCAACCCGACAGGCGGATGCAGGAGTGGTCGCCGGTGCAGGTGTCGGGGTCGACGCCGAAGCGCTCGCGCACCACGCGCCGACCGGCGGCCAGGTCGGCCCGCACCTGGGGTTTGAGCCGCCGCTGCTTGTTGAGCATGCATTCGCTCTGCGCGATGACGACCTTGGGTCCGCTCTGTTTGCTCGTCAGCGCGTCCTTCAGTGCGGCCTTCATGTCGGCCAGGTCGTAGGTGTGCTCCACCGTGCGCACCCAGTCGACACCCACGCCGCGCACCGCCTTCTCGATGGCGTGGCCGGTGCTGCGCGTGGGGTTGTCGGCCACCGACGACAGGATGTCTTGCCCGCCGGTGGCCGAGGTGTAGCGGTTGTCGACGATGACGGTGAGGTTGTCCGAGCGGTTGAACACCGCGTTGGCGATGCCGCTGGTCAGCCCGTTGTGCCAAAAGCCGCCGTCGCCCATGATGGCGATGGCGCGCTTGTCGGCCTTCACGTTGAGCGCCGCCGCGCCGGCCGCGCCCAGGCCGTAGCCCATCGTGGTGTTGCCCAGGTTGAAGGGCGGCAGGATCGAGAACAGGTGGCAGCCGATGTCGGCCGACACGTGGTGCTCGCCCAGTTCGCGCTCGACCAGCTTCATCGCGGTGAACAGCGGCCGCTCGGGGCAGCCGGTGCAGAAGCCCGGCGGGCGCGCATGCACCACCTCGGCCAGCGGTCGCGTGCCGGGCCGCGGCGGCACTGCCACCGGCGCCATGCCGCGCTCGGGCAGGCGCCCGCAGATCTCGAGGAAGGCGCGCACGCCGGCCAGCACCTCGGCCGCGGTGTACTCGCCGGCTGGGGCCAGCACGTCCTTGCCGTGCAGCGCCGCGCCCACGCCGCCGGCGCGCAGGATGGCCGCGATGTTCTGCTCGAGGTGGTTGGGCTGGCCTTCCTCGATCACCAGCACCTCGCGCTTGTCGTCGCAGAAGCGCAGCACCTCGGCATCGACCACCGGGTAGGTGACGTTCATCACGTACAGCGGGATCTGGCTGCGGCCGTGCACGTCGGCCAGGCCCAGCCGCTCGAGCACCCGCAGCAGCGTGTTGTAGTTGCCGCCCTGCACGATGATGCCGATGTCGTCGGGCACCTCGCCGAAGAACTCGTTCAGGCCGCGCTCCTGGATGAACTTCACCGCGGCGGGCCAGCGCTGCTGCAGCTTCTCTTTCTCGTGCAGGTAGGTGGACGGTGGCAGCGCGATGCGGCTGGTGTCGCGGCGCGGCTGTTCCATCGCCTCGCGCAGCGTGAAGGCCGGTCGCTGGTTGGCGCCCGCCACGAAGCTGCCGTGCACGTGGCAGGCGCGGATGCGCAGTTGCAGCATCACCGGCGTGTGGCTGGCCTCGCTCAGTTCGAAGCCGTCCTTCACCGCCTTGACGATGCTGGGCAGGTTGGGCCGCGGATCGAGCAGCCACAGCTGCGACTTCATCGCGAAGGCGTGGCTGCGCTCCTGCATGATGGAGCTGCCCTCGCCGTAGTCCTCGCCCACGATGACCAGCGCACCGCCGATGACGCCGCCCGACGAGAGATTGGCCAGTGCGTCGCTGGCGACGTTGACGCCCACCGGGCCCTTGAAGGTGCAGGCACCGCGCAGCGGGTAGTTGACGCTGGCCGCCAGCGTGGCCGCGGCGGTGGCCTCGCTGGCGCTGTTCTCGAAATGGATGCCGTGGTCGGCCAGGATGTCCTGCGCGTCGGCCAGCACGTCCATCAGGTGCGAGATCGGCGCGCCCTGGTAGCCGGCCACATAGGCCACGCCCGACTCGAGCAGGGCCTTGGTGACGGCCAGGATGCCCTCGCCACGGAACACCTCGCCCTCGCCCAGGCGCAGCTGCTTGACCTCTTCGGTGAACGATCGCTCGGCCATGGTCGGGCTCTACGGCCGACGGCGCCGCGGGGCGCCCTGGCGGGCTGCGGCGATGCGGGAAACTGCGGTGAACCGGCGGGGAGGCATGGCGTACATTCCAACCCATGCATTTGCATAGGTCAAGAGTGGAAGCATTGACACCGGCGCCGGCCCTGGCATCGGACGGCGGCTTGCGAAGCCCGCGGCGGGCCGCGCTGCGGCGCTGAGCACCCCGCCATGGCCCGCCAGCGCTTCGTCGACGGCTACCTGGCCGCGCTGCTGGCGCAGGCCAGCCAGCTGATCTCGAGCGAGTTCCACGAGGTGGTGCGCGCCGGCGGCCTGCCGGTGGCCGAATGGCGCATCCTGGCCTCGCTGGCCGGCGGCGACGAGATCCCGGTCGGCCGACTGGCGCAACTGGTGCTGGTGCCGCAGCCCACGGTCACGCGCCAGCTCGACCGCATGGCGCTGAAGGGCTTGGTCGAGCGCGTGGCCGACGCCACCGACCGGCGGCTCACGCTGGCCCGCATCACGCCGCAGGGCCAGGCGCTGGCGCAGGGCCTGATCGCCCAGGCGCGGGTGCACGAACGCCGCGTGCTGGCCCCGTTCGGCCCCGAGCGCGCGGCACTGCTGAAGCAGGTGCTGCAGGACATCATCGACCAGCACCAGCGGCCCACCGGCCGCGGTTGATCGGGACGGCCGGGCGCCGGGCTACCCGCCCGAGCCGCCGGGCGCGTCGGCCAGGCAGACCCGCAGCGGCTCGGCCGAGCCGGTGATGTGGCCCAGCCACCAGAGGGCCAGGAAGCGCTGCAGCTCCAGCCGGTCGAAGTGCTCGGTGGTGACGATCTCGTCGGCCAGGTACTCGAACTCGTCGCAGTCGATCTGGTGGTCGTCGAGGTCGGCGTAGCCTCGGCTGGCCAGCAGCGCCGCCTCGGCCTCGAAGTGCTCGCGCGCCATCGCCCGCAGCCGCTCGAAGCCCTGGTCGAACTGCCGGTCGGCCTCGTCGCCCTGCCCGTCCAGGCAGCAACCGGCGAGCAGATTGCACTGGCTCAGCAGCGCCTGGTGCTGGGCGTCGATGAGCGGGTGTCCGACGCTGAAGCCGGGGTCCCAGGGCACGCGGGTGGGCATGGATCGATGGCCTCGGTGAACGGCGGGATCAGAAACCCAGCGACTCGACCACGGCGACGAGGTCGGCAAAGCTGGCGGCCTCGAGCTTGACCTGCAACGCAGCCTTGTCCAGGCCCTCGCACTCGAAGCGCGTCAGGCTCACCTCCAGCGGCAGCTCGCGGATCTCCAGCGGCGACATGAACCCGATGTGGCAGATGTGCGCCAGGCACTGGCGTTCCGGCTCGCTGAGCTCCAGGCCGTGGTAGCGCAGCAGTTCGAGGTAGCGCTCGGCCGTGCGGTTGACCTTGCCGCTGATCTCGAGCGTGTTCCGCTGGCCCTCGGTGAGGATGGCCAGCGGCGGCCCGAAGAAGATCGGCGTCTTGCCGACGTTGCGGGTCTGCTCGTCGCGCGTCAGCGCCGGGGCGACCCAGGTGGGGTCGCCGCGAACCGGCTTGGCCGGTTCGGGTGCGCCGGTTGCATCGGGGGCGTCGGTCATCAGTGCGGACATCAATGCTGTGGGATCGCGTGCGACTTCTCGAACTTCGCGTCCTTCATCCCCCGGGGCAGCTGGGGCGGCGATTCCGGCGCCAGCTGGATGAAGCCCTTGTTGCGCGCGCCGTCCTGCACGTTGTGCGGGTTGTGGCATTCGGTGCAGGTGAACCAGCGCTTCTTGCCGGTGCTGGTGAAGTCACCGATGCGCTTGCCGTGGATGCCGTCGCGCCAGTCGCGCAGCTTGTCGCCGTGGCACTTGCCGCACAGCACCTGCGGCTGGTCGAAGCTGATCGGCTCGCCCTGGTGGCTGACCAGCTTGTTGCGCTGGGTGGCGTGGTGGCAGTCCAGGCACCAGATGGCGCCGCGGCCATGCTGGAAGTCCTTCGCATCCGGGTACATCGCCTCCATCGTCGGGATCGGCACCGGCTTGTTGCTGGTCGGGAAGCCCTTCGGGTAAGTGCCGTTGTGGCAGGCGGTGCCGCACTGGGCCAGCAGGTTCAGCTTGGGGGAGCGCGGCTTGACGACGGCCTGGCCGTCGGGGATGTTCTCGAGCTGAGGCATCTTGCCCATCGGCACGGTCTCGTCGTAGGGGTCGCCGTACCACAGCGCCGCGCCGGTGGCCGGCGAGCACTTCACGTTGGCCAGGCCCGGCTTGAGTTCGCGCTTGGTCACCTCGGTGGCGCCCTTGCGGCTCTCGAAGCAGATCTCTTCCTTCTTCTCGGCGGGCGCGGCGGCGATGGGCGCCGACGCGGGGGCCGCAGCAGGCGCGGGG
>NZ_MWLO01000027.1 GCF_002198735.1 Ideonella sp. A 288
TGGGTGCTCATGGGGTGCCTCGTGGGGCGTGGGTTGAAAGTGACGCGATGGTGCGGGGGCGCCTGCATCGGTGCAATCGAAAGCCACGAAGTCGCGCCGGTGGACGCAGCACGTATCGTTGAGCGATACTTTCTGCCACGCGACCACGACCGCGCTGCCGGAGAAGACCATGCCCTCGAGACCGTCCCTGCCCCTGGCGCTGCGCGCCGGTGCCGCCTACTTCGGCCTGGTGTTCGGCGCCGGCTTCCTGCTGGGCATGGTGCGCGTGCCGCTGCTGGTGCCGCGCCTGGGCGTGCGCACGGCCGAGCTGCTGGAGATGCCGGTGATGGCCGGCGTGATCTGGCTGGCCGCGCACTTCATCGTGCGGCACTTCGCGCTGCCGCCGCGCAACGGCGTGCGCCTGGCCACCGGCGGCGTGGCGCTGGCGCTCACCCTGGGCGCCGAGCTGGCCGTGGGCATGCTGCTGATGGGCCAGTCGTTCGCCGCGCTGCTGGCCGCGCGCGACCCCGTCTCGGGCAGCGTGTACCTGGCGCTGCTGGGCGTGTTCGCCGTGATGCCGCGGTTCATCCACCCCCGCCCGCAATGACCTGAGAGGCCGCATGTCCACCACGCAGACCCTGATCACCGTGTTGAAGGCCGAGCTGAAGGCCGCCGGCCTGACCTACGCCGCGCTGGCGCGCGAGCTGGGGCTGGCCGAATCCAGCGTGAAGCGCATGTTCTCGAAGGGCGAGATGACGCTGTCGCGGCTGGACGAGATCTGCCGCGTGCTGCGCACCGACTACGCCGAGCTGTCGCGCCAGGTGGCCGACGCGGCACCCAAGCGCCACGAGCTCACCGCCGAGCAGGAGGCCGCGGTGGTGGCCGACCCCAAGCTGCTGCTGGTGGCCATCTGCGCGCTCAGCCAGTGGACGCTGGAGCAGATCGTGGCCACCTACCGCCTCAGCGAGGCCGAGGGCGTGAAGTACCTCACCCGCCTGGACAAGCTGGGCATCATCGAGCTGCGGTCGATGAACCGCTACCGCCTGCAGCTGGCCAAGACCTTCCGCTGGCGCGCCGACGGGCCGGTGATGCAGTACTTTCGCCAGCAGGTGGTGGGCGACTACTACGCCGGCGGCTTCGACGGCGAGGGCGAGATGCTGATGCTGGTGCACGGCCAGATCGGCCGCAGCCTGGCCGCGATGTTCAACGAACGGCTGCAGCGCGTGGCCCAGGACTTTGCGCAGCAGCACCTGGCCGACCAGAAGCTGCCGCCCGACCAGAAGCGGCCCTTCACGCTGCTGATCGGCATGCGCTCATGGCTGTTCGGCGCCTTCCGCGACCTGAAGCGCGAGCCCGACGGGCCCACCGTGGCCTTGAGGGCCCAGGGCCCCAGGAACCCTCAGCCGACCACGAGCAGGCGCACCGGCTGATCGAAGCCGGCTGCGCGGCGGGTGAGCAGGTCCACCACCGCCGGCATGCGCGCCGGGGCCACGTCGGTGGCCAGGATCAGCGTGGCGCGGCGCGGCACGAAGCGCCCCACGCGGTCGAGCAGGTCGGGGCCGTCGATCAGGTGGCCGGCGTCCCAGGGGTGGTCGGCGGGCAGGGCGCGCCCCGCCAGCGCGTCGGCCCACTTCACGCGCAGCCGCAGCGCCAGCTTCGCCAGGCCGCCCGGGCAGGCGGCCAGCCGGTGGCTGCCGTCCAGGTCGAGCGCCAGCGAATCCAGCACGCGGGCCTCGTCGGGTTTGCAGTGCCGCACCGCGAAGCGCGCCACCGCCACCGGCGGCCCGCCCGGGGCCAGGCCCAGCCGGCACCAGGCGCGCAGGTTGGCCATCACCGGGTCGGGCGACGGGGTACGGTAGACGGGTGGGTCCAGCAGGTCGGTGTCGAAACGGGCGGACAGGCGCGAGAACAGTGAACTGCGGGACATGACTGTCAGTGTCGCCCACCACCGGGCCGCTGCCGGCGTGACCCGGCGCCAATAGCGTCGGCTTTGTCGCAAACCTGCCAAGCACGCAAAGCCCTCGGGCCGCTGCACCACCGCCAGCAGGCCGCGCCAAGTGCTTGATTCGACTGGCCTCGCGCCGCCAAACGCCGCGGCGCATGGCTGGCACCGATCGTGCAATGGCCTGCTGCAACCGCTACCGGAGCCCCGCATGTCCGCCTCACTGAAAGCCAGGATTGCCGAAGTGTTCGACGAGCCGGGGTGCGACATCAACCAGTCGAAGAGCGCCCAGGAACGCAAGAAGGGCTGCACCAAGCAGCTCACGCCCGGTGCCGCGGCCGGCGGCTGCGCCTTCGACGGCGCCAAGATCGCGCTGCAGCCCATCGTCGACGTGGCCCACCTGGTGCACGGCCCCATCGCCTGCGAGGGCAACGCCTGGGACAACCGCCACAGCGCGTCGTCCGGCCCCAGCACCTACCGCACCGGCTACACCACCGACATCAACGAGTTCGACGTGATCTACGGCGGCGAAAAGCGGCTGTTCAAGGCCATCCGCGAGATCATCGAAAAGACCGACCCGCCGGCCATCTTCGTCTACCAGACCTGCGTCACCGCGATGATCGGCGACGACATCGAGGCCGTGTGCAAGCGCGCCACCGAGCGCTTCGGCAAGCCCGTCATCCCGGTGGATGCGCCGGGGTTCGCCGGCCCCAAGAACCTGGGCAACAAGCTGGGCGCCGAAGCGCTGCTCGACCACGTGATCGGCACGATGGAGCCCGAGTTCACCACGCCCACCGACATCAACATCATCGGCGAGTACAACCTGTCGGGCGAGCTGTGGCAGGTGAAGCCGCTGCTCGACGCGCTGGGCGTGCGCGTGCTCAGCTGCATCTCGGGCGACGGCCGCTACGCCGAGGTGGCCAGCGCCCACCGCGCGCGCGCCAACATGATGGTGTGCAGCAAGTCGATGATCAACGTGGCCACGCGCATGCAGCAGCGTTGGGGCATCCCGTACTTCGAGGGCTCGTTCTACGGCATCGCCGACATGAGCCTCACGCTGCGCGAGATCGCCCGCCTGCTGGTGGAGCGTGGCGCGCCGGCCGACCTGGCCGAGCGCACCGAGGCGCTGATCGCCGTGGAAGAGGCCCGCGCCTGGGGCCGCATCCGCGCCTACCGCGAGCGCCTGGCCGGCAAGAAGGTGCTGCTGATCACCGGCGGCGTGAAGAGCTGGAGCGTGGTCTCGGCGCTGCAGGAGGCCGGCCTCGAGGTGGTGGGCACCAGCGTCAAGAAGAGCACCAAGGAAGACAAGGAAAAGATCAAGGAGATCATGGGCGACGACGCCCACATGATCGACGACATGACCCCGCGCGAGATGTACGCGATGCTGCGCGAGGCCCGCGCCGACATCATGCTCAGCGGCGGCCGCAGCCAGTTCGTGGCCCTGAAGGCACGCATGCCCTGGATGGACATCAACCAGGAGCGCCACCACGCCTTTGCAGGTTATGAAGGCATGGTGACGATGATCGCCGAGATCGACAAGGCGCTGTTCAACCCGGTGTGGCAGCAGGTGCGCACGCCCGCGCCCTGGGACGTGGTGGTCGACGATGCGGTGTACCGCACCAGCACCCCTGCGGCGCCCGCGGCATCGGCCCGCCCCCTGGCCGCGGCGGAGGCCTGAGCATGGCCCACGTCATCGAATCGAAGAAGGCCTGCGCGGTCAACCCGCTGAAGATGAGCCAGCCGCTGGGCGCGGCCTTCGCCTTCATGGGCCTGGGCTCGTGCATGCCGGTGATGCACGGTTCGCAGGGCTGCACCTCGTTCGGCCTGGTGCTGCTGGTGCGGCACTTCAAGGAGGCCATCCCGCTGCAGACCACCGCGATGAACGAGGCCACCACCATCATGGGCGGCAGCGACAACGTCGAGAAGGCGCTGCTCAACATCCGCCAGCGGGCGCAGCCCGAGATCATCGCCCTGTGCTCCACCGGCCTCACCGAGACCAAGGGCGACGACGTGGCCGGCTTCATCCGCACCGCGCAGCGCAAGCACCCCGAGCTGGCCGACACCGAGATCGTCTACGTCTCCACGCCCGACTACACCGGCGCCTTCCAGGACGGCTGGTCCAAGGCCGTCGAGGCGCTGGTGAAGCAGGTGCCGGTGGTCGGCGCCCCGCCGCTGCCCGACACCATCGCGCTGATGCCCGGCAGCCACCTCACGCCCGGCGACATCGACGAGCTGCGCGAGCTGGTCGAGGCCTTCGGCCTGCGCGCGCTGGTGGTGCCCGACGTGTCGGGCTCGCTGGACGGCCACATCCCAGAGCGCTGGCTGGGCACCACGCTGGGCGGCACGCCGCTGGCCGACCTGCGCGCGCTGGGCGGCGCGATGCACACGCTGGCCATCGGCGAGCAGATGCGCCCGGCCGCCGAGGCGCTGCGCGCCCGCTGCGGCGTGCAGTGCACGGTGTTCGACCGCCTGACCGGCCTGACCGCCACCGACGCCTTCGTGCAGGTGCTCTCGCAGCTGTCGGGCCGCCCGGTGCCGGCGCGCCTGCGCCGCCAGCGCAGCCAGCTGGTCGACGCCATGCTGGACGGCCACTTCCACTTCGGCAACGTCAAGGTGGCGCTGGGCGCCGAGCCCGACCTGCTGTACGCCGCCGGCATGATGCTGCACGAGATGGGCGCCGAGCTGTCGGTGTGCGTGACCACCACGGGCTCGCGCCTGCTGGAGCGCATGCCCTCGGCCGAGGTGATCATCGGCGACCTCGAGGATTTCGAGCGCTCGGCCGGCGTGGCCGGCTGCGATCTGCTGATGACCCATTCGCACGGCCGCCAGGCGGCCGAACGCCTGGGCAAGCCGCTGTTCCGCCTGGGCATCCCCGTGTTCGACCGCATCGGCAACGCGCACGTGTGCCATGTGGGTTATCGCGGCACGCGGCAGTTTGTCTACGAGGTGGGCAACCTGCTGATGGACCAGATCCATCACAGCAGCCCCGACGACTGGCCGCTGACCGACGAAGCCCGCGCCGCCGCGCGGCCTGCCGAGGTGCACGTGCCCGCCGTCGTGCCGCGCATGCGCCGGCCCGGCGAATCGATCTCGGCCGCCAGCGCCTGAGCCCCTCTCTTCAGATCAACGCAAGGAGCCCGGAATGAAAGTCGCCTTTGCCACCCAGGACCAGCAGCGCGTGGACGCGCACTTCGGCTGGGCCCAGCACCTGGCCGTCTACGACGTGACGCCCGAAGGCTACCGCTTCGTCAGCGACTTCGCCTTCGGCGAAGACCTGGCCGAAGACGGCAACGAAGACAAGCTGGGGCCCAAGCTCGAGGCCATCGGCGACTGCGCCATCGTCTACGTGGCGGCCATCGGCGGCTCGGCCGCGGCCCGCGTGGTGGCCCACAAGATCCACCCGGTGAAGGTGCAGCAGCCCGAGCCCATCCTCGACATCCTGGACAAGCTGCAGGCCGTGCTGCGCGGCACGCCGCCGCCCTGGCTGCGCAAGGCGCTGATGAAGGGCCAGGAACGCACCCACGACTTTGAAGACGACCAGGAAGTGCAACCATGACCGAGACCGTTGCGGCCGAAAAGCCCGCCGCCCCCACCGAAGCGGAACTGATGCAGGACCGCTTCATCGTCGAGCTGATCAAGCAGATCCGCGCGCAGGACACCCACGGCACCTGGGAAGGCAAGACCGACCGCGTGCTGCTGGAGCCCTACATCCTGAGCGCCGAACAGCGCCGCGAGCTGCCGCTGATGGGCGACCCCGACCCCGACCTGCTGTGGCGCCTGGACCTGTTCCACAACGCCGTGGGCCTGGCCATCGAGCGGGCCACCAAGTGCATGGTGGCGCCGATGACCAAGATGAGCCACGAAGGCTTCGGCCGCACCGTGCTGACCACCGGCCGCCTGATCGTGGTGAACCGCTACCTGCGCGACGTGCACCGCTTCGGCTACCCCAGCCTGGCCAAGCTGGCCGAGGCCGGCAACAAGCTCGTCGACGAAGGCATCGCGATGATCGCGGCCTACCCCGACGTGGCGAACTACGGTTGAACCGCCATGAGTGACGACCTCGAGACCCTGAAGACCGCCGTGAAGAAGCTCAACGCCAAGGCCACGCAGGCCAAGATGGACCTGCACGACCTGAGCGAAGAGCTGCCGACGAACTGGGAGCGCATCCCCGAGGTGGCCCGCATCGCGCACGAGGCGCATGCCGCGCTGGTGGAAGCGCGCAAGCAACTGGCCGCCGTGCAGCCCACCTGACCCTTCCGCCCCACCCCGCCGAC
>NZ_MWLO01000028.1 GCF_002198735.1 Ideonella sp. A 288
TGCGCCTGCGCCGCGAGGGCGGCTCGCTCGACGAGGCCATGCGCCTGCTGTGGCAGCGCAGCGGTGGCGGCGGGCCGCCACGGCGGCGTTCGGCCGCGCCTCGACCGGCGGCGGCTCGCGCGGCGCCAGCTCGCGCACGAAGGCCACCTCGATGCGGGCGATGGACCGGCCATCACGGCCCTCGCCCCAGCCGAAGCGGTCGGCCAGCAACTCGTTGGCGCCCAGCAGGTGGGCCGCGATCACCCCGGCCAGCAGCACCCAGCCGCCGCGCTGGCGCAGCGGCGTGCGCAAGGCCGGCGGCACGCCGGGCGCCAGGGTCTCAGCCATCGAGCCAGGCGCGTCGCAGGGCCGTCTCGGCGCGGCCCGGGCGCGCACCCACCAGCAGCGCGAGGGTGGTGCCCAGCGGCGACGCCGGCTGCGGCGCCACGCGCAGCGTCATCACCCGCTGGTCGCGCACCAGCAGCAGGTCGAAGGGCTTGGCCGGATCGATCCACAGCAGCGCCTCGTCGAGCCGGCGGATGCGCCAGCCGTCGACGGCCAGCAACTCGTCGCCGGCCGAGATGCCGGCCGCGGCCGCGGCGCTGCCCGTCAGCACGGCCTTGACGTGCACGCCGCCCACGGCGCCCTCGGACAGCCGCAGCCCCAGCGACGCGGTGAACGCGGCGCGGTCGGTGCGCGCCTCCACACCCAGGTCGGCCAGCAGTTCGGCCAGCGGCACCTCGTCGGTGCCGTCGACCCAGGCCGCCAGTTCGGGCGCGAACGATCGACCACCGACGGCCTGCAGCACCGCGACGATGTCGGCCGTGGCGATGGGCCCGCCGCCACCGCTGCGCTGCCACAGCAGGCGCATGGCCTCGTCGAGCGAGCCGCCCTCGCGGCGCAGGCGCAGGTCGAGCGCCAGCGCCACCAGGGCGCCCTTCTGGTAGTAGCTGACGGTGGCGTTGGGCGTGTTCTCGTCGCTGCGGTAGTACTTGATCCAGGCGTCGAAGCTGGCCTCGGCCAGGCTCTGCACGCGCCGGCCCGGCGTGGTGGCCACGGCGTTGGCGGCGCGGGCCACCAGGCGCAGGTAGCGCTCGAGGTCGATCAGCCCGGCGCGCAGCAGCATCAGGTCGTCGTAGTACGAGGTGACGCCCTCGAAGAACCAGAGCAGCCGGGTGTAGTTCTCGCGGTCGTAGTCGATCGGCTCGAAATCGGCCGGCCGCAGGCGCTTGACGTTCCAGGCGTGGAAGTACTCGTGGCTGAGCAGGCCCAGCAGCATCACATAGCCGTCGGGCAGGCCTTCCATGCGCTGGCGCGGCAGGTCGCGCCGCGCGGCCACCAGCGCCGAGCTGGCGCGGTGCTCGAGGCCACCGTAGCCGTCGTCCACCGCCAGCAGCAGGAACAGGTAGCGCTGGAACGGCGGCGCCGTGTGGCTGGACGCATGCCAGAAGCGGATGTGCTGCTCGCACAGCCGGCGCGTGTCCTGCAGCAGGCGCTCGCCGTCGAAGGACGGCAGCGCACCGGCCACCACCAGCTCGTGCGCCACGCCGCCGGCCTGGAAGCTGCCACGCCAGAACGGACCCAGCTCGAACGGGTGGTCGACCAGCTCGGCATAGTCGGCCGCCCGGTAGCGCCGCCGGCCGGCGGGCGGCATCGCCGTGGCCACGTCCCAGCCGGCCGGCAGCGCGCCCAGGGCCAGTTCGTGCGGCTCGTGCTCGCGGCCCTCGGCGCGCAGCAGCAGGCTGGTGCCGTTGAAGAAGCCGCGGCCGGCGTCGAGGAAGGCGGTGCGCACCGAGCGGTCGAAGGCGTAGACGCGGTAGCTCAGCACCAGCGCGGCGCGCCCGCTGCAGGCCACCTGCCAGCCGGCCTTGTCGATCTGCTCGACCGCCAGCGCCTGGCCGCCCTGCCGTGCCTGCAGGCCGCTCAGGTGGCGGCTGAACTCGCGCACCAGGTAGCTGCCGGGGATCCACACCGGCAGCGACAGCCGCTGCAGCGCTGCCGGCCGGGGCAGCGTCAGCGTGACGCGGAAGAGATGGGCATGGGCGTCTTCGATCTCGACGCGGTAGCGGACCATGGGTCCACGGCCCCCCGGTGGCCTAGGCGCCCGCGGCGCCGAGGAAGCAGCAGAAGGCGGCCAGCGACGACAGGCGGAAGCGCAGCGTCAGCCAGCGCGACAGACCCATCGGCGGGTAGACCTTTCGGTCGACCAGGTAGCACGCCACCAGCATCACGCCATTGACCACCAGGCCGGCGCCGGGCGGCATCATCACCGCCACCCAGGACAGCATCGATGGCACCACGCCCCAGACGAACAGCGTCGGCGGCGGATCGGCATGCACGAAACCGATGCCCCAGTGGATGCCGCCCAGGAACGACACCACCAGCGCCGCATAGACCGACAGCCCCAGCGTGACATAGCCATGGGCCCGCTCGTCGACCAGCCAGACCAGCGCCGCCCCCAGCACGAAGGGCACCAGCCCGGCCTGGCCCAGGCGATGGGCGGTGTCGGACGGCGGGGCCGTGGTGGTCAGCGCAGGGTTCATGGTGCGGTGATTGTGGCCGTGCTGCCGCGGCGGCGCACCGGCGCGAACCTCACGCCCTGCACGCCGGTGTGCGTGGTGTCACTTCTTTGCGGCCGAGGCCAGGCGGGCCTCGATCTGCGCCGTGGGCAAGGCCCCCGGCGCGCGCGAACCGTCCTCGAACACCACCGCCGGCGTGCCGTTGACCTTGTGCTTCTGGCCGAGCTTGAGGTTGCGGTCGAGCGCGGCGCTGTCGCACTCGCCGCTGACCTTGGCCGGTGCATTGCCATCGACCATCCAGTTGCGCCAGGACTTGGCGGGGTCCTTGGCGCACCAGATGTCGCGCGACTTGACGTTGGAATCGGGCCCCAGGATGGGGTACAGGAAGGTGTAGATCGTCACGTCCTTCACCGCCAGCAGGTCGCGCTCGATGCGCTTGCAGTAGCCGCAGTTCGGGTCGGCGAAGATCACCAGCTTGCGCGCGCCGGTGCCCTGCTTGACGACGACGGCGTCCTTCAGGGGCAGCGTGGCGAAATCGATGGCGGTGAGCTTGTCGATGCGCACCTGGGTGAGATCGACCCGCGTGCGGGTGTCCATGATCGAGCCCTGGATGATGTGGTTGCCCGCCTCATCGGAATAGAACACGTCGGTGCCGAATCGCACCTCGAACACCCCAGGGATGGGCGTCTTGTTGACCTCGTCGATCTTGGGCAGGTTGGGCAGCCGCTCGGCCAGGTTCTTGCGGATCGTGGCTTCGTCGGCACTGGCGGCCAGGGTGGCGGCCAGCATTGCCAGGCCGAGGGCGCCGCGGCGCAAGGTCGTCAGGAGGGTCATGGGGGGTCCTTCAGGCGTCGAGCGCCCGGGCTGTGAGCAGGCGCTTGATCGGCGCCAGATGATTGAGCAGACGCATGCCGTGGTTGCGAAGTTCCTTCGCCATCGGCTGAGGAGCGGCAAAAAGATGCAGCAGGCCGTCGGTGACGCGGGCCATGGCCATCGTCGGCAGCGCGCGGGCGCGCACGTGGCGGCGCAGCAGGGCCTCGTCGCCCAGGGTGCGCCAGGGCTCGCGTCGGGCGATCACGGCGGCCAGGCTGGCCACGTCGGCCAGGCCGAGATTGAGCCCCTGGCCGGCCAGCGGGTGCACCACGTGGGCGGCGTCGCCCACCAGCACCCAGCCGGGGCCGCACAGCGGCGACGCGTGGGCCAGGCTCAGCGGCCACAGCACGCGCGGGCCGGTCAGGCGCAGCGTGCCGGCGGCGCCGCCGGTGGCCTCGGCCAGGCGGGCCTCGAACTCGGTGTCGGACAGGTCGCGCAGCGCCTCGGCCTCGGCCGTGGGCTGCGACCAGACCAGGCCGAAGCCCTGGCCGACGCGGGGCCGGTCGAAGGGCAGCAGCGCCAGCACGTCGGGCGAACGGAACCACTGCCAGGCGATGTGGCCGTGCGGCCGGTCGGATTCGAGGCGGGCGGCCACCGCGCTCTGGCCGTAGCCGTGGCGATGCACGCGCACGCCCAGTTCGGCCTGCGCGGCGGTGGCCTTGCCGTCGGCCCACACCGTGAGCGCCGCGGCCACCGGCCGGTCGACGCGCTGCACATGCGGCGCGAAACGCAGGGCGCTGTGCAGCGCGGCGTCGAGTTCGGCCGCGTCGACGATCCAGGCCAGCGCCTCGACGGCCTGCTGCCACGACGAGAACTCGATCGCGCCGCCCGGCGCGTCGCCGGCCACGCGCATGTCGTGCACCGCGGTCACGGCATCGGCCGGCAGCGCCGGCCAGACCTTCAGTTCGGTGAGCAGCGCGCGCGAGGCGGCATTCAGCGCATAGGCCCGCACGTCGGGGCGCGCCTCGGCCCCGGCCACCGGCGCCGGTGCGGCCAGCCAGGCCACCTGCAGCCCCTGGCGCGACAGCGCGAGCGCCAAGCTGGCGCCGACGGCGCCCGAGCCCCTCACACACACATCGCAGCGTTCCATGGTGCCCCGATTCTAGGAGGCGGGGGCAGCCAGCGTCGTGTGGCGGCCCCGGCCAGCGCGCACAATCCAGGGCCTTCGTCTCGCCCCACCGCCCCACGCGCCCTGCCATGAGCGATTTCTCCTGCGTCCTCGGCCCCCTGTTCGTCCACCCGGTGAAGAGCTGCGCCGGCATCGAGTTGCGCGAGCACCCGCTCGCCGAGACCGGGCTCGACCTCGACCGCGCCTGGATGGTGGTCGACGACCACGGCGAGATGCTCACCCAGCGAGAGCTGCCGCGGCTGGCGCTGGTGCGCCCCACGCTGCGCACCAGCGATCTGGTGCTGCGCGCCCCCGGCATGCTGGCGCTGCACCTGTCGTTGGACGGTGTCGAGGACCCGACCCACGTGCACGTGTGGCACGACGGGGTGAAGGCCTACACCATGGGTGCGCTGGCCGGCCAGTGGTTCAGCGACTTCCTCGGCACGCCAGGGCTGCGGCTGGTGCGCTTCGACCCCGAGCAGCGCCGGCTGTCCGACCGCCGCTGGACGGGTGAGCTGGAGGCCGAGAACGGCTTTTCCGACGGCTTTCCGCTGCTGGTGGCATCGACCGCGTCACTGGCCGAGCTGAACCGGCGCCTGGCGGTGGACGGTGAGCCGCCGGTGACGATGGCGCGCTTCCGGCCCAACCTGGTGCTGGACGGCCTGGAGCAAGCGCACGACGAGGACCACATCGACACGCTCGAGATCGCCAGCGTCGACGGCCCGGTGCAGCTGAAGCTGGTGAAGCCCTGTGGCCGCTGCAGCATCCCCGACGTGGACCCGGCCACCGGCGAGCCGGGCACCGCGGTCGGCCGCGCCCTGGCCGGCTACCGCTCCGACCCGCGGCTGGACGGCGCCGTCACCTTCGGCATGAACGCGGTCATCGTCTCGGGCATCGGCCACCGGCTGCGCGCCGGCGCGGCGGTGTCGGGGCGCTTCGCGGTCTGAGAGGCTGAGGGCCGGGGGCCGTCGGACGCCCGGCGCGCCCGCCGACGGCACGGCGCCTAAAATCCCGGGTTCGGCGGCCGCGGGCCGCCGCCTGTTTTTCCTGCAGAAAGCCCCGCCATGAGCCTCAAATGCGGCATCGTGGGCCTGCCCAACGTCGGCAAGTCCACCCTCTTCAATGCCCTCACCAAGGCCGGCATCGCCGCCGAGAACTACCCGTTCTGCACCATCGAGCCGAACGTCGGCATCGTCGAGCTGCCCGACCCGCGGCTGGGCAAGCTGAGCGAGATCGTCAAGCCCGAGCGCGTGGTGCCGGCGATCGTCGAGTTCGTCGACATCGCCGGCCTGGTGGCCGGGGCCAGCAAGGGCGAGGGCCTGGGCAACCAGTTTCTCAGCCACATCCGCGAGACCGACGCCATCGTCAACGTGGTGCGCTGCTTCGAGGACGAGAACGTCATCCACGTGGCCGGCAAGGTCGACCCGATCGCCGACATCGAGGTCATCCAGACCGAGCTGTGCCTGGCCGACCTGGCCACGGTGGAAAAGAGCCTGCAGCGCTACACCAAGCAGGCCAAGGCCGGCGGCGACAAGGAAGCGATGCGGCTGGTGGAGGTGCTGAAGAAGTGCGACGCCGCGCTGAACGAGACGCGGCCGGTGCGCAGCATCGACTTCAGCAAGGAAGAACTCATCGTGCTGAAGCCGATGTGCCTGATCACCGCCAAGCCGGCGATGTTCGTGGCCAACGTGGACGAAGGCGGCTTCGAGAACAACCCCTTCCTCGACCGCCTCAACGAGTACGCGGCCAAGCAGAAGGCCCCGGTGGTGGCCATCTGCGCCAAGACCGAGAGCGAGTTGTCGGACATGAGCGACGAGGACAAGGCGCTGTTCCTGCACGAGATGGGGCAAGATGAGCCGGGCCTGAATCGCCTGATCCGCGCCGCCTTCAAGCTGCTGGGCCTGCAGACCTACTTCACCGCCGGCGTCAAGGAAGTGCGCGCCTGGACCATCCACGTCGGCGACACCGCCCCACAGGCCGCCGGCGTGATCCACACCGACTTCGAGCGCGGCTTCATCCGCGCCCAGACCATCGCCTACGAGGATTTCATCCAGTTCAAGGGTGAGCACGGCGCCAAGGACGCCGGCAAGATGCGCTCCGAAGGCAAGGAGTACGTCGTCAAGGACGGCGACGTGCTGAACTTCCTGTTCAACGTCTGACGCCGGAGCAGGTTCGGGCGCGCCGGATCGGGTGGCGCGTTCGGGCTCGCAGCAGACGTTCTGCGTGCAGTTAGGGCTGGACCGTGTCCCGACTTTTGGGCGCTGAGGCGGCAAAGCCGCGCACGGGCAGGCCGGGGAGCTTCGCTGTGGCGGTCGGCTGCGCCGACTGCCCTGCAGTGCTCGGCCCTGCGGTGCGCCGC
>NZ_MWLO01000029.1 GCF_002198735.1 Ideonella sp. A 288
CGACGAGCCCCCCCGCCGGTGGTCGATGACGAACCCACGCCACCCGCCGAGCCCTTCGGCGACCCCGGCGGCTGACCGGTTCGGGTGCCCGCGGCGGCGTGCCGCGGCGACTCACCGCGGCCGATCGCAGCGGCCCGACGCCTATCGCCCGCGCACCCGCTGCGGCACGATGCCGCCATCGGCCTGCACGCGGCCGCGCACCTCGGCATAGCCGCCCACCCCCGGGCTGCGGTCGCGGCGCGAGGGCGCAGGCACCAGGGCCAGTTCGTCGAGCTGCCACGGGCCCTGCAGCGTGCCATGCAGGCGCACCTCGGCCCCCACCGGCACCGGTGCGGGCCGGCCTTCGGCATTGCGGGCCCCCTGCCGCACCCATTCGGTGACCAGCGCGGTTTCGTCGTCGCTCAACCAGGGCGGTCCGTCGAAGGGCATGCGGGGCCGCGCCTGCCCGCGGATGCGACGCACCAGTTCACTGGCCGCGGGTTGGCCGGGCACGACACGCGCACGGTCTCGGCTGTCCAGCGTGGCCTCGTACGCGTTGAGCACCAGGCCCTCCGGCGCCGCCCCCATCAGCCCGTTGGGGGCATGGCACTTGGCACAGCGCGTGGCGAAGATCGGCGCCACATGGGCATAGGTGACCGGCTCGCCCGGGCCGGGCCGGGCCGGCGCCGGGGCCTGGGCGGCGGGCACGGCGCCGGCCTTGCCGCGCCCGAGGCCCGTGGCCACCCAACGCTCGAACAGCGCGACCTCGGCATCGCTCAGCCACGGCGGGCCGGTCATCGGCATGCGCGGCTGGCTGCTGCCCTTCAGGCGCCGGATCAGTTCGCTGCCGGCGGGGTCCCCGGCCTTGACCACCAGGCCCCGCTGACTGCCCGCCAGCAGGCCGTCGATCGTGTCGAGCTTCAGGCCGAGCGGTGCGGCGGTCCCGGTGTGGCACATCACGCAGCGTGCCGCCAGCAAGGGGGCGATCTCGTCGTACCCCACCGCCTGGGCCCGCGCCACCGGCGGCACCATCGGCAACAGCAGCGCGACGCACAGCGCCACCGCCCCGGTCAACACGCGACGGCCGCTCGGGCCGCCAACTCGCCATCCGCGGTGCATCGGCATCGCCCCGTCGTGCGGCCCGGCGGACGGCATCGGTGGGGCGCCCTGCGTCACAGCGGCGTCAGCACTTCGACCTTGCCCACCGCCCGCAATTGCTCGACTTCCTTGTCGAGCGCGTCCTTGGCGCGGGTGCGCGTCAAGTGCTCCACGATGCGGTCGCGCGCCTTGTCCAGCGGCACGGTCACCGCCTCGATGCGCTCCTCGAGCTTGACGATGTGCAGGCCCGCACCGGTCTCGATGACGTCCGACACCGCCCCGGTCTTCAGCGCGAAGGCTGCCTCCTCGAAGGGCCCGGACTGTTCGCCGCGGCTGAACGGGTCGAGTTCACCCCCCCACTGCCGGGTGGCGTCGTCGGAGTTGTGGCGGGCCAGCGCCTCGAAATCCTCGCCGGCGCGCACCTTGGCCAGCAGGCCGTCGATCTTGGTGCGGGCGGCGGCCTTCTGCTCGGGCGTGGGCTGCTTCGGCAAGGCCACCAGGATCTGCCGGACCTTCACCTGCTCCTTGCGCTTGAACAGCCGCGCGTTGAGGTCGTAGAACTCCTCGATGTCCTGGTCGGTGACCTTGACCTCGCGGTCGACGATGCGCTGCGCATAGCGGTCGCCCGACATCATCTTGCGCGTGTGCTCGCGGTGGGTCTTTTCGGTGAAGCCCTGCGCCTCGATGCGCCGGACGAAGGCCTCGTGCGAGCGGAAGCCCTTGCGCACTTCGGCCAGCGCGCGGTCCACCTCGGCGTCGGTGGCGGCAAGGCCGGCGGTCTTTGCCTCCTGCCACAGCAGTTCGACGCGGATCAGGTTGTCCAGCGCCTCGCGCTTGATGGCCTTGGCCTTGTTGGGGTCCTGCAGGCGGGCGATGTGGATGCGGCGTTCGGCCAGCAGGATCTCGAACTGGCGGTCCACCGATTCCATCTCGATGAAGATGCCGTTGACCCGCGCCGCATACTGCTTCTGCGCCAGGGCCGGACCGGCCAGCGCCACACCCAGGCACAGCGTCAGCAGGCCCCGCGCCGCGATGCGGCCGACGTTGCGGTACCGGGGGCCGGCGCTCAGGTTCAGGTGCTTCATGGCAGTTGGTATCCCCCGAGGGGCCTCAGGCTCTTGGAGTCGAGGTCGACGCCCACCAGGTAGGCGCCCATCGAGCCGATGCGTTTATCGGCGTTGTAGCTCAGTTGCGGCAGCAGGCCCGTCTCGAAGCCGCTCACGCTCTCGATCGTGGCGGTCAGCTTGCGGCGGGACAGGTCGCGCCCCGTGCGCTTCAGGCCCTCGACGAACAACAGGCCGGCGGCATAGGCATTGACCAGCGACGACTGCAGGGCGCGAGACTCGCCCCTGCCCTGCAGCAGCGCAGAGAACTCCTGCATGGCATCGCTGCGCTGGTTGGCCGGCGAGGTCGGATAGGCCAGCGTCACATGGTCGCGAAAGGCCGCAGGCAGGGCGAGGATATCGCGCGAAGCAAGCGTGCCCGGCACCAGCAGATGCGGCGTCCAGCCGATGCGCGCGGCCGACGTCGCCAAGGCCTGAACGTCGCCTCCGGGCCCCAGCACCAGCACGGCGGCGGCGGCGCGTTGCTTCAGCGACGCGGCCAGCGCATCGTGCGAGGCACCGCGGGCCAGGTAGGGCATGGCCACCGTCGAGCGCCAGCCGGCCTGGCGAAGCGTGGCCTCCAGCGACTTGGCCGAGGCGCGCCCGTCGGCGGTGTCCGAGTGCCACAGCACCAGCGGCCGATCGGCGAGCTTCAGCTCGCGCTGCGCATGCCGCGCCAGGGTCTGCGCCAGTTCGGTCACACCGGGCAGCAGGTGGAACACGTACTGGTTGGACGTTTGCGCGTCCTCCGGGAACAGCGTCAGGGGCCCGATCACCGGCACCTGGGATTCACCGGCGGCCTCGGCCAGCGCACGCTCGACACCGGCCGACACGGGCGCCAGCACCGCGAAGACGCCGCCGCGGGTCACCAGGGCCCGGGCCGCCGCCTGGGCCTGCTGCGGGTCTTCGGGCAGGCCCTGCACCACCAGTTCGAGCTTTCGGCCATGGATGCCGCCGCGATCGTTGATCGAGGCGAAGTAGGCCGACCACAGGTCGCGCAGCGCTTCGCCCAGGGTCGCCATGCGGCCGGCGATGGGCAGCAGCGTGCCGACGCGGATGACCTCGGGCCCCAGCCCGGTGTCGAGCTGGTTCTCGAGCTTCTTCAGGTATGCCGCCAGCGAGACGAAATCCTTCTCGGACATCGAGTACCGCGGCATCGACGAGTCGAGCTTGTTGCCATCGGGGTCGACGCCCTCGACGATGGAGCGGCGCAGGCTGTCTTCGTCGAAGGGGCCGTGCCGGCGACCGTTCTCGTGCTGGTGGCCGTAGGGCTTGATCAGCTCGGTCCACTGGATGTTGGCCGGCACGATGCCGCCCTCGATGCGGCCGCGGCCGTCCTCGCCATGGCAGTTGCCGCAGGCGATGCTCTGGCCCGTCAGCTCGAAGCCCGCCCCCACACCCACACGCGCCGAGATGCGCGAGCCGCTGGGGCTGTCGCCCTGCAGGTAGATGCGCCGTCCGGCCTCTTCCTGCGGGGTCAGCCCGGCGGCCATCGCGCCACAGGCCAGCGCCGCCGCCAGCAGCGCCGCGCCGACCTTTCGAAGACCGGTCACGGCCGCGTCGATGGGGCCTCGGCCGAGCCGGCCGGGGCGGCCAGTTCGCTCAAGCGCATGGCGATGGCCTGCACCGGCGCGTTGGGGCGGATCTTGCTCCAGCGCTTGGCCGGCACGTTGCCGGCGATGAACAGGGTGGAGTGCCCCTCCACCGTCTCGGAGTACTGCCCCAGCTTCTTCAGGATGTGGTCGATGTTCTCCTTGCGTCCGGTGAGGAAGGTCCAGCCCTCGACATCGGCGCCCTGCTTCTTGGCGAACAGCTTCAGGGCCGCCGGCGTGTCGCGCACCGGGTCGGAGCTGATCGACACGAACCGGATCTGCTTGCCGAACATGTCGGCCGGCAGTTGCTGCTTGACACCGATCATCTGCTGGGTGAGCAGCGGGCAGGCGTCCTTGCAGTTGGTGTAGATCACGTTGATCATCACCGTGTGGCCTTGCAGCACGTCGGAGAAGAACTTGACCTTGCGCCCGTCCTGGGTCTGCAACTCGAGGTCGGTGAAGTACTTGGCGGCATCCTGCAGGCCGCCGCGCTTGGCCTCGGCCGGCGTCACCGTGGTGGCGGCGGGTTGCGATGCATCCGCGCCATGGTTGTGCCCGGCGTGCCCGGCGTGCTCGGACGGCGCGGCGCCGGCCTGAAGGGCGACCAGCGCGGCCGCGGTGACGATCCATTGCTTCATGCTCAACTCCATCAGCCGGCGGTGCCGGCCTTGACGCGGGCGGCCGACAATTCTGTCACCGCATTGACCAGTTGGTCGGGTGTGGGCAGACCGTAGAAGCGCACCCACTTGCCGGATTTGGCATCGCCCACCAGCACCAGCGGCGGGTGCTCCAGGAAATTGACCGTGTAGGCGCCGAAGGCCTTGAGCACCTCGTCCACCTGTGGCTTGGGGCCGGTGAGCCAGGTCCAGCCCGCGCCCGCGCCCACGCTGCCGGCATAGGCCTTCAGGCGGGTCGGCGTGTCGCGCAGCGGGTCCACCGTCACCGTGACCAGCCCGACATCGCGGCCCACCCGGGCGCCGAGCTTGCCCTGCACCTGGGCCAGCGACGCCGTGACCACCGGGCACACGGTGGTGCAGGTGGTGTAGGCGAAGTTGACGATGACGATGCGGTCACCGAGCGCATCGCTCTTGAACTTGAGGTTGCGGCCGTCCTGGTCGACCAGCGGCGTGTCGGACACGCTGATGCGCGCGCTCTGCGGCACCACCGGCTTGGCCGCCGCCTGGGTGTGTGCGGAATGGTCCTGGTGCTTGTGGTGGTCATGCTGGGCCAGCACGGGCGCGGTGGCCAGGGCGCCGGCGGCGACCGCCAGCGAGGCGGCCGAACGCAGGCCGCCCGCGAAAGAGAAGTAGGTCATCGTTGACTCCGAATCGTCGAACCGGGTGGGGCACCCTCCGGCCGCCCGGCGCCGCTACAGGCGCGCCGACCGGACGACCGCCAGGCGTCAGCGGGTGGAGAGGGCCGACTTGGCGTCGGTCGCCTTCATCGCCTGCAGCGAGTAAAACGGCAACTCGCCGTAGTTCGTCGTCGCACTCTGCTCCGTCGTCATGCCGACGTAGACGTACCACGCCCCCGCATCGACCAGCGGCACGCTGGCCTCGTACACGCCCTCGCCGATCTCCTTCACCGACACTTCGGTGCGGTGGCGACCCGGCGCCTGGAAGTACATGACGCGCAGGCGATCCATGCCGAGCTTGGGCGCGTTGGTCGGCCCGTCGATCATCTTGAAGCGGATGGCGGCCGTCTCGCCCACCTTGAACTGCCGCTGCGTGGTCTCGAACTCCATGCGCAGCGGAGCACGCGCCTTGGCCAGCGCCGGGTTCTCGGCGGCGGTGGCGCTGAAGCAGTGCAGCACCTGCGGCGACTGCATCATGAAGGCCACGTCGTAGGTGCCCGGCACGGGAATGCGCACGCGGCCCTCGAACACGCCGGGTTCCACTTCCTTCAGGCTGCGGTCGACCACCGTCACCGCGCGCGGCGACGAACCCTGCACCTTGTAGTTGCTGGACGGAGCGTTCATGCCCTCCATGTAGAAGTAGGTGGAGCCGTCAGACGGGTTGACGACGAACACCGTGCCTTCGCCCGCGGCGGTGGCCACCGTGTCGGCGATGGCGGTGCCGGCACCCTGCCCCGGCGCGGTGCCGCCGGCGGCGAAGCTCTGCACCACCGGCTGCATGCCCTTGCCCAGCGAGGCCAGGTTGATCATGCGCACGCGCTCGGAATGGATCGAGCGCACGTAGGCGAAGGTCTTGGTGAACATCAGCTGGAAGGGCTGACCCGACACCTCGATGTTCTGCACCGCCTCGTTGGTGGCCAGGTCGATCACGTGCACCAGGTCTTCACGCGGGTTGAGCAGCAGCGCGAAGCGGCCGTCCGGGCTGACGCGCAAGGGGCCCAGGCCGGCCTTCAGCGCGATGCGCTTGCCGACTTCGAGCTTGTCGGTGTCGATCACGGCCACCGAGCCATCCTTGCCATCGGCCACGTAGACCGAGCGCGACAGCGGCGAGTAGCCCACCGAGATGGGCTGCGTGCCGGTGCTCAGCGTCTTGACGACCTTGCGCGTCGCCACGTCGACCACGGCCAAGGTCCCTGCGTTGCGGTTGCTGACGAAGGCCAGGCGGCTGTCGGCCGAAAAGGCGATCTCGTGGTGGCCGGCACCGGTGGCGACGAAGCCCACGGGCTTGAGCGTCTGCACGTCGATGATGGTGACGCCGCTGGCGGCTTCCTCCTTGGCGTTGTTGCCCACCCACAGGAAGCGGCCATCGGGCTGCTGCACCACGCGCACCGGGGTCTGCCCGGCATCAATGCTGTCGATCAGCTTGAAGCCGTCGGTGTCGATGACGGCCACCTGGTTGGCGCGCGGCATCGAGACGTACAGCCGGCGCTCGCGGTCGGACGGGGCCCAGTCGGCGCCGGGCGACTTCAGCATCACGCTGGCGAAGCTGCTGGTCGCGCCGGCCATCGACACCACGGGATCGACCACCGACAGCGTGGAGTCGTTGTTCATCAGCACGACGAAATAGCTGTTCAGGTCGAGCATCGGACGGATGCCGACGACGCCCTTCAGGTACAGCGAGACCTTGTCCTTGCAGCTCTTCTGCTCTGCGCCACGGCCCTGGATGATCTGCGCCATGTCCATCCACGCGCCGGGCGTGGACGTGCGCACCGGCTGCCCGGTGGCCTCGTCGGTGATGCGGAAGCGCACCTCGGCGAAATCGCCTTCGGTGAGCGTGCGCGGGGTGCCCGACGGGGTGAGCGAGTATTCGATCGACACGCCCTTCTGCACCAGGCGCTCGGTGAAGGCACCGGAAGCCGCCTGGGCAGCCGGGACCGCGGCAGCAGGGACCGCAGCGGTGGCAGACGGGGCGTCGGCAGCCACGGCGGCGGTGCCGTGCGTTGCGATGGCGGACAAGGCCAGGACGGCCAGCGCCATGCGGGAGCTGAACTTCATTTCATGCACCTCTCGTTTAGTACAAATCGGCCGCCTTGCGGCACCGGGTATTGGGGTCTTCTCCCGTCAGGCCTGCGCCGTACCGGGGTGCCCGTGGGATCGGGGCCTGCCGTGGCAGACCCTGTCGTTTCGACTCTTTCCGCATCGCGCTGAAGGGCGCGATATGGAAAAAGCAAACAGGGGAAAAAGCAGGCGGGCGGTGAGAGGTCAGGCTTGCCCCCGCCCGAAAAGAAGGGCGGCCGCGGGTTGCCCCGCGACCGCCGTACTGCTGTTTACTTCACGCGCAGGATGTTCCAGATCCCGTTGACGTTGCCAAACGAGCCAACGTCACGGCTCAGGTAGTCACCCTTGATGGCGTTGCCGCCACCCGCGCTGGGCAGGACGATGTCGTAGTGCAGGTGACCGCCCCACGCTTCCTGTCCACCCATCGCGAAGCCGAGCGGGTTGTTGCCGATGGCACGCGAGCCCACGCTCGTCATGTTGCAGGCACCCGTCAGGGCATTGCGGGATTCACCCGGGCAGATGTACGGATCACGCTGCCACACGTGGCCATGCAGGCTGAACGTGGAGCCACGCTTGGCACCGCGCGGCGACGTGATGTGGATCCGTGCAGGCTTGCCCGCCGTCGCCTGGAAGACCGGGGTTTCCGGATCGCCCGTGCAGACGTTGTTGGCGTCACAGGTCACCGTGGGCGTCAGCAGGGTGTTGCTGTAAGCCTGGTGCGAGTTCGGCACTTGCGCGTAGTTGATGCCAGCCAGCATCGGCGCCGCACCCACCGGCCCGAACGGGGCCGAGGGAAGCAGCCCGAAGCGGAACCACAGCGGCTCGGCCGCATAGTTCAGCGACAGGTTGCCGGTGTCGGCGCTGTCTTCGGGGATGCCGACGCCTTCGCCGTTGATGTGCTCGACCGGGTAGCCATCCTTGTAGTAATGGTTGCCCATCTTGCTGAGCATCAGCGAGAAGTCGCGGAACGCACCCGTCAGGGTGGGCGTGCAGGCCGCGGTGCCAGCCGGGCACACCGTGGCTTGGGCGCGCGTGGCACGGGTGCCCACGCCGTCCTGGCGGTCAGCCACCAGCGTGTTCTCGACGAAGCGAGAGTTCGCAGGCAGCACGACCGTGGCACCGACCATGCCCTTGCCGGATTGCTTGATCAGGTCGGCAGGCGTCAGGTTCGACCCGCCAAACTCGACCGGCGTACCGACCAGTGCCACGGAACCGTTGCTGGGCTTGCCGCCGATGTCGCCGGCATACCAGGTGTAGGTCACGGTGGCGCCCGGGGCGGCCATCTGTCCGGTGGCGCGGTTGCGGCCAACGGGCATGCCGTCGTCACGGGTCACGTCATAGGCCACCAGCTGCGGGTGCAGACCGGCATAGGCCGACGGACGGAGCAGGTTGACGTTGAACACGGTCGAGCCTTCCGGATGGAAGCGATCGCGCTTGACGATGCCTTCATAGAACGAGAAGGTGGCCAGGTCAGGCATCACCGACGTGGAGGTCGGGTTCATCGCCGTGCCCGAGGCATCCAGCGCGTCGTAGCCGCCAACGTTGAGCGACGCACTCGAACCGTCCAGGGTGTTGTACACCGTGGTGTCGGACGGGAGCGCCAGCACTTCGAAGGACGAACCGGTGTCGAGCAGTTGCCCGCCGTTGGTCGCCGTACGCAGTTGGTGCGTCGGCAGCTTGTTGCGCAGCGTGACCTTGATGCACTCGCCAGGCAGCGCACGCAGCACCAGCGGTTCCACCGGCGCCGTGGCAAGCAGCTTGCCGTTGGCGTCGAGGTCCGACGTGCGAACGTACATGATGGCGGTCGGGTCATGCAGCGGACCTTGGTGCGTGATGGCAATCGGCGCACCAGTGATCAGATCGCGGGCTTCCCCGGTCACGGTCGAGTTGCGACGGTTGTAGACCAGCGTGCCACCGGCGTTGTTCATCGGGCCACCGACGTGCATGGTTCCGACAGGGGCCGGCGGCGTGATGGTCACGCCAAGCGCATTGGTCAATGCGGTGTTGGCCAGCACTGCGGACACGTCGTAGTTGCGGATCGGAGCGGTGGTCGGGCAGACGCCGTTCCACGATGCACCGTTGGACACCACGGCCGGGCCGCTCAGCGTGCCAGGCAGCGGCACCAGGTCGGCACGCGACTTTTCGTACGAGCGCATGATGCCCCAGGCACCGTTCCACCAGCCGTCCACGCTCGAGTTGACCGCGTAGGCATGGTCGGAGAAGTCACCACGCGACGCGTCCACCGGCAGCACCGGCGTGGCGAGCGTGTATTGCTCGGAGATGCCAGCCGGTTGGCCATTGCGCCAGCCGGAGTTCTTGGCCATGCCGTGTCCCGAACCCGCCTGCAGCCACTTCAGGCCGTGGATGGTCGAGGCATGCTCTTCTTCGTGGCCGCCGGCCTGGATCTTCACCCGGACCAGGTCGCCGTTGTAGACGCGCATCGTCGGAGTGAACGGATCACCACCGTCGAGGGCGCCGGTGTTGATGTGCGGCGGGAACTTCGTGCCGTTGATCACCGTGTTGCCCGTGGGCATGGAGTTCATGCGGTTGAGCGCACGGTCCTTGCGCGACTGCAGCGCAAAGGCCAGGTCGCCACGGTTACCGTCGGCCTGCATGCCGGACTTGCCATCGGGGCCGATCTTGCGCGGATCGAAGATGCGCAGCGCGATCGGTTCCTGACGGTAGTTCACGACCAGCATGCCGGGGTCGAGCAAGTCGATGGCTTGCGGGCACGGACGCTCGGGGCAATAACGGGCCAGCGGATCAGGCTCGCGCTGGATGTTTTCCGGGCTGTTGGTGGTGGCGATCTCGGCGTACAGATCGGGGAACACGTTGCTCAGTTGCTGGCGTCCCGGCGGGTTGATCGAGAAGCGGAAGGCATCCTTCACCAGGCCGTTGAACTGCAGGTTGCCCGTGTTCAGGGCCACCGGCGGCAGGTCGGCACCCGTGCCCGGCAGCGGCAGGCCATCCTGGCCGGCGCCGACATAGACACCCGCCTCGTAGGCGTGCTGGAAGTCGCTGTACTCGAAGTAGAACTCGCGGAACGGCGTCTGGCAGTCGACACCCGTGTTCTGGGTGGCGGTGGTGCAAGGCGCGGCCTTCACGGTGTTGCTGGCGTACACGCCGGTCTGCGCTTGCGGGCGGATCTGCGCCTGCCAGCTGGTGGGACCACCGTCGCTGAACACGCTGCCGTCGAGGCGGGTGTCGGTGCGGGCGGGGGCGCCAGTGGCGGGGTTGTAGCCCAGCTGCGTGCCGGTTTCGTTGTGGGCCCAGGCCGAGCCAGCGGGTTCGGTCAGCACCGTGGAGTACAGGCCGATCTGCTGGTGGGTGGAAGGACCGTAGTGGTCGTGCGTGAACACGATGCCCAGGCCGCGGTCAACGCCGTCGGTGTTGACCACCGGGTCGGAGAACCAGCGCTGGATCGTCGTGCGGGCACCCAGCCATTCTTCGGGGAAGTGGCCGCCAAGCTGCGCAGCCACCTTGCCCCAGTACGGGTGCACCTTCGGGGTCGGGCAGGCGCCCGAACCGTCGCGCGGGTCACCCGAGTAGGTGCCGACGCAGTTGTTGAACGCACGGATGGCGTGGATGCGCTCGCGCACGGTTCCCGGGCTGAGCGTGCCGTCTTCGTAGTTCCAGCCGTTGGCGGCGCCGTCGGTGGTGGTCAGGTCCCACTTGGGCAGGTGGATGTGCTGGCCGATGATGTCGGTCGGCGTGCGCACCTGGTAGTCGTCGATCTCATAGAACTCGGGCACCAGATTGCTGTGGTGGAACACGGCGCAATCGAAGGTGTTCAAGCGCATGACGAGCGGCTCGGGCGGCTTGGTCTTCTGGATGACCGGCTGCACGTCCTGCCACAGCGCGACGATGCGCTGCTGCGGGTAGTGGTAGCCCACCTTGTTGAGCACCGCATCGAACTGCATGTTGGTGCCCTTGTAGATGCGCGGCGCGTCCGAGTTGAACAGGCTGGCACCCCGGGTGTTCAGCGAGGCCTGGGTGGAGGTCTCGAGTTCGCCAGAGAAGAAGCGACCCACGGTGCCGGGCTTCAGCACGTTGCCGGCGTCGTCCATGCAGGGGTTGTGGAAGGGCGCACCCACCACCGGCTTGGAGCCGTTGAGGATGAAGCCGTTCTTCGGGCCACGGACGGCATCGGCCACGCAGGTGGCGGCGGTGCCATCGGGCTTGAAGGTCGGCACGCAGCGCTGCGCGTGGAAGGCCATCGCGATCTTCTCGAGATCGGTGCCCTCTTCAGGGTAGTACACCACGTCGGACTTCAGGATTTCCTTGGAGAAGTCGAGACGGGTGGTCACGGCATGACCGACACCACCAGCAGCCAGGCCCTTGAGGGCGTGGCGCGGCAGGCCGCCGTCGAAGCCGTCGGCCTGGGCCGGGACGATGTCGGAGAACAGCGCGTTGCCGGAGTTCTTCAGCGCCGTGGCCTGGGCCACGTTGAGCATGTCGAGCAGCGGGGTCGGCGGGCGTTGACCGATGATGTCTTCCATGCCGGCGATGTGGAACGGGAAGCCGGGGTGGACATTGCGGTCGATCACCTTGGTCAGCGAGCCCACCGGCTTGGCCGGGTTGGTGACGGCCATCAGCGGGTTGACCTTGGTCGTCACGCGGCCAGGCATCACCGGCATCGGCTTGCCAGGCAGCGGCACCACGGCCGGGATCGGCGTGCCGGCAACGATTTCGCTGTCCGGGTAGGCGCGCGTGCCAGCCTTCGGCTTGCCTTCGGCCAGGCCCCACACCGAGGTGTGGTAGCCGCTGGCGGTGGCGAAGCCCTGGGCGTCGTTCGTCGCGGGGGTGGCGTTCAGGACCGAGCCGGTTTCCAGCGTGTCGTTGATGCGCCAGTGGTACCACATGCCCTGCGCGAAGTGCGGGTAGAAGTGGCAGTGGAAGATCGCGTCGCCGGCGCTCTTGTTCCGGTTGCCGGAACCGCCGAGGTTGATCTCGTAGGTGTAGCCGGCACCCGGGCCGATGCCCTGCGCGTCCATGTAGTTGGAGTTGTCGTCGTTCGGGTTGAACAACCACTGGTGGTTGTGCAGGTGGAAGACGTGCTGTTCCTTGCCGATGTGGATGTTGCGGAACTTGACGAAGTCACCGACATAGCTGTGGTGGACGTTCGACGGGTCTTCCGCACCGATCACGTAGTTGGCCTTGGGGCCTTGCGTGCCGGGGGGCGGCACCTGGCCGGGACGGAGGTTTTCCAGGCCCAGGTTGGCGGGCACGTCCACCGTCAGCGCGGGGTCACCCACGGCGAAGGAGGTCAGGAAGAACTCTTCGTAGGCGCAGTCCAGGCAGTCGTGCATGGGACCGACACCGAGGCGGTTCGCGATGATCTCGGAACCGATACCACCGGAACCGTAGTTGATCATGAACGCGTCGCGCACGCCGGCCAGCACGTACTTGAACACCGGGTCCTGGTCGAAGAAGCCCGGGAAGGCCTGGCCAGAGGTGGTCTCGTCGTGGAACACCGACGCGAAGTCACGGAAAGGCTGCAGACGGTTCGGCACCGTCGGATTGCGCTTGCCCTTGCTTTCGAGCGGGTAGGTGGACGCGGGGAAGGTGCCGTCGGCATTGGGGCCGGCGACGATCGCGTTGATCTCCGAGTGCACGATCTCGCACGCCGTGGTGGTCGTGCACTTGAGCGTGTTCAGGATCGGCAGGCCAGCCTTGCCTTCGGTCGACCAGGGGGCACCGGTCGGGTAGGTGGCTTCGTAGTTGGTCAGCTTGGGCTGGCCGTTGGCCGTCTTCTCGGTGGCGTCGAGCGCGCCGTTGCGGTTGACGTCGGCGACCAGGCGAAGCTCTTCTTCGTGCACCTGGCTGCGGTAGATCTTGGAGCCGGTGGGCTCCACGATCACCTGACCGAACAGGCCGTTCGAGGTGTTGCCTTGCGTCTGGCCGGAGCCGATGGTGCCGCTGCCGGTGACGACGAATGCGCCTTCCTTCGGCGCGTACAGCTTGTAGGTCTTGGTGCCGCCGGCGGGGGTGGCAAAGCCGTCCGTCGTGTTGGCGCCGACCCAGCTGCCGTCGCTGTTGATGCTGTCCACAAGCTCGAGGCCCGAGGAGTGGAAGCTGACCGCGCGGTCCTTGATCTGGTCGTTGTTGTTGACCGTGACCATCTGGCCGTTGGGCAACACGAGCGCCGGCGGAACGGTCCGCGGGTTCGGGTTGATGGTCAGCAGGTTCGTCAGGTTGACCGTCAGGCAGTCACCGACGCGAACCCGCAGCACCAGCGGGCGGTGCCGCTTGTCCGGACGCAGGTCCAGATCCCCTGGGGTTGCCGACCCGCCGGCCGTCAAAGGCAGCTTGCTGGTCGAGTTGATGACGTCGCGCTTGAGCGCGTACATCATGCCGTTGACGTTGCCCGCGCCGAGGCGGTTGTACATCAAGGGCTTGTCAAAGGCCACGACGTTGGCAGTCAGCGTGCGTGCGCACGTGATGGCTGCCTGCGCCTGCCCCATCGACAGCAGCGTGATGCCGGCTACTGCCAGCGACGCTCCTACCGTCCCATGTCGAATTCGCTCGACGAACGATGGCCGACACTCGGGTCCGGCCTTGGGTATCTGAGTCATACAGATCCTCCGTCCACTAACACCTCGAACCCGCCCCCGTGAGAGGGCGGACACTCGCTCGAGCCGGGCCTCGCGCCGAACCCCTTCACGGATGCAGGGACGCGGACGCAAGACCGGCAACTACTCACGGGTCGGATCGTATTGAGGGTGGATCGGAGCGGGAATGTGACCAGTTGTCACGCGCGACGGATTGACGCGCGGCAATCTGTCGCACCTGTTCAGGGGGGTAGGTCGTACCCGCCCCAGCAGTCAAGGGGAGTTCCCCTCGGCCGGAGGGGGTGAGATCAAGAAGCTCCTACGTCCAGGTGATTACACTGGCACGGTGTTGTATCGATGGCAATTCAGGCCGGCAAAGATCCTCTCAGGCACCTCCCGTTTCCCAGTTGTCAGCAGCCACCGTCACAGTCGCCCAATGAGCCAGGCCCCCAAGTGCAAAGTCGAACGTTCGGCCAAAGGGCGGGACGTTGGAACGCTGTTGGTGCCACGGCCATGTCCCGCAGCCCTGCCGCCGGTGCGTCGAGGCCTGCCATGAACGACGGCACCACCTCGAACCCGGGGGCCACTGCGCCCGGCGGTGCCTGGTTCGGCGATGCCGAGGCCGACGCCAGGATGTTGTCGGATCCCCACAACTCATCGCTGCACGGCCTGCGGCTGCTGCTGATCCTTCGCTTCTTCGCGCCCATCACCCAGGCGCTGACGCTGTACTTTGTGACCTACCACTACCAGGTGCACATCGACACCCAGCCGCTGCTGATGCTGATCGGCATGGAGTTGGTGGTGGCGGTGGCCACGCTGCTGCGCCTGCGTGGCGTGCCGCGGGTGACAGCCGGCGAACTCTTCCTGCAGGTGCACGTCGACATCCTGATGTTCGCCGGGGTGCTGTACCTCACTGGCGGCGCCACCAACCCGTTTGCGCCGCTGTTCCTGCTGCCGGTGGCCATCTCGGCCTCGTCGCTGACGCCCAAGCGGGTGTGGCTCACGGCGCTGTCGACCATGGCGGTGTACGCCTTCCTGCGCGACAACCATGTGCCGCTGCATCACCCCAACGGCCACACCGAGGTCTACCAGCTGCACGAGGACGGCATGGTGGTGAACTACATCTTCACCGCCGCCCTGCTGGCCTTCTTCGTCAACCGCATGCACGCCGCCTTTTTGCGCCACGAGCGCCGGCTGGCCGACGCGCGCGACTCGCAGATGCGCAGCGAATCGGTGGTGGCCATCGGGGCGCTGGCCGCCGGCTATGCCCACGAGCTGAGCTCGCCGCTGGCCACGATCGCCGTGGTGGTGGCCGAACTCAAGCGCGAGCATGCCAAGTCGCCGGCGCTGTTCGCCGACCTGCAACTGGTCGAAGACCAGGTCCGTGCATGCAAGCAGATCGTCTCCAACCTCACCCACGCCGGCGGACAGCGGCGCGCCGAGTCGGCCTCGGGCGCCAAGCTCGACGTCTACCTGCTCGAGATCATCGACAAGGCCCGGGCGCTGTACCCCAATGCCACGATCAAGGTCGCGCTCGACCCGGTGACGCCCCCGCCTGCCGTGGTGGCCGAAGAGACGTTGCGCCAGGCCATCATGAACCTGATCCAGAACGCGGTGCGCGCCGCACCCCAGCAGATCGAGTTCAGCGCTTACTGGGCGGGGCCCGACCTGCTGGTGAAGGTGCGCGACCGCGGCCCGGGCTTCAGCGCCGAGTTGCTCAAGCAACTGGGCAAGCGGGCCCTGCCGACGGCCCGCAACCCGAATGGCGGCATGGGCGTGGGCCTGTTGCTGAGCGCCTCGACGCTGGCGCGCCTGGGTGGCTCGCTCGAACTCAAGAACGACCCGGCCGGCGGCGCAAACGCCGAGATCCGGGTGCCACTGTCCGCCATCTTGATCGAACAAGGTCGGCGATGAGCAGGTTGCACAGCGCAAGGGTGGCCCGATGAGCGCCGACGACACCCCCCGCACCGATCGCCCCAGCCTGCTGCTGGCCGACGACGACCGCATCTTCTGTCAGGTGCTGGCCAAGGCACTCGACTCGCGCGGCTTCTCGGTGGAGGTGGTGCACGACGGCGCCTCGGCCCAGGCCTCGATCGAGGCCTCGCCGCCCGAGTTTGCAGTGGTCGATCTGCGCCTGCCCGACATGTCGGGCCTCAAACTGGTGCAGCAGCTCAAGGCGGCCGACGAGAACACCAACGTGGTGGTGCTCACCGGCTACGGCAGCATCGCCACCGCCATCGAGGCGATCAAGCTGGGCTGCACGCATTACCTCACCAAGCCCACCAACGCGGACGACATCATGCAGGCCTTCGACAACAAGCGTGCCAACAGCGACGTGCTGCCGGCCGAACGGCCGCTGTCGGTCGACCGACTCGAATGGGAACACATCCAGCGGGTGCTCTCGGCCTTCGAGGACAACGTGTCGGCCACGGCGCGGGCACTGAACATGCACCGGCGCACGCTGCAGCGCAAGCTCAACAAGCGCCCCCCGCGCGAATAGCCGCCGGCGCCAGATACGGCTCCTTGCCGGAGGCGATTAAACTCGCGCCATGACGCGCATTTCCGAGCGAACCGTCCTATTCGCCGATCTGCGGGGCAGCACCTCGCTGTACGAAACCCTCGGCAATGCCGAGGCCACGTCGGTGGTCACGCACACCGTGAACACCATCGCCCGCTCGGTGCACCCCTGCGGCGGCACCGTCATCAAGACGCTGGGCGACGGCCTGATGGCCGTCTTCGACGAACCGATGCAGGGCATCCGCGCCGCCCAGCGCATGCACGACGACCTGGAACTGCTGGTCGACCGCGGTCGCGAGCGCGGTGCCTCGGCCGGCCTGCGCGGCCTGCGGCTGCAGGTGGCCCTGGCCCGCGGCGAGGTGGTCGAGATGGCCGGCGACTGCTACGGTGATGCCGTCAACGTGGCCGCCCGGCTGCTGGACCATGCCGGCGACAACGAGACCCTGGTCACCGCCGAGGTGGTGGCCGGCCTCGGCCCGGCCCAGCAGCGGCGCTTCCGCAACCTCGACTGGCTGCACCTGCGCGGCCGCGCCGAGCCGGTGAAGGTGCACGTGATGGGCGGCAGCCGCGGTGCCGACACCATGGCTGCGGCCACGCAGTTCGGCGGCGTCGGGCCGACGCTCGAGCCCGAGGGCGTGCGCCTGGTCTGGCTCGACCACGACGAGGTCTACGACGGCGAGCGCATGCCCGTGGTGCTGGGCCGCAGCCCGCAGGCGCACTTCCGCGTCGAAGACTCGCGCGTGTCGCGCTCGCATGCCCGGCTCGATTGGCACGGCGGCGCCTTCCAGGTCACCGACCTCAGCTACAACGGCACCTACGTGCGTTTCGGCCCGGGCGGCGACGTCGTCAGCCTGCGCCGCAAGAGCTGCACGCTGCACGGCAGCGGCACCATCGGCCTGGGTGGCAGCCCGAACGACCCCACCTCACCGGTGGTGCGCTTCGAGGTGCTGTCGTTCCACGACGGCGGCCCGTTCGCAGACTGAACGGCCCGCAG
>NZ_MWLO01000003.1 GCF_002198735.1 Ideonella sp. A 288
ATGGCAACACCTCCGAGCATCGATTCGCGATGAAGAGAGTGTATTAATGTTCCGTTACTTGCGTGTCAACGTACTAGTTCCAGTCAATTTCTGGTGGCAGGCACATGGTGGCAGGCGGTGCGACCAGGGCCGAGTGAGATTCTCGGAAGCCGCCCGTTGCCAGCGACGGCTATTGGCCGACACCGGGTTTACCCGAGCGTCCGCTGTACCGCCGGCCAACTCCGCCGACAGCTTTCTGGCGAAGAGATCGAACGAGCGTTGGGCAGCCACCGACCCTTCGGCGACATCCGTCGTGCTGATCCTGTAACCGCAAAGCCGCCGCTGGTGCGGGAAGTTCTGTTCTTACCGGTCAGCGACCAGCGCAGCTCGCACCGCTGCAGAGAGCCGGCGTTCGCTCGCGGTCAGGGCAGTCTGGTCGGCATGCCTCTCGACCTCGGCCGAAACGAACCACAGCCGTCGCGCGGGCGCCGCCGTCAAATGCCACGCGTTTCGCGGGCCCAGGCGTCGGGCGACTATCCCCTTCTCGTCCTCGGGATAGATCAGGAAGCCATCAAGACCCCCGTCATGGCTCCCGAAGGCGGACAGATACGCCGTGATCTGATAGAGGTCCTCAGCGCGTACGCCCCTTCGGTTGTATTCGTTCGGTCGCGTCGTTTTGTATTTGGCGTCGACGATTGCGACGCAATCCTTGCGATGGTCCGTGATGACAATGTCCGGCCGCAGTGAGCCCTCAACGGCACTGTCGATATCGTTGCCGAGGAGCCAATACTGGTGTGTACGCGCGCGGCCCGTGTGTTCAACGGTCAGACCCGGCAGCCCTGTCTGCAGCACCGTGGCAACGTACAGCTCCCAAATCTCTGCCATGTCGAGGAGCACACCGAAGGACTTGCCGGTGCCGGTTGCGCTCGCGCCCGGCGGACGTCGGGCCAGAATTGCCAGGGAGAGGTCGACAACGGCTCGGTAGCTTTCGGTGATCGGGGTATAGCGAACGCTGTTACGTACCACGGCGGCGGTTGTTGTCCATCGCGCATGCCGCGACGAGCAAGGTGCCGTTCTGTAAGCGATACGGCATCCAGATCGCCGAAGAAGACTGGCTCGCCCTGTACATGCGCCGCCTTCGCAGTGACAACGGCGGCGCCAAGTCTGAGGCTGGCATCGAGGGACTGACGCGCGCCGAGATCAGTGTGGAGTTCGTCGAGTCCTACGCCGCCGAGCGCAAGGGGACGCCCGAGTCGAAGCATCAGATGCTCAATCGCACAGCGGGACACCAAATGGCCGGCAGCACGCAAGGCGATCGTCATCGCCGGGGCGACGTAGACCCTGCCAAGGATGCGTGCAGGACCCACGGCGAGTACATGTATCACGCCATCAAGGCGATCCTGTACCACAACAACGTCCAACGGGTATGGTTGCGCGCATTGGCGGGTCTTTCATCAATGGCCGGTGGCGCGGCACTGCGCTGAGCATGAGGTGCTGCTGGAAACGTGCTGCGCGCACTGCCAAACGCCCTTCACTCGTGGAAACGAGCCGCGCCTGGCCGACGATCCGTGCCCGGCATGTGGATGCGGCGACGGTAGGGCGCAAACGGTCAGTCCGCCGAAGGGCTACTGGCCAATGCTGCACCGAATGCATGACCTCCTCACGGGGACTGCAAAGGCCGGCAGCCGGCTTGTGCCATCCATGTCATTGCCAGAAGTTGATCCGTTCGCGATCAGCGCACCACGGCGATCTGCCCAGTTGAGGGCTGCTGTGAACCAGCTCCTAGGGCACTGGCAGGTGGAGTCATTGGAGCAGCTGGCTGCCACGTTTGGCATCAACTGGATCTGGTACAACGAGGTCGAGCGTTCGGGACACATGAAGGGGCTGCCCCCCTTGATTTCACTGGCATTGATGACCTGCATGACGGAGCCTGAGCTGCACGGCGTGACTGACAAGAGCTGGCACGGTTTCGGAGCAAGCGGATCCGCACGAGTAGCGGCGCGGGCGATGTGATGCCGGAGCAGGCTTGGGTCCCACCAGCGAGTAGATCGGAATTGGAGTCCGGCTAGGTTCGGGTGCACAACCAAACATCGTCCCCACAGCGTGGTGTACTGGATCGGTTACCGGCACTACGTCTTCGACCTGCGGGCGCAGCAATGGCGGCGGCGCGACGTCAAGGGCCACATGATCATCCTGCGCTACGCCGACGATGTGATCATTGGCTTCGAGCACGAGGCCGAAGCACACCGCTTCTGGGACGTAATGCGGACGAGGTTAGAGCAGCTCTCTCTCGAACTGCATGGCGAAATGACCCGACTGCTGTAGTTCTGCTGCCACGCGATCGAGCGACACCAGCACAGCGGGCAGGGCGATCCGCAGATGTTCAACTTCCTGGGGCTCACGTTCATCTGTCGCAGGTCGCGGCGCGGAGCATTCCTGCTTGGCGCCGCACGCTACGCGACCGCACGCGTACCGTATTGCGGGAACTCAAGGACGAAATGCGGCGACGACGCCACGACGGCCTGACCAACCAAGTTCAATGCTTGCGCTTGCTGGCCGAAGGCTGCTTCGCGTACCACGTGGTGCCGACCAACGCTCACGCGATTGACGCTTACCACCATCACGTCATCGATCTCTGGAGGCGCTCGCTCCGGAGGCGCAGCCAGAAGGACCGCATGACCTGGACGCGTATGGACCGACTGGCCGCCGAGCGGTTGCCTTCACCCCATGTGCTTCATCACTGGCCAGAGGACTACTTTGCCGTTAAACACCTGAGGTAGGAGCCGTATGCCCGAATCGGGCACGTACGGATCTGTGCGGGGAGTGCCGGGCAACCGGCACCCCTACCGCGATCGCCGACACTCTTCGCTACTGCTTTTCGCTGGCGCGCACCTTTAGGCCCGTCTCTTTCGCGAGCACTTCTAGCCGCCTCCTTCCGACAACTCCGTCGTCAGTACGTAGGAACGCTCGAAACTCTGCTTGAACCTTGGCTTGAACCCCCTCTTCGCTGTTCCTCGTTTTTGCGTACTTTACTTTTATGTTTGACAGGAAGTCCGCAAATTTATCTGAGACCAATGGAATCTTCACCTTCTGTGCAGGCCCGACTACTGATGCGTGTCCGTCAGTACTCACGATATAGTCGGTTTCCGGATTCCAAGGCTGAGGTTTGTTTTTGACGACCATTGCATTTGTGCAGTTCGGATCCTTCGGTGGATCCGGACACCAGCCATCGCAGGAACCCTCCCCGACGTAGCAATTATTGTTTCGTGGGCCCATGCATATCATGACCGCTGCTTGAACATTCGTTGTTATTAGCATCAGAAAGAGCAGCAAAGGGCTTACTTTACGACAAGTAGCTAAGAAATTTTCCATCACATTTCTCCAATGATAGTGATGACGTCAGAAAGGGCTGACACCCACGCACTGTACTGACCGATATCAAGTCGACTTCCCATTCGAACCAGCTATGAACGACCTGCAGGGCTAGGAAAGGCCTGCGAGTCCCGGGCAAGATCTGAATGCGCGGACGGCCTGCAATATCGACCGTTCAAGTCATGAAGCAAGCCGACCTTGGACTGAACCAGACGACCAACCGAGCGCGCAAACGCGAGTTCCTGGCGCAAATGACACCGGTACGGAATCAGGTCGAACCGCACTAGATGGCCTCGCCTCGAGGAATATTTTCCGGCGCGAGCACTGGATGCCGAACTGGGTTGGTCATCCGTAGAACTCGGCCGGCACGTGGCAGCACGAGGCCATAGGCCCTGTTCAACGAAAGTGCTAGCCTCAGCGTAACTAGGGATAGCAGACGCGGAGTGACTATCGGTTTCGCGGCCCTTGAGCTCCCGGTCGAACACGTGCGACGTGTGGCTCGCCAGAGTTGACCATTCCATGTTTAACACCGGCCATGCGCTGTCGGCCGAAAGCTTCAAGTGGCTATTCCTTGGTACAAGTAGCCAGGACATGTCGGGTTCTCTGTTTGGTGGCGTTGCCCGAAGCGTTCCTGTCGGGTGAGCCATTGCAGCGCAGTGACAGTTGCACCGCAACGCTGCCTGGAAGCCGCAAGGTGACGGTGGATCAGACGATGCGCAGACGATCCGAGGGATTGCCTATGCGCACGGAGTTGGCCAGCTCGCGCAGCCAGGCGGCGCACGCAGCGGCCTGGGCCGATGGCCAGCGCACGCACAGCTGCGTCGCGCCGCGGGTCAGCTCGACACGGATCTCCTCGGCAACGGGCGGCTCGGCCTGTTTCGGTGCAACAGGGCTGGAGGTCGCGGCCACAGGCGCTGGCGCGATCACCACCGGGATGAACTGCAGCGAAGACGCCGAGGTGCCATCGACGCGTGCCGGCTTGCGGGTCACAACCCTCGGCGCGGCCAGGCCGGTTCGCTTGATGCCACGGCCGACTAGCCACTTGCGCAGCAGGTGGCAGCGACCGGCGTAATCAGGCCACTTCGGAGTCGGCGTATTCAGGCCACCTGAGGGTCAGTCGGGGACGGCGGCAGAGTCGGCATATACCGGCCACCGCGGAGTCGGCGTAATCCGGCCAGGCGGGAGTCGGCATGTACCGGCCACTGCGCCGGTGCGGACCCGGTCTGGCTGACCCCGGCCAACGCTGCAGGGCATCTCGAAGCTTCAACCGTCCACGACGGCTACCTTGGCGGCTTTTTGCCGCAGGAGGTGGCTGCCGTGGGCCGCAGGAGAATCGAGATGTTCCAGTACCGACAAGTCCTCGTGCGGCTGCGCGCCGGCGACACCGTGCGCGAGGTCGCCCGCAGCGGACTCATGGGCCGCGACAAGCTGGCGGCCCTGCGCAGCGTGGCCCAGCAGCAGGGCTGGCTCGACGCGAGCACCGAATTGCCCGCCGACGAGGTCCTCGCGGCCGCCGTCGGCCCGCCCCGCCGGGCCAGCTCCACCATCTCCAGCGCCGAGCCGCACCGCGCGCTCGTCAAGGCTTGGCTCGATGCCGGCGTGCAGGGTCGTGCCATCCACGCCGCGCTGCAGCGCGAGCACGCCTGGGGCGGCAGCTACTCGGCCGTCGTGCGGCTGCTGCGGCAGTTGCGCGGCGAGATCCCGCCTGAACCCACGGTCCGGCTGAGCTTCGCCCCGGCCGAGGCCGCCCAGGTCGACTTCGGCGCCGGCCCGGTGCTGCTGCACCCCGACGGCAAGCCCCGGCGCACCTGGGCCTTCGTGATGACGCTGTGCCACAGCCGCCACCAGTACGTCGAGTTCGTCTGGGACCAGAGCTCAGCCACCTGGCTGGGCTGCCACCGCCGGGCCTTCGAGTGGTTCGACGGCGTGCCCCAGCGCGTCATCATCGACAACGCCAAGTGCGCCATCGTCAAGGCCTGCAGCCACGACCCGCTGGTGCAGCGCGCCTACGCCGAATGCGCCGAAGGCTACGGCTTCAAGATCGACGCCTGCCCGCCGCACGACCCGCAGAAGAAGGGCATCGTCGAGTCGGGGGTCAAGTACCTCAAGGGCAACTTCCTGCCCACGCGGCACTTCCGCGACCTGGCCGACCTCAACGCCCAGGCGCGCGGCTGGGTGATGGACGAAGCCGGCGTGCGCTGCCACGGCACGACGCGCACGCAGCCGCTGGCCCTGTACGCGCTGGAGCGGCCGCTGCTGCGCCGGCTGCCAGCGGTGGCGCCCGACCTGGGCAGTTGGCACCGCGTGGTGCTGCACCGTGACTGCCACGTCCAGCACGACCGTTGCTTCTACTCCGCGCCCTTCGCGCTGGTGGGCAAGACGCTGTGGCTGCGGGCCACCGACACCGTGGTGTCGCTGCACGAGGACTACCGGCACATCTACACCCACGTGCGCGCGCAGCGAGCGGGCCAGCGCCTGACGCTGGCCGAGCACCTGCCGCCGGCGGCGCGGCTGTTCTTCGAGCGCGACCGCCGCTGGTGCGCCACCCAGGCGCGAGCCGTCGGGCCGCGCTGCACGGCGCTGATCGAGCGGCTGCTGGGTGACCGTGTGGCCGAGCGGCTGCGCGCCGCCCAGGGCGTGCTGGCCATGGGCTCGCGCTACGGCACTGCCCGCCTGGAGGCCGCCTGCGAGCGCGCGCTGGCCCACGACAGCCCGCACTACCGCACCGTCAAGACCATCCTGGCCAGCGGCGCGGACCGCCAGCCGCTGCTCGACCCCCACACCCCGGCGGCCTACGGCCGGGCCCGCTTCACGCGCAGCGCCGCCGATCTGTTCGCCGGCGACAGCCATGGCGTCGACGGCACGGTGCATTGATCAGGAGGAGCCAGCCGACCAGCCAACCCCCATCAGTCCATCCACCGCACCAGGCCGTGGACATGTGGACGAAGCGCCTGGACGGCGCCGGCCCGGTCCGTGGACAACGCGGGTACGCGTTGCCCACCGCCCGGTCCCTCGACCACATGCCCACGGCCCTCCACCATCACTTGAAGGATCAAGACCCTTGAACACCAACCCCATCCCCGAGCTCGCCCCGCAGCTCAAGCAGCTGCGCCTGTCGGGCATCCTGGACTCGCTGGAGTCGCGCAACCGCCAGGCCATCGAAGGCAGGCTGGCCTACACCGAGTTCCTGGCCATGCTCGTGGGCGACGAGGTCGCCCGACGCGAGAACAAGAAGTTCAGCATGCGGCTGCGCCGCGCGCAGTTCCGCACCACCAAGACGCTGGAGCAGTTCGAGTTCGGTCGGCTGCCCAAGCTCAACCGCTCGCTCGTGCACGACCTGGCCACGGGCCGCTACCTGCAGGAGAAGGCCCCGGTGCTGATCGTCGGCCCCAGCGGCATCGGCAAGAGCCACCTCGCCCAGGCCCTGGGGCACTGCGCGGTGCGCCAGGGCATCGATGTCGTCTTCACCTCGTGCGCGACGCTGACCCAGAGCCTGAGCGCGGCGCGCGCCACCGGCATGTACGACCGCAAGCTGGCCACGCTGTCGCGGGTGGGGCTGCTGATCATCGACGACTTCGGCCTGAAGCCGCTGCGCGCGCCGGCCGACGAGGACCTGCACGACGTGATCGCCGAGCGCTACGAGCAGGCCGCCACCATCGTCACCAGCAACCTGGACTTCGACGAGTGGGACCAGGCCTTCGCCACCAACCGGCTGCTGGCCTCGGCCACGCTGGATCGGCTGCGCCACAACGCGTACTGCCTGGAGCTCGACGGCCCGTCGTACCGCGATCCGAAGGTCGCTCCGGCGGCCAAGAAGCGAGCCCCAAAAACCATCGTCAACGCGGCAGAATAAACCCGTCAACAACGTAGTTCGAGATGCTCTTCGGCGCCACGACACGTGGCCGGTATATGCCGACTCCGGGTGGCCGGATTACGCCGACTCCTGACAGCAGGTTCACGTTCAGGCCATGGGCCAGCGCGACGGCCGCCACCGATGCGCCTGGCTGCTGGCACTCGGCCAGGACCTGCGTCTTGAACTCTGCGCCGTGAACGCGCCTCTTGGATTTGGATTGCGTAGGTGCCCACCTGTTTGAATTGGTGGGCACCATCGTCAGAGGCGCCTCGGCACTATTCAAGATGGGATGGCTAGACGCTCACTGCCGCTCGGTGCGAGGATGCGGCCGCTGGCGGAGTGACCGAGCAGAAGCCAGGCCGTTCGCAGGTTCTTCGCTTGCCAGTAGATCACCGGTGCACAGCTAGGCATAGGGCTCATGCACTCATCGGGTCTAGCCGTCATCACTTCCGCATTGAAGTGCACTCGAGGTCAAACCTGTAGCAATGAACCTCCTGCCCGCGGTCAATGCGGGGATGGCCATTCAACGCCATCAGCGCCGAATTGATTCCTAAGGCTAAGGTACCGGCGCGCCGCCCGCCGGTATAGGTGCATCCAAAAAGCACTTCCTTCGGCCAGTTGGTGCAGAACGGACATGTCGTGAACGACGGCCGTAGCCAAACGGTCCACGTCCAGTGTCAGCCTCGCGATTCTTCGCTCGGGATCTGTGGCCAGGTCAGCGGAGGATCCACCGCCCCGCGCGGCCAGCTTGCGCACCGCAACTCTTGCCCGTGCAGTCTGCGTGAGCCAGAGTCCTAGCACGTTAAGGCGTTCAACGATCCATCGGAGAGCAATGGGTCGCGGACTACCCAGATCAATTAACCGTCGCTCCGCGCTCGCAACGTACTGCAGGGCGTCGACGAGAGCACTATTGTCGTTCGGGAGTGCCTCATCGCCTCCACTCAGATCCCGTCCAATGTTTACCACCGTGCGCGCGATGGAGGACTGCATCAAGAGCGATTGGATACGCTCCCGCTCGTAGAGATGTACATCGCGTGTCAGGATGTCAGCGCGGCTTCTGGCGTACTCGAGCAGCCATCGAGACGCGGAAGACGGGGCCAGTCGATACCCGCTTCCCGACGCCACGTCGTCAGCACGTCGCGGTGGCAATGCAAGCAGTCTCGCAAGCTTCAATGTAGTACGAATCCCGGTCCTGTATGCCCGAGAGGACACCCTTCCCCACCGCTTACCATGCCTGTCCAAGTGCATTCCGACCTCAGCACGGAGCGCGTTCGCAAGCCAGAACGCCGTCCATGCCACAAAGAACTTCGCGAGCTCGTTATCGGAAGTAGGCTCCCCCGTCTTGTCCGCCGACTTGCTGGGCGCGACTTTCGTCGGGCATCCGTCCTGGATGCGATCAGCCTCATTCGAGAGCACGTCGGCCCAGCGAGCCATCATGTCCGCTGCAAATGCCAATTCATCCGCGCTATGAATGAGGGCGAGCCATCCGTCGCGCAGTTCCCTCAGCGCGCCTGGCGCCCGAAACGGATCTCCGCCCTGTTGGGAAATGTCAAACAAGTATTCTGCTAACAGCTTCAACTTGTATACCCAGAGTCCGTCCTTGTCGACGAGCTTAAGAGCGGCCAAACAGATGCGAGCAGCATCCTCGCTGTCCGTTCCCCCTGCATCGAGAATGTCGTACTCAAGCTTCAGCGTGCGCCTAACAGGGGCCCGCAGCTCGCCACTAACACCGCTGCCCCGCTTTGAGTTCGCTACTGTTCCAGACGGCTGCTTCACGAGCTCCTTAACTATTTCCAGGCACCGCTTGGCCAGTTCGTGGTCTTCTGCATCCGAGGCTGCAAGCAGCAAGTTCTGAAAGAACTCCGCCTGTAGTAGAGGTTCGTGTCCTTGCACGGTTCCCAACGAGTTCTCGCGCTTGACCCGTGCGTTCTTCACCAACTTGTCTAACGCGTGATGCGAGGCGTCATCCGCTTGACTGGCGTCCGTCTCCATGGCGGTCGGCGGATACTGGGTCTCAGTAGACCTTGGATGACGTCCCGGATACAGCGCCTGCAGCAGTAGACCAACTCGTAGCTCGCTTCGACCGGTAGCCCGGGTCAACCACCACTCGTCCCTCTCTACAAGCTGCCGATAGAGGACGGAATAGGTAAACGCGCGGCGACGATAGTGCTCCGCCGGAAAGAGAAGCGTCTGGTGATCGATCTCCTCGTTCCTCGCATCTCCTAGTTCGATGCCCTTGAGGGCGCCCGCCGCAGACACATGGTGAAGCGCTTGTACGAGTCGTCGAAATCTATCGGGGGAGTCTGCTCCGTGTGGATCGGCGTTGCGTAGAAGCGCCGTGGCCTGTCGCATGCATTCGCCGGCAGCGGCAAGCTGCATCAGACCCCATCCAATGCGGGTCAGAGCGAACGCTCGCGGGTCATCAGGTGAAAAACTCAGACGCCGGCAGACAGCCTCAATCAACACATCTCGAACGTTTGCGTTCCGAAACACGAGAACCGGCTTGAACTGCCCCCATGCGGCATCGTCCTCGTGACGGATGAAGTCTAGATCCCACTGTTCCAGATCCTTCTCGACTTCCCACCGGAGTTGCCTGGGCCCAAGGTACTCGTCAGAATCCTGCAGTTCAATACTCAACAGCCCGCCGAAGCGTCCATAGAGTTTGCTGTCGGCTAGCGCGTCCGCGGCGTCAAGGTCTTTGCCCAGGTGACTGTCGCGTACCTTGCGCATTTGGAGATAGAGGTTGTCGATCTCCGTGGCAGCCTTGCCGAGCAACTCACCGCAACGGTCGAATTCCTCTCGCGGAACAATTCTCTGGATCAACACGCGCCACCGGCGAAACACCCGCCGCAACGTCCCAATCAGAACGCCGTCTGGGACACTCGCGATCAAGCACAGCACGATTAGGTTGTGGGGGCTGCGTTGCGCGAGGCCCTCGACTAAACCTTGCACCGTTGGGCGCGATCCCGGCTGCGACTCCGGCCACGCTTCCGGCTCGAATCTTCGTTGCGCAGCCAGCGTCTGCTTGGCCAGCCGACAAGTCTCGTCGGGGAGGCTGCGGCTGACTTCGACCACGCCGATCGCAGCATCCGACCAAGCGCACCGCCCCGCGGCGCCATCGGACAGATCATGGATGCCCCGCATCGCACGTGCGGGCAGCAGGAGAAACCGGGAGGCCGCGAATGCTCCATCCCATGCTCTGTCACAGGCGTCCGAGACGGGCGGAGTAGCTAACCCGCGGATGATCTCTTCGAACACACTTGAACCACTCAGAAAGTCGAGCAAAGGGCCAATCCGGCCACCTGCGTTTCGGAGGCCCTCCACGATGACTAGGCATTTGTAGCGGCTCAGTCCCTTTCGCAGCACCTCAACGACACGGCCGATGTCATCGGCGGTCCACTGCGGTCCCTTGTCAGGCAGCATGACCTGGAACGCTTCGGCCAAAGGCCGGAGGAACTCATGCGTCGAGACCCGGAAGAAGGGTCTATCGGTGCGGGACGCACATAGCCAGATGACTCTCCACTCCGCTTGGCGCTTGATCTCGTCGACGCAGGCACGGGCAATGGTGATCCCCATCGCCGGCTGAGTGCCGCAGGGCCATTGCACTATCGAATGAACTGGAGACGCCTCCGTCATCTCGGCCACAACGATCTTCGCGAGCGACTCCACCCTCGCCGGCATCACTTCCGGCCCGAGCGATGTCACGCGTTGACCCATGTCGACCGAGTGGCGTGGTCTTGACAGGCCGGCACGCAGCCAGGACTCGAACTCCCCGAGTGTTTCTCGGCCTACAAGACCGCCAAGTTCGACTTCCATTAGATCGGAGTACCGCAAGACGGGTAGCCGATCCCGGAAGGACAGTTCATTGAATGCGGCGAGCAAGGCTCGCCACTCGGGATCCGCAGTCGAGTAAGCAGACGCAACCCTGGGATTCCGATTGCTGCCCTGCAGTAGCTGCCGGACACGCGCCACCACGTTTGCAGCCGCTCTCGTGTGAGTTCCTTCGCCCAAAGCAGCCGCCACCGCGGCGGTCAGTTCCTCATCTCCAGGCAAGTCGCCGCATACCAGCTTGATGAGAAGCAGAAGCCGAGGCAGAGGGCCCAGACGGCCGTTAACACTTATCCAGGCCTCGGCATTCCAGACGCCCAGCGCCGCCACCCCTTCCCGGGCTCTCGAAACCTCTGACCGAGCTTTCGGCGCGTGCCGACCTTCTCGCGGCTCGGTCCACTGAAAGACACATGACAACGCAGCCAGGTACGCGCGCTTGGACTTCTCGTCTCTTGTTGCGTCACACGCCTGCACAAACTCTCGCACCCAGCTTTGCCGAAGCACTTCGTCGAACTGCTGAAGAAGCTGGTTGACCAACTCGCGGACCGTGCCGGTTCGCTTGGGAGGAGCGATCACCACAACTACGTGGTTTGCGCGCTTCTGGCTGCCCTTCGGAGGAATCGGCGACATGAGTTGAACAGTCGCTTCGCCATTTGCCCATGAACGTCTGGCGAACTCTTGGTCTGATTTCCTCACTCACCTCCTCCCCCGCGACAAAAATGTTTCAAGATGGTTTTGTCTTCTTGGTCCTGCTAGAGGCACAGAGCAGATTGCGCTGTCACAACTTGAAATCAAAGGTCCGTTGCACGCACGAGAAAAACACGATAGCCAATTACCCCCATAAGTCTAGTGGGTATTGCACACCTGCCCCGTCGGTCTGGTTTGCAGCACCGCTGCTGCTGCAAGTTTCGTTGGTTGCCAACTCGCTCCGTGAGGTTACACATCCGCGCCGTACAAAGTTTGCTCGCGAGAGTTGGTGAAAACCCTGACAGGCGACCTGCTACGCAGCCATTCCGCAGCCTGCCAACAAGCACGCCATGCGAAGAGCGACGTCAATCGTTGCTGGGAAGGGTCGCGCTGTCTATGCACAACGCCGCGCCGACGTGCAAGCAGACCCAGTTCGCAATCTGAACCTGCACGGCAATCATCAATCACCTTGAAACGCGCAGCAGCAGAACAGCCGCCAGCGCACGCGCCTTACGCCCCTCACCATAAGTTTGGAGTCGGGCATGTGGGTCGACCAAGAGCTCTTCATCGATCCCTCAACCCGCCGCTAGCCGGCTTCTTCACGAAAGGACCATCACGATGCACACACCGCCGAACAGCGCGTCACCTAGCACCCGACCGCCCGATGCGCACCATGGACACCGTGCAATGGGCACATCCGACCATAAGAACACCGTGAAGACCTTCCCTTCGACCCTCAAGCGCCGTTCGATCTGTGTGGCGGCATCGGCAGCCTTGCTGTGCATAGCGGCCATGCCGACCCCAGCGCAGGTCACGGCCACTTCGTTCCAGGCCTGGTCTGTTGACACCAATGGGTCTCTGTCCTTTCGGCCCTTGCCCTGTTCGGGTGTGGACGACCAACCGGTGATCGGCGGCTGCCCCGGCGCTGGCGTCGGCAGGCGCCCTCCGGTCGACGACCGCATCGACACCTGCTGCCTTTCCGACGTCGTGTGCCGACGGTCTCTCTCGCAGCGTCGGTGCGGATGTGTCGACAACATCGTCGTCAAACCTGGCGCGGTGACGGTTCGTCCCTGCGTTCGCGTGAACGCGCTGGGTATGGACAGAAGCTGCGTGTGCCAACACATCACGCTGTGATGGGAGCGGCCACAGTTCGTACAGATACCTCGGTTCTTGAGCGGACAACATCACTCAAAGTCCAGCATCAAGCGCACCTTAGAGGAGAAGGCCCATGACCTAGCTAAATGTCGCACCTCGCACACAGCAATCAAATTCACTCAAGGAATGTCATGAACCAGTTTCCCTTTTCCCTGAAGTCCCTGGCAAAGGCCGCCGCCACTGGAGCGGTCGCGGTCTGCTCGTTGGCGGCGCATGCCCAGTCGACCGACGCGCCGACCACCATCTCCAACTCCCGCTTCGACATTGATGCGGTGATGAGCGAAGTCAAGTCGGAGAGCAAGGCCGGCGAGCAGCTCACCGGCAAGCTGAATGCCGGTTACAGCCTGTTCTCCATCGGCGGCGAGTTTGGCAAGGCGATCACCGCGATGAGCACCACCACGCGCAACGGCGTAGCCGACGTGGGCAAGGGCGTGCAGATGAGCGGCACCACCGTGAACCTCAAGGCCGTCATGAACAAGGTGGACAACACCGGTGGCGAGGTCGCCAACGGTGTCGCTCAGTTCGGCAAGCCGTAGGTCCAACCCCGGCGCCGGCCCTCGGCCGGCGCCCTTTCGGAGCATCCCCATGAAGAAGACCATCGTCTCGACCGCCGCCCTCTCCCTCATGGTTTGCGCAGAGGCAGCCAAACCTAACCTCAACTGGCTGCCCCCTGAAGCAGTGGCCAATTCCACGGACGAGATCGTGCTGGAAAACCCGGCACCCCAGCGGGGTGCACCTTCGACGCCGCAGATGCTGACGCCTAACACGGTGTCCAGCGATATCGCCGCGATGATGCGCTCCATGCGCGGCGAGATTCAGCGCAACGTCGGCACCGCGACCCAGTCATCGAGCGCCAGCCAGGCCCTGACCACCGACGAGCGGCTGCTGCGCCAGTACATCGTGCGCGGCAAGCCCTTGAAGGTGGACATCTGCTCCAACACCGTGGAGTCCGGCAATGGCACTCAGGCGCGGCCTTCTGCAGACACCCGCATCGTCTGCATGGTCCAGGGCGTTTCGGTCCTGTCACCGCGGGGGAATTGACATGACCCCGAGCCGCCGTGACTTCCTGCAGTTCGTCGGCGTCGCCACAGCCGCGCCTTTCCTGCCCGGCTGCGCAACTTCTCTCCAAGCGCAGACGGACCAGCCCGAGCCATCGATGTCCAATCTCGCGCAGATCATTCCGCCCGAGCATTCCGTGACCGAAATGTGCGGCGCGTTCAGAAGCCACTTGGCTCAGAGCCTCGGCCCGGCCCCCGAGTTCGCCCGCCCCTCCATTTCAATCGGCGACTTCATCAACCTGGCCCAGTTGGCTGCCCCGGGAGCGCTGGCGCAGCACTACACGCAGACGATGGACGCCATCATCAACCTGTTCGGCGACCTCGAAGTGATGCGCGACGCTGACCTGATGGCCGTGAACTCACGGGCCAAGTCGGTCGACGACCTGCTGCAGGTCAAACTGCGATTGCGTGGCGCGGTGCAGGAATACATGCCGTCGGTGAAGGAGCAGGACGACGCCATCAGCGCCTCCGGCTTCGGGCGCGTGCTGGATGCGAGCATGCTGAAGTCGCTGAAGGGCAACTGGGGCGCGATCACGGTCACCACTACGGCGCTGGACGAGACGGGTCGCACGGGTCACTTCCTGGCCGAAGAGTCGCGCGCGGTGTACCTACGCATGAAGGGTGAGACGCGCAGCTTCAACGGGTCGCTGCTTTCGCTGGCCGGTGGCAAGTCGAAGTCAGTGCGGCTTGCATCGTCAGAGTTCGAAGTGGTGCGTCTGCTGATCGCGCGCAATGCCATCCTGGTCATCTCACGTGCCTTGTACCTGCCGCTGGGTCCCTGGGCTGCGAAGTACGACCTGCCTACCGAGACGGCGCCGCTCGACAGGCTGCTGTCGCGTGTGCGCATCCAGTTTCGCAGCCAAGGCCTGAACGACCTGGCTTTCCTGCAGCTCAACACGATGCGTGCGGCCGTCTGTGGTGCGATGGCGTCCAACCCCTTCGCGGCCGATAGCAACACGCGGTTCAAGGAAGTCAACGGCATCTGGGGCCTGCGCGCGGGTCCGACGGGCTCCGAGTTCTCGGTGAAGCCGAACATGCTCATTGCCACCATGCAGTCAGAGGGCAAGTTCCTGGACGTCTACGAGAAGGAGTACCTGGTGCTGCATTGCGCCCAGGCAGCCCAGCCGATGGCACAGCGGATCGCCGCGCGGCGCGCGCAACTGGCGTTGCTGGATGAGCTGAGGAAGCGCATCGAGCGCCGGGCCGCCGCAGGCGAGCCCGGCACCCCTGCGGCACGGGCCCGGGATCCGAAGACTCCTGCACCTGCCGCGTCAAGGCCCGCGGCTGCTTGCAGCGCCACTTCTTCCAAGGCACGCAGCGCCAAGCCGGCCTGCAGGCCGGCCCATTGACCCCTTCTTCCAACGGAGATTAGACCATGCACCCGTATCCTTTCGTACCGGCGCGTCTGCGCCTCTCGCTGCTGGCTACCGCCGCAATCACGGCGCTGGCAAGCAGCCACCTCGCCAACGCCGCTGAAGTCACCAACAGCACCTTTGACATCGACGTGGTCGCCTCGCGGATATCGGTAAAAAGCCTGCAGGGCTCGAGCAGCAACTCCAACCTGTTCGGCCTATTCGGGTCGAAGAAGTCGACGCCGGCGCTGGTGGGAAGGGTCTACGCAGGCTATGTGAGCGTCGAGCAGGGCGCTCGGGTAAACAACGTCAACGTCCGAGTCCGTGCAGTGGTCGACTCGATCCACAGCAACGGTGGTGATGTGTGCATCGCGTGCCAGGTGTTCAAGTAGTCTGTTGGCGCCGACTGAAATTTGACCCACTTACGAGGATCGTGCCGACGGAAATTTGACCCAGGTGTTCAACCTACCCTGCCCGACTTATCCACAACGGAGCGGGGTGTGAGGAGTGATCACCATGGCCATGATTGGCAAGGTTCTGCGGATGCACCACCGCGAGAAGAAGTCGGTGCGGGAGATCGTCAAGGCCACGAGCCTGGCGCGCAACACGGTGCGCAAGTACCTGCGCATCGACAAGGCCGAGGCTCCGAAGTACAGGCGCCCTGAGGTACCCACGAAGCTGGCGCCGTTCGTTGAAGCGGTGCAGCAGGCGTTGCTGGCCGATGCGCGCAGGCCGAAGAAGGAGCGCCGCACGGCCAAGGCCCTGCATGCGCAGATCACGGCCACTGGCTACGAAGGCGGCTACAGCCGGCTGACCGACTACATCCGGCGGTGGCGGGCCGAGCGCGGCGGCGTGCAGGTGGGGGACGCCTACGTGCCGCTGAGCTTCGAGCTGGGCGAGGCGTTCCAGTTCGACTGGAGCGAGGAGCCGCTGGTCATCGGCGGGCAGTACCAGCGGCTGCAGGTCTCGCACATGAAGCTGTGCGCCTCGCGAGCGTTCTGGCTGGTGGCCTACCCGGGCCAGGGCCACGAGATGCTGTTCGACGCCCACACCCGCTCGTTCGCGGCGCTGGGCGGCGTGGCCCGGCGGGGCATCTACGACAACATGAGGACTGCCGTGGACCGCGTTGGCAAGGGCAAGACGCGCGACGTCAACGTGCGCTTCACGACCATGTGCGCGCACTACCTGTTCGATGCGGACTTCTGCAACGTCGCCTCGGGTTGGGAGAAGGGCGTGGTCGAGAAGAACGTGCAGGACAGCCGGCGGCGCATCTGGCTGGATGCCCGCGATCAGCGCTTCAGCACCCTGGACGAGCTCAACGCCTGGTTGGCTGAGCGCTGCAAGGCGCTGTGGGTCGAGTTGCACCACCCCGAGCACAAGGCCTTCAGCGTGGCGGAGATGCTGGAGCTGGAGCGGCAGCATCTGATGCCGATGCCGGCACCCTTCGACGGCTACGTGCAGGAGTTCAGCCGCGTCAGCAGCACCTGCCTGGTGACGGCGGCGCGCAACCGCTACTCGGTGCCATGTGAGCTGGCCCGGCACACGGTGAGCACCCGGCTGTACCCGACCCGGGTGGTGATCGTGAGTGAGGAGCGCATCGTCGCCGAGCACCAGCGGCAGCCCGGCAAGGGCAAGACGGTCTACGACTGGCAGCACTATGTTCCCTTGGTGCAGCGCAAGCCCGGCGCCTTGCGCAACGGCGCACCCTTCATGGACCTGCCCGAGCCGCTGGCCAGGCTGCGCCAGGCGCTGCTCAAGCACGCGGGCGGCGACCGGCTGATGGCCCAGGTGCTGGGTCTGGTCAAGGGTGCCGGGCTGGATGCCGTGCTGGTGGCGGCCGAGCTGGCGCTGGAGCGTGCTGGGCCCAGCGGCCGGGTCAGCCCCGACCACGTAAGTAACGTGCTGGCCAGGCTGACGGCACCGCCGCGACCGGAGAACGTAGCCACAGCGCTGGGAGCGCTGACCAAGCCCGTGGCCGACACGGCGCGCTACGACCGGCTGCGTCGCATCCAGGCTGAGCAAGGAGCTGAAGATGCGTGACGTCATCACCGAGCTGAAGGCGTTGCGGCTGCACGGCATGGCCGCCACCTGGACCGAGCTGGGCGAGCAGAACAACGGCGAGCTGGAGCGCTCGCGCTGGCTCGTCGAGCACATGCTCAAGGCCGAGGCCAGCGACCGCACCACGCGATCGGTCAGCCACCAGATGAGCACGGCCAAGTTCCCCGTGCACCGCGACCTGGCGGGCTTCGACTTCGAGGTCTCGCCAGTGGACCGCAAGCTCGTCACCCAGCTTGCTGGCTGCGAGTTCACCCAGGCGGCCCACAACGCGGTGCTGGTGGGTGGGCCGGGCACAGGCAAGAGCCACCTGGCCACGGCCATTGGCGTGGCTGGTATCACCGAGCATGGCAAGCGGGTGCGGTTCTACTCGACGGTGGATCTGGTCAATGCGCTGGAGCGCGAGAAGGCCGAGGGCAAGGCCGGGCGCATTGCTGGCAGCTTGCTGCGCATGGACCTGGTCATCCTCGATGAGCTGGGCTACCTGCCGTTCAGCCAGGCCGGCGGCGCGCTGCTGTTCCATCTGCTGAGCAAGCTGTACGAGCACACCAGCGTGGTGATCACGACCAACCTGGACTTCGCCGAGTGGTCCATGGTCTTCGGCGACGCGAAGATGACCACGGCGCTGCTGGACCGGCTCACGCACCACTGCCACATCGTGGAGACGGGCAACGAGAGCTACCGCGTCACGCAAGCCACGGCCAGCACCAAGCGGCGCATCAAGGCCCGGGAGCAGGAGCGCAGGGCAAAGCCTGCAGAGCCGGGCTGACGATGAGCGCCGCGCGGCGGAAAGCCTCTGCGGGCTACGCCCTTCGCGTCTTCCCGCCGCGCGAACTCCATCCACGAAGAGGACAGAAAGGAACAAGGAGCTACAGTTGTCCACAGCCCGGATCACGCGATCTCGGCCACCAGCCCTGGGTCAAAGTTCAGTCGGCAGGGTGGGTCAAAGTTCGGTCGGCGCGGACAGTC
>NZ_MWLO01000030.1 GCF_002198735.1 Ideonella sp. A 288
GCCATCGCGCCGGTGCTGGCCTGGATGCGCCTGGCCACCGCCCGCGACGACCAGCGCATCCGGCAGGTCTGCCTCGCGACGCGCCTGAAGCTGCACGACCGCAACCGTCAGTTCTGGCAGGCCCGCAGCTACTCACCCACCCTCTACCGGGGAGCCCGCGATGCTTGGTATGCGTAGATCCGTCTCTGGCCGCGACCGGCCCCCGCTGCCGCTGCTGCGCCCGCGCTTCTGGGCGCAGGCGAAGTCGGAGAACCCCTTGACGCGCTTCGTGCCGTTCTCGTCGCTGCTCACCCCACACGACGTGATCACCCGCGGCGGCGACTACCTGCGCGTCTGGCGCCTGGACGGCGTGCCCTTCGAGTGCGCCGACGAACCGGTGATGGCCGAACGGCACGAGGCCCTGTGCAGCCTGCTGCGCAACCTGGCAGGCGGCCAGTGGGCCGTATGGACGCACCGGCTGCACCGCGTGGTCGACGATGCGCTGCATGTGCCGGCTGAGCCGGGCTTCGCGCGCGACCTCGCCATCGCCTACCAGGCCAAGCTGGGCGAGCGCCGCATGATGGGCAGCGAGCTCTACCTGACCCTGGTTTACCGGCAGCAGCCCTCGCGCATGAGCCGCGCGCTACAGTCGTCCAGCCGCTCGCGTGCCGCGATCGCCGAGGCGCAGGCGCGTGCGCTCGAACTGATGGAAGAGCGTTCGGCAATGGTCGCCCGCGTGCTGCGCGGCTTCGGCCCTCAACTGCTCGGGGTGCGCGAGCAGCACGGCCGCCAGTACTCCGAGCTGGCCGAGTTCCTCGGCCACCTGGTCAACGGCTGCTGGCGCCCGGTGCCGCTGGCCGCAGGTCCGCTCTTCCGCACGCTGCCCACCGTGCGCCTGTCCTTTGGCCTGGACAAGCTGGAACTGCGCCACGGCGACCAACGCCGCTACGCCGCGCTGGTCGACATCAAGGAGTACGCTGATGCGGTCGAGCCCGGCATCCTGGACGCCTTGCTCTACGAGGCCAGCGAGTTCATCGAGACGCAGAGTTTCTCGATCCTGGCGCGGCGCGAGGCCCTGCGCGCGCTGGAACTGCAGCGCGACCAGCTGATCGCCAGCGACGACGTGGTGGCCAGCCAGGTGGCCGACATGGACGTGGCGCTGAACGACCTGGGCGACGGCCAGTTCTGCATGGGCGAGTACCACTACAGCCTGGTCGTCTTCGGCGACGACATCGCCGACGCCGGGCGCCGGGCGGCGCAGGCCATCGGCGCCGTCGGTGAAGCGTCGAGCCTGCAGATGTCGCCGGTGGATCTGGTGGCCGACGCAGCCTGGTTCGCGCAGATGCCGGGCAACTGGCAGTGGAGGCCGCGGGACGCCAATCTGTCATCGAGGGCGTTTGCGGCGCTGGCCAGCGGCCACAACTTTGCGCGGGGCAAGCGCGACGGCAACCCCTGGGGCGAGGCGCTCACGCTGCTGCGCACGCCGTCGGGCCAGCCCTTCTACCTGAACCTGCATTCGAGCCCCCAGGGCGAGGACTCGGCCGACAAGAAGCTGCCGGGCAACACGCTGATCATCGGCTCCACCGGCGTGGGCAAGACGACGCTGGAGATGTTCCTGCTGACGCTGACGCGCAAGTGGGATCCAGCGCCGCGCCTGGTGCTGTTCGACCTCGACCGCGGCTGCGAGATTGCGATCCGGGCGCTGGGCGGTCGGTACTTCACCCTCGAAGCAGGCAAGCCGACGCGCCTGAACCCGCTGCAGCGCGATCCGACGCCTGCTCGCATCCAGTTCTGGGAGCAGTTGATCCGCACCTGCATCGCCACGCCGGCCTTGCCACTATTGCCGGTGGACGAACGGGCGATCGCCGACGCCGTGCGGGCCGTTTCGATGATGCCGGCGCCGCTGCGGCGCTTCTCCACGGTGCGGCAGAACCTGCCGAAGGCGGGCGAGAACAGCCTGTTCGAGCGGCTGGGCCGCTGGTGCCAGGGCGGCGCGCTGGGCTGGGTGTTCGATGGCGATGGCGCACAGGCCGAAGACCGCCTGACCCACCTGGACTCGGCGTCGGTGATCGGCTTCGACACCACCGAGTTCCTGGACCTGCCCGAGGTGCGCACACCGGTGATGATGGTGCTGCTGCAGGTGATGGAGGAACTGGTCACCGGCGAGCGGCTGATCTACGTGATTTCGGAGTTCTGGAAGGCGCTGGACCACGAGATCTTCAGTGACTTCGCCAAGCAGAAGCAGAAGACGATCCGCAAGCAGAACGGCCTGGGCATCTTCGACACGCAGAGCCCGTCGGACGTGCTGCGCCACCCCATCGGCCGCACGATGGTCGAGCAGAGCGTGACCAAGATCTTCCTGGCCAACCCCGAGGCAGTGCGCGAGGAGTACATCGAGGGCTTCGGGCTGAGTGCCGCGGAGTTCGAGATCGTGCGCGGGCTGGGAGTTCACGGCGGCCACCGCTTCCTCGTCAAGCATGGGCACGCCAGCGCGATCTGCGAGTTGGACCTCAGCGGCCTCGACGACTTCGTGACGGTGCTGTCGGCCACCACCGACAACGTGCGGCTGCTCGATGCGGTGCGTGCGCAGTGTGGGGACGATCCGCAGCGTTGGCTTCCCGTCCTGCTGCAGGAGGTTCACGATCGCAGGTCTCGCAACTCCGGGAGCGCCGCATGAACAACATTCGTCATCTGGTCCTGCTGGTGCCATTCGCGCTGGCGTCGTCCATGGTCACTGCGCAGTACGTCAAGGGCAACGAGGCGGTCAGGGTTCTGGCCGACGGGACCAGGACCGTGCTGACGCCGCCACTGCCGACCACGGGCCCCATCCGGTCGACGACGCCGTGCAGGGCCGATGGGGGCTGCAATGGTGGGCCCTGGCACATGGTGGAAACGAAGGACGGGCTCGTGGAGTGCACGGAGGCCTATGCACGCCCCGGGACGTGTCGGAAATCAACGTACGGCACCGCGAAGCTGATTCGCCTGTGGGTGGTCAAGATCGGCGACAAGTGGCTGCAATGCCAACGTCCCGACACGTCGAGCAAGTGTGTCGATATGCGAGCGCCACCCCCGACAAATCTGCCATACCCAGCAGTTCAGTAGCTAACAAGGAGTCGCCATGTTCAATTGGGTCGGCCTGCAGCTGGATGGAATCCTGAACAACTACGTCCTCGACGTCGTGAAGGCGTTGATGAACGGCATCGCGCCAATCGCACTCACGTGCATGACCCTGTGGGTGGCGCTGTACGGTTGGGCGGTCCTTCGAAACGAGGTCTCGGAAACACTGCCGTTGTTCATGTGGAAGGTGTTCAAGATCGGTCTGGTCCTGGCGCTTTCGCTTCAGTCGGCCGTCTACATGGACAACGTTGCCAATCTGGCGAATGACCTGTCAATGGGTGTCGCCGGCACGTTCCTGCCAAAGGGAGTCGATCCTGCAACAGTTGCGACGCCGTACGCACTGCTCGACAAGTTCAACGACGACGCGAGTTCGCAGGTCTCCGACATCATGAAGGAAGCCAGCATGTTCCGGCTGGACCTCGTGCTGGCCGCGTTGATCTTCTCGGTCGGGTCGGTCACGTTCCTCTGCATGGCGCTGTTCGTCGTCACCCTTGCCAAGCTGTTCCTGACCTTCGTGATCGCGATCGGGCCACTCTTTATCCTCTGCCTCGCCTGGCGGCCGACAGCGCGCTTCTTCGACAGCTGGCTGTCGATGGTGCTGAACGCCGTTGTGCTGACCTGGTTCGCGTTCTTTGCGCTGGGACTCAGCGCGTTCATGGGCGTCTCGATCTTCAAGGCCATTCAGGATGGCGGCGGGTTCCTCGGTGGTGCCTTCAATGTCCTGGGCGAAGCCACGCGCTACTGCGTCCTGATGATCCTGATGGCCATCATCTGCTTCCAGGCGCCGAGCCTGGCGTCGGCCCTGACCGGTGGCGCGGCCGTGCAGCAAGGCATCCAGATGATCCAGAACGCGATGATGGTGTCGGGGCTGCGCTCGGCGTCGTCCGCGCGCGGAGCCGCCGGTGGTGCCTCGGCTGGCGGCGTCATCCAGGCCGGCGCCGGCCCGGCCTACGCGGCTGGTCGTGCCACCGGCGCGATGGCCCGCCAGGGCGCCGGCGCCGCCCGGGTCGCCGCCTACAAGCTGGCCGCCCTGCGGGGCCGCCGGTCGTGATCCTCACTCAACACAGGAGCGTCACCATGCTCACGATCCCAAAGTCCTCCGCAGCCATCGCTGTGGCATTCGCCGTCGGCACCGCCCAAGCCCAGGGCATCCCGGTCATCGACGCCGCCAACCTGGTCCAGACCATCCAGCAGGTGATCCACGACGTCACCAAGATCAAGAACCAGGTGCAGCAGATCACCCAGCTGAAGACCCACCTCGACAGCATCAACGGCGTGCGTAACCTGGGCAACGTCTTCAACAGCCCGCTGCTGCGCAACTACCTGCCGCCCGAGGCCTACGCCTTTCTCAACGCCGTCGACGCGGCGGGCTATGACGGCCTCAACGGCACCGCCAAGGCACTGCGCGACGCCGGCATGGTCTACAACTGCCTCGACCTGGCAGGCGGCGCCCGCACCGCGTGCCAGGCCGTGCTGGCCCAGCCGTACCAGCAGAAGGGCCTGCTGCAGGACGCGATGAAGTCTGCCGCAGGGCGCTTGGCGCAGATCCAGGCGCTGATGGGCCAGATCGACGCCACCGTCGACCAGAAGGCTGTGCAGGAGATCCAGGCCCGCATCGGCGCCGAGAACGCGCTGCTGGCGCACGAGATCTCGCAGGTGCAGATGCTGCAGGGCATGGCCGACAGCGAAGAGCGCATCGCCCGCTCGCGCGAACGCGAGCGCCAGTACGAGATGCTGGCCCGCAACGGCAAGGTCTCGGACTTCCTGCCGTAGCCAGGCGCCGATCCCCCAGTCCACCTGAGGTCACCCCATGACTGCCGTCCTGACGCCAGGAAGAGCCGCTGCATGGCCCGATCGCCCGCGCGACGAGGCCGATCCGATTGAGTCGGATCCTCTGCAGACCAACCGAGCCTGGGAGATCGACCGCGCGCTGATGCTCGAACGCTCCGAGCGCCGCGCCTGGACCGTCGCCATCGCCGGCCTGGCGCTGGGCCTGATCGGCATCGCCGCGGTCTTCGTGCAGGGCCCGCTGCGCCGCGTCGTCGAGATCCCGATCGTCGTCGACCGCGTCACCGGCGAAGCCACGATCCAGCAGCGGCTGAGCGTTGAGACCATCCCGCCGATGGAGGCCCTGGACAAACACAACCTGGCCACCTTCGTGCGGGCCCGCGAGGGCTACAGCTGGATGTTCCTGCAGCGCGATTTCGACCAGGTCGCGAGGATGGCGGTGCCGGCGGTCTTTGCCGACTACAACCGCCAGTTCGAGGGCGAGGCCGCGCTGCAGAAGAAGCTGGCCGGCAGCGAGGACTGGCGCATCCACATCGTCGGCGTGCGCCTGGCGGCGTTGGGGCGCAACGGCAACCGCGGCGAGGCCACGGTCACCTACGACAAGGCGGTGCGGCTCACCGATCGGCACTTGCCAGAGGCGGTAACTCGGCACGTGGCCAGCATCGTCTACCAGTACCAGCCCAAGGTGCTGGCCAAGGAACGGGACCGGATGGAGAACCCGTTCGGGTTTGTCGTCACCGCCTACCGGTCGGACCCGGNAAGCCATGAACGCGATCGCTGGTCGATGGACCGTGCTGATCGCGCTCGGCACCGTGGCCATGGCGGTGGCGCTGGCTGCAGCGGCGGAACCAGCGGCGTCGCCAGCATCGGATCCTCGACTTCGCGAAGTCACCTACAACCCGCAGGCCGTCGTCACGGTGCCGGTCAAGCGCGGCGTCGTGACGTTGGTGATGCTCGGTACCGACGAGGCCATCACCGAGGTCGCAGCGGGCCTGGGGGGCGACTGCAACAAGCCCGACGCCGCCTGGTGCATTGCCGCGCAGCCCGGCGGGCGCAATCTGTTCGTCAAGGCCAAGCGTGCTGCTGGCGCACCGAACAACCTGGCCGTCGTCACCGACCGGCGCACGCATGCCTTCCGGTTCGTGGTGCTGGCCGACGGCGATTCCAAATCGCCGGTCTACCGGTTGAGGGTCAAGGCGCCCGAGGTCCGGACGGCTACGCCCTTGCGGCCGAGCCTCAAGGACCTCGTGCCGCTCGCGGCGCTGCCAGCCGTGCCGCCCCCACCCTCCCCCCAGGAACTCGTCGCCGAACGCCTGCAGGCCAGGCCGCAGGTGATGAACACCCACTACTCGATCGCCGAAGGTCGGGGCTCGCAGGACATCGTGCCGACGCTGGTCTTCGACGATGGCCGATTCACCTACCTGCGCTTCCCTGGCAACCGCGAGGTGCCGGCGGTGTTCCACGTGCTCGGCGATGGCAGCGAGACCCTGGTCAATGCGCGGATGGAAGACGACCTGCTGGTGGTCGACCGGGTCAGTCGCCGACTGATGCTGCGCGCCGGCGCGGCCATGGTGGGCCTGTGGAACGAGGCCTTCGACGTGGACGGGGTGCCGCCGGGCGCTGGCACCACCGTGCCGGGCGTCGAGCGGGTCGTGAAAGCCGACGGAGCGCCGCTGCGCCGAGCGGCCCCCGCAGTGGAGCAACGCCATGACTGAGCGACCGAACGACCGAACCCCTGAACCCGAGTCGACCCCGGACTCGGACCCCAACGCGATCTCGCCGCTGCCCGGCGAGCCCGGCATCCCGAACGTGGCCGTGCCGAAGCGCGCCTCGATATCGATGAAGGGCCTGCTGGCGGTCGCGCTGGCGACGCTCGCGCTGATCGCCATGGCGGCCTATGGCCTTCAGCGGTTCGCGACCAGCAGCCAGACACCGGGTGAGCCGGAGGAATCGAAGCTGTCGCGCGACCGGCCCACGGCCGCCACCGCGGAGCCGCGTCGGCTCGAGGTGCCAGCCATGCCGGCCGCCGTGGCGGCCAGCGCGGCGATGCCGACTGCGCCGCGCATCCCGGCACTGGTGCCGTCCGCCGACGAGGTGGCCGAGCCGATCGGCGTTCGGCGCACCGGGCAAGGCGCGTCGATATCGAGTGGGTCGAAGACCATGGCACCGGAGGACGCACCGGTCCTTCTGGTGTCGACTCGGCCTGGCGCTGCGATCGCCCAGTCACCTGCTGCCACTCGGAAGGCGGAGGCCGACGCGCTGCCCGAGGCCATCGATCCCAATGATCCGATGGCCGCGACCGCGCGCAACCTGCAGGACTACCAGCACCAGTTGCAGGGACTGCTGGACTCGTTGACCCGCAGTGCGGCCGCCGCGAGCGGCCAGTCGGCCGAGCCGCTGGCATCGAGCGCCGCTCTGGGCTCGCAACTGCTGGGCGGCCATGCCGCTGGCCCCCACGCTGCCAGCGCCCCGCCCTCGCCCGCCGCTGGACTCTTCGGCGGCCAGCTCCAGGGCTCCGCCACCCCCCGCGTCGCCGCCTCGATGCTTGGCAACCGCAGCCTGACCCTGCCCAAGGGCACGGCCTTCACCTGCGCGCTCAAAACCCGCGTCATCAGCGCCACCTCGGGCCTGGTCGGCTGCCAAGTGCAGCGCAACGTCTTCGGCGACGACGGCCGCGTGCTGCTGGTCGAGCGCGGCTCGCACCTCGACGGCGAGTACCGGATCGCCTCGGTTCGGCCTGGCATGGTCCGCATCCCGGTGCTGTGGACGAGGATCCGCACACCGCAAGGTGTGACCGTCGACATCGACTCGCCCGCCACCGGCGCGCTCGGCGAGTCGGGCATCGACGGCCATGTCGACAATCGCTGGAGCGAACGCATCGGCGCGGCCATGCTGCTGTCGCTGATCGACGACGCGGTGCGGCTGGTCATCCAGAACCAGGCGACGGACACCCAGGCCGACACCATCGTGCTGCCATCGACCACGGCCAACACCAGCAAGCTGGCCGAGAAGGTGCTCGACAGCACGATCAACATCCCGCCGCTGATCTACCAGAACCAGGGCGGCATCGTCGGCATCTACGTGGCCCGCGATGTGGATTTCTCGTCGGTGTACGAGCTGCGTCCCACCGCGCGCAGTACTTCGCGCAGCGCCGCGCAGGGGGTGCCGCAATGAACGCCGCGGTTCACGATCGCCCCGCACCCGCCGACGGCTGGTGCGGCGACGCCACCTCGGTCGTCGAGTTCCTGCGCCCGCTGCGCGAGCAGCTCGACGCGCCGGGCGTGCTCGAAGTCTGCGTCAACCGGCCCGGCGAACTGCTGGTCGAGACCGTCCGCGGCTGGCAGACCATTGCCGCGCCCGAGATGACGCAGGAGCGCTGCCTGTCGCTGGCCACCGCGGTGGCCACCTTCTGCGACCAGCAGATCAACCAGGAACGGCCGCTGTTGTCGGCGACGCTGCCCAGCGGCGAGCGCATCCAGTTCGTGATCCCGCCGGCCGTGCCGCGCGGCACCGTCTCGATCACGGTGCGCAAGCCGTCGGAGTTGATCAAGCGCCTGGACGACTTCGAGCGCGAGGGCCTGTTCGAGCGGCTGGACCCGGCGCAGTCCACCGTGTGCCGCACGCCAGCCAGCGACCTGCTGCCCTTCGAGCAGCAACTGGTTGACCTGCGCGACGCCGGCCGCCACGCCGAGTTCCTGCGCCTGGCGGTTCGCCGGCACCAGACCATCGTCGTCAGCGGCAAGACCGGCTCGGGCAAGACCACCTTCATGAAGGGCCTGGTCGAGGAGGTGCCGCGCCACGAACGCCTGATCACGATCCAGGACACCGCCGAGCTGACGCTGCCGAACCACCCCAACGTCGTGCACCTGTTCTACAGCAAGGATGCGCAGGGCACGGCGAGGGTGACGGCCAAGTCGCTGCTTGAAGCCTGTCTGCGCATGAAACCGGACCGCATCTTCCTGGCCGAGGTGCGCGGCGACGAGTGTTTCTCGTTCGTGCGGCTGGCGGCTTCGGGCCACCCCGGCAGCATCACCAGCGTGCACGCCGGCAGCTGCGCGCTGGCCTTCGAGCAGATGTCGCTGATGATCCGCGAGAGCGGTGCCGGCGGCGGCCTGCTGATGCACGAGATCAAGTGGCTGCTGGGCGTGGTCGTCGATGTGGTCGTGCAGTTCGACCGCGACGAGCGTGGGCGCTTCATCTCGGACGTGTTCTACGAGCCGCGCCGGCAGCGCCTGGGGCGCTGGGACGATGCGATGGCGGGGGCGTCATGAGCAGCCTCACTGCCCTGCCGATGTCTTCGTGGCCGACCGGGCGCAAGGTGGCCGCGGGCGTGTTCGCCATCGTCGGCTTCCTGGTGCTGGCCGGCCTCGCGGTGTACCTGTCGGCCGTGCTGTTCCTGGTGATGAACAAGGCCGATCCGCGCCAGGCCCGCTTTGCCAGCATCGTGCACGACTGGCAGCTGTACGCCGACGATGCGCTGCTGCGCCGGAAGCTGCTGGCGTCGATCGGGGTGTCGGGGCTGGGGCTGTTGGTCGTGCTCCCGATCGCCCTGGTGGCCGCCGCCCGGCCGCGCCGGCCGCTGCACGGCGACGCGCGGTTCGCGACGGCGGCCGAAGTCGCGCGCGCCGGTCTGACGAGCCAGACCGATCAACCCAGCATCCTGATCGGCCGCCACCGCGGCCAGTTCCTCGCTCTGCCCGGCCAGCTCTCGGTGATGCTCTCAGCACCCACCCGCAGCGGCAAGGGTGTGGGCGTCGTGATTCCGAACCTGCTGAACTGGCCCGACTCGGTGGTGGTGCTGGACATCAAGGGAGAGAACTTCGACATCACGGCCGGCTACCGCGCCGCGCACGGCCAGGCGGTCTACGCCTTCTCGCCCTTCGACGAGGACGCCCGCAGCCACCGCTGGAACCCGCTGAGCGCCGTGCGGACCAGCCCGCTGCACCGCGTCGGCGACCTGCTGACCATCGGGCAGGTGTTCTTCCCCAGCGACGGCATGGGCAGCTCGTCGGAGGCCTTCTTCAACGACCAGGCGCGCAACCTGTTCCTGGGCCTGGGCTTGCTGCTTCTGGAGACCCCGGCGCTGCCGCGCACGATCGGCGAGATGCTGCGGCAGTCGTCGGGCAAGGGGCGGTCGCTCAAGGATCACCTGGGCGGGCTGATCGCGCAGCGGCGCGACGAGGCCTCGATCACCAGCCCGGCGCTTTCGGACGAGTGCGTGGACGCGCTGCAGCGGCTGCTGGCGAACTCCGAGAACACGCTGTCGAGCGTGGTGGCCACCTTCAATGCGCCGCTGACGATCTTTGCGGATGCGGTGGTGG
>NZ_MWLO01000031.1 GCF_002198735.1 Ideonella sp. A 288
TGCGGCCGCGCACAGCACCAGCACCCGGCGCACAGCACGCTCACCCTGGTCGAGGCCGACGGCGCGCGGCACATCGCCTGGCAGCCCGGCCACACCTGCCCGCCCGCCCTGCTCGACGCCGCGGCGGCGCGGCTCGATGCGCAAGGCCACCTCGACTGCGACGACGACGGCGCGCTGCCGATGCTGCTGCGCGGCGCCGCCGACGCCGGCCACAGGCTGGTCGTCGACGAGGCGGTGTGGCTGCACCTGGCCGCGCACCGCGACGCGCGCCACCGCCTGCTGGCGCTGGAAGCGGCGTACCCGGCCGGCCCCGTCAGCCCAGCGCTGCAGCGGGTGCTCACGGTGCCGCTGCCGGCCTTCCAGGCCGAGGGCGCGCTGTTCTCGGTGGTGGCCGGCCGCGCCCTCATCGCCGACGAGCGCGGCCTGGGCAAAACCGTGCAGTCCATCGCCGCCGCCACGCTGTGGCGCCGCCACTTCGGCGTGCGCCGGGTGCTGGTGCTGTGCGCGGCCGCACGCCGCGCCAGCTGGCAGCGCTCGTGGCAGCGCTTTGCCGGCGCATCGCTGACGATGCCGGCCCAGGTGATCGAAGGCGGCATGCACCAGCGCCAGGCGCAGTGGTCGGTGCCGGCCGAGGTGCGCATCATGGGCCCCGAGGCACTGGACAGCGATGCCGCTCACCTGGCGCATTGGGCGCCCGAGCTGGTGATCGTCGACGAGCCGATGCAGGTGCCCGGCTGGACGGCCGTGTCGGCGCCGCAGGCGCTGGTCATCACCGCCGGCCTGGTGGCCGACGACGACGTGCTGCGGCCCGACCAGCACGCGCTGCTCGAGACCCTCGTCGACTGGCTCGACGTGCAGCGCCTGGGCCCGCTGGCCGCGCTGCGCCGCATCCGCGCGGTGCGCGACGGCGCGCTGACGCTGGACGAGGCCGAGCTCGACGCGCTCGACATCGGCCTGTCGCGGGTGATGCTGCAGCGCCTGCGCAGCGAGGTCGAAGACCAGCTGCCCCCGCGCGTGCACAGCGAGCGTCTGGTGCCGCTGGAGTCGCCCCAGCGGCAGGCGCACGACCGCCTGCTCGGCCGCATCGCCCAGCTGCTGGACGGCTGGCAGCGCAGCGGCTGGCTGTCGGACGCCGACCAGTGGCGCCTGGGCACCGCGCTGCGCGAGCTGCCCACCGCCTGCCACCGCAGCGACCCGGCCGACCCTGGCAGCCCGCTGGCCGACGCCACCGTGGGCGCCATGCAGGCCCAGCTCGACGACTGGGCGGCCAGTGGCGCCTCGAAGGTCACCATCGTCTGCGCGCATGCCGGCGACCAGGCCCAGTTGTCGCAGCGCCTGAGTTCCGGCCCGGCGCTGCAGTGGGTGATGGCCGACGCCCAGGGCGCACCGGCGCCCGACACCGAGCTCGTGCTGCAGGTGGGCGTGCCCTGGCGTCCGCGCCGCGGCAACGGCTCGCACCGCGGCCAGCAGTGGTTGTACATGGTGGGGCAGGACAGCCTGGAGGGCGGCCTGTTCGAGACGCTGGCGCTGCGCGCCGATGCCCCGCGCGGCCCGGCCGACGGCGGTGGCCGGGCTTACCTGCAAGGTGAGCGGCTGGCGGAATGGCTGCACCTGCTGCGTGCGGCGGTGGCGGCCAGCGCGCCGGTGGCCACGGCAGTGCCGGCGGCCTGACGGCCGGGCCCCGTCGGCCCACGACGCGCGGCATGTCCATCGCCCGGCAGCAGGCCCAGGCGCAGGGCCGCGCGGAGGCGGGGCCGGGGGCGACGCGGACCGGCGCCGGTGCAACCGCCGGCGTGATCTCCCCTGGGCCCTCGCCATGATGCGCGCGCTGGGACAGGCCGTGTGGCGTGGCCTGCGCCACCTCGCCACCGGGTTGCTGGGCCTGGTGATCCTGTTCGAGGAATGGGGCTGGGAGCCGCTGCAGCGCGTGCTGGCCTGGGTGGGCCGGCTGCCGGTGCTGCGGCAGATCGAGGCCGCCATCGGCCGCCTCCCGCCGGGCCCGGCGCTGGCGATCTTCCTGCTGCCCACGGTGCTGCTGCTGCCGGTGAAGCTGGCCGCGCTGTGGCTGCTGTCGCACGGCCACGCGCTGCTGGGCGCCGGCGTCATCGTCATCGCCAAGCTGGTGGGCACCGCCATCGTCGCGCGGCTGTTCACGCTCACCCGGCCGGCGCTGATGCGCCTGGCCTGGTTCGCGTCGGCCTACACCCGCTGGGTGGCCTGGAAAGACAGCGTGATCGCCCGCGTGCGCGCCTCGTGGGCCTGGCGCGCGGGCCGCGTGGCGCGGCGGGCGGTGCAGCGGCGCTGGGAGCGGCTGCGCGCGTCGTTCAATCGCTAGCCACTGTCCTCAAGGCACGGCCAAGGCCGTGATCGGCAGATGCCACGCGGCATTCCAATTGGACCGATCTCGGAGCATGGCGTTGAGGATGGTCAGCAGCTTGCGCGCGCAAGGCCACCTTCTTGGGCTTGCCGACCTGGTTCAATCGGCTGTGGAAGGCGTTGATCGCCGGGCTGTGCTCAATCGCCACCATGGCGGCCATGCAGACCACCACACGAACGTCTGCTCGATCTCCCTGACGCACCGCTTGCCTCTGCACTGGCGTGAGTCTCAGGCCAACGGCGCCACGCTCATCAGCCTTGCGATCTGAAGTCGGCCGAGTTGACCAAGCCGATCGCACGGCCTGCCTGACGTGGCGCCTCAGATTGACCGACATGTCGGCCTCACCGAACTCTGGCTTTTGCGTCCGACAGCCTGTTCAGCATGTACTCCTGAATCTCGGGGCTGAGGTCGTGGACAGGAATGGTGATGAAGTGGGAGCGGGAGAACAGAAGAAGCCAAAAGTGACGGAACTTCCAGACTTCACGGACAGAGGCCCAAGGTTGCGTTGCCGAGCCTCCAGCCGATTGGATCGTGAAAGCACTCTCCGCTACGGTCAACATTGCACCTCGGCCATTCAGGTCTTGAAGCTTCCTTAGGACGTTCAGATAATGCACTACGAAGATGGCGATTATCAACAGGCAAGCAACCGCCACCAATGTGGCGAGCGCACCAACTGTCCAACTCCTGTCTCCGCGGGAAACAAGAAAGGCCACCACAAGTAAAAGGCCAAATGTGGCAAGCGGGAACATGAGGCCGATTGCTCTTGCCCAGAATGCAAAAACGGCCGCCCGAACCAGGGCGCGGTCATACCTGAGTTCGAACTGACGTTGCATGAGGTCTAACGCCAAGGGGTCGACTGGGGCATGACGCCATGGCCCGGGTGGCGAGAATGTACCGCGAACCGCCAGTCGGGCCCTGCTGGCATGCCGCTGTCGCCCCGCTCGAGAGGGCGCGATATTCCCATTCTCACCAGAACTCCCAGCGCCCCGACATCACCACGTACACGCCCAGCGCGCCGTTGGTCACCGCATGGGCGATCACCGCGGTCCACAGCCGGCCGGTGCGCACGTACAGGCCGGCGTAGGCCAGCCCGGCCAGCACGGCGGCCAGCCACTGCGGGTGGGCCAGGGTGAAGACGAAGGTCGACAGCACGATGGCCTTCAGGCCGACGCGCCGCGGGTCGACGCCCTCGAAACGCGGCGCCTCGATCCAGCGCATCAGGAACGAGCGCCAGAACAGCTCTTCCATCACCGGTACCAGCAGCGCCGCGCCGATGAAGCGCACCGCGATCAATGGCCACTGCGGTTGGCCGTTGGCATCCAGCGGCCGGAAGGTGGCGGTGGGCTCGCCCAGCAGCATCCACGGCGCCGTGAGCTGGATCCACAGTGCGAACACGCCCAGGCCCACCGCCACGGCCAGCGCCAGCTCGCCGGCGCCGGGCAGGTTCTGCCGGCCCAGTTCGCCGTAGTCGCGCCGCCAGGCCAGCAGCAAGCCGCCCACCGCCAGCACCGACACGCCGTAGACCCAGCGCGCATCGATGCCCCAGCTGCCGTCGGCCGGCACCATGCCGCGCAGGCCGAGCAGCACCATGAACAGCGCGAAGGGCAGCACGCGCCGCCAGGCGGAAGGGGACAGGTTCAGCATGCCGGCCACTCAGCTGTGCAGCAGGCCTGCCACGCGGGTGCGCAAGGCCTCTGGACTGACCTCGGCCGGCAGCAGCGCCGGCCCCGCCACCAGGCCGACACGGCTGAACACACCGCGCCGGAAGGGCCTGACCATCGCCGTGCCGCCCTCGACGCGCGAGAAGTACGAGCCCCACAGGTTCTGCAAGGCCACCGGCACCACTGGCACCGGGCGCCGCTCGAGGATCTTCATCACGCCGCCCTTGAACGGCTGCAGCTCGCCGTCGCGGGTGATGCCGCCCTCGGGGAAGATGCCCAGCAGGTCGCCCTCGGCCAGCACGCGGTCGGCGGCCTCGAAGGCGGCGGCGTAGGCGGCCGGGTCTTCCTTCTGCGGCGCGATCGGGATGGCCTTGGCCAGGCGGAACAGCCAGCCCAGCACCGGCACCTGGAAGATGCGGTGGTCCATGATGAAGCGGATGGGCCGCGGGCTGGCGGCCATCAGCACGATGGCGTCGACGAAGCTCACGTGGTTGGCCACCACGATGGCCGCGCCCTCGGTGGGCAGGTGCTCGTCGCCACGCACCTTGAAGCGGTACAGGCAGCGCGTGGCGATGAAGGCCACGAAGCGCAGCAGGTACTCGGGCACCAGCAGGAAGATGTAGGCCCCCACCACCACGTTGGCCACCGCCGTGGCCAGGAAGACCTGCGGCACCGTGAAGCCGCTCTTGAGCATCGCGCCCGCGGCCACCGCGCTGACGATCATGAACAGCGCATTGAGGATGTTGTTGGCCGCGATGATGCGCGCCCGGTGCGTGGGCTGGCTGCGCAGCTGGATCAGCGCGTACATCGGCACGCTGTACAGGCCCGCGCTGGCGCTGAGCAGCGCCAGGTCGACCAGGACGCGCCAGTGCGCCGGCTGCGAGAGGAACTGGCCCACGGTGAGCGTGGCCGAGGCGGGAAGCCCGCTCGAGGCGAAGTACAGGTCGATGCCGAACACGCTCATGCCGATGGCGCCGGCCGGCACCAGGCCGATCTCGACATGGCGCTTCGAGAGCACCTCGCACAGCAGCGAGCCCACGCCGATGCCCACCGAGAACACCACCAGCAGCAGCGAGGCCACCTTCTCGTCACCGTGCAGCACGTCCTTGGCGAAGACCGGGAAGTTGCTCAGGAACACCGCGCCGAAGAACCACATCCAGCTGATGCCCAGCAGCGAGCGGAAGACGACGATGTTGCCGTGCGCGAGCTTGAGGTTGCGCACGGTCTCGGTCACCGGGTTCCAGTTGATGCGCAGGCCCGGGTCGGTGGCCGGCGAGGCCGGCACCTGCTGCGCGGTGACGCGCCCCAGCACCGCCAGCGCCAGGCACGACACCGCCACCAGCGTGGGCCCGGTGCCGGGCACGGCGATCAGCAGGCCGCCGGCCACGTTGCCCAGCAGGATGGCCACGAAGGTGCCCATCTCGACCATGCCGTTGCCGCCGGTGAGCTCGCGCTCGGTGAGGTGCTGCGGCAGGTAGGCGAACTTCACCGGGCCGAACAGCGTGGAATGCAGGCCCATCAGGAACACGCAGCCCAGCAGCACGCCCACCTGCTGCGTCATGAAGCCGACGCCGGCCAGCACCATGATGCCGATCTCGAGGTTCTTGACGAAGCGGATCACCGCCGTCTTGTCGTGCTTGTCGGTGAGCTGGCCGCTGGTGGCCGAGAACAGCAGGAAGGGCAGGATGAACAGCGCCCCGATGGCCAGCCCGGCCAGCGACGGCGGCAGCCACGCCACCTGCAGCTGGTAGGTGACCAGCACGGTGAACGCGAACTTGAACAGGTTGTCGTTGCCGGCACCCAGGAACTGCGTCCAGAAGAAGGGCGCGAAGCGGCGCTGGCGGAGCAGCGCGAACTGGTTCGGGTGCTCAATGGGGTGGCTCACGAGGGCTCCTGCTCGGCGAGGTGTCGACTGTATCGGCCGCGGATGACGCGATGGCGCATCCGGTGTGACGGGGGCCACGCTCGAGGCCGCTCAGCGCACCGTCATCGCGTCGCCGCCCAGGCCGGCGCGCGGCAGCCAGGCGAAGACCGAGTCGACGGTCACCGTCTCGATGCGGTCAGCGAAGCGCTTGGCATTGGGGTGGTCGTCGAAGGCGATGTTGGCCGCGGTGGCGCGCGCGCCCAGCCGCGTGAGCGCGCCCAGGTGCAGCGTGGTCGGCTCGTAGCCCTTGGCGCGCAGCCAGGCCTGGGCCTGGCCCCGGGTGGCGGCGCCATCAGCTGCGGCTGCCAGCGTCTCGAGGGCCCACTGGTTGCTCTGCTGGTAGTCGCTGGACCAGGGGTAGGCCAGCATGTTGTAGCGCCGCTCATCGAGCCGCGCCACGCGGGCGTTGTCCTTCAGCAGCGGCAGCAGCCGGGCCTGCAGCTCGGGCGACAGCACCACGTAGGCGGCCTCGTAGCGGTGCGGCGCGTCGAGGAAGAACTCGCCCAGGCCCTGGCGGTACAGCGAGGCCTCGGCGCTGCCGCACTGGTTGAGCTTGTGCAGCACGCGCCACACCGGGCGCGGGCCGTCGGCGTCGCGGTAGGCGAAGCCCAGGTGCGACCAGCGCAGCTGGTACTTCGACAGGTCCTGCCCCGCGCGGGCCAGCACCAGCACCTGCGCGCCGGTGGCGTCCAGCGCGCGGGAGGTGCGCAGCGCCAGGTCCATGCCGCGCTCGACGGCGCGGGCCTCGGTCGGGTGCTCCTCGCACGGGCGGCCTGCGTGAGACAGCGGAGCGACCAGTGAAGTGGCCAAAGCCGTGGCCAATGCGGCACAGCGGGCCGCGCGACGCAGCAGCCTGCTCATCGCGTCACCCGCTCGTTGTAAAGCAGCGAGGCGCCGATCTCGTTGGGGATGAAGGCGATGGCCTGGCCGGCGGCCGACAGCAGCCAGCCGGTGCCCATCGCGATCACCGCCACGCCGGTGCCCACCGACAGCACCGCGCCGCCCACCAGTTCCACCGACAGGCGGGCGCCGTCGGAGGCACGTTCGAGCACCCACACCGTGCCGGTGGCCGAGGCCTGCACGGCCACCACGGTGAGCATCGCGCCGCCGCTCAGCAGCATGGCCGGCGCGACCACCACCACCGCCACCGGCAGCAGCGACAGCGCGGCGCTGGCTTCCGACGCATTGGGCGGGCGGTGCGCCGATGCCGGGGCAGCCACGGTGAGCAGCAGGCTGGTGGCCAGCGCGGCGCAGAGGGATCGCAGGGCAAGGGTCGTCATGGTCGTGATCTCCTGAGGTGAAAGGGACGGGGGAAGGTCAGGCCGAGGCCGTGTCGGCCGCAGCCGAGGCTTCGCGACGGCCGGCCAGCCGGGCTTCGAGCAGGTCGGCGTCGTAGGCGTCGCGCAGCGTCTTGGCCAGCGTGAACACCGACGAGATCAGGAACAGCCAGCTCACCGTCAGGTAGGCCTTCCACACCGGCTGGATCGTCATGCGCCACAGGCCCCACGCGGTGAGCGCCATCGCGAAGGCGAAGCCGGTCCACACCACCAGCTTCCACATCGGCGTGTCGACGCGGCCGGCCTGGTTGTCGCGGATGTACTTGGCCAGCGCAAAGGCGGTGGACAGGCAGAACACGTAGCCCATCACCATGAAGGCGCGGTCGAGGTCGTCGCCCGGCAGCCAGGCCAGGCCGATGGCGCACAGCGACGCGGCCAGGCCGAACGAGATCCACACCTGCAGGCGCCAGGCCGAGGTGTCGCGGCGGATCAGGGAGGGGGC
>NZ_MWLO01000032.1 GCF_002198735.1 Ideonella sp. A 288
CCCCCCACCCCGGAAGCCGCCGATGACCACTGCCTCCACCACCACGCTGCGCTTCCATCGCCTGCTGCTCACCGGCGCGGCCGGCGCGCTGGGCCGGGTGTTGCGCCCCCGGCTGAAGGCCTGCTGCGACCGGCTTCGGCTGAGCGACATCGCCGAGCTGGGTGCGGCGGCCGACGGTGAAGAGCTGCGCCCCGCCGCGCTGGAGGACAAGGCCGCCGTGATGGCGCTGCTCGAGGGCGTGGACGCCGTGGTGCACCTGGGCGGCGTGAGCACCGAACATGCGTTCGAGACGATCCTTCCGGCCAACATCGTCGGCGCGTACCACGTCTACGAGGCGGCCCGGGTGCACGGCGTGCGGCGCATCGTCTTCGCCAGTTCCAACCACGTCACCGGCTTCCACCGGCAGAGCGAGACCATCGGCCCGCGCGACCCGGTGCGACCCGACGGCTACTACGGCCTGAGCAAGGCCTTCGGCGAGAACCTGGCGCAGTTCTACTTCGACCGCCATGGCCTCGAGACCGTGAGCCTGCGCATCGGCTCGTCCTTCCCCGAGCCGGTGGACCGCCGCATGCTGGCCACCTGGCTGAGCTACGACGACCTCGAGCGCCTGGTCGTCGCGGCGCTGTCGGCCCCGGTGGTCGGCCACACCGTCGTCTACGGCATGAGCGACAACCCGCTCAGCTGGTGGGACAACACCGCTGCGCGCCACATCGGCTACCGCCCGCAGGACAGCTCGGAACGCTTCCGTGCCGCGGTGGAGGCGCGCCAGCAGCGCATCGACACGACGAACCCCGTCGCGCTGTACCAGGGCGGCGGCTTCGTCGCCCAGGGCCCGTTCCCCGGGGACTGCCCATGACCCCGCCCTTCACGCGCAGCCTGCGCCTGCCCGACCCCTGCATCGAGGTGCTGGACGAGCGCTTCCTGCCGTTGCGGCTGCTGTCGGGCACGGTCGAGCGCCTGGCCACCGGCTTCTACTGGGCCGAGGGGCCGGTGTGGGTCGGCGACGGGCGCTACCTGCTGATGTCCGACATCCCCAACAACCGCATCGTGCGCTGGGACGATTGCTCGGGCGCGGTGTGCGACTTCCGCCGGCCGTCCAACCACGCCAACGGCCTGGCGCGCGACCACCAGGGCCGCCTGCTCGCCTGCGAGCACCTGACGCGCCGCGTCACCCGCACCGAGTTCGACGGGCGCATCACCGTGCTGGCCGATCGCTACCTGGGCAAGCCGCTCAACTCGCCCAACGACATCGTCTGCCAGCAGCAGGGCGCGGCCCGCGGCGCCATCTGGTTCACCGACCCGCCCTTCGGCATCTCGGGCTGGTGGGAAGGCGAGCCGGCCACGCCCGAACTGCCGCACGGCGTCTACCGCATCGACCCGGACAGCGGCGACCTCGAGATGGCGCTGGACGACCTGCAGGGCAGCAACGGCCTGGCCTTCAGCCCGGACGAGTCGGTGCTGTACGTGGTGGAGAGCCGCGCCACGCCGCACCGGCGCATCTGGGCCTACGACGTGGACGGCGCCACGCTGCGGCACAAGCGCCTGTTCGCCGATGCCGGCGGCCCCGGCGCCTTCGACGGCATCGCCGTCGACGTGCAGGGCAACCTGTGGTGCGGCTTCGGCAGCAACGGCGCGCCGGAGGCCGACGCGGCCCAACTCGACGGTGTGCGCGTGTTCGACCGCGACGGCCGCCTGCTGGCCCACATCCACCTGCCCGAACGCTGCGCCAACCTGTGCTTCGGCGGGGCGCGCCGCAACCGCCTGTTCATGGCCAGCAGCCACTCGCTGTACGCGCTGTACGTGAACACCCGAGGCGCGGTGGCGTGACCGCGCCGCGCGGTGCCGCCGGCGTCAGGTGACCAGCAGCGCCCGAAAGTCGTTGACGTTGGTGAACGTGGGCCCGGTGACCACCAGGTCGCCGAGCCGGTCGAAGAAGCTGCAGGCGTCGTTGCGGTCGAGGAAGTCGGCGCCCTTCAGGCCCAGGGCCAGCGCCCGGGCCAGGGTGTCGGGCGTGGCGATGGCGCCGGCGTTGTCCTCGATGCCGTCGATGCCGTCGGTGTCTGCCGCCAGCACGTGCACACCGGGCTCGCCCTGCAGCGCCAGCGCGCAGCCGAGCAGGAACTCGGTGGCCCGGCCGCCGCGGCCGCCCTTGGAGCGCACGGTGACGGTGGTCTCGCCGCCCGACAGGATGACGCAGGGCCGCGCGAAGGGCGTGCCGCGCCGTGCCACCGCGCGGGCCAGCGCCGCATGCACCTTGCCCACTTCGCGGCTCTCGCCCTCGATCTCGTCGCTGAGGATGTGGGCCTCGACACCCGCCGAGCGCGCCAGTTCGGCCGCCGCCTCCAGGCTCTGCTGCGGCGTGGCGACGACGCTGACGCGGTGGCCGGCGAAGCAGGCGTCGCCCGGCTTGGGCGTCTCGAAGGCGCCGCTCTCGAGCCCGGCGCGCGCCGCGGCCGGCAGCTCGATGCCATAGCGCCGCAGGATGGCCAGCGCGTCGGCACAGGTGCTGGCATCGGGCACGGTGGGTCCGCTGGCGATGACCGACGGATCATCACCCGGCACGTCGCTGATGAGCAGCGACACCACCTGGGCCGGGGCGCACATCGCCGCCAGCCGACCTCCCTTGATGGCCGAGAGGTGCTTGCGCACGCAGTTCATCTCGTCGATGGCCGCGCCGCTGCGCAGCAGCGCCTGGTTGATGGCCTGCTTGTCCGCGAAGGCCAGGCCGGGCGCCGGCATCGTCAGCAGGGCCGAGCCGCCGCCGGACACCAGGCACAGCACCAGGTCGTCGGGCCTCAGGCCGCGGGTGAGCTGCACGATGCGCTCGGCCGCGAGCCGGCCGGCCTCGTCGGGCACGGGGTGCGAGGCCTCGACCACCTCGATGCGCCCCGGCGCGCTGCGGTAGGCCGGCGGCACGTGGCCGTAGCGCGTGACCACCAGGCCCGACATCGGCGCGCCGGCCGGCCACAGCGCATCCAGCGCCGCGGCCATCGCGCCGCCAGCCTTGCCGGCCCCGAGCACGACGGTGCGGCCGCGCGGCGGCGGCGCGGGCAGGAACCGGCCCAGCACCTGGGCGGGCATGGCGCGGGCCACGGCAGCGTCGTAGAGCGCACGCATGAAGCCGCGCGGATCGGCATGGGGCGAGGGGCAGCTCATGCCGCGATTATGTGGACATCGCCCGCCCGCGGCCGGCGGTTCGGCGCCATCCGTCACGGTCCGCCGGGTCAAGCCGCCGCGATTGACCGCCGATAAGTCGTTCAATTGCGTCCGCTCACTGCTCTTCTGTCCGTGGCTCTTCTTCGCTGGCCGTCCCTCTCGATCCGAACCACCGTGCTGCTGGCCATCGCCGGGGCGGTGTTGTTGCCCACGTTCGCCGGGTGGCATCTCGAGCAGCGGTTCACGCACGACGCCCAGGAGCAGTTGCTGGCGCAGAGCCGACAGGCCGTGCTGGGCATGACCGCCGCGGCCCTGGTGGAGCCGCTGTGGAGCATCGATCCCGGTGCCGTGGCCGCCGTCGCACGCAGTGCGATGGCCGATCCTGCCGTGGTGGCCGTGCGCGTGACCGAGCGACGCCCGCTGACCCGCCCGCTGCAGCTGGCCCGCCCCAACCATGTGCCCGACCTCGGCCCGGTGCTGCACGCCACCGTCGCCCGCGAAGGGGTTCCCCTGGGCGAACTGGAGCTGTGGTTCGACCCCGGCCAGATCGACCGTGCGATCGCCGAACGCCGCCGGGCCACGCTGTTGCTGGCGGCCCTGCAGGTGATGATGAGCGGCCTGGTGCTGATGGCCGTGCTGCACCGGCGGCTGCTGCTGCCGATCGAGCGGCTGAAGCGGCAGGCCAGTGCACTGGCCTCGCGCGACACCGTCGAGCCGATGGTCTGGAACCGCCGCGATGAGTTGAACGAGCTCGGTTGCCACCTGAACGACGTGCATGCGCGGGTCGGCGACCTGTTCGGCCAGCTCGAGCGCAAGCAGGCCGACCTCGAGAAGATCGCCCTGCACGACGGCCTGACCGGGCTGCCGAACCGCACGCTGTTCCAGGCCCTGCTCGCCGCCGCCGTCACCAGTGCACGGCGTGACCGGCGCGGACTGGCCCTGCTGTTCATCGACCTGGACCGCTTCAAGTCGGTCAACGACACCATCGGCCATGCCGCCGGCGACACCCTGCTCGAGACATTGTCCAGCCGCATGCGCGACACACTGCGCGCGGCCGACGTGGTGTGCCGCTACAGCGGCGACGAGTTCGTCGTGCTGCTGCACGACGCCAGCGCCACCGACGAGGTGGCCGCCACCGCCGACCGCCTGCTCAAGGCGCTGGAGGCACCGGTGCTCATCCAGTTCCGCCCGGTGGCGGTGTCGGCAAGCATCGGCATCTCGCTGTTCCCGGGCGACGGCATCGAACCCGAGGCCCTGATCCGCCATGCCGACACGGCCATGTACGCGGCCAAGGGCCTGGGCCGCGCGCGCTGCGTGTTCTTCAGGCCCGAGTTCAACAGCCGGCTGCAGGCCACCGCACAGTTGGAGCAGGAGCTCAAGCGGGCCTTGGCCGAAGGCCAGTTCGAGCTGCACTACCAGCCGCAGGTGGCCTGCGACTCCGGCCAACTGCTGGGCTGCGAGGCGCTGATCCGCTGGCACCACCCCGACCGCGGCATGGTCTCGCCGCTGCAGTTCATCGGCGCGGCCGAGCAGTGCGGGCTGATCAACGAACTGGGCGCCTGGACGGTGCGCAGCGCCTGCGCACAGATCGCCGCCTGGAAGCGCGACCGCGTGCCCTTCGGCACCGTGGCGGTCAACGTGTCGGCGCTGGAGTTCCGGCACCACCGCCTGGTCGACACGTTGACGCGTGCGATGGCCGACTTCGACGTGCTGCCGCACGAGCTCGAGATCGAGATCACCGAGAGCGTGCTGATGACCGACACCGACACCACGCAGCGCATCGTCGAGCACCTGCATGGCCTGGGCCTGCGCCTGGCCGTCGACGACTTCGGCACCGGCTACTCGTCGCTGGCCTACCTGAAGCGGTTGCGCCCGTCGAAGGTGAAGATCGACCGCAGCTTCGTGCGCGACCTGCCCGGCGACGAGGACGACCGGGTGCTGGTGCAGGCGGTGGTGCAGCTCGCCGCCGCCATGGGCATCCGCGTGGTGGCCGAGGGCGTCGAGACCGAAGCGCAGCGCGGCTTCCTGCACACCGTGGGCTGCGACATGCTGCAGGGCTACCTGATCAGCCGGCCGCAGCCGGCCGCGCAGTTCGCGCTGTTTGCGATGCAGGTGGGCACCGCGCCCGACTTCGCCATCACGGCCGTGATGGAAGACTGAGCGCGCCGGGCGGGCCCGGCGCTTCGGCGATGATCACGGGCATGAACGCCCGTGACGCCTCCACGCTGCTGATCCGCGACGCCGACGTCGTCGTCACCATGGACGACCAGCGCCGCGAACTGCGCGGCGGCAGCGTGCTGCTGCGCGGCCCGTCGATCGAGGCCCTCTGGCCCGCCGGTGAGCGCCCGGCGGACCTGCGCGCCGACGAGGTGATCGACGCCCGCGGCCACGCCGTGCTGCCCGGCCTGGTGAACACGCACCACCACATGTACCAGTCGCTGACCCGCGCGGTGCCGGCGGCGCAGAACGCCGAGCTGTTCGGCTGGCTGCGCACGCTGTACCCGATCTGGGCGGGCCTTACGCCGGAGATGGTGCGGGTGTCCACGCAACTGGCGATGGCCGAGTTGCTGCTGTCGGGCTGCACCACCAGTTCGGACCACCTGTACCTGTACCCCAACGGCGTGCGCCTGGACGACAGCATCGCCGCTGCGGCCGAGATCGGCATGCGCTTCCACGCCGCCCGGGGCAGCATGAGCGTGGGTGAATCGCAGGGCGGCCTGCCGCCCGACGCGCTGGTGGAGCGCGAGACCGACATCCTGGCCGACACCCAACGCCTGATCGAGACCCACCACGACACGCGCCGCCACGCCATGCTGCGCGTGGTGGCCGCGCCGTGCTCGCCGTTCTCGGTCAGCCCCGACCTGATGCGCGAATCGGCCGCCCTGGCGCGCTCGCTGGGCACGCGACTGCACACCCACCTGGCCGAGAACGACCACGACATCGCCTACAGCCGCGCGCGCTTCGGCATGACGCCGGCCGAGTACGCCGAGAGCGTCGGCTGGCTGGGTGACGACGTGTGGCACGCGCACTGCGTGAAGCTCGACGCACCGGGCATCGCGCGCTTTGCGGCCACCGGCACGGGCGTGGCCCACTGCCCGTGCAGCAACATGCGCCTGGCCTCGGGCATCGCGCCGGTGCGCCGCCTGCTGGACGCCGGCGTGCCGGTGGGCCTGGGGGTCGACGGCAGCGCCAGCAACGATGGCGCCCACCTGCTGGGCGAGGCCCGCCAGGGGCTGCTGCTGGCGCGGGTGGGCCGCTCTCTCGAGCCGTTTGGCTGTGATCACGGTCCGGCCGAGATGACCGCGCGCGACATGCTCGCGGTGGCCACACGCGGCGGCGCCCGCGTGCTGGGCCGCGACGACATCGGCCACCTGGCGCCGGGCATGTCGGCCGACCTGGCGCTGTTCGACCTGCGCGGCCTGCCGATGGCCGGCGGCGCCGTCCATGATCCGGTGGCCGCGCTGCTGCTGTGCACACCCCCTGCGGCAACCTGGACCATCGTCAACGGCCGCGTGGTGGTGCGCGAAGGCCGGCTCACCACCCTGGATGAGGGGCCCCTGATCGAGCGCCACAACCGGCTGGCGCGCGATCTGCTGGGGGCTTGATCGATGCGGAAGAGAACGTGCCGCAGTGTTCCCGCAACCGCCCCTTATCCCGCGAATGCAGCGATGTCGGCCACATCGCGGTGCGCCACCGCACCAAGCTGGCACCAAACAGATCCTCATATGGAAATCAAGTGGTTGCGCGCCGCCAGCCCCCCAGCATGGTTAGGGTGTTGTACCGAGCGGACACAACGGGTCTTCGGGATATAGTCCGGCCCGTCGCAGCGGACGGGCTGCCGTCGGCTCACGAGGCCGCATCAATCAAAAAACGTTCACAGGGATCGGGCCACGACACGGTCGATCATCTGGAGGTCAACGAGTGGATTACGCTCAACAGCAGAGAAACCCCGGCAAACATGTGACCGGGTTCGCGGTGGTGGTGGTGCTGCACGTCATCCTGGGTTGGGCCCTGCTCAACGGCCTGGCGCGCAAGGTGGTGGAGGTCATCAAGGCGCCCATCGAAACCAAGATCATCGAAGAGGTCAAGCCGCCG
>NZ_MWLO01000033.1 GCF_002198735.1 Ideonella sp. A 288
GGCTGTCGGGGCGGGTCTTGGGCACCTGCTGGTTGGCACCATCGGTGCCTTGCTGCGGGCTGCGCAAGGTGTCGAGGCCATGCGCCTTGCTGTCGAAGCGCAGGGCGGGTTGGCCGCGCTTCTCGGTTTCCGGTGCGGAAACCTCGCCCTGCGCGCGGCGCGCCTTGACCTGCTCCAGCACGGTGTTGGAGCAGCTGCCTTCGATGAAGTCGGCGCGGTGCAGCTCACCGTTCTTCAGGTCCAGCCACAGGCTGCCGGCGTCACCGAGGTTGCGGTTGCTCGACGTGGTGAGGCGCGCGCCGCGCGGCAGCGTCAACGGGTCGATGCGCAGCACGGCGCTCCTGGGCGGCAGGCCGCACACCGAGTACTTGCCTTCGACATCGGACACCAGCGTGGTGCCGTCCTGCAACACCAGCCGCACGCCGGGGATGCCCAGCTCTTCGGCGTCCTGCAGGTGGTTGCCGTTGCAGTCGACGAACACCTTGCCGAGCACGCAGGCGTCGGCGGTGAACACGCCGCCCACCACCTTCACCTGGTAGACCGCCTCATTGCTGGGCGTGCTGCGTGGCAGAGGCTGCAGGCTGCCCGGTGTGACGCAGGTGCTGCCGGTGTTGCAGGCCACGCCGGTGGCGCGGTTGATGCCGTCGCCCTGCTGGCTGCCGACGCCGGCGCGGGCGCGGTACACCAGCGTCAGGCTGCCGCTGGCCGGCATGGCGCCGACCTCAAAGGCGAGGTTCGGACCTGGCGCGCCGGCCGGATCGGCGATCGGCCTGCCGTCCACCGACGCAGTGCCAGCCACGTAGGTGAAGCCTGCCGGCAGGCGGTCGACCACGGTGACGTGGCGGGGTGCGGCGCCGCTGGTCAAGGCCAGGGTGATGCTGTAGCGCACGGTATCGCCCAATTCGACGAGTTGGCGGTCTCCAGACTTGCGCAGCAGCAGGCCGGCAGGCACCGACGGGTCGAGCGGGATATGGTTGTACACCAGGCCCGGCGTGCCGGAGCCGATGGCCACCGTCAGGTGGTAAGTGGTGCCGGGGCCGACCGGGCCCGTGGGCGCCTCAGGCTGCGGCTGCACGGCGACCACCGTGTCGACCGGCCCCGAGGGCCGCAGCGCGTCAGTCGCCGGCGGAATCAGCGTGGACTCGAAGGTGTAGCCGGGCGGCGGCGTGACCGAGAGGCGCAGATCGCAGGCGGCAGGGGCATTGGGCAGGAGCAGCCACTGGTACTGGCCGTTGGTGCCGGTGGTCATCGAGATGGACGCGCCATTCACGACATAGCCACCCAGGTTCACTCCGGCCACCTGCTGACCAGGTGACCAGCCCGGGCAACTGCCCACTGGCGCCAGGGTCACCACGGCACCCGTCACCGGTTGCCGCGTGGTCGAGTCGTAGACGACGCCGGTGGGCTTCACGGGAAGGCTCTGCTGGGTCAGTTCCTGCCCAGGAGCCAGCACCACCACGAGATGCGGGTCGATGCCGCGTACCACGCAGGAACTCGGCACCGCTGACGGCACGCACGAGGCCCCCGAGGAATCAGGCGCCGTCTCGCCGTTCACCGGGTAGCCGTAGACGATGCCGGTGGTCGGGTCGCGGAAGCGCACTGCGTAAGTCAGGCCAGGCACGAGGTCGCCGATGCGGTAGCGGCCATCGGGCCCGGTGACCGTGCTGGCCACCACCTGCTGGGTGGCCGGATCGACGATCTCCACGCGCCAGCCAGGCAGTCGCCTGTCGCCCGTGTCGAGCAGCGCGGGCTTGGTGCCTTGATCCAGCCAGACCGTGCCGGAGATCGCCGCTGGCAACTGCACCGGGGTGCTGGTGCGGCAGGCGCCTTGGTTGATCGCGGCGGTGCAGGGTGCCAGCACGCCGGGATTGCCGACCACCGCATCGCGTTCGGTCGGGGTCGGCTTGCGGGCATCGGGCTCGCCGCCGCCTTCGACCATCACCGCATTGAGCGCAGGCGAGGACGCCGCGGCGGCGGTGCCGATGGCCACCGGCGCAACGATGGCCGGTGCATCGGTGTTGGCCGCCAGCACTGCGCTGGAGGTGCAGGTGAAACTGCTGGCGCCGACGGCGCCGGTGCATGACCAGCCGGGGCCGCTGGGCGCGGCCGACAGGGTGCTGCCGACGGGCAGTCGATCGGTGACGGTGTAGGGGCCGTTGGTGGCCGACTGTCCGCTGTTGCGCACGCGCAGCGTGTATCCGCTGGCGCGGCCAACGGTGAAGGCGGCGTCGTTGGCGGCCTTGGTGACGACCAGGTCGGGTGCGTTGGTCACCTCGCCGAAGTTGTTGTCGATGGATTCGCTTCCGCCCGGCAGCACGATGCGGCTGACGACGGACGGCAAGGTGGTCACTGGCGTGACCTCGCCGACTGTGGTGCCTGTGATGGTGCCGGCCAGCGTGACGCCGTTGCCGGTGCCGGTGGGCTGTGTCGGCTCTGTCACGCTGTAGGTCCCTGGGGCAAGGTTGTCGAAGCGGTAGCGGCCTTCCGAATCGGTGACGGTGCTGCGCGCGACGGGCAGCCCGCTGCCGTCGGTGCCAGTCAATTCCAGGGTGACGCCGGCAATGCCGCGCTCTGCGCCGTCGATGCGGCCGTTGTTGTTGTCGTCCAGCCAGACGCGACCGCTGATGGCGCCAATGGCCAGGCGTTCGCCGAAGTTGTTTTCGATGCTGGCCGACCCAGCGGGCAGCACGATGCCGGCGATGGCGCTGGGCAGCGTGGCCACCGGGGTGGCGGTGCCGCCCAGGCTGCCAGCGGTGGTGAGTCCATTGGAGGTGACCGTGCCGTTGTACAGCGGCGGGTCACGCTGCTCGGTGACCGTGTAGCCTGCGGCGTCGGACGCGGGCAACTGGTCGAACGCCCACGCACCTTGGGTGTCGGTGGTGGTGGTGAATCGCACGGTATTGCCGGCGAGGTCAGTGCCGGTCAAGGTGACGGAGACGCCAGCCAGGCCGGGATCGCCGGCGCGGGCACCGTCGTTGTTCATGTCCAGGTAGACATGGCCGGCGATGGACGCCGGCACCTCGCCGAAGTTGTTGCCGGCGGAGCCGGCCGCCGGCAGTACCGCGATGTCGATGCGATCGGGTTGCGAGCTGATGCCGCTGTCGCCTGGGTGGGTGCTGCCGTCTGCGTAGATGGCGGGTTGGGTTTCGCAGACGCTGTAGGCCTGTCCGACGGCCAGACCGGCGAAGCGGTAGGTGCCGTTCGGGAGGGTGGTCGCGGTGGCGAGCGAGGCGCCAGTGCACCCCGTGCGGGCGTACAGCGTGAGCACGACACCGCCCAGACGGTCGTCCGTGGGGAGGGCGTCCATCGTGAGGTTGCGGTTGCGGTCCAGGTAGACGACGCCGGAGATGCTGGTCTGTTGCGGCCAGACCTCGCCAAAGTTGTTTTCGACGCTGCTGCCACCGGCCGGCAGCGGGATCGCCCGGATCGCGCTGGGCACGGTGTCCACCGCAGTGGCGGTGCCGCCCAGCGAACCGACCGTGGTCTTGCCGTTGACGGTGAGGAGGCCGGCGATCACCGGTTGCGCCAGTTGTTCCGTGACCGTGTAGCCGGCGCCGTTTGCGGCGGGGAGGTCGTCGAAGCGCCAGGCACCGCTGGCATCGGTGGCGGTGCTGCGATTCACCGGGCTGCCACCGGCGTCGAGCCCGCTCAGCGTGACGGTGACGCCGGCGCCGCCGATGTCGCCGACGCGAATGCCGTCGTTGTTGGCATCCAGGAACACGAAGCCCGACAGGCTGGCAGCCACCTCGCCGAAATTGTTGTTGGGCGAACCGATGTTGGGCAGGTTGGTGATGACGATGACGTTGGGCAGCGTGCTGGTGCCGTTGGTGCCCGGGTGCGTGGTGCCGTCGCCGTAGCCTGCCGGCTGGGTTTCGCACACTGCGTAGTCCTGTCCTGCCGCGCGGTCCGGGAAGGCATAGCCACCCAGCGCGTCGGTGGTGGTGGTGGCCAGCAGCACACCGGCGCAGGAATTGCCCGCATGCAGCGTGAGGGTCACGCCCGCCAGCCGGCCATCGGTGGGCGAGGGTTCCATCGTGTTGCTGCGGTTGCGGTCGCTATAGACCGTGCCGCTGATGGTGCCGTTGGCGATTTCGCCGAAATTGAACAGCGTTCCGTCGAAGCCGCTCGACAGGTCGATGCCCGCGATCCGGTCGGCCGTGCTGCCACCGACGCCCGCCTGCGCCGTGCAGCCGGCGCAGGGCGTGCCGCCGATCAGTCCGGGGTTGACCGGCCCGTTGCGCAGGCCCGCCGGGGCGGCCGGCAAGGGTTCCTCCAGCGAGTAGGTGATGAACGGATCGAGCGACGGGAAGTTGTAGAAGCCCGTGCCGTCGGTGGTGGCGGTGGCCACCACGGCACCCGTGGTGGCATTGAGCAGTCGCACCGTGGCACCGGCGATGGCCGGGTCGGCGCCGGCGTTGCGCACGCCGTTGACGTCGTTGTCGATGTAGACGAAGCCGGACAGCGACGGGCGCCGGACTTCGGGGAAGTGGTAGTTCACCGCCGCGTTGCCGATGGCCAGCACGATGGCCGAATGGCTGGAATCGCCTGCCGCGCCAACTGAGGCATAGGTGCCTCCGGCACTGGGCGCGCTGGCGCCGACGGTCGGGGTGGCCGATCGCGAGTTGACGAAGCCTGCCGGCTGGGTCTCGTCGACCCGGTAGGTGCCGGGGGGCAGGTTGTCGAACAGGTAGCTGCCACGCGTGGCGCCGACTGTGTCGCTGGTGGTGGCGGCGCGGCTGATCGTGTTGCCGTAGGCGTCGGTGCCGCTCAAGGTGATCGTCACGTTGCCGATGCCCTCGTCCTCGTTCGGCAAGCTGCCGTCCTGGACACCGTTGGCGATGCGGTCCTGGAACACCCGGCCGGCGATGCTGGCATTGCCGACCTGCACCGGGGAAGACGAGTTGTTGTTGGCGCTCACCGAGTCCAGCGACAGCGGGTTGCCCGATCCGTCCAGGCCCACCGAGACGGAGGCCGAGTTGGTGCGGTCGCTGAGGTAGGGGCCAGTGAAGAAATCGAGCTTGGGCTTGGCGAACAGCCGCAGCGTGAGGGTATTGGCCGGGTTGGGATTGCCGGGGAATGCCCCGGCGCCCAGCGGGCCCGGGTTGGCGTCGATCACGCAGGTCACGGTCTGGCTCTGACCGACCACGGCGATGGCGGCCGGCGTGGGTGTGCAGTTCAGCGTGGCACCCGAGGCGGTGGAGGGCACCTGGGTGACGAAGCCGCCCAGCACCAGGCTGGGCGCGTTGGGCGCCGCGGTGATCAGTTCGAAGTTGGGCGGCAGCACGTCCTGCACCCGGACCTGCTGGGTGTCGTTGCCGCCGAGGTTGCTGACCACGAGCCGGAACTCCACCGGCTGGTTGATGCCGACCGGCTGCGGTGTGACGGTGGCCTTGCTGATCGACAGGTCGGTGCGCGGGAAGATCGTGTCGTTGACCGACGCCAGGTTGTTGTTGTTCGGCGCCGCGCGGTCGCAGGCGCCGGACGATTCATAGCCCGGCGTTTCGTCGCCGCAGACCAGGGCTTCGTTGCGGAAGCTCACCGGGATGAGCGAGATGCCGGTCTGCGCCAGTTCGACCTCGAAGTTGACTTCGCGGCCCGCTTCGAGAAAGTTGTTCGCGGCCGTGCCCGACAGCATGCACACCAGGTTGGCGTTGGGTGCCGACTGTGAGCAGCTGACGCTGCCGGTCTTGCCGGCATCGAGCGAATAGCCGGCTTCCGCCGCCGCGCCGTTGACGTTGAGGACTTGCGGCGCCGACAGCGTGAAGCCGGCTGGCACCGTCATCAGGTCGGTCATCAGCACGCCTTCGGCGCGCGACGGCCCGTTGTTCTGGATGCGGAACCGGTAGCGCAGCGGCTGGCCGACGCCGAAGCTGGTCTGCCCGCTCGGCAGCACCCGCGTCTTGCGCTGCTGCAGGTCGATCGAGGGCACCAGCACGTCGAAGTTGACGCTGCGGGTGTTGTTGCTCGTGGAGGCCGCATCGTTGCAGGCGGTGGAGACGTTGGCATTGGTGCTCGTCTCGACCTTCCATTCGCAGGTGCTGTCGGGGATGTCGACGCGCGCGCTGTTCGACTGGTTGGTGTAGGCGTTGCCGGACGCGGGCAGCACGGCCGGCTTCCTCACCCGCGCGGTGATCGAGATGGTGCGGGTGGAATAGCGCGCCACCGCCGTCGTGCTGCTGCATCGCACTCGCACCTGGGTGGCAGGCAATGGCGGCTCACCGGGTAGCGCGCTGCTCGACACGGCACAGCTCATGTTGGCGCCGTTGGCCACGATGTCGCCGAAGGCCACGGTGCCGACCGTGGTGTCGGTGTTCAGGTCGTCGATGACCGTGAAGTCGCCAGCCGCAGTGACATCGTCCGGCCCCAGGTTCTGCGCAGTGATCGTGAACTGGATGTTCTGCCCGACGCGCGGCGTGGCGGGCGTGACGGTCTTGCTGGTGGCGGCCACGTCGGTGCGCGGCGCCACGATGACGGCGGCGCTGTCGGACAGCGTGCCGCCAAGGATGGCATTGGGCGACGACACGCTTGCGGTATTGGTCAGGATGCCGGCAGCAAAGGGCCGCTGAACCGCGTAGCTGACGACGACCGTGGTGCCGGGCGCCACGTTGGTGAAGTTGCAGCTCAGGGCGCTGCCGCCGGCCGCCAGGTTCGGGCAAATGCCGGTGGCCGAACCGGCCGTGACGCTGGTCGTCACGGCGATGGCCGGGGTCTTGTGGCTGGGGGCCGGCGCACCCGGCGAAACGGTATTGAGGATGCCGGGCAGCGTGTCCGACAGCACCAGGGTCGGGATGGCCGCCTGGATGCCGCCGGCAGGCGTGGTGAGCGTGATGCGCCAGTACTGTGTGTCGTTGGCTGCGCCGATTGCAGGCGGCGTGGCGGCGCTGTCCACCCAGGTCGCGTTGTCGTTGGATGATTCCTTCCGCACGGTCACGTTGGCTTGGCCGCTGATCACGTCGGTGGCGATCAGGTTGCTGCCTGCAGTGGCGCAGTCGTTGCCGGCGTGGCCGTTGCCGACGGGCTGCGGGCCTTGCGCCGACCCCAGTCCCAGTTCGCTGAGCATCGTCTCGCCGGTGCAGGCGCGGTTGGCCAGCGCCACCTGGCCGCTGACGGCGCCGACGGTGGTGGTGAACCTCACCGACAGCGAGGTGCCGGCCGCCAACGTACCGGCGCTGGACCGCGTGCAGACCACGCGCTTGGTGCGCGTGGCGTCGGTCGGGTCGGCATTGTTGGAGACCACGCAGTTCCACCCCGCCGTCACGGCGTTCACGGTATCGCCGGCGATTTCCTCCGGATGCAGGTAGTCGACCACGCGCATCTCCGTGCCTGCGCCATCGACGGAATACGTGGCCGCGGCGGTGCTGGCGGCGTCGTTGGTGACGGTGAGCGTGGTGGTGATGTTGCTGCCCGGGGCCACGGGGCCGCTGGCCGGTGACTTGCTCTTGCCCAGGCGCAGGTCGGCGTTGGCACCGGCCACCTGGTAGGGCAGGTTCACGCTGTTGTTGGCCGGGTTGGCATCGCCATAGCCGGCCGGCGGCGCGACCGTGACCACGAAGTTGCCCGATGCGCTGCTGGCCGGCATCGTCAACGGGATGGCGAAGCCTTGCGTCGCGCCGGCGAGCACCGGCCCCGTGGTGGTGCAGGTCAGCACGGCTGGCGCCGCGAGCACGACGCCCGTGGCTGGCCCGGTGCAATTGGCCGGCAGCGCATTTACGGTGAAATCGGCCGGGATGGTGGTGGTGATGGTGCCGCCCGCCGGCAGGTTCATCGGGCCGTTGTTTCGATAGGTGAGCGTCAGCGTCTGCGTGCTGCCCGTGAGCACTGGCGTGCCGACGAAGCTGCCCAGGGCCTGCACGTCGCTGGCCGGGTCCACCGTGTAGTTGACGTTGGCGGTGTTGTTGTTGATGTCGCGGTCGAAGTAGGTCGCCTGGTCGGCGGCGATCGAACCGACGTTGGTGAAGTTGCCGTTGGTACCAGGTCGGCCGGTGACGGTGATCGTCGAGCCGCTGATGGCGGCGGCGGACAGCGCGCCGCTGTAGGTGCAGGTGACCGTGCGTGTGGCGTTGGCGCTGGCCACGGTGCTGCAGCTGGCGATGCCGCCGTTGACGGCGCTGACCGTGAAGTCGGTCAGCGTGCCCGGCAACTGATCGGTCACCGTCAGAGTCGCGCCCAGCGGCAGGTCGTCCGCGCCCGCGGCGATCTGCGGCTGAAGGGTGAAGGTGGTGCTCTGGCCAGCCAGCAGATTGCCGGCTGCCGGCGACCGGGACTTCAGGATCGTCAGCTCACCCGAACTGCGCACCGTGCCGGTGTTGCTGGCATTGGAGCCGCCGGTGCCGGTGGCGACCAGGCTGAAGGCGCCCAGCGTGGCGCCTCGCACCTGGAAGGTCAGCGTGCCGCTGTCGCCGGCCGCGCCGGCGGGCACCACGCAGTCAACCGCGCTGCCGACCACCGAGCAGCCGGCGGGCGGCGCCGGCGGGTTCACGCTGAGCTGCGGCGGGATGACGGTGCTGATGGTGGCGGCCGCAGCGTTGGTGCGCGTGTAGTCGATCGTCACCACCGCATCGAGCGTGCGCCCGATGTTGCTGGGAAACAGGATCTGGTTGACGGTGACCTGGGCGGATGCCGATCCCGCTCCGCCGGCCAGCAGCAGCAGGAGGATCAGGTCACTCAGAAGGAATCGCCGGATTCGCCCGAGCCCGATGCCGTGGCAGTGCGTCTTCCCGGTGGCCGGGACGGAAAGCTGGGTGTGCAACGTCGACTCCTCGCGAACATGAGGCGCGCGCGTCAGTCGACAGGAGCGAAGGCTCGACCCGTACAGCACCAACCGTGGACGCGCCACCTCCTCAGTGGTCTGACGTCCGGCCTCTCGGCGCCTATCCTAGGCCAGCTTGATGGTCACAAGCCTGCGCCCGTGTGTGATAACCCACAGATTCGGCATGCAGGATCATCGGCTGTCGACACCAGCGCTTGACAAGATGGCCAGTACGACCTAGCCGTAAGGATGGGGCCGCATGCGGTTGGCCAGCGCCGTCCACCGCGACCGTAGCGCGCAAAGTGAGTGTTCCCTGCCGGGCTGGGCATGCTCGCCTGGCGCAGCGCGCGGTCGAAGGCGCCGCCGATGCCGACGGGTGCCAGTCCGCCCAGTTCATCGTGGTCGGTGGGGCCCACAGATCGACACTGCCGGCCCTGACGCGCGGGGCCAGCACCTGAGAGGATGCCGTTGGAGCGGGTGGAATGGCAAGGCAGGTCGGCCTTGACCAGGCGCACCGCTGGATTGCAGAAAGCGCCCGCATGCAAGGCCGCCAACGGGTCTTGCAGCGGTGCCGGCATACGGCCTGGTCAGGGGCGCAGTCGCAGCAGGCGGCCGTCGGCGTTGTCGGTGAGCAGGTAAAGCCAGCCGTCGGGGCCTTGGCGCACGTCTCGGATGCGCTCGTTCAAGGTGGGCAGCAGCCGGGTTTCTCGCACCACCTTGTTGCCGTCGATTTCCAGGCGAAGCAGCGATTCGGCGCGCAGCGCGCCGATGAAGAGGTTGCCCTTCCAGCCCGGGTAACGATCGCTCGTCAGGAAGGCCATGCCGCTGGGCGCGATCGAGGTGGGTACCCAGTGCGCCACTGGCGCCACCACGTCGGCGCGCTCGGTGCCGTCGCCGATGCGGGTGCCGATGCCGTAGTTGCGGCCAAAGGTGATCACCGGCCAGCCGTGGTTGCCGCCTCGGGCGTCGATGTTGAGCTCGTCGCCGCCCTGCGGGCCGTGTTCGTGCGTCCACAGCGCGCCGGTGCCCGGGTGGATGGCCGCGCCCTGCACGTTGCGGTGGCCATAGCTCCACAGCTCGGGCCTCGCATCGGCGCGGCCGATGAAGGGGTTGTCGGCCGGCACCTTGCCGTCGGCTTCGATGCGCACCACCTTGCCGAGGTGGTTGTCCAGGCGCTGCGCGTCGTCCTTGCGCGAGAAGCGGTCGCCCAGCGTGACGAACAGGCGCCCATCGGGCGCGAAGGCCAGGCGCGAGCCGAAGTGCTGCCGGCTGGCCACCTTGGGCAGCTGGCGGAAGATCACCTGCACGTCGGCCAGTCGATCGCCGTCCAGCCGGCCGCGGGCCACCGCGGTGCCGTTGGTGCCGGCCTCGCCGGGCTCGCTGTAGCTCCAGTAGACCCAGCGGTTGGTGGCGAAGGCCGGGTCGAGCGCCACGTCGAGCAGGCCGCCCTGGCCTTCGGCCACCACGGGGGGCAGGCCGGCCAGCGGCGGGCCGAGGCGGCCATCGGCGCCAATGAGGCGCAGCCGCCCGGGCCGCTCGCTGACGAGGAAACGCCCGTCGGGCAGGAAGGCCAGGCCCCAGGGGTTGACCAGGCCGTGGGCCACGGTCTCGACCTTGGGCTCGGCACGGGCCGGGCCAGACAGGGCGCAAAGCACGAGGCCGATCGCCAGGAACCCCGAGACCCGCGGGCTCGAGACCCCATGGACGCGTCGAATGGGTGTCATCATGCGGCAGCCTCCACCACCATTTGGATGCGCACCTGGCCCTGGTACTCGTCCAGGCTCAGGCGATAGGCCAGCCGCACGCGCGCGGGCACCGGCTCGGCATGGCCGAACCAGATCGCGTCGCGCAGCGTGCCGGCGTGGCGCACGCGAAGTTTCAGGTGCTTCTCGCCGACCAGGCGCTGCTGCAGCACGTCGACCTCGTCGCAGAACAGCGGCGCCTCGAAACCCTGGCCCCACACCTGCGCGTCGAGCCGCAGCACCGTCTCGGCATTGAAGTACTCCACCGGCAGCGGGCCGTCGGTGGACAGCTTGCGGTCCAGCGCGGCGGGCAGCAGCCACTCGCGCGCCACCTGCTGCAGTGCCTGGTCGAAAGCCTCCAGGCCCGATTCGGCCAGCGTGCAGCCGGCCGCCATCGCGTGGCCGCCGAAGCGCAGCAGCAGGCCCGGGCAGCGCTTGGCCACCAGGTCGAGCGCGTCGCGCAGGTGGAAGCCGGCGATCGAGCGGCCCGAGCCCTTCAGCGCGCCGTCGGCACCGCGGGCGAAGACGAAGGTGGGCCGGTGCAACCGGTCCTTCAGGCGCCCGGCGACGATGCCGACCACGCCCTCGTGGAACTCGGCATCGAACAGCACCAGCGCCGGCGGCGGCTCGCCGCTGGGCATCAGCGCGTCGAGCCGCAGCGCCGCCTGCTCGCGCATGCCGGCCTCGACCTCGCGCCGCTCGCGGTTGATGGCGTCCAGCTGCGCCGCCAGGTCGGCCGCGCGTGCCGGGTCGTCGGTGCGCAGGCACTCGATGCCCAGCGTCATGTCGGCCAGCCGGCCGGCGGCGTTGATGCGCGGCCCCAGGGCAAAGCCGAAGTCGAAGGCCGAGGCCTTGTGCGGCGCCCGGCCGGCCGCCGCGAACAGCGCCGCCACGCCGGGCTGCATGCGCCCAGAGCGGATGCGCTTCAGGCCCTGTGCGACGAGCCGGCGGTTGTTGCCGTCGAGCCGCACCACGTCGGCGACGGTGCCCAGCGCCACCAGGTCGAGCAGCGCATCGAGCCGCGGCTGGCTGGCCGCGTCGAAGCGGCCGCGCGCGCGCAGCTCGGCGCGCAGCGCCAGCAGCACGTAGAACATCACGCCGACGCCGGCGAGCGACTTGCTCTCGAAACCGCAACCGGGCTGGCTGGGGTTGACGATGACGTCGGCGTCGGGCAGCTCGATGCCCTCGGCGCCCTGCGCCGGCAGGTGGTGGTCGGTGACCAGCACCTGCAGCCCGGCCGCGCGTGCATGGGCCACGCCGGCCACGCTGGCGATGCCGTTGTCCACGGTGACCAGCACCTGCGGGTTCAGCGCGCGCGCCAGGTCGACGATGGCGGGGGTGAGGCCGTAGCCATGCACCTGGCGGTCGGGCACCACGTAGTGCAGGGTGTCGGGCGCGGCGCCCAGCAGCGCCAGGCCGCGCAGCGCGACGGCGCAGGCGGTGGCGCCGTCGCAGTCGTAGTCGGCCACGATGCACAGCCGAAGGCCGGCGTCGATGGCATCGGCCAGCAGGCGCGCGGCCTCGGCCGTGCCTTTCAGCCCTTCGGGCGGCAGCAGGCGGGCCAGGCCGTCGTCGAGATCGTCCGGCGAGCGCACGCCGCGCGCCGCGAACAGCCGCGCCAGCAGCGGGTGCACGCCCGACTGCTCGAGCGCGAAGGCCACGCGGGGCGGCACGTCTCGCAGCAGCAGTTGTGGCGTCACAGGGCCTCCAGGGCCTGGGTGGCCGGCACGCGTTGGAAGCTGGCCGTCACGCGTTGCCACAGGCTGCGCGGGCGCGGCTCGAAGCGGGTGGCGCGGCGCTCGCCGCACAGTGTCAGCATGGCCTCGGGGTGGTTGGCCAGCCTGGCCAGCGGGCCGGCGTCGAGTGCGCGCCAGGCCTCGCACCAGGCCGCCCAGTCGTCGCCCAGCGCGGGGGCGCGCAGGCGGTCGTCGACGGTGGCCGCGGTGGCGGGCTCGGTCGGCGGCGCCGCGCGGCCGCTGCCGCTGCACCAGAACGAGTTCACCGTGGGCAGGCCCGCGGCCTCGCGGGCATCGTTCTTCGGGTGGGTGTACAGCAGCATCTGCACCTCGTTCTGCAGTCGGCGCAGCAGGCGCGCCGAGCGTTGGTCGGGCAGCCAGGCATCCACGTTGCGGCCGATGACGCGGTCCAGCGACGCGGTGGCCAGGCCGTCGAACAGTGGGTGGGTGGCCAGCCAGGTGTCGGCGGCCACCCAGTGCAGGCCGAAGCCCTCGGTCTCGAACAGCGACCGCACCGCCTCGAACAACAGGCGCGAGTCGGCGTCGTCCAGCGACAGCGCGGCCGGGTCGGTGAGCGTGACATGGTCGGTGCCCAGGTGCAGGTGCACCGGCGTCAGGCGGGCCCAGGCGTGGTCGGCCACCTGCAGGCCGGCCTGCGACGCAGCGTCGGCGGCCCAGGGCAGGGCGCCGTCGGCCAGCGGCCAGCCGCGTGCGGCGGCCAGCGCCAGCTCGTGCGGCGGGCTCAGGCTGTATTCGTCGCTGCCGAGGCTGTGCACCGGCGTCAGCCGCGACAGCAGACGCTCCAGGTTCGGCAGCGCGAGCGATTGCAGGGCGTGCCGGCCGGCCTCGGACAGGGCGCCGGCGAAGGGAACGATCAGGTGCATGAGCCCGCATTATCGGCCGCGCACAGACCGGGCGAAGTGCCGCTGTTAGCATCCCCTTCCCATGAACTGGCCCTATGAGTGGCAGATCGGCTGGCGCTACACGCGGGCCGGTCGTGCCGGCCTTCGCAACGGATTCATCTCCTTCATCAGCGGTGTGTCGATGCTCGGCATCGGCCTGGGCGTGGCGGCGCTGATCATCGTGCTGTCGGTGATGAACGGCTTCCAGAAGGAGGTGCGCGACCGCATGCTGTCGGTGGTGGCGCACGTCGAGGTGGTCGACCCGCAGGGCGAGGCGCTGGCCGACTGGCGCGCCACCGCGGCGCAGGCGCGGCAGAACCCGGCCGTGGTCGGCGCGGCGCCCTTCATCGCGGTGCAGTCGCTGCTGTCGCATGGCGAGGCCCTGCAGGGCGCGCTGGTGCGCGGCATCGTGCCGGCCGAGGAGGCCGGTGTCACCGACATCGCCCGCCGGCTGCGCGACACCACGCTGGCGCAGCTGCAACCCGGCGCCTGGCGCATCGTGCTGGGCCTCGAGCTGGCGCGGGCGCTGCGCGTGCGCGAGGGCGACACGGTCACGCTGATCGCCCCCGGTGGCCAGGTCACGCCGGCCGGCGTGGTGCCGCGGCTGAAGGCCTTCACCGTGGTCGGCACCTTCGAATCGGGCCACTACGAGTACGACAGCAGCCTGGCGATGATCCACCTCGACGACGCGGCGCGGCTGTACCGCGTCGAGGGCCCCACCGGCGTGCAGCTGCGGCTGGCCAAGGTGCAGACCGCGCGGGCGGTGGGCGAGCAGCTCGCCGCCGCGCTGGGCAAGAGCGTCGAGGTGCGCGACTGGACGCGCAGCAACCGCCACTGGTTCGACGCGGTGCAGATCGAGAAGCGCATGATGGGCATCATCCTGACGCTGATCGTCGCGGTGGCCGCCTTCAACCTGGTGTCCACGCTGGTGATGACCGTGACCGACAAACGCGCCGACATCGCCATCTTGCGCACGCTGGGCGCCAGCCCGCGCTCGGTGATGGGCATCTTCGTCGTGCAGGGGGCCACCAGCGGCATCCTCGGCACCGTGGGCGGCGTGGCCACCGGCCTGCTGGTGGCCCACCACATCGACACCATCGTGCCGGCGATCGAGCGTGCGCTGGGCGTGGCCTTCCTGCCGGGCAGCATCTACCTGATCAGCCGCATGCCCAGCGACCCGCAGATGGGCGACGTGTGGCCGATCGCCGTGGTCTCGCTGGTGCTGGCCTTCGTGGCCACGCTGTACCCGAGCTGGCGCGCCAGCCGCATCAACCCGGCCGAGGCCCTGCGATATGAGTGAGAGCCCCCAGGGCCGGGCTTCGCCCAACCCGCCCCCCGAGGGGGTCCAGGAAGCTTGGGGCGGCCCGGCGCTTCCTGGTGACGTGGTACTCGAGGCAGTGGACCTGCACAAGCGCTTCCAGGAGGGCCGCGGCGCCGACGCGCTGGACGTGACCGTGCTGCGCGGCGTGAGCCTGCAGGTTCGGCGCGGCCAGACGCTGGCCATCGTCGGCGCCTCGGGCTCGGGCAAGAGCACGCTGCTGCACCTGCTGGGCGGGCTGGAGGCACCCACCTCGGGCCGGGTCGAGCTGATGGGCCGCGACCTGGCCACGCTGGACGCCGCCGAGCAGGGCCGCTGGCGCAACCTGCACCTGGGCTTCGTCTATCAGTTCCACCACCTGCTGCCCGAGTTCAGCGCGCTGGACAACGTGGCGATGCCGCTGCGCATTCGCCGCCTGCCCACGGCCCAGGCGCGGCAGCGCGCCGCCGCCGCGCTGGCGCGCGTGGGCCTGACCGACCGCACCGCACACCACCCGGCGCAGCTGTCGGGCGGCGAGCGCCAGCGCGTGGCGATCGCCCGCGCGCTGGTCACCGAGCCGGCCTGCGTGCTGGCCGACGAGCCCACCGGCAACCTCGACCGCGCCACCGCCGACGCGGTGTTCGAGCTGATGCTGGCCTGCGCGCGCGAGCAGGGCATGGCCATCGTCGTGGTCACCCACGACGCGGCGCTGGCCGCGCGCTGCGCCGACACGCTGCAACTGGTGCGCTGAGCGCAATGCACGGCGCCGGCCCGCGATCGCGATGAACCTGTCCTACGAATGGCAGGTCGGCTGGCGCTACCTGCGTGCCGGTCGCGGGGTGCGGGGCAACCGCTTCGTGTCCTTCATCGCCGCGGTGGCCATGCTGGGCATCGCGCTGGGCGTGGCCGCGCTGATCGTGGTGTTGTCGGTGATGAACGGCTTCCAGCGCGAGGTGCGCGAGCGCATGCTGGGCGTGGTGGCGCATGTCGAGATCGTCGAGCGCCACGAGCTGTCGCTGCCCAAGGCCGACGAGTTGGCCGAGGCCCTGCGCAAGCAGCCCGGCGTGCTGGGCGTGGCGCCCTTCCTGGCGATGCCGGCGATGCTGGGCCGCGGCGAGAAGCTGCGCGGCGCGTTGGTGCGCGGCATCGACCCGGTGCGCGAGGCCGAGGTGCTGCCGCTGGCCCGCGAACTGCGCGACACCGTGCTGAAGCGCCTGGAGCCGGGATCGCGCCGCATCGTGCTGGGGGCCGAACTGGCGCGCGAACTCGCGGTGTCCGAAGGCGGCTCGGTGACGCTGGTGCAGCCCGGGGCCACGGCCAGTGCCGCCCCACGCTTCACTGCCTACACGGTGGTCGGCACCTTCGACAGCGGTCACCACGAGTACGACAGCTCGCTGGCCCTGGTGCACCTGCAGGACGCCGCCACGCAGTTCGGCCTGCCCGGCCCGGCCGGCCTGCAGGTGCGGCTGGCCGACCTCGACGCCGCCCCGCAGGCGGCGGCCGACCTGGCCGCCGTGCTGGGCTCGCACGTCGAGGTGCGCGACTGGACGCGCAGCAACCGCATCTGGTTCGAATCGGTGCGGCTGCAGAAGCGCATGATGGCCCTGATCCTGACGCTGATCGTCGCCGTGGCCGCCTTCAACCTGGTGTCGACGCTGGTGATGACGGTGACCGACAAGCGCTCCGACATCGCCATCCTGCGCACGCTGGGGGCCAGCCCGCGTTCGGTGATGGGCATCTTCATGGCGCAGGGCGCGGCCAGCGGCCTGGTCGGCACCGCCGGCGGCGTGGCGCTGGGCCTGGGCGTGGCGCTGAACATCGACGTCATCGTGCCGGCGCTCGAGCGGCTGCTGGGCACCCGCTTCCTCGACCGCAGCATCTACCTGATCGACCGCATGCCCAGCGACCCTCGGGTGGGCGACGTGCTGCCGATCGCCGCCATCTCGCTGGCGCTGGCCTTCGTCGCCACGCTGTACCCCAGCTGGCGCGCCAGCCGGCTGGCGCCGGCCGAGGCGTTGCGGCACGATTGAGCCGCGGCGCCTGCCCATCCATTCCCTTCACTCTCTCCTGAACCCACCCATGGCCACCAGCCTGCTTGCCCTGCTCGACGACATCGCCACCGTGCTCGACGACGTGGCCGTGATGACCAAGGTGGCGGCCAAGAAGACCGCCGGCGTGCTGGGCGACGACCTGGCGCTCAATGCCCAGCAGGTGGCCGGCGTGGCGGCCGACCGCGAGCTGCCGGTGGTGTGGGCGGTGGCCAAGGGCTCGCTGCTGAACAAGCTCATCCTGGTGCCGCTGGCGCTGGTGATCAGCGCCTTCGCGCCCTGGGCGGTGACGCCGCTGCTGATGGTGGGCGGCGCCTTCCTGTGCTACGAAGGCTTCGAGAAGCTGGCGCACAAGCTGCTGCACAGCGCCGCCGAGGACGCGGCTGCGAAGGAGGCGCTGGTGAAGGCGGTGGTCGACCCGGCGGTCGACCTGATGGCCTTCGAGCGCGACAAGATCAAGGGCGCGGTGCGCACCGACTTCATCCTCTCGGCCGAGATCATCGCCATCACGCTGGGCACGGTGGCCACTGCACCGATGATGCAGCGTGTGATTGTGGTCGCGGGCATCGCGCTGGTGATGACGGTGGGCGTCTACGGCTTCGTCGCCGGCATTGTCAAGCTCGACGACGCCGGGCTGTGGCTGACCCGCCAGCGCGGGGCGATGGCCCGGCGCCTGGGGGCGCTGCTGCTGGCCGGCGCACCGTGGCTGATGAAGGCCCTGTCGGTGGCCGGCACCGCGGCGATGTTCCTGGTGGGCGGCGGCATCCTGGTGCATGGCTTTGCGCCGCTGCACCATGCGGTGGTCGCCGTGGGTGAGGCCGTGGGGGCGGCGGTCGGGCCGGCGCTGTCGACGGTGTGGCCGCTGCTGGCCGATGCGCTGGTGGGCATCGTGGCCGGCGCGCTGGTGCTGGGCGCGGTGACGCTGGCCGGCCGGCTGCGCCGCGGCTGATCAGGGCAGCAGGCGCTGCAGCTTGATGGCGCGGCCGAGCTCGATCACCGCCAGCGCGTAGTAGCTCGACCAGTTGTAGCGCGTGACCGCATAGAAGTTCTGCGTGCCTGCCACGTGGCTGGGCGCGGCGGCGCCGTTGTGCAGCTCGACCAGCGCCAGCGGGCCGTCATGGCCGCGTCCTTCTTCGGTCAGCACGGCGCCATGCGCGGCCATCTCGTCGGCGGTGAAGCTGGGCAGGATGTCGGGCAGCAGCAGCGTGGCGCGCTCGGAGATGTCGTTGGGCGGCTCGACCGCATAGTGGGTGGGCAGCCCGGGTTTCCAGCCGAACGAGGCCAGGTAGTGCGCCACGCTGCCGATCACGTCGGCCGCGCTGCCGGCCATGTCGATATGGCCGTCGCGGTCGAAGTCGACGGCGTAGCGCGCGATGCTGCCGGGCATGAACTGGCCCAGGCCGACGGCACCGGCGTACGAGCCCTTGATGCCTTGCGGCGCCACGCCCTCGCGCTGGGCCATCGCCAGGAAGTGGCCGAGCTCTTCGCGGAAGAAGGCGCTGCGGTCTTTGCGGCCGCGCGGGAAGTCGAAGGCCAGCGTGGCCAGCGCGTCGAGCACACGGAAGTTGCCCATCATGCGGCCGTAGTAGGTCTCGACGCCGATGATGCCGACCACCACCTCGGCCGGCACGCCGTACTGCCGCTCGGCCGCCTCGAGCCACGATTGGTGGGCCGACCAGAACGCCAGCCCGGCGCGGATGCGCTGCGGCTCGACGAAGCGGGCGCGGTAGGCGGCCCAGTTCTTGGCCGTGCCGGCAGGCGGCGGCATGATGAGGCGAGCCACCGTGGGCTGGAAGCGCGCCTCGGCCAGGGCGGCCTCGACCCATGCGCGGTCGAGCTGATGCAGTTCTGCCACCTCGGCGGCAAAGCGCAGCACGTCTTCGCGCCGGCCATAGGTGACGACGTCGGGCGCCTGGTCGCTGCGCACCGCCGACGCGGCCGGGCGCGCGCGCGGGGCGGCGTCCGCCGGCGCAGCCTGGCCGAGCGCCGCGACCAGGGCCGCCAGGCCCCAACACGACATCGCGGTGGCCAGGCGACGAGGGTGCGGCAGGCCCGATGGCGATGCGCCGCGCGGCGGGCGGAGGACGGTCCGGGACATCGGCGGATTATCGCGCCCCGCCGTGGGCCGCGTCGGTCCCGGCTGCCGCGGCCTGTCGCCGTTGGGCGCCGAGCCGCTGGTCGAATTCGCGGGTCCAGTCGGCGCCCGGGACGTGCCGTCCGTCGGGGCCGTAGCGCAGCAGGTCGAGCCGCTCCAGCCACTCGGCCAGGGGTTCGGCCGTGGGGCCCAGTCGCTCGCGCACCCGCCGGGCCAGTGCCCGCGGGCCGTCCTGCGCTTGCGACTCGACCCCGGCGCGGCGCAGGGCCTCGCGCAGCCGGCCATGCAGGCGCGCCCAGGGATCGACCCGACGGCGGTCGAGCCAGGCCCACACCGCGGCGGTGGACGCCACCACGCTGACCAGCACCATCATCACCAGCAGCAGGTCCTGCCACGATGGCGCGGTGAAGCCGATCGATTCCAGCAGGTCGAACTGCCGTGTGCGCGAATAGCTCATCACCCACTGGTTCCAGCGGTTGTCCACCAGTTCCCAGGCCCGGCGGATCTGGCCGGCCAGCTCGGGATTGACGTTCTGCAGTGCGTCGGCCATCAGGCCCCGGGCCGGTGGCAGCTGGCGCCCGGTGGACACCCGTTCGGGCGCGACCGCGGCCGTGGGGTCGGCCCGGCGCCAGCCGGTGCCGGGTTGCCAGTACTCGGCCCAGGCATGGGCATGGCTCTGGCGCACCACCTGCCAGCCGTCGGCGTCGGGCGGCTCGGCACCCTGGTAGCCGGTGACCACGCGTGCCGGCACGCTGAGCGCGCGCATCATCACGACGAAGCTGGCTGCAAAGTGTTCGCAGAAGCCCTCGCGCCGGTCGAACCAGAACTCATCGACGGCATCGCGGCCGTACTCGCCCGGCGCCAGCGTGTAGCTGAACTTCTCGGTGCGGATGTGGCGCATCAGCGCCGTGGCCAGCGCATCGGGGTTGGCCGCCGTCAGCCCCTGCTCGACCCGCCACTGCCGGGCCCAGGCCGCCGCGCGGGGGTTGCTGTCGGGCGGCAGGTCGGTGAGGGCGGCCAGCCAGGGCTGCACCTCGGTCGGGCCGTGCTCGAAACGGGTGTGCGCCTGGGCCGTCAGGCGCACGCGCTCGGCGATCAGGCGGTCGGCCTGCCAGCGCAGTTCGGGGTCGAGCCGCAGCGTCCAACCGGGCAGCATCGGCGCGTCGGCGGCGGGCGGGGGCGTGAGTTCGAGCAGCGGCAGCAGGGGCAGCCGGATCGGCTCGACGATCATCTCGTAAGGCCGGCCCGGGCCGAACACGCGCAGTTCGGGCGAGAACGGTCGTCCCGGGCGCAGCACCCCGGGCGTCGAGGTCCACTCGACACCGTCGAAGCGCGACAGCACGGGCCCGCGGAAGTACAGCAGGGACGAGGGCGGGCTGCCATTGGCGAAGCGCACCCGGAAGGCGATGCTGTCGTCGTTGGCGACCTGGGCCACGCCGCCCATGCGCATGGTGCCCGACAGGCCGGTGCGGCCGATGGCGTCCTGCGGCAGCCCCCACAGCGGGCCGATGCGGGGAAACAGCAGGAACAGCGCCGCCATCAGCGGCAGCCCGAGCAGCGCCGATCGTGCCGCGATGCCGGCGGCGCGCTTCAGCGGCGGCTTGCCCACCGGCATGCTGGCCAGCACCTGGGCCGTGAGCAGGCCCCAGGTGGACACCGCCATCGAGAACGCCATGAGCAGCGACTGCGAGTACAGGCAATGCGTCAGCACCAGGAAGAAGCCGAGGAAGAACACCACCAGCGCATCGCGCCGCCCGCGCATCTCGAGCGTCTTCAGCGACAGCAGCACCACCAGCATCGACACGCCGGCCTCCTTGCCCAGCAGCGTGCGTTCGGTCCACAGCGTCAGCGCCACGGCGATGGCCATCACGGTGAACAGCGCGCCGCGGCCGGGCAGGGCGCCGTTGGTGAGGGCGATGGAGGCCCGCCAGAACAGCACCACGGCGGCCAGACCGACGCACCAGAACGGCAGGTGCGCCGCGTGCGGCAGGATGGTCCAGGCGATCACGGCGAGTTGGAACAGGGTGTCGCGGGCCTCGCGCGGCAGGCGTGCCCAGCCCGCCCACGCCGGTCGACCGTCGGCGACGGCCGGCAGGATGGCGGCGGCGGTGGCGGGGGTGG
>NZ_MWLO01000034.1 GCF_002198735.1 Ideonella sp. A 288
TCTTCGGTCGGCGGGGTGGGCGGCGGGGCGGGCGAATCAAGCCGGCAAGGGCTGCGGCAGCGCAAAGCCAGGTGCCAGCAGCCGCTCCATCAGCTCGCGCACGCTGCGGATCTGCGCGCCGAACGGCAGCTCACCGACGCCGCGGAAATACAGGCCCTTTTTCAGATCACCGCGCAACGCCGCGGCGAGCTGGTTGTCGATGCAGAACTGGCCCCAGCCCACCAGGCCGTCGCGCAGGCCGCACTGGGCCAGGCAGTCGAAGGCCTTGGTGCAGCGCGCCTTGGCATGCGCCACGGCCTGCAGCTTGGGTTCGATCTGCAGGTAGGCCTTCAGCCAGGGCGTGGCCACCGCGCGCGCCGGCAGGCCGGCCACGCTGGTGAACTCGACCAGGTCCTCGTCGCGGGCCTCGGCCAGCACGCGCTTGAACTCGGCGCTGGCGTCGCCCTCCTGGGTGACCGCGAAGGGCGTGCCCAACTGCACGCCGGCCGCGCCCAGCGACTGCAGGCGCTCGATGTCTTCCATGCGACGGATGCCGCCGGCGGCGATCAGCGGCACCTCGCGCTCGAGGCCGGCCTTGCGCAGGAACTCGAGCGAATCGGGGATCACGCGGTCGAACTCGAAGCGCGGGTCGCCCAGGTCGGCGATGCGCGCGGCGCCGAGGTGGCCGCCGGCCAGCCGCGGGTGCTCGATGACGATGGCGTCGGGCAGGCGCTTCTTGCGCTCCCACTTCTTCACGATCAGCGCCACGCCGCGCGCGTCGCTGAGGATGGGCACCAGCAGGGTGTCGCGGTGCTCGGCCGCCAGGTCGGGCAGGTCGAGCGGCAGGCCGGCGCCCACCACCACCATGTCCACACCGGCCTCGAGCGAGCGCCGCACGCAGCCGACGTAGTCGCTGACGGCGCGCATGATGTTCATCGCGATCAAGCCACGGCCGCCGGACAGCTGGCGCGCGGCCTTCACCTCGCGGTCGAGCGCCTCGAGGTTGGCGGCGTCGATGCGCGCCTTGGTGTCGGCGTCGCAGCCGGCCCGGCTGGACAGGCCCTGCGTGGCGGCCATCAGGTCGGGGTGGTGGCGTCGCAGGTCGACCGAGCTCAGCGTGCCGATGCCGCCCAGCGCGGCCACCGCTCCGGCCAGCCGATGCGCCGACACGCCGATGCCCATGCCACCCTGCACGATGGGCAGCAGCCGCCGGCCCGCCAGCGTGAGCGCGCGCAGGCCGCTGGCGGCCAGCAGGGCGTCGAATCGGGGCTCGATGGCCGGTGTCGGCCAGGTGGGACTCAGCATCGCAGGCGCACCACCGCCTCGCGGCGGCAGCAGATGGGGGCACGGCTGCGCAGGCTAAGGGCAGCGACCGGGCCCCGATTTGACCGACATCATGTTCCGTGCGCCGCCCCCTGTGGCCGGAGGCTGGGGTAGCATCCGCCCCCCGCCATGCAGCTCAACCGCCTCCAGGCCGACGGCCTCCTGCTGTTCGTCGCCCTGATCTGGGGCTCGGCCTTCGTCGCGCAAAACTGGGGCATGGCGTCGATGGGGCCGATGGGCTTCACCGGCGTGCGTTTCCTGATCGGCGCGCTGGCGGTGCTGCCACTGGCCTGGCGAGAGCAGCGAGCGCTGCGCGCGCGCGGCCTGGGGCTCACGCGGGCCGACCACGCGCGCATCGCCGGGCTGGGCGTGCTGCTGTGCGCCGGTGCGGCGCTGCAGCAGGTGGGCATCCAGCACACCACCGTGACCAACGCCGGCTTCCTGACGGCCGTCTACGTGCCGCTGGTGCCGCTGCTGGGCTGGTGGCTGCTGGGCGACCGGCCGCACCCGATGGTGTGGCCCTGCGCCCTGGCCTGCCTGGCCGGCACCTGGCTGCTGTCGTCGGGCTCGGCCGCCGCCGCTGCGGGGCCGCTGGCCTTCAACCAGGGCGACCTGTGGGTGCTGGCGTCGGTGCTGCCCTGGACGCTGCACGTGCTGCTGGTGGGCCGCGTGGCCGAGCGCCTGGCCGCCCCCTTCAGCGTGGCCTGCGGACAGTTCGTGGCCTGCGGCGTGCTGGCCCTGGCTCTCGGCGCGGTGCTCGAGCCGCTGTCGCTGGCCGGCATGCGCGACGCCTGGGGCGCCCTGGCCTACACCGGCCTGGTGTCGGTGGCCATCGGCTTCACCGCGCAGGTGGTGGGCCAGCGCTGGACGCGCCCGGCCGACGCCGCCATCGTGCTGTCGTCCGAGACGCTGTTCGCCGCGCTGTTCGGGGCCTGGCTGATGGGCGACCGCCTCGGCCCCGCCGGCTGGGCCGGCTGCGCGCTGATGCTGGCCAGCATCGTGGCGGTGCAGCTGCTGCCACGGCGGCCGGCCTAGGAAAAAGGGGCCCGCGGGCCCCTTTCTGATCGTGCCGGCCCCGGGGCCGCTCAGAACGAGTAGCGCCCCATGAAGTCGAAGCGCGACATCGTGCCGGTGTCGTTGTCGAAGGTCTTGCGCGTGGCGTGGATGTATTCGGCGCCGAGCTCGATGTTCTTCATGGGCACGTAGATGGCGCCGACGTGCAGCTGGGTCAGGCGCTTGTTGTCGAACACCGGGTCGCCCTTCGAGCGGTTCATGCCGAGCACGACGTTGCTGCGCAGCTTGGGGCCGAAGCTGTGCGCCCAGCCCAGCACCACGCCATCGTTGCGGTCGAAGAGGATCGCGCCATTGGCGTCCGTCGTGTAGCCCGGCGAGCCGTACATCATGTCGAAGTCGCCGTTGACCCGCGCCCACTGGCCCATCAGCAGGTCGTCGGGGCTGAGCTTGTAGCTGGCGCCCACGCCGAAGCCGGTGCCGCGGCGGGTTTCGCTGCCCACGCGCTTTTCGTGGCCCAGCGCGCGCACGTTGATGGCGCCCCAGGTGAAGCTGCGGTCGTAGCGCGCCACCAGGTTCGGCACGCGGGCGCCGTCTTCGGGGTCTTCCAGCGCCACCGTGTACTTCACGCCCGCCTTCGCGTCGCCGTAGGTGTAGCGGACCATCATGCGGCGAGAGAACGGCGCGCCGATGGGGCCGTTGAAATCCACCGTCTCGGGCAGGTTGTCCAGGTCCATGAAGGTGGACCAGGTCTGGCCGACCAGGAAACCAGCGTACTCGCCGTAGGCGTGGCGCAGGCGCAGGCGGTTGCGGTTGTTGTCCGACACCGTCGTCTTGTCGCCCGCCAGGTTGGACAGAACGTCCTTCGAACCAACGTAGGCATAGAAATCGGCCTCGAGCTTGGTGTTGAAGGTGCCGTAGCCCGACGGCGTGGACGACTCGATGCCGAAGCGCGAGGTCTCGGCGGTGAGCTTGGACTTGCCCTTGGTGAAGCCGGCATTGCGGCGGTCGAGCGGCTGCTCGGGCAGGTTGGTGAAGTTGTCGCCGGGCGCGGTGCCCTTCAGGTCGACGATCATCTGCGCCTCGGCATGGCCGTACACGCGCAGCGAGGTCTCGGAGCCCGGCAGGCGGAAGCTGCCGCCGATGTCGCCACCGACCACGGCGTCCTTCGACTTGATCTCGAGCTGCTCGATGCGGTCGCCCCAGTTGGGCTCGCCCGGCTTGGCGGCGGGCGCGGCACCGCCCTTCTTCAGCGCCTCGAGCTCGGCGCGCAGCGCGCGCAACTCGTTGCGCAGCTCGTCGATCTCCTTGCTGCTCTGGGCCTGCACGGGCAGGGCCGCGGCCACGACGAGGGCGGCGACGGCGGCGATCGGGGTCATGCGGGTCATCGTCTCTTCTCCTTGATAACTGGGGTCTTCAGCGCCCGACCTGGCCGAGGAAGGCGCGGATGCGCTCGTTGTCCTGGCGGTCGAAGAAATCGATCGGCGGCGCATCGCAGGCGATGCAGCCCCGGTCGAAGAACAGGATGCGGTCGCCCACCTCTCGGGCGAAGCCCATCTCGTGCGTCACCACGATCATGGTCATGCCGTCGCGGGCCAGGGCCTTCATCACGTCGAGCACTTCCTTCACCATCTCGGGGTCGAGCGCCGAGGTGGGTTCGTCGAACAGCATCACGCGCGGCTGCATGGCCAGCGCGCGGGCGATGGCCACGCGCTGCTGCTGGCCGCCCGAGAGCTGGAACGGGTGCTTGTGGCGGTGGTCCTTCAGGCCCACGCGCTCGAGCAGTTCGCCGGCGCGCAGCTGCGCCTGCTCGCGGCTGAGCTTGCGCACGCGGCGCGGCGCCAGGGCCACGTTCTCCAGCGCCGTGAGGTGCGGGAACAGGTTGAACTGCTGGAACACCATGCCGACCTCGGCGCGCAGCGCGTCGAGGTTCTTCGCGTCGTCGTTGACCTCGACACCGTCGACCACGATGCGGCCGCTGTCGTGCACCTCCAGCCGGTTCAGCGTGCGCAGCAGCGTGCTCTTGCCCGAGCCCGACGCGCCGATGATCACCGTCACCTGGCCGGCATGGAACTGCGTGCTCACCTCGCGCAGCACGGCGTTGTCGCCGAAGCGCTTGCACACCTTGTCCACCGTGATCAGCGGCGGCGTGCCGGGGGCCACGGCATGGCTCATGGCGCAGCCCCCGCTGCACAGGCCGGCGCGCCGAGGGGGCACCGGTTCGGACGGCGGCGCGAGGCGTTCATCCGAGCTTCCCCTCGACATCGAAGCGCCGCTCCACCGCGTTGGAGAACTGCGTCATCACGGTGGTCAGCAGCAGGTAGATGGTGGCGGTGGTCAGCAGCACCGGCAGCGGCTGGAAGGTGGCGGCCTGGATGCGGTTGCCGATGTTGGTGAGCTCGACCACGCCGATGGCGTAGGCCAGCGACGAGTCCTTCAGCAGCGCCACGATGTTGTTGACCAGCGGCGGCAGCGAGATCTTGAAGGCCTGCGGGAAGGTCACGTCGACGAAGGTGTACCAGCGGTTCAGGCCCAGCGAGCGCGCCGCCTCGATCTGGCCCTTGGGCACGGCCAGCAGGCCGGCGCGGATGGCCTCGGCGTTGTAGGCGCCGACGTTCAGCCCCAGCGCCACGCAGGCCGAGGCGAAATCGCTCATCTGCAGCGCCGGCACCAGCGCCGGCAGCGCGAAGTAGACGAACAGCACCTGCACCAGCAGCGGCGTGCCGCGGATCACCCAGATGTAGAGGCCGGCCACCCAGCGCAGCGGGCCGATGCGCGACACCTTGCCCAGCGCCGCCAGCACGCCCAGCACAACGCCCGCCAGGCCCGACACCAGGGTGAGCTGCACGGTGACGCGGGTGCCTTCGGCGAAGTACTGCGCATTGGGGCCGATGGGCTCGGGCGCGAAGGCCAGCGGGATGGCCAGCAGCCACAGCACCAGCATCAGCAGCGCCACGGCCAGCGCCATGGTGGCCGAGCTGCGGGCCTGCCGCGACCAGGCGGCGGGCCAGAGCGAGAACAGTCCGTCCATGCGGCAGGCTAGGCGCGGGGCCGGCTCACTTGCAGCGGATGTCCTCGTTGAACCACTTCTTCGACAGCGTGGCGTAGGTGCCGTCGGCCTGGATCGCGGCCAGTGCCTTGTTCAGCTCGGTGGCCAGCGAGGTGTTGCCCTTGGACACGGCCGAGGCGATGCGCTCGATGAACAGGAAATCGCCCAGCTTCATGCCACCGGCCGGGTTGGCGTCGACCGCCTGCTTGGCGACGAAGCGGTCGGTCACCCAGGCGTCGACGCGGCCGGTCATCAGCGCGCCGCGGGCGTCGGTGTCCTGCGGGAAGTTCTTCATCTCCTTCACGCCAGCCAGCTTCTTGACGTTCTCGAGGTAGGTGGTGCCGGTCTGCACCGAGACCACCTTGCCGGCCAGGTCCTTGGCCGACTTGATGGCCGGGTCCTTGGCGACGATGACGCCGCCCGAGCAGTAGTGCGGCTCGGTGAAGGTGACGGCCTTGGCCCGCTCCTCGGTGATGCCGTGCGAGGCGATGACCATGTCCCAGCGGTCTTGCCGCAGGCCGGCGAGCAGGGCGTCGAAGCCCAGCGCCTTCCATTCGAGCTTCAGGCCCATCTTGGCCACCATGGCCTCGGCCACGTCGACCTCGAAGCCGGTGAGCTTGGTGCCCTGGAAGTAGTTGAAGGGCGCGAACTGCCCTTCGGTGGCAATGATGATCTTGCCGTCCTTCTTGATGTCGTCGAAGCTGCGCGCCTGGGCGGCGCCGGCCGTCAGGGCCGCGGCGGCGGCCAGCAGCAGCGCGAGGATCGGACGTGTGCTCATCATGGGGTCTCCTGGGGTCGCGGGGTTGCCTTGAGGTGGCCGCATTATGGCCATGCCGAAACCGTCTGCGCGGTAGCATCCCGCCTTTCCTGGCCACCCCGAGAGAGCCCCCATGCGTGCCCACCAGATCGCGATCATCCCCGGCGACGGCATCGGCAAGGAGGTGATGCCCGAGGGCGATCGCGTGCTCGACGCGGCCGCCGCGCGCTTCGGCTTCGCCCTGCAAAAGACCGCCATCGCCTGGGCCAGCTGCGACTGGTATGCCGAGCACGGCCAGATGATGCCGGACGACTGGAAGGCCCAGATCGGCGGCATGGACGCCATCCTCTTCGGCGCGGTGGGCTGGCCGGCCACGGTGCCCGACCACGTGTCGCTGTGGGGCAGCCTGCTGAAGTTCCGCCGCGAGTTCGACCAGTACATCAACCTGCGCCCGGCACGGCTGATGGCCGGCGTGCCCTGCCCGCTGGCCAACATGAAGCCCGGCGACATCGACATGCTGATCGTGCGCGAGAACACCGAGGGCGAGTACAGCTCGGTGGGCGGCGTGATGTTCGGCGGCACCGAGCGCGAGTTCGTGGTGCAGGAGAGTGTGTTCACCCGCATCGGCAGCGAGCGCCTGCTGAAGTACGCCTTCGAGCTGGCCCGCACCCGCGCCCGCAAGCACGTCACCTTGGCCACCAAGAGCAACGGCATCTCGATCAGCATGCCCTGGTGGGACGAGCGCTGCGTGGAGATGGCCGCGCGCTACCCGGACATCGGCTGGGACAAGCAGCACATCGACATCCTGTGCGCCCGCTTCGTGCTGCAGCCGCAGCGCTTCGACGTGGTGGCGGCCACCAACCTGTTCGGCGACATCCTGTCCGACCTGGGCCCGGCCTGCACCGGCACCATCGGCATCGCGCCCTCGGCCAACCTCAACCCCGAGCGCAAGTTCCCCAGCCTGTTCGAGCCGGTGCACGGCTCGGCGCCCGACATCCACGGCAAAGGCATCGCCAACCCGGTGGCGATGATCTGGTCGGCGGCCATGATGCTCGACCACGTGGGCCACGGCACCGGCCCCGAACGCGCCGCGCACGACGCCATCCTGCGCGCCATCGAGCGCGTGCTGGTCGACGGCCCGCGCACGCCCGACCTGGGCGGCCAGGCCAGTACCGCGCAGATGGGCCAGGCCATTGCCGCGCTGGTGGCCAGCGGCATTTGACGGCCCTCAACGCCGGGGCGCGGCGGCGGCGCCGGCCCCTCGCGCCGGGGGGCGCGTCGGCCCGATACTGCAGACCTGCCCACCCGCTGGAGTGATGCCATGGCCCCGACCCGGATGCAATTCGACGTCTCGTTCGGACCGGGCGGCCGCCGTCCGCGCGATGACGACGCACCGATGCACCTGCTGGTGCTGGCCGACCTCGGCGGCTCGCGCCGGGCGCCACTGGCGCAGCGCCAGGCGCTGTCGGTGGACATCGACAACCTGGACGCCCGCCTCGGCCAGATCGCCCCGTCGCTGACGCTCGAACTCGACGGCCAGGCCCTGGCGCTGGCCTTCTCGTCGCTCGACGACTTCCACCCCGACCAGCTCTGGACCCGGCTGCCGGCGTTCGACGCGCTGCGTCGGCTGCGCAGCGAGCTGGACGACCCGGCCGGGTTCGCCCGCGCCGCCGCCGCGCTGGGCTTGTCGGCGGCGCCCCCATCGCCCGCCGCGGCAACGCCCGAGGCCACCGCCGCGAGCGACGACGTCGCGCGCCTGCTCGGCCGCCGGCCGGCCGCGATGGACGCGCCGGCACCGGTGCCCGCCGATGCGCTTCAGAAGTGGCTGCACGACCTGGTCGCGCCCCATGTGGTGCCCGACGTGGCGCACGAGCAGCGCGCGCTGCGACGCGCCGCCGACGCCGCGCTGGGCGACCTGATGCGCCGGCTGCTGCACCACCCGCGCCTGCAGGCGCTGGAGGCCGCCTGGCGCGGCGTCGACCGGCTGGTGCGCGGACTCGAGCTGGGCGAATCGCTGCACCTGAGCGTGCTGGACATCGGCCGCGACGAGATCGACGCCGACCTCGCGGCCCACCGCGCCGACCTCACCGCCAGCGCGCTGCACAGGCACCTGAGCGGCGGCCGCGATGGCGCGCCCTGGGGCCTGTTCGTGCTGGACCAGGCCTTCGGCCCCGGCGCGGCCGACGTGCAGGTGCTGGCCTCGCTGGGCGCGATGGCCGCGCGCGCCGGCGCACCGCTGCTGGCCTCGGCCACGCCCCAGGCCGCCGGAGCCGCCGACACGGCGCAGTTGGCCGAACCCCGCGGCTGGCTCGCCGACGACGCGCCCGCACTGGCCGCCTGGGCCGCCCTGCGCACCAGCCCGATGGCCGCCTGGATCGGCCTGTCGATCCCGCGGGTGCTGCTGCGCCTGCCCTACGGCGCGGCCACCGACCGCATCGCCGGCTTCGACTTCGAGGAGATGCCTGCGCCACGCGAGCACGGCGCCTACCTGTGGGGCCACGGCGCGATGGCGCTGGCGCTGCTGGCCGGCCGCGCCTTCCTGGAGGACGGTTGGTCGATGGACCTGGACCGCCAGCTCGTGCTCGACGACCTGCCCAGCCACACCGTCGTCGACGACGACGGCGAGAAGCGCCAGCAGCCCGGCACCGAGGTGCTGCTGAGCGAGATCGCTGCCCAGGCCGTCGCCGGGCGCGGGCTGATGCCCCTGGTCGCCTGGCGCGACCGGCCGGCCGCACGGCTGTGGGGCTGGCAGTCGCTGGCCGACCCGCCGCGGGCGCTGCAGGGCCTGGGCGCCTGAACGCCTTCCCGGCCGGCGGCGGCTCGCGTTCGCCGAAGGAGCGCCAGGAGGTCACCGCCCAGGCGCCGGCCGGATGAGTGCCGCGCGAGGGTCGCGGCGCGCCACGGTGGCCGCGTCGATCCGGTGTTGGTCATCGCCGCACGGAAGCCGCCCGGCGGTGATGTGCATCACGTCCGGCTCCGGGCGGGCGCCCGACACTCGTCCGGCCCATCGACACCGGATCCCGCGACCACCATGCAACCCCACCCCATGATGCCCGCCGCGCTGGCGCTGTGCCTCGCCCTGACCGGCTGCGGGGGCGGCGAGACCGACGCCGCCGCGTCGTTCAGGGCCGAGGCCGACGCCGCCGAGGCCCGGGCGCTGGCCTCGGCCGACACCCGCACCTGCCGCGCCGACCATGAATGCTCGTTGCTCAGCTTCGCCAACGCCTTTCCCAGCTGCACCCAGCACCGCGACGCGCCGGTGCTCATCACGTCCGCCGGCTACGCCCGGGCGGTCGCCGCGGCCGAATCGCAGCGGGCGCTCGCCCGCGAGGCGGTCGCCGCCCACGCCGGGCCGCCGGAATTCGCCTGCGCGGACTACGTGGACCCCTACCCGGTGCCCTACTGCGACCAGGGGCAGTGCAAGTTGCGTCCAGTAGACGCCTTGATTCCGGTGGACGCCTTGAGTATCAAGTCGCGCTGACCGAACCGGCACTGTGCCGCGGGACGCGCCGTCTGCGCCGGGCAATGGCCCCGGATCTGGCGACAATCCGGCGCATGCCCATCGACGACATCGATTGCGTGGTCATCGGCGCCGGCGTGGTCGGCCTGGCCGTGGCCCGTGCCCTGGCCGCCGCCGGCCGCGAGGTGGTGATCCTGGAAGCCGAGAACGCCTTCGGCACGGTCACCAGCGCGCGCAACAGCGAGGTCATCCACGCCGGCCTGTACTACCCGCCGGGCTCGGCCCGCGCCCGGCTGTGCGTGCGCGGCAAGCAGTTGCTGTACGACTTCTGCGCCAGCCACCAGGTGGCGCACCGGCGCTGCGGCAAGCTCATCGTCGCCAGCGCGCCGGATGAGGTGCCGCTGCTCGACACCCTGCGCGCCCAGGCCGCGGCCTGTGGCGTGCACGACCTGCAGCCGCTGTCGGCCGCCGAGGCGCAGGCGCTGGAGCCGGCGCTGCAGTGCCACGGCGCGCTGCTGTCGCCGTCCACCGGCATCGTCGACAGCCACGGCCTGATGCTGGCCCTGCTGGGTGACGCCGAATCGCACGGCGCGATGCTGGCGCTGTGCTCGCCAGTGAGCGCCGGCCGCGCCACGCCGCAGGGCATCGAACTGGACGTGGGCGGCGACAGCCCCAGCGTGCTGCGGGCGCGCACCGTGGTCAACAGCGCCGGCCTGGGCGCGCCGGCGCTGGCGCGGGCCATCGCCGGGCTGCCGCCGCAGCACGTGCCGCGCGACCACCTGGCCAAGGGCTGCTACTTCACGCTGGCCGGCGCGTCGCCGTTCTCGCGGCTGGTGTACCCGGCGCCCGGGGCCTCAGGGCACCTGGGCGTGCACCTGACGATCGATCTGGGCGGCCAGGCCCGCTTCGGGCCCAGCTTCCGCTGGGTGGATGCCATCGACTACACGGTGGACGCGTCGGACGCCGATGGCTTCTACGCCGCCGTGCGCCGTTACTGGCCCGCCCTGCCCGACGGCGCGCTGCAGCCGGGCTATGCCGGCCTGCGGCCCAAGATCTCGGGCCCCGGCGAGCCGGCCGCCGACTTCCGCATCGACGGCCCCGCCGTGCACGGCGTGCCCGGGCTGGTCAACCTGTTCGGCATCGAATCGCCGGGGCTGACCTCGTCGCTGGCCATCGCCGAGGTGGCGGCGGCGCTGGCCGGGCCGCGCCCATGATCCGGCGCGATCGTCGGTTCGCCGCCGTCGCGGCAGCCGTCCTGGGCGCGGCGCTGGCGCTGCCCTTGGCGGCCGCGCCGGCCGACCCCTGCGGCGGCGAGGCCCTGCCCACCCTCGCGCTCGAGCGCGTCAACCGCCTGCGCGCCGAGGGCGCTTCCTGCGGCGGCGTGAGCGCGCCCCCGGCCCCGGCCCTGGGCTGGTCCGACGCCGCCACCGCGGCGGCCAGGGCCCACGCGCAGGACATGGCCCGCCAGGGCCGCATGGCCCACGCCGGCAGCGACGGCCAGGACGGCGGCGAGCGCCTGCGCCAGGCCGGCGTCGCCTGGCGGCGCTGGGCCGAGAACCTGGCCGCCGGGGCACGCTCGATCGACGAGGTGATGCGCCTGTGGGCCGCCAGCCCGGTGCACTGCGAGAACCTGATGGAACCGCAACTGGCCCAGGTGGGCATGGCCTGCGTGCTGTCGCGCAACGGCCGCCCGTTTTGGGCGATGACGCTGATGACGCCGAAATAGCGCGTCCTCCCGTGGTACTCCGACCCCCGGGGAGCCCGCCGCGCACAGGTCACCGGATTCGAACGCTGGGATCAAAGCCGCAGAACGCGGGCGGTGCGCGCCGTTCCCAGAATCGCGGCCATCGGGCGGCCATCGCCGCCCGGCCCACCGGAAGGACCGACCCCCATGAGCGCCATCGTCATCGTCTACCACAGCGGCTACGGCCACACGGCCAAGGTGGCCCAGGCCGTCGCCGACACCAGCGGGGGCACGCTGCTGCCCATCGACGCCGAGGGCAACCCGCCCGAAGGCGGCTGGGACACCCTGGCCGCGGCCAAGATGATCGTCTTCGGCTCGCCCACCTACATGGGCTCGGTGAGCTGGCAGTTCAAGAAGTTCGCCGACGCGTCCAGCAAGCCCTGGTACAGCCAGGTGTGGAAGGACAAGCTGGCCGCCGGCTTCACCAACTCGGCCACGCTCAACGGCGACAAGCATTCCACGCTGCACTACATGATGACGCTGGCGATGCAGCACGGCATGCTGTGGGTCGGCACCGGCATGATGCCGGTGAACCACAAGGCGGCCACCCGCGACGACATCAACAACGTCGGCTCGTCCTCGGGCCTGATGACCGTGACGCCGTCGGACGCGTCCACCGACGAGATGGTGCCCGGCGACATCGCCACCGCGAAGAAGTTCGGCGAGCGCCTGAAGTCGACCGTCACTCTCCTGGCGGCTTGACCGGGCTCGACGGGCCGCGTCGGTGGCCCGTTCCGGGGCCACCGACGTGGCCTCTCCGGGCCTGCTCGACGGCCTGAGCCGCCTCGCGGCGGGTCGGGTTCGGCGGGACCGGTGCAGGTTTGCGGCGAAGATACCGCCGACCCGATCCCGAAGGACCGCCATGCGCGTCGACCCCAGCCCCCTGCCCGCCCTGCCCTGGTACCTGAAGCCCTTCTTCCGGCGCCAGCAACGCCACTATGGCCAGGCGCTGACGCCCGCGCTGGTGTGGGCGCGCGTGCCGCCGCTGTACGGCGCCTTGCTGGCCTTCTACGCGGCCATCGAGCGGCGCGGCTCGCCGCTGTCGCCGGTGCTGCGCTCGCTGGTGCAGACGCGCGTGTCGCAGCTCACCCACTGCGCGTTCTGCATCGACCTCAACGCCTCGATCGCCGCCGAGCGCGCCGGCTCGCTGGACAAGGCACTGGCGGTGGACCGCTGGCGCGACGACCCGTCGTTCGACGCCCGCGAGCGCCTGGCGCTGGAGTACGCCGAGGCGATGACCGAATCGGCCGGTGCGGTGGACGATGCGCTGGCCACGCGGCTGCGGGCCGAGTTCGACGAACCGTCGCTGATCGAACTGACCGCGCTGATCGCCTTCCAGAACCTGTCGGCGCGCTTCAACGCGGCGCTCGACATCCCGTCGCAGGGGCTGTGCCGGCGGCCGGACTGACCCGGCGCGCGCCCGTCAGCCCGCGGCGCGCGCCTTGCGCACCAGGCCCTCGAGGCCCAGCACGTAGCCGTCGACTCCGAAGCCGACCACGATGCCGGCCGCGGCCGGCGACAAGTAGCTGTGGTGGCGGAAGGCCTCGCGCGCATGCACGTTGGAGATGTGCACCTCGATCACCGGCAGGCCGGTGCCCTTGATCGCATCGTGCAGGGCCACCGAGGTGTGCGTGTAGGCGCCGGCGTTGAACACGGCGCCGGCCAGCTCGCCGCGGCGGTGCGCGGCACCGGCCTCGTGGATCCAGTCGATCAGCACGCCCTCGTGGTTGGACTGGCGGCACTCCACCTCCACGCCCAGCCGCGCGCCGGTGTCGCGGCACAGCTGCTCCACGTCGGCCAGGGTGGTGTGGCCGTACACCGCCGGCTCGCGCTGGCCCAGCAGGTTGAGGTTGGGCCCGTTCAGGACGAGGATCTTCATGGCGGTGGGGCCGGCACGCGCGGCAGGGTCTGCGGGATGGCGGATGTTAGCCGTGGGCGCCGCGGGCCGGCTGGTCGGCGCGGTCGAGCCAGTCGAGCAGGGCCTCGAACAGCACCCGGGCCTCCACCGGCTTCGGTATGAAGCCGTTCATCCCGGCGGCAAGGCACTGGGCCCGGTCTTCCGAGAACGCGTTCGCCGTCACGGCCAGGATGGGCACGTGGCCCTGGGCAGGCAGGCTGCGGATCTGGCGGGTGGCCTCCACCCCGTCGAGCGTCGGCATCCGCACGTCCATCAGGATCGCGTCGAACCGGCGCGCCTGTGCCAGGCGCACGGCCTCGGCGCCGTCGCAGGCCGTCACCGGGACCAGCGCGACATCTTCCAGCAGCTTGCACATCACCTCCTGGTTGACCGGGTGGTCCTCGGCGACGAGCACGCACTTGCCGGCGTGGCGCTGCCGTAGGGCTTCCTCGGCAGCGGCGCGGGCCACCTCCGACACCGCGGGCACGGACGGGCCCTGGCCCATCCGCACGGTGAGCCAGAAGGTGCTGCCCTGGCCGGGCACGCTGCTCAGGCCGACCTCGCCGCCCATCAGCTCGACCAGCCTGCGCGTGATGGCCAGGCCCAGGCCGGTGCCGCCATGCCGGCGCGCGGCCCCGCGGTCGGCCTGCTCGAAGGCGCCGAACAGGCGCGGCCGGTCCGCCTCCGCCACCCCGATGCCGGTGTCGGCCACCTCGAGGCGAAGCAGGTAAGCGTCCGCGGTCTCCTCGAGCACGCGCCCCGACAGCGCCACGCTGCCGCGGTCGGTGAACTTGACGGCATTGCCGATGTAGTTGACCAGCACCTGCGACAGCCGCGTCGCGTCGCCGCGCAAGGACTGTGGCAAGCCGGTGGCGTCGAGCGTCAGGGCCAGTCCCTTGGCAGCCGCAGCGACGGCCACGACGGCCTGCACGTCGCTCAGCACATCGTCGAGCCTGAACGGCTGGTCGTCGAGGGTGACCTTGCCGGACTCGATCTTCGACAGGTCGAGCACATCATTGATCACCGAGAGCAGGTGCCGCGCCGAGGCGTCGATCTTGTCGAGCTTGTCGATCTGCGCAGGGCGGTCGCACAGCCGGCGCAGCAGGTAGGACATGCCGAGGATGCCGTTCATCGGCGTGCGGATCTCGTGGCTCACGTTGGCCAGGAAGGCGCTCTTGGCGCGATTGGCCGCCTCGGCCGCGTCCCGGGCCGCCACCATCTCCGCGGTGCGCGCCTGCACCAGATCGTCGAGATGCCGGCGGTGCTGGTCGAGCTCGATCTCGGCCAGCCGGCGCCGGGTGACGTCGGACAGCGTGATCCGCAGCCGGGGCTCGGCGCCCGGCGCGACCGTGCGCAGGCTGTCGACCTGGGCATGCACCATGCCCCCGGCGCCCGACCGCATGGCCAGCTCGATGCGGGCGCGGTCGTCGCTGCGCATCGCCGCCTGCGCGTGCAGATGCCAGCGGTCCAGGTCGGCATCGGCGACGAACTGCGCAAAGCGCCGACCCACCAGCTGGGCGCTGTCGACGCCCAGCAGGGCCGCCGCGGTGAGATTGGCCTCGGTGACCAGGCCCTGGTCATCGAGCGTGACTTAGCCGACGGGCGCGAAATCGTAGAGGTCGACGAAGCGGTCGAGGGTCACCTCGAGCTCCGCCTGAGACCGGCGCAACTCGTCGTTCTGCATCTCGAGTTCGATCTGGTGCACCTGCAGCTCGTGGGCCAGCGCCGCGATGCTGCTCTTGCGCAGCTTGCCGCCGCCGGCCGGGCCGGCCATGGCCTCGGACAGTGACTCGGCCGCTGCGCGCAAGGCCGACGATTCGGAGCCTGCCCGGCGCGGGGGGCGGGTCATGACGGGCCCGCGTCGGCCGGGTCGAGGGCTTCGATCGCCAGCACGATGAGTTTGTCGTGCCCGACCTGCTGCCCCGGGATGCGGGCCGCGCGGAAGCGCACCCGCCGCGTGCCGCCGCCGACCGACCCGTGCACCGCCGCCAGCGACCGCGGCGTCCGAGCGCCTTTCCTGCCTGACTTGATCACGATCCGCTGGCCCCTGACCGGCCTGCGGGATCAGGCCACACCGTGGAATCAGTCTACCCTGCAGCCTGCGCACGCCGCACTTCGGCGAACCCTTCGGCGGCGGAGAAGGTGACGAGGATCACAACGGCGGGTCGCAACGACCGGCTCGGGCCGGGCCGCGGGTCGCGGCGCAGGCCTATCGGGCACCCGGCGCGTCGAGCAGCGAGCCGCCACAGGCGCCATCGACCGTCACCCACAGGCAGGGCAGGCCCATCTCGCCCAGCCAGGCCGCACCGTCGCCCTCCTTCAGCATCGCGATGGTGGCCGCGCTGCCGGCCACCACACACAGCGGCGCCACCACGCTGACCGCCGCCAGCGTGCGCACCGGCCAGCCGGTGCGCGGGTTCAGGATGTGACCGTGGCGCACGCCGTCGATGACGATGCAGCGCTCGTAATCGCCGCTGCTGGCCAGCGCACCCGAGCCGAGCTCCAGCGTGGTCAGCAGCGCGCCCGGTTCGCGCGGGTGGCGGATGCCGATGCGCCAGGGCGACCCGTCGGCCTGCGGCCCGATGGCGCGCACGTCGCCGCCCAGATTGATGAAGCCGTGGCGCACGCCGGCGGCGGCAAGCTGCGCCGCCGCGCGGTCGACGGCGTATTCCTTGACGATGCCGCCGAAGTCGAGCTCCATGCCCGGTTCCGGAAACGCCAGCCGTTGCGCCTGCCAGCGCAGCCGGTGCCAGCCGACGTGCTCGCGCAGTTGCGCCACCTGGGCCGGGTCGGGCAGTTCGCCCGAGGCGAAGCGCCAGGCACGGCGCAGGATGCCCGAGCTGATGTCGAACAGGCCGTCGCTCTGGCGGTGGCAGGTCTGCGCATAGTCCAGCAGCGCGGCCGTCTCGGCATCCACCTCGCAGGTGCCGCCGGCCGCCGCGACGCGGTTGATCGCCGACAGATCGCTGTCGTCACGGTAGCGCGAGTAGCGCGCCTCGAGCCGCCGCACGTCGGCGATGGCCCGCGCCGCCAGGTCGGCGGCCTGCGCAGCGCTGGGCGCGTCCAGGCGGATCTCGCAGGCGGTGCCCATGGCCGCGAACAGCTCGGTGTGGAGGGCCATGGCGCGGCCTAGAAGTGCTGGCTCCAGCTCAGCGCCAGGCTGCCGCGGCGGGTGAGCTGGTAGCCGTTGACATGGCTGCGCACCGGCAGCGTCAGCTCCACGCCCAGGGTGGTGCCCAGGTGCGGGCCGGTCAGGCCGTCCAGCGTCAGGCCCAGGCCCAGCTCGGTGAAGCGCCCGCCCAGGTTGGCGGGCCGGTCGGCGGGCGTCTGGCCGGTGGGTGCGCCGCTGCGCTCGCCCTGCACCGCCCCCTCCACCGCGTGCGCGGCGCGCAGCGTGGCAGCCAGCTGGGGGGACAGGCGGCGGGCTACCCAGCCCTGGGCCTGCCAGCGGTCGCCCAGCGCATAGCCGTCATCGTTGCGCCCGCCTCGCAGCGTGGCGGCCAGCTGCCCGCCCCAGGACCAGGCCCCGCGCTGGCCCAGCCAGGTGACGCTGGGCATCCAGTCCCAGGTGCCGCTGCCGGTCTGCATACTGTAGCCCATCGCGGCGGGCTCCTGCTGGTGGGTGCGGCGGTGCCGCAGGCTGGTGTCGCCGGTCGGCACCCCCAGGCCCAGGCCCAGCAGCCAACGCCGATCCGCAGCGTCCAGCAGCGTGTACGAGGCCTGCACCTGGGTGTCGCCGAGGCCCGCGGCCTCGTGGCGGCCGAAGTGCACATGGGTGTCCGACGGCGGCGCGCCGGGCAGCAGGCGCGTGTCCATGTCCATGACCATGTGCTGCGGCATCAGCATCAGCGCAAGCCGATCGTTCACCGACCACATCAGCTCGAGCATCTGCATGCGCATGGCCATCGTGTGCGCTCGCGCAGCGCAGGGCGCCGGCGCACAGGCCTGCGCCATCAGCTCGGCATCGTCCACGCGCGCCGCGCCCCGCCGCATCGCGCCGCCCTCGCGCGACAGCACCTGCCGAACCCCGACCATCACGCTGCCCGGTGCGCCGGCGGCGTGCGCGAACGACACGCCCGGCGGCACGGCGAACGCGCCATGGGCGTGGTGGGCGCCGCCGTGCGCCGCGTGCGGCCGGTCCGCGCCGGCCGGCGCGCCCGCGCCAGACTCCCCGTCGAGGTCGATGCGCAGGGCGGCATGGGCCGTCATCGCGCTGAAGTCGGCGTGGCGGCCGATGCCGCCACCGCCCGCCTTCAGCGCCCCGGACTGCCGCGACACGTCCACCCCCAGGTCCAGCGCGAACCCCCGGCCCAGCGACCGGGTCAAGCCCAGGCCGGCCCCCAGGTTGCCGAAGGCCGCCAGCCGCCGGTCGCTGGAGAAGTGCGCCGGCAGCAGGGCCGGGTCGAACGCGGTGATGACGGGCTGGCCTTCCTGCCCGAGGCTCACCTGGCGGTAGGCCTGGCGGCTGACCAGGTAGTCGGCGTGGAAGCGGGCGGCGCGCTGCGTGTAGTAGCGCAACCGTGGCGACAGCTGCCAGCCGCCGGGCAACGGCTGGAACCACTCGGCCTCGACGCGGTGGGCGGCGATGCCCCAGTCGTCGCGGAAGTGGCCGTAGCCCAGGTGCAGCGCGCCGTCGGACGGCCCGTGGTGCAGGATGAGCTTGCCGCCCACGGTCCACTGCCGGCGCACGCGCGGACGCTGTTCGAGCAGTGCGCGCAGATCGCCTGTCAGCACGTCGGCCGCAGCGCCCGAGCCCGCAGCGCCCTCGGCCAGCCCCGGCGCAAAGACCACGCTCATCACCTTGTAGGGGTTGGCCAGGTCGCCCGCGCTGTGGGTGTGGCCGGCCTGGGCCTGCAGCAGCGCCGACGGGCCCAGCACCTGGGTCAGGGCCACCGAGCCGGCCCAGTCGCGGCGCTGGCCGTGCAGCACCTGCTGGCCGTGGACGTTCTCGATCTGCCTGGCGTAGGCGGTCTTGGTGATGTAGGGCGCGGCGTCGTGGTCGAGCGCGGCCGCGATGCGGCTGCGGGTGTGGCTGAGGCCCAGCGTCAGCGTGCTGAGCTGCTCGCTGAAGTCGAAGCGGCGCCCGAGGTTGACGAAGCGCGACCGGTAGTCGCGTTCCAGGGACACCCCGCCACCGAGCGTGAGCGCGCCGCCGTCCAGGCGCCGGGTGTACTTGCCATCCAGTTGCTGCCGGGTTTCGGGCGAGGCGCTGGACAGCGTGTCCACCACCGCCGGTGCGGCCACCGCGGTGCCGCGGGCGGGATCGATCGTCACCGGGCGGCCGGCGGCATCCAGCAGCAACCGGCCATTGATCATCGGCGAGGCCCCGACGGTGATCAGCTGGCCGGCGGCGCCCGCCTGGATCGGCCGGTTGCCGTTGGCGCTGGCCGGCGCCGAGGTGATGGGCGTGGCGCCCGACCAGGTGTCCTGCGTGATCGACAGCAGCAGCGCGTCGCCCCGGGGCAGGGCGATCGTCGTGCGGCCCGTCAGGCTGTCGGCCGTCAGGGGCCGGAAGGAGGTCGGCGCGCCCTCGACCGGGCGCAGGCGCTCCCGGTAGTGGCTGGCCTGCAGGGCGATGCCGTCGTCGGGCTCGGCCCGCGCATCGGTGGGCATCAGGCCCGGCAGCAGCAGCGCGGCGGCGGTCAGGGCCTGCAGCGCCGCCTGGCCGGGCGGTCGCCGGCCGGCGTCGCCGGCGCCTGCCGGCTGCGGGGGGGCACCAGGGTCGGCCACGGCCGGGTCAGTAGCAGCCGCAGCCGCCACCGTCGGCGGAGCCGCCCATCGAGGCGGCTTCGCGGCTGCTGTGCACATGGTCGCGCAAGGCGCTGCGCATTGGCGCCGGATCGACCGCCATGTGCGGCCGCGCCAGCTCGCCGCGCTCCCACGGGGCGACGGCGGTGCAACCGGCCAGCGCCAGCGCGGCCAGACCGCACCCGATCAGCCTCGGAGCGCATGACGCGGTCGCGACGACAGAGGCCGGACTCACGGGGCAGTCCTACTCACGGGTGGGGCTCGCATGGGTTGCCTCACTGGGCCTGGCTCACTGGGCCTGGTACTGGTAGACCACCGCATCGGTGCCGGTGTGCTGGGTGCCGCTGGCGTCCAGGCAGTGCGCGGTGATGGTGAAGATGGCCTGGCCCGGCCCGGTCTTGTTGACGAGCACCTGGTACAGGCCGTTGCCGCCTCGGTTGCGCGTGATCGGGCTGGCGACGGCGTCGCCGCTGACAGGGTCGGTGGTGCTGGTGGCGATGCTGCCCTTGACGATCTGGGCGCTCACCAGCGGCGCGTTGACGGTCTGGGTCTGGATCTGCACCAGCAGGTGGTCGGTCTCGTAACCACCGTCGGTGGAGCAGATGACACCGAAATAGTGGTTGGCACCGGCGGCTTCGCCCAGCGACAGCACATAGGTGTGGGCCTGGGCCGGGAGCACGGCGCCCGCCGCGAGCAGGGGCAGCAGGGTGACACGGGACAGGCGTCGGAGGAGGGTCGTCATGGCGTGGACACCGTGGGTTCGGTAAGGCCCGGAGGCCTAGGCGCCCACCCCGGCGCACGCGGCGGCGCGCCGGGGTGGGCGGTCATCAGGCGATCAGTTCAGGTAGCCGTCGATCTTCAGGTTGGCGTCGACGTCCTCGGCCGAGGGCGTCACGGTCACGAAGTAGCCCGCGCCGCAGGCGGCCGGCAGGGGGTTCTTGGCCAGGTCGCGGTTGAAGGTCAGCGATGCCGGCGAACCAATGCCGTCGACCGCGGGGTCAGAGTACTTCGTCGTCACCGACGGGATCCACAGGTTCTTGGCGCCGAGCTTCTGGCAGATGTCGGCCACCGCCACCTGCACCACCAGCTTGGTGGCGCACGAGTCGGCGGGGAAGGACACGCCGGCGGTGCGGAAGGGCACCAGGCCGTGCAGGCTCGGCTCGAGCGAGCCTTCGGTGCTCTCGAAGCCGATCACGTTGCCGGCGGCGTTGGTCTTCTCCTTCTGCTTGCTGAAGATGTCCTTGCTCTGGATGAGCTGGGCCAGGTTGGCCACCGAGGTGATGGACACCACGGCCGGGTTGCCCGCGAAGGTGCCGGTGGTCGTGAACTTCGGGTTCACGGTGGGGAACACCACGCTCTGCGCGATGACCGGCAGCTTGGTGCCGTTGGCCAGCGTGCAACCGTGGCCGATGACCAGGTTGTTGTAGGTGGTGGTGCCTTCGCTGGCCTGGACCTGCGCGGTGGTGTGGGCCCGGGCCTGCAGGCCCAGGGTCAGGGCGATGGCGGCGGTGGTGGCGGCGAGCGCGAGGCTCGAGAACTTCGATGTCATGGTGAATTCCTTGGTCTTCCGCAGCGGGAAGACGGTGTCGATGGGGTGTGGCGTGGGGCCGAGGAGATCCCCTCCCGCCGCGCCGACGGCACCCGATCGAGCGGGCGGCCAGGCCATGCGCGGCGGACCGGGTGCGCGCCTCGACGCCATCCCGGATCCGGACGGGGGAGTCAGCCGTGCAGCGGTGGGCCGCGCGGGGCGGCGTACCGGGGAGTGGCGGACCAGTGGGGCCGCGCGACCGGCGGGGCCGGCAGGGACGACACCGCGATGCCGCCACGCCAGGGCAGCGGCTCGGTCGGCGGCATGCCCGCCACGGTGTGGAACAGGCACCACGGGCAGTGCGATGAGCCGGCGGCCGAGCCGGAACCCGGCGACGAATGGCCACCCGCCGACACCGTGCCGACGGCACTGCAGATCTCGTGTCCGGGCCCGGCCTCGGCGATCTGCAGGGCCTGCAGCGCCGGTGCGAACGCACCGGCCGCCATCGCCAGCGTGACGATCCACGCCACCGCGAGGCGGCGGACGAGCGATTGGCGGATGAAGCGCATCATCATCGGCCGCTCACGGCGCCGACGGCAGGCGCAGGGCGGGGCCGGGCCGCCTGGCCCTGCCGAGCCCGCAGGTGATGTGGTTCTCGAGCGCCAATGCCTTGCCTTCGACCCTGGGGGCAGCGCACCGCGCCCCGGCAGATGGTCCGTCGCGTGCCACGCAGCCCGACGGACGAGAGCGGCGATGATAGCGGCGGCGCCCGCGCGCGCCCTGCGACAAGATGTCCCGTCCAGGCGCCTCAGGCCGGGCCGGGACGCCAGGGTCGAGCCCCTTCGGCCGACCCTCTGCGCCCGGGCGCCGACCGCCCCATCGCGGGGGTGGCGCGTGGCGCGAGGTTGACCGACCCACCACACACTCCGGATACTGGGGCACCCCGCGGCCCCACTGGTCCGCCACTCCCCGGTACG
>NZ_MWLO01000035.1 GCF_002198735.1 Ideonella sp. A 288
TGGACGCCGGCAAGGACTATGGCTTCAAGATGAACGTCGACCTGCGCATCCAGGTCGAAGCCATCGCACAGCCCTGATGCATGCGCCGGAGCTGAACCATTCCGAACAAGCCCTCGCCGGCATGGCGCCAGGACCTGCACGATGCAGCCGTGGTCAGTGAGTTGCCGGTCGATGGCCGCCGCGCAGACCGTGGCGTCGGGGTACTGGGCATGGAAAGCCTCAGGCGCCTCAGGCCGGCCAGCTGACTGACGAAGTAGGTGGGCTTCGGCTTCGATTCCTTCAGCCGATCCACCGCTGCTACCGAGAGCTCGCGCATCGCGCGTCGGGTCAGTGTCGCCGAATCCTGTTCACGCTATCGGCCACAACCTGACCTCGGCTCGACCGTCGAATAGCGGGCGTTCAATGAGCCATGCCATACCGTACTGGCCACATCCGCACCTTCGAATGCAGAACCCGGTGAATATCCGGGTGTCGCACAGGAACGTCGCTCTCGTGTGTTCGACCGCCAACGACAGCATCGGCCTGGTGCCGCTCGTCGCGACCTCCTGCGACTGCGGCAATCGGGGCTGAGGCTCGATCAAGATAGACCGAAGGTCTTGCGCAGGCTGGCATCCACAGGGCCTGCCGGCATGAAGCGGCGCAGCTTGCTGAGCAGCGACGCCTCGCCCTTCGGCGTCCGGCGCATCTGCCAGCGTTCGAAGGCGGCTTCCACGATGGTCGCAGCCACGGCTTCCGGCCCAGGGGCCTTTTGCACGCTCTTCACGATGGCCCGGGACGCGAGGTCCCGGTCCTGGTCGTACGCCGAGATCTTGCTCGCAACTTCCGGCGCGTTCAGGTCCAGATTGGTCTTCGTGTAAGAGGGCTCGACCAGCACGACGCGGATGCCGAAGTGGCGCACCTCGTGGTCCAGCGTCTCGGACATGCCTTCGAGCGCATGCTTGGACGCCGAGTACAGGCCCATGTAAGGCGCCGGCAGGAACCCCAGCACCGAGCTAACGTTGACGATGTGGCCCGCGCGCTGTTCACGCATGTGAGGCAGCACCGCCTGGCTCGTGCGCAGCGCCCCGAACACGTTGGTGTCGAACAAGGTCTGCGCTTCGGCGACAGAGGTTTCTTCGACGGCACCCAGCATCGTGCCGCCGGCGTTGTTGACCAGGACATCGATGCGCTTGGCCTTGCCGATGATGGATTGCACCGCGCGTTGAACCGAGCTTTCGTCGCGCACATCCATCTCGACCAGTTCGACGCCGGGGATGGGCTGGGTCTTGCGCAGATCGCGCACCGAGCCGAAGACGGTGCAGCCCCGCCGGGTGAACTGCTCGGCGGCGACACGGCCAATGCCGGAGGAGACGCCTGTGACGAACACGACTTTGGAGTTGGACATGGGGGTTCCGATTCCATACCGGGGTGGATGAATGCGCGTTGGCGATACGACCTGCGAATTCCGTTGTCATGCAGGGCTGGCGGCGCCACGACCTGCGGCCGATGGATGGTCGAAGATCAGGCAGGTCGTGGTCGCGTGCGCATAGAGCTTGCCGTCCGGCCCCACGATGCGGCCTTCTGCCGTACCGGTCTGGCGCCCGACGTGGATGACCTTGCCTTCAGCGCGCACCAGAGGGACCGCGTCGTTCAGCGCACGAACCAGGTTGATCTTGAGTTCCAGGGTGGTGTAGCCCCGACCGGCGGGCAGGGTCGTGTGGATGGCGCAGCCCACCGCAGAATCCAGCAGCGCCGCAAACCAGCCACCGTGAACGGTTCCAAGCGGGTTGTAGTGCCGCCGCAGCGGGCGCCCCTGGAATACCGCCTGTCCTGGCGCCATGCGGATCGGCACGAAGTCCAGCGTATCGCCCATGGGCGGTGGAGGAAGGTCCCCCGCGAAGATGGCGTCGAGGATTTCCATGCCGGACAGTCCGCTCGTCCGAAGTGTGGGGCGCGGTGCGTCGGCCGGCCGCAGCCTGGCGCGAACCGCCTGCTCCTGCGACGTCCATTGTTCGAGAACCTCGTTGTTGTCCATGGCAATTTCCAGTTCGAGTTGGGTGTGCCCAGTGGCCCGGCGCTGTTCGGCGCTCAGCGCGGCCGCGTGTTCACCGGCAAGCACAGCAGCGCGGTGAGCAGGGCCAGCGCCGCATGCAGGCCGTACAGCGGGTTGAAGTCCGGCCGGACCAAGCCCGCGTGGCCGAGAAGGCCGACGGTGATCGCGACCCCCAGCACGCTGCCGATCTGGCGCGTGGCCTGATTGAAAGCCGCACCGACCGCGTAGTGCGCAGCCGGCAGGCGGCTCACGGCCGCGCCGGCCAGCGAAGGCAGCACCAGTCCGACCGCCACGCCGCTCATCAGCAGCCCGGGCAACCAGTGGCGCAGGTACTCGGGCTGCGTACCCGGCACCAGAAGCATCCACAGACCGCTGCACGCATAGAGCAGCGAGCCGCCGACGAGGAACGGGCGGTGACCCAGGCGCCCGGCCAGTCGCCCGGTGACGATGGCCGTCGGCATCACCATCAGCGGGCCGGGCGTCACGGCCAGGCCGGCCTGGGGCAAGGTGTAGTGCCAGACGCCCGTCATGAAGAAGAAGAAGCCCAGGAACATCATCGAGAACGCGATGCCGAAGGCCAGCGTCGCGGCGTTGGCATAGCGGTAGGTGACGTTGGCGAACAGTGACAGGTCCAGCAGCGGCGCCGGGTGGAAGCGCGCCCACAGCACGAAGGCGACGCCGGCGAAGACGCCGCCGGCCGCCACCGCGGCGATCTGGCCCGCGCGCCATGCCGGGGATCCGCTCTCGACGATCGCCAATGCCATGGCCCCCACGGCGGCCATCAGCAGCAGGAGGCCGACGACGTCGATGCGCCGACGCTGCACCGGCTTGACCGCCTCTTCGACTCGCGAGCTGCTGCGCCACAGCGCCCAAAGGCCCACGGGGATGTTGATGTAGAAGGCCCACGGCCAGCCGGCGTGGGCGGTGACCCAGCTTCCCAGGCTGGGGCCTACGGCCGCGGCCAACCCGCCCACGGCTCCCCACAGGCTGACCACGGCAGCCCTGCGCTCGGCCGGAAAGGCCGCCAGCACGATCGACATCGAGGCCGGCGTCAGCAGGGCCGCGCCCACGGCCTGCAGCACGCGGGCCGCGACCAGCCACTCCACCGCAGGCGCGGACCCGCAGGCCGCCGATGCGGCGATGAACACGGCCAATCCGAGCCTGAAGACGCGCTTGCGCCCATGGGTGTCGGCCAGGCCGCCGGCCGGGATCAGCATCGCGGCATAGACCACGGTGTAGGCATTGAGCACCCACGACAGCGTGGCAGCCGAGCTGGCGGCAAAGCTGTGGCGCAACGCATCGAAGGCCGCGAACAGCATCGTCGAGTCCAGCGACACGAGGAAGACGGCGCTGCTGGCGATCCAGAACGCCGGCCAGGGCGATGCGGCCGCGGCAGGCGTTTCGGACGGCATGGCTGCAGGGGCGGCTGGACTGACCACGTCAGCGCGCCGCCTGGTCGACCACCGGGGCCGCGGACAGCCCGTGCTTGACCTGGCGTGTCATCTCGTCGGCCAGCACCTCCTGGGCGCCGGCTTCCAGCCCGTCCAGGGCCAGCTGGACGATCGCCTCGGGTGTCGCCTTCGGCATGTCGATGCCGCGCGTGAGCTCGGTGTCCACGAAGCCCATGTGCAACGTGAGCACCTGCGTGTTCTGCGCCCGCAGGTCGTTGCGCAGGCCGTTGCTCAGGCTCCAGACCGCAGCCTTCGAGACGGCATAGTTGGCCAGCAGCGGGTTGGTGATCCAGCTCGCCACCGAGGCGACGTTGAGCAATGCGCCACCGCCGTTGCGAGCCAGCACGGGCGCAAAGGCGCGGCTCACGCGCAGCACGCCCAGCACGTTGGTGTCCAGGTGCCGGCGCAGCAGGGCTTCCGCGTCGTCGGCCAGAAAGCTGCCGAAGCTGGCGATGCCGGCGTTGTTGACGACGATGCTCGCGTCGCAGGCCAGATGCGCGGCGGTCTCGACATCCGCGGGCGAAGTGACGTCCAGCCGCACCGGCGTCACGCCCGACAGGGTCACACGCGACGGGTCGCGCGCCGCGGCGTAGACCTTGCGCGCGCCGCGGGCGAGGAAGGCCTGGGCGAACGCGAGGCCAATGCCTCGGTTGGCGCCGGTGATCAAGACGGTCGAATCGGCGATCTTCATGGCGTGGTTTTCTGTATGATGAACGTCATATTTGCGGGCAAGCTGCCAGGGGGCAGCGCATCTGCGCCGTGGAACCTGGCTCAGGACGGGGCGTCGTGACGCTGAATCAGCGCTTCGCGGGTCTGTGCCAGCAAGGCACGACCCGCCTTGCCGTCGAGTGTGCGTGCCAATTGCAGCGCCCCGACCATCGTGGCGGTGACGACGGCAGCCTGGCCGGGTTCGGTGCCCGCCGGCAGTGCCGTACCCACGAGTGCGACCAGATCAGCGACTCGGCGACGCGCCTCTTCCCGCACGGCATCGTCTTGGCGCGTCATTTCCGAAGCAAGTGCGGCGACGACGCACCCTTGTTCAGGCCGATCGAGATTCGAGTCGTGGAGGTAGGCCCAGACAAGTGCGGCGAAGCGCGTGCTTCCCTTCGCCATTCGGCGCTCCATCGCCGCCGACAGTGCGGCCCGGTTGTCGCGGCTGGCACGCTGCATGGCCTCGACGAGCAGGGCGTCGCGAGAGGCAAAGTGCGCGTAGAAGCCGCCGTGCGTCAGGCCCGCCTCCTTCATGATGTCGGCCACACCCACACCACGGTAACCCGCGCGCCGGATCGCCCGCGCCGCCACGTCGACGATGAGCTCGTGGCTCAGTTCCTTGCGGGTGGAAGCGGCTGACATGATGGTCGTCATATTACGATCATCATATTCTCACGTCAAGTCCACGCGGCCGCTGACCTACGGTCGGCAGGTGCGAATGAAGCAGCGCCTTGTGCCGGCCTGGCGATTCGCGCCGGGCGCGTGTCGCCCGACGCCGCGCTGCCTACCGGTTGCAGCACGGCGCGCCAGCGCAGTCGCGGCCCATCGCCTCTGCGTGCAAGTTTTCTGCCCGATTCGCTCTCTGACGGGCTGAATCCGTCATGACGAGGCGCAAACCTCATCCGCATTGAGGATGCCACTCCTGGCGCCGATGCCACTGCCGGCGCTGCATCGTGTCCCCCGGCCCGAGCGGGCGCCGTGAGCCGTGGCTCTGCCGTGGGGGCCGCTGCCATGGGTGGGCGGATCTGTTGCCAGACCGGCGGGCGCTCGATGATCTCGACGATCGGCGAGGGCGAACCGACAACTGTCCGTCGCGATCACTCGGAAACCAGCCCTTGCGTCTGCGGTGTGGACGGTGCGAGATTCCGCTGCCGGCCAGTAGCTTGCCCTCGCCCACCTGGAGAACCGCATGACAACCTGCCTGACCGCAACGGCGCTGCTGCTGGCGGCATCGGCCGCCGGCGCCGCCCCCACCGCCTACACCATCGACCCGACCCACACCTTCCCCAGCTTCGAGGCCGACCACATGGGCATCTCGGTGTGGCGCGGCAAGCTCAACAAGAGCAGCGGCAAGGTGCTGTACGACAAGACCGCCGGCACCGGCACCGTCGAGATCGCGACCGAGCTGGCCAGCATCGACTTCGGCATGGATGCGCTGGCCACCTGGGCACGCGGCAAGGATTTCTTCAACGTGAAGAAGTTTCCTCGCGCGGTCTTCAAGGGCAGCCTGCAGTCGCCGGTCAATGGCGTGCCGACGCAACTGGTGGGTGAGCTGACGCTGCGCGGCGTGACGCGCCCGCTGACGCTGGTGGTCCACTCGCTGAAGTGCATCCCGCACCCGATGCTCAAGCGCGACTACTGCGGCGCCGACGCCAGCGGCAGCTTCAACCGCGACGACTTCGGCCTGGACGCCGGCAAGGACTATGGCTTCAAGATGAACGTCGACCTGCGCATCCAGGTCGAAGCCATCGCACAGCCCTGAGGACCGCAGGAGGTGTCAATGCCTGCCGCAGCCTTGGAAGTCGAGTGGCGCCAGACCGCTGGGCAGGGTTTCGGGCACCAACCTGCAGAGGGCTTGCGGGCGGGCCCGTGGGTCGAGCAGGCTGAGCCCGACGAACCGGGTGAGATCGTCGAGTTCACCGTCGTCCAAGCGCACGGGGACAGCCAGCAGCGGGTCCAGCGCCTGCAACACCGGTGCCGTGGGTCCCTGCCGGGATCTGAGATCCCTGGCCACGCCCGCCTTGCGGGCGCTGTAGTTGCGCGTTGAATCCAACACGTCCAGGTGGTGGCGTATCGCGTCGTCAAGTCGTGTGAACGCGCCGTTGTGAAAGAACGTCGGCTGCAGGATCACGTTTCGAAGCGGTGAGGTTCGGAACTTGTACCGGTCGCCTGCGTGGCCGGTGACCTGCTCGAGGCCGAAATCCTCGTCCTCGCCCACGCCGTCGAAGATGGTGTTGCCCTTGCCCGGGCCGAAGAAAGGCGCGATCTGCGGTACACCGACCGTGCGATTCTTGAAGTCGCTGAACATCTCGTTCGACGCCCCAGCCACCGCGTGGCAGGCCACGCAGTTGGCCTTGCCGAAGAACAGCAGCGCGCCTCGCTTCTCCGAGGCACCCATGGCGCCGCGCTGCCCGCGCGCGAACCGATCGATCGGTGCGTTGGCACGAACCAGCGTGAACTCGAACTCGGCGATGGCCTGCGCGAACATGAGCGGTGTGATCGGCTCGCCGCCCCGAACCACCGGGAACACGTCGCTGAACAAGCGCACATAGGCTGGTGTGCCGTTCAACCGCTGCGCCACGGCAGCACGTATCGGGTCATTGCGGAAGCCCGACGCGTCCGGCATGGGGACCACGCCACCGAGACCATCATCGAAGATGTCGAAACGGGGACCGAGTGTGCCTTTGGTGCCCGTGAAACCCGCAGCCTCGTTCAGTTCGGTGGGCGGGATGTGGGCCTGGGCGATCAGCAGGTGCCGCACCACGGGGTCGTTGGGCGGGAACTTGGTTGTGCCTTCGGGCGCCGGAAATGTGAAGCCCATGGCGTTGTCGAACGGATTGCCTGTGGGGGCCGAGAAGCGGCCGTTCCACATCAGGGCCGGATAGAACGCGGTGTTCACCACCGTGGGCGTGCGCCGCTGGTTGCGGGGGCCCGCGCGCCCGGGCCCCACGACGCGGTTGCTCTGAATTCCGATGGCGATGGACTGCGTATCGCCGAAGCCGGCACTCGGGGCGTGACACCCGGCGCACGTGTTGTCGTTGTGCAGGCCGCCCAGCGGATCGAAGAAGAGCTTGCGGCCGAGATCCGCGAGGCGGCTGTCGATGGGTCGGCCGAGTCGAGCCTCCAGCGACGCTTCGATCTTGCCGGTGAACCCCGCCTTGCGCAGAGCGATCTCGAGGCGTCTATCGAGTTCCCCCGTGTGCTCCTTGTGCTCCGGCCGGCCCGGGGCCTCCGCCGCATGGAGTGCGGGACTGGCCGAGGCCATCAGCAGCGTCAGCGCTGCGACGACAAGTCTCGGGGGTTTCAGCGCCTCGCGGGTACGGTTGAATGTCGTGGACATGCCAGTTTCCTTCAAGCGTGGACCCAACGCCACTTACCACAGAGCGAGCCAGATTCGAAAAAATACAGACAGCCGCAACGCAGGCATGCCCCCTCGAACTCGAGGGGCGAGTCATCGGTCTTCACCTCCGTAACTCTGCGGTTAGTACCGCATTCGCAACGGGCCTCGCGCGCCAGGCCCGCTCGGTCAAGGACACCGTGACTCAAGGTGGCATGGCTGTCTCCGCCGCTGCATCTCCGAAATAGGCTAGCATGTGACCTCGCTGACACATCGCCGAACCGGATCGTTCGTCCTCGGCGCCCTGGGCATGATGTCGGCCAACGCCGACGCGGCTCTCACGGCGTACACGACGCCAGTCGGTTTCCGGGCCGCAGTCTCGGCGCCGGTTTCAATGGGAACGTGCCAATCGCTCAGGCCTCCACCTCCTGCAATGCGCGATATCAAAGGGAGTTCTGAAACCTCTCGCCTGTCCAGTGCCCTCCACGCTGGTGCTGAAGGCCAACGAGGTCGGCGGCCTCAGCGTCGGTCAGCCTGATCGGAACATGTCCGTCGTGCCCATCGGGCATCGAATCTCGTTTGGACCAGGTCAGCATTGGGCGGGCAGCGTCTTTGGCTGGGGCTCAGTGACCGCATTGCCGCCGAGACCTGGGTTCGCGGGTCGCAGACGACAAGCCGCAAAGACCGGCCGCCCCTCAATCCAACACCCCCAGCAACCACGGGCGCCCTGCCCAGGCCGAACGCGCCTCGGGCATCCGCCGGTCAGCCCTTCACACACACCACCTGCTTGAGCGTGTGCACCACGTCCACCAGGTCACGCTGGGCGTCCATCACCGCGTCGATGTCCTTGTAGGCGGCGGGCGTCTCGTCGATCACGTCCTTGTCCTTGCGGCATTCCACGCCTTCGGTGGCGGCGCGGTGGTCGGCCAGCGTGAAGCGGCGCTTGGCTTCGCCACGGCTCATCACGCGGCCCGCGCCGTGCGAGCACGACTCGAACGACTCGGGGTGGCCCTTGCCGCGCACGATGTAGCTGCGCGCGCCCATGCTGCCAGGGATGATGCCCAGCTCACCGGCCTTCGCGCTGACCGCGCCCTTGCGGGTGACGTACACGTCTTCGCCGAAGTGCTGCTCGCGGCTCACGTAGTTGTGGTGGCAGTTCACCGCCTCGATGTGGCTTTGGAAGTTCCTGCGGATCACCGTCTTCGCGGCGTCGATCACGCGCGCCATCATCACCTCGCGGTTGATGGCGGCGAACTGCTGCGCCCAGCCCACGGCGCGCACGTAGTCGCCGAAGTAGCGGCTGCCTTCCTCGAAGTAGGCCAGGTCGCGGTCGGGCAGGTTGGCCTGCTGGCGCATCGCGTCCTGCCTGGCCAGTTCGATGAACATCGTGCCGATGAAATTGCCCACGCCGCGAGAACCCGAGTGCAGCATGAACCACACATGGCCAGCCTCGTCCAGGCAGACCTCGATGAAGTGGTTGCCCGTGCCCAGCGTGCCGAGGTGCTGGAGGTGGTTGGTCTTCTCCAGCTTGGGGTAGTCGCGGCAGAGTTCGGTGAACTCCGGCTCCAGCTGCGCCCACGCGGTGTTGACGGCGCCGGGCGGCTTCTGCCAGGCGCCGGGGTCGCGGCTGCCGGGCCGGCGGCCGTGCGGCACCGCGCGCTCGATGGCCGAACGCAGCGGGCCCAGGTTGTCGGGCAGGTCTTCGGCCGTCAGCGTGGTCTTGCAGGCGATCATGCCGCAGCCGATGTCCACGCCCACCGCGGCCGGGATGATGGCCTTGATGGTCGGTATCACCGAGCCTACGGTGGCGCCGATGCCGAAGTGCACATCGGGCATGGCCGCGATGTGCCTGAAGACGATGGGCAGGCGCGCGGCGTTGGTCAGCTGGCGCTTGGCCTCGTCTTCCACCGGCACGCCACGCGTCCACATCTTCAGCGGCACGCCGCCAGGGACGTCTTCCTCGAGGTAGTTGGGTTGTTCCATTCGATTTCTCCTTGTACGGGAGGCGCGCTCACGCCACATGCAGCGCACCGCGCTTGATGCGCGTGCCCTGACGTTCGATGCGGCGCCAGCCGCTGTTGTCGTTCATGGTGATCCAGCGCCGCTCCTCGGCACGATAGAACCAGTCCTTGTCCTGTTGGTAGTACACCTGGGCGCCGGACGACTCCCAGATGTTGGCAATCTCGTTGCTGTGCGCCCGAACCTCGCTGAAATCGGTGGTCGCCTTCTGGCCCATCTCGCTGTAGCAGGCGTTGAGCTGCAGCAGCAAGGCGTTCACGTCGGCGGCCATGCGCTCGGCCCGCAGACCGATCTTCACCGCCTCGTCCAGCAGGATCGGGTAGCCGTGCGACGGATACTTGCTGTTCAGCGCGGTGGCAATGGCCTCGGCCTTCGACGCGTCGGCGATGTGATAGGCCAGCAGCTCGCGGCACAGCATGATCGACAGCGATTCCGCACGGTCGACCGCACCGATGACGAGCGGATGAACGTACTGGAAGAGCGCCTTGTAGGCGTTCTCCGGCACCTCGCCTTGCTGTTCGCGCCACAGGCGGATCACCCGCTGCAGTTCGTTCAGGCTGACGCTGACTCGATCATTGTCACGGTCAACCGGCGAGAGCGCATGATTCAGCGACGTGTCGACCGCGGTCAGGTAGGCCGTCGGGCCCATCTGCACGCCGTCCGCGCCGAGCGCGATCATCGTGGCGGCCGAGGCGCACTCCAGTGGCACCAGCGCCACGAGGCGACGGCAATGCTGGCGCAGCAAGTTCACCAGGCGCAGCGACACCTGGCCGCTGCCGCCATCCGACTTCAGGAACAGGTAGATCACCTCGTGCTGGCCCAGCCGCTCGAGGACGTGGTAAAGCGCGACCACGTCGGTGTGACACACCGAACCGCGCGTGCCGTTCCAGTAGGCGACGAGCGGGCCGCCTAGCCGCTGCGCTAGCCGGGCGACGAGGGCCTGAGTCTTCGTGAAGAGCACGGGCGGTTGCTTGACCTTGATGTCGAGCTCGGGAATCAGTTCGTTCTTCATGTGGTACGCCTTGGGGTGCCCTGCCCGCGCCATGGCGCAGGCAGGGTCGGCGCTCAACGCAGCTTCACCAGCCCGTTGAGCACCTGGTCCAGACCTCCGAACACGGAGATCTTGTCGATGCGCTCGGCCACGCGTTCCAGCGTCTCGAGCTCCTTCATGCGCAGGGCGACGGGGTTGCCCTCCATCACCTTGGCGGTGTTCAGCAGCGAGCGCGTGGCCGCCGTCTCTTCACGGCGCCGGATCACGTTGGCCTCGGCAGCCTTGCCGGCCTCCACCACCTGGGCGAGGATGGTCTTCATCTCGCCCGGCAGCACGATGTCCTTCACGCCCACGCCGTCCAGCTGCAGGCCGCTGTCCGCCAGCCTGGTGGTGACCTGGGCGCTCACGACCTCGTCGATGACCGTCTTGTTCTCCAGCAACTCGTCGAGCGTGCGCGTGCCCACCGCGGCCCGCAGGCCGAACTGCAGCTCGCGGTACAGGTGGTCTGCGGGCTTGGCGAGTGTCTTGTGGGCCAACTGCGGATCGGTGAAGCGCCAGGTGGCCGACAGGTTCAAGCGCAGCGCCACCTTGTCACGGGTCAGGATCTCCTGGCCGGTGACGTCCAGCACCTGCAGCCGCAGGTCCACCGCCTCCACCGCCACCTCGCGGTTGAACTTCCAGAACGCGTGCGCGCCCGGCGCCAGCAGGCGGTCCACCTTGCCGTCGATCGACAGGATGCCGGCGCCGTGGTCGGGCACCTGCACCTGCAGCACGCCGGCCAGGCCCGACACCGGGCGCTGGCGCAGGTCAGTCTGCGCCAGGCGTGCCAGCACCGCGGCCGGCACGTCGGCCGACGCGGTGATGTCGATCACCTCGAGCCGCACGTCAACCAGCCCCTTCCAGTACAGGCGCCGGGTGCCCGGCGCCAGCACCTCGACCAGCACGCCGTTCTCGGTGCGCAGGCCCACCTGGTGCTCGCCCAGTTCCACGCGCACGAACTCGGCCGCCACCACCTGCGGCTCCCTGGCCATCAGGTAGTCGGCCAGGCCGTGGGTGAACGCGGCCTGTTCCATCGGGAAGACCTCCACGCGCAGGGCGTCGATCGGCGAGTACAGCCAGTGCGTGCCGGGTTGCAGCACGCGCTCGAAGTCGCCATTGCGCAGCAGCAGGCCGCGCTCGTTCTTTTTCACAATGACACGCCGGGGCATCTTCATGGTGTTCTCCTTGGGGTTGATGTGTTCATCGAATTGGGGTGCCGTTACAGCAACGGCCGCGGACGACGGATGCCAAGGCCCGGACGCCACGGTGCGCGTCGACCGCCTCATGAAGGCGATCTCGGCTGGCCGTGGCTGCGAAGCCCCGCGTGCCCGTCGCACGGGCGGCCGCCGCTGATGCACGGTCGGGCTTGCGCCCTCGGTGCACGTTCGGCAGTGGTCTTTCGACCGGTTCTGGTGGCTTGGAGCGGGAGTCGAACCCGCAACAGACGACTTTTCAGGTCGTTGCTCTTCCCGACTGAGCTCTCCAGCGGTGGCCATCCAGGAATCGAACCTGGCACCTTGCGGTGCGATCCATCGATGGCCGGGGACTCCGCCATGTCCAGCGACGCGGCATGGACGGCCCCGACGGGCTTGCGCCCGGGTGCCGCCCACCGGCGGGGTTCACGAACCCCTGAGCTGTGAGCGCCCCCAGGCGGCGGCAAAGGCCCGCCGCCGCCCCCCGAGGGGGTGAGGAAACTTCGGAACGGCCGTGCGTTTCCTCATGAGCGCTCGCCTTTCATGGCAGATGCTTGGGCGCCCGAGCGCTGGTGCTGGGCCGCCCCATCTTGGGGGCGGCCTGCATCAGCTCAGGCGCGATCCTTTCGGCAGGCGCGCGGCCAGCCACTCGTGCACGTCGGCGCGGATGTGCCGGCCCTCGAGCAGAAAGCTCTCGAAGCGGCTCGGCACATGCGGCAGGTACAGCAGCGGCATGCCCGCTTTCTCTGGCGTGCGGTCGGCCTTGCGGCCGTTGCACGGGCCGCAGGCCGTGACCAGGTTCATCCAGGTCCAGCGGCCGCCCCTCGACTGCGGCACGATGTGCTCGCACGACAGGTCGCGCTCGGCGAACCGCTGGCCGCAGTAGGCGCAGGTCATGCGGTCGCGCCGGAACAGCTTGGCCTTGGTGAACGCCGGCACCACGTCGAACAGGTTGAGCCTGGGCGCACCGGCGAGCGCCATGATCGGGTGGATGTCGATGACCGACTGCCGGCCCCGCGCCACGTTGTAGCCGCCGCGCAGCGTGGCCAGCGGTCCGTCGCCGTCCACCCAGGCCACCGAGCCCGTGGCCACGTGCAGCGCCGCGTGCTCGAGCGAGATCCACGCCTGCGGCGTGCCCTGGATGTCGAGTTGCAGCACGTGGCTGTGATGGGGGTGATGCATGGGCGTCCTCCTTTGGCGTCCGCATGTCCATGCTGCGTGACGTGAGCGTACTGCCGCTTCACGAACATTGGCCCATGTGATGGGGTGTCTGTTGGGGTTGGG
>NZ_MWLO01000036.1 GCF_002198735.1 Ideonella sp. A 288
GCCCGCGCCCCACGCCGTGTCGGCCGGCAGCGCCAGCGTGGCGATGCGGCCGACCGCGCCGTCGCGCGCCGCCTGCACCGCCGCCGCGCCGTCGGCGCCGACGTCCTGTGCCCGCAGCGAGCTGCGCACCCAGTGCGACACCGAGCCGGCGACACCGGCCAGGTCGGATTTCAGCGGTGATTCGAAGGGCTCGTGGCCGGTGGCGTGGTCGCCGACGATGTTGACGATGCCCGAGCGCGCCTTGCGCGCGTTGTGCAGGTTGGCCCAGCCATTGCCCAGGCCCGGGCCGAGGTGCAGCAGCGTGGCCGCCGGCGTGCCGGCCATGCGCCACCAGCCGTCGGCCGCGCCGGTGGCCACGCCCTCGAACAGCGCCAGCACGCAGCGCACGCCCGGGATCCGGTCGAGCGCCGCGACGAAGTGCATCTCGGACGTGCCGGGGTTGGCAAAGCACAGCTCGACCTGGCTGGCGGCCAGCGTGCTGACCAGCGATTCGGCACCGTTCTGTTCGGACATCGTTCGGCCTCGGGGAGTGGGGTCGGACGATTCTCGCGCAGCGGCGGCCAGCCGGCGGGCTGGAGCGCGAACGCTGGCCGGCCGACCCGCCTATCAACCCAACAGCTCATGCAGGTGGTGCGTGCCGCCGATCATCAGCACGCCGGCCAGGAAGGGCAGCCCGAACTCCAGCGTCAGCACCCGCGTCCGCCAGGCACCCGCCAGGTGGGCCGACTGCGACAGCGCGGCATACAACAGGGCCGCCGCCGACAGCGCCAGCGCGGCGGGCAGCGCCGGCCGGAGTGCCTCGGCCGACCACCAGGCCAGCACGCCGCCCAGCACCGTGCCCACGCCGGCACACACCGACAGGCCGAGTGCCACCGCGGGGCGGTAGCCGCTGCGCACCAGCAAGGTCACGATGGCCACGCGCCGGGGAACCTCATGGACGGCCACCGCCAGCGTGGCCACGGCGCCGGGCACGGCGCCCACCGCCAGCGCGGCCACGATCAGCGCGCCATCGACGACGCTGTGCACCAGGTCGCCCAACAGCAGCACTGCCGCACCGCGCCCCGCATCGACCGCCTCAGGCACCAGGTGGTGGTGGTGAAGGTCGTGCGGGTTCGTCGGCGCCTGCGCGACAGCGTTGCATGCGACCGAGCGGTGGCTGCAGGCACATGCGGTGTCGAACAGCCAGCTGGCCAGCAGCGCCGCCGCGAAAAGGCCCATCACGGACAGCACGCTGCCGGTGGCCTCCCACAGGTGGGGCAGCAGGTCGAGCAGCACGGCGCCCAGCAGCACCCCGATCGCGAAGCTGACCAGCCGCGGCCCGGCACGGCGCGCACGCTGGCTGTGCATGACCACGGCCGCAGCGACCAGGCCCGCGGCGTTGGTCAGCACGCAGGCCACCAGCACGACATCGAGCCCGATCACGCGGCCACCCCCCGGACGATCCCACCGTCGCGACACAGCCAGCGGCGCCCTCGGGGCGACGCAGGGTGCGGACACCTTCCGGGTGCTGCACGAGGACCTGTCGGTGTCATGAATGCTCCATGCCGTGTGATGTGAACGGGGGCGGGCGCGGCGACATGCCGCGCAGACACGGTCCATCGTAGGAAAGGCGAGCCACCGGCGAATCCCCCGCGGCGGGCAAGGCCGCTCACTGTGCGTCACCCGGCGCACTCATCCTGTGGGATGGCGGGGCCTCATCGTCCAGGGTGAGTTCGGTCTCATCGACCCGGATGACAGGCGTCTCACCCGAACGGATGAGTTGCATCTCACCCGATCGGATGAGGCGTCACTCACCCGAACAGAGCAGCCGCTCTAGGGCAACGTCGGGCAGACGCGGGCATGCAGATGGACGAGGTCCATCTGGCCGTGCGTGTCGGTCTTCTGGAAGATCTGCTTGAGGTGACTTCGCACGGTGTTCTCGGACACGTTGAGCGAGGCTGCAATGGCCGCGAGCGGCTGGCCGGCGAAGACCAGCGCGCTGACCTTGGACTGCGCGGCGGTGAGTTCGTACTGGCGCGCGAACACGCACTGCGCGGGGTCGTGTGCGGCATGCGTGCCCCGCACCGCCACCATCACCAAACCAAGGCGCTCACCGACTTCGCGGTTGAACACCTGGCCGGCGGCGCGCACCACGGCCACCACCGGCGGCGAGCCGGCCAACGTGACCACTGCGGGTGCGGCACCCGACTGTGCGGGGTCACCGCGCGCCACGCGGGCGATGGTCTCGGCCAGCATCCGCTGATCGGCCCCGCTGGCGGCCACCAGGCGCCCGCCCTCGAGCCGCAAACCGACGCGGCGGTCCAGCAGATGTTCGGCCGCGGCGTTGCGGTAGACGGGCTCCCCCTGCGCGGTGACCAGGATCAGCGGGTTGCTGTCGTGGTCGGACAGCGACAGCAGCGCGCGCGACAGGTCGTCGGCCTCCTGCCAGCGCCAATGGCTTTGGAGCGACAGCGTGATGTGATCGAGCAGCACCTCGAGCTCGGCACGCTCGCGCCCACCGAAGGCACCCTGCGCCTCGGTGCGATAGGCCGACACGAAGTGGACGCCTGCGGCACGCTTTGCGACCACGCCGCACAGCCGGTGCAGAAGGCCGCGGGGCTGCAGGAAGCCCCGGTAGAAATCGGTGCGACGGAGGTCGACGTGGCTGATCAGCTCGTCACCGGTCATCACCCGCCCGGGCACGTAGTCTTCGCTCGACAGGAACCATGGGTTGCGCGCCGAGTAGGCGGCGATGTCCTGGCTGAAGCGCAGGTCGCCGGGCGACTCGAACAGCGCCGAATCGGCCCCGGTGGTGAACTGGTGGTGGCCCAGCGTGACGACGCAGGCATCGAGGTGCAGGCGCACGCGCTCGAGCACGTCCGGCCACGCGGTGTCGCTGACGCTGGCGGAATGGATCGCCCACACCAACGACCGCACCGCAGGCGCGTCGCCTCCATGCCCATCCTTGCTCGCCATTGAGTCAGCTCCGCTTGCTCGCAGTGGCCGCGGCAAATGCCAAGCCGCTGTGGCGATCGGTGCCGACACCCGGAAGGGCGTCCATCGACCGCCAGCGTGCGCGAATTCTCCATCGCGAAGCGGGCCTGTCAATCCGCACACCACCGGATCGCCGGCGGCGCCGTTCACGCGCGTCGACACAGGGGCAGGCGAGGATGCGGGCGTCGCAACGATCGGGTACGCTCCGGGCACCGGGGTGGCAGGCCTCGACGGAGTGGCGCAGGTCATGCTACGAGTCAGGCGCGAATACCAGTCATGGGTGGCGAACGAGTCGCTCGAAGACTACGCGTTGCGCTACGCCGCGAGTTCGTACCGGCGCTGGTCGCCCGGGGTCGTGGCCAACACTGCGCTCGGTGGCATCTCGTTCCTGGCGCTCGAGGCCATCGGCGCGAGCATCACACTGAGCTACGGCTTCCAGAACGCACTGGCCGCCGTGCTGGTGGTGGCGCTGGTGATCTTCCTGGTGAGCCTGCCGATCGCCTACTGGTGCAGCGTGGCCAACGTCGACATCGACCTGCTCACCCGCGGCGCCGGCTTCGGCTACATCGGCTCGACCATCACGTCGCTGATCTACGCGTCCTTCACCTTCATCTTCTTCGCCATCGAGACGGCGATCTGGGCGCAGGCGCTGCACCTGGCGATCGGGCTCGACCTGGTGGTGGGCTACCTCGTGTGCTCGCTGGTGATCATCCCGATCGTGTTCTTCGGTGTCACCTCGATCAACAAGCTGCAGGCCTGGACGCAGCCGCTCTGGATCGTGCTGCTGGTGCTGCCCTTCGGCTTCATCCTGTTCGAAGACCCTGCGCTGCTGCGCGCATGGACCACGTTCGAGGGCAGCGCCGCCGGGGCCGGCAGCTTCGATCTGCTGCTGTTCGGGGCGGCCACAGGGGTGCTGTTCTCGCTGGCGGCGCAAATCGGCGAGCAGGCCGACTACCTGCGCTTCCTGCCCGACCGCACGCCCGAGAACCGGCGGGCCTGGTGGGCCGCGATGCTGATGTCGGGCCCGGGCTGGATCGTCATCGGCGCACTCAAGATCTGCGCCGGCAGCTTGCTGGCCGTGCTGGCGCTGCGCATGGGCAGCAGCATCGGGCAGGCGGTGGAGCCGATCCACATGTTCGTGCATGCCTACCAGCAGGTGGTTGGCGATCCGGTGCTGGCCCTGGCACTGGCCACCGTCTTCGTCACGGTGTCGCAGGTGAAGATCAACGTCACCAATGCCTACAGCGGCTCGCTGGCCTGGTCGAACTGCTTCGCGCGGCTGGCGCACTACCACCCGGGCCGCGTGGTCTGGCTGGTGTTCAACGTGGTCATCGCGCTGCTGCTGTCGCTGCTGGGCATCTTCGAGACCTTGCAGGCAGTGCTGTCGGTGTATTCCACCGTGGCGATCGCCTGGATCGGCGCGCTGGTGGCCGACCTGGTGGTGCTCAAGCGCACCGGCATCAGCCCGCCGTACATCGAGTTCAAGCGCGCGCACCTGTACAACTTCAACCCCGTGGGCTGCGGCGCCACCGTGATCGCCTCGGCGGTGGCGATCCTGGCGTATGCCGGCGTCCTCGGCGAAGTGGCCCGGGCCTTCTTCGGCTTCATCGCGCTGGCCGTCGCGTTCGTGATGGCGATCGTGATTGCCTATGCGACGGGCGGGCGCTACTACATCGCCCGGCCCGACAGGCACTACCGCCTGCAGCCCGGCCACGTGCTGGTCGAATGCTGCATCTGCGAGCAGCAGTACGAGGCGCCCGACATGGCGCACTGCCCGTTCTACCGCGGACCGATGTGCTCGCTGTGCTGCGGCCTCGAACTGCACTGCCACGATTTCTGCAAGAAGCCCGCGGCGCGGCAGGACGAGGCGCCGGAGCCCACCCTGGGCGCGCTGCGCTTCCGGCCGCACGTGCTGCGGCGGGTGGGCCGCTTCATGGGCCTCATGAGCGTCGCGGCCGCACTGCTGGGCGCCGCCTTCCTGCTCACCTACCGCTTCATGGACCTGCACGGCGCGCCGACCGACGCCAACCTGGTCAACGTGCTGGTGCGGCTGTACGTGGCCACGCTGGTGGTGTCGTCGATGGGCATCTGGTGGATCGTGCTGTCGCACGAGAGCCAGGAGCAGTCCGAGCGCGAGCTGCTGGGTTCGATGCGCCACCTCGAGCAGACACGCAAGAGCCTGGTCGAATCGGAGAAGCTGGCCTCGCTGGGTGGCCTGGTGGCCGGCGTGGCGCACGAGATCAACACGCCGGTGGGCATCGCAGTCAGCACCGCGTCCTACCTGAGCGACCGCACGCAGGCCGCGCAGGCCCTGGTGGACCAGGGCCGCTTCGACACCACCGCGCAATCGAAGTACCTGCGCGACGCTGCCGAGGCGTCGCGGCTGCTGTTGTCCAACGCGCGGCGCGTGGCGCAGCTGGTGCTGAACTTCAAGCAGCTGGCGGTGGACCGCATCAGCGAGTCGCGGCGCCGCTTCGACCTGCGCGAGCATGTCGAGGACACCCTGAGCGACCTGCGACCGAAGCTCGACCAGGCCGGCGTCGAGGCGGTTGTCGACATCCCGCCCGGCATCGAGATGGACAGCTACCCGGTCTCGCTGGCGCAGGTGGTCACCAACCTGGCGATCAACGCGCTGCAGCACGCCTTCGAGCCTGGCGGGCCGGGACGCATCACGGTGGCGGCCTCGCTGCGCGACGACGATGAGGTGCTGGTCGAGTTCCGCGACGACGGCCGCGGCATCGACCCGGGCCTGCACGACCGTGTCTTCGACCCCTTCTTCACCACCAATCGCATGCTGGGCGGCAGCGGGCTGGGCCTGTACATCGTGAACCAGATCGTCACGCGACAGCTCGACGGCACGATCACGCTGGGCACCGGTGCCGGCCCCGGCGCCCGCTTCGCCATGGTCTTTCCACGCGTGGCCCGACGCTCGCCCGACGTCGGTCGCATCCTGGCCGCCTTGCCGAGGACACCGCCCCATGAGCCATGACAGCCCACCCGCGCCGGACACCGCACGCTGGAAAGTGCTGCTGGTCGACGACGAACCGGCGGTGCACGAGGTGTCGCGCCTGATCCTGGCCGACCTGGCCTTCGAGGGCCGCGAGCTCGAGGTGCTGAGCGCAGGCTCGGCCGCGCAGGCGCGCGAGCTGATGTCGCACCACGCCGACGTGGCGCTGGTGCTGCTCGACGTGGTGATGGAAACCGACGACGCCGGCGTGGCGCTGGTGCAGTACATCCGCGGCCAGTTGCGCAACAGCGACGTGCAGATCGTGCTGCGCACCGGCCAACCCGGCATGGCACCCGAGCGCGAGGTGGTGCTGCGCTACGAGATCAATGGCTATTGCCTGAAGACCGACGTCACCTCGCAAAGGCTGCACTCGATCGTGGTCTCTGCACTGCGGGCCTATCGATACACGCGCTCGCTGCGGGCCATGCTGGAGCGCGACCTCAAGCGCGCGGCCCCACCCGGTCCCGACACGGCGCGCAGCGCGCTGGCGCTGGAACTGGTGCACATGCACAACGCCGATTCGGTGCTGATGCAGGCCCAGCCCGAGGTCGCACTGGCCTCGAACCAGGTGTCGGGCATCGAACTGGTGCCGCAATGGAAAACGTCGCTGGGCCTGCTGCCCGCCGAGCGGGTGCGAGATGCCCTGCCCGTGGGCCCGGCACGGCGCCGCATCGCACTGTGGCTGCTGTCGCAGGCCTGCTTCTGGGCGCGCTCATGGCGCGCAACCCGCGGCGCACCTGTGACGGTGTCGATACCGCTGGTGGCCGACAGCCTCGGCGATTGCGGCACGCTGGAGGCGGTGCTCGACGTGGTGCGCGACGCCGCATTGCCACGCGGCGCGCTCGACCTGCTGGTGGGCGAAGCGACCTGGCTGGGCGGCCACCCCGACCTGCGCGGCGCCGCGGCGGCGTTGCGCGAACTGGGCGTGACCTTGACGCTGGTGGACTTCGGCGCGCAAACCATCTCGCTGCAGCGGCTGAACCAGTTGGTGCCCGACCGGCTCAAGATCCACCGCCTGTTCGTGCGCGGGGTGTCTGGCAACCCAGAGCAGATGGCCATCGCCCGCTCGCTGATCGCCTTGGCCCAGACGCTGAGCATCCAGGCCATCGCCGACGGCGTCTCATCGGACAGCGACGCGCAGTTCTTCAAGTGGGAAGGCTGCGATCTGGGCCAAGGCGACACCCTGGCTCCGGCCTGCGCACCCGCCGACGTGGCGGCGTTCCTGCAGGACGGACGCAAGGCGGCCCACTGAGCACACGTCTCCTGCCGCCCCAGTCGGGTTGGACCTCTCAGCGGTCATTGCGACGCGCCGCTTTGTTCGAACTCCTTCAGCTTCGGCGCGCGGCCGAGGCCACCGGGTGGCCGGCTGACTCCGTGTCCCCCGCCCGCGGACGACCGCGTCCGCGGGCTCCTCCTTTACCTGCGTCATCCGGCCACCCGGCGTCCTCGGCCCGGATACAGCGGCGCACATCGACGCGCCATCGTTCTCGTCGGCACCTCGGCGGTGATGGAGCGCCGTGACGGGTTGCCCTGTTCTGCGCAGGTAAAGACACCGTTGTCTTTGTCAAGCGCCTGCATGCTTCAGATGGTTGGCGTCGAAGGGCTTGCCTGACCGCAGAACGCCATAGGCGATGGCTAGCAGCTTGTGCATGCAGGCCTCCACGATCAGCTTGCCGGGCTTGTTCTGCGCCTTCAGCCGGGCCCAGAACGCTGCGACCAGAGGGTTGAAGCGCCCCGCCACCATCGCCGGGAAGTACAGCGCCTGCTTGAGCGCCGTGTGCCCCATTGGATGTGTCCCCCGGTGTTTGTTCAACGAGATGCCCGATTGCTTGATCATCGGCGCCAGCTTGGCGTAGGCGATCAGCGCCTTGACCGACTTGAATCGTTCTGGTCGCCCGATGTAGGCCAGCAGCTGCGGAATCGTCTTGTCGCCCAGGCCTGGAACTGTCTGCAGCAACTCGTCGCGCCGCTTGAGGTCAGGGTCGTCGTCGATCGTCTTGTCGATCTGCTTGCGCACTTGCTCGATCTCACCGTCCAGCTCGGCAATCAACTTGACGATAGACGCGCGGACCGACTCGTGCGCCACCTCCAATCGGTTGCACTCGGCCTGGCGCATCTGCTGCAGCGTCTCCAGCCGCCCAACCAGGGCTTGCAGGGCGCGCACACCGGGCGTGGGCGCCTCCCACCGATCGGGCTGCTGCACCTGGCAGAACCGCGCCAGACACTTGGCATCACCGTCGTCGGTCTTGTTGCGGACCATGTTGGATTCGGCAAAACGCTTGACCTGCAGCGGATTGACCACCGACACCAGCACGCCTTGGTCATGCAGGAACAGCGCCAGCGCCTCGTGATAGGCGCCCGTGGCTTCCATGCACACATGCACACCACCATGCCCGTCCGGCACCTGGGCGCTGAGCCACAGCAGCAAGGCCTTGAAGCCCGGCTGATCGTTGCTGATGGATTTGCCCCACTTTCACGGACGGGTAACGGCTTGAGTCTCAAGCCGGGCTTGGGGTCGACATGGTCTGCGGTGCAGGGTTATCCA
>NZ_MWLO01000037.1 GCF_002198735.1 Ideonella sp. A 288
GCTCAGTCCAGCGGCCAGGGCATGGCCTGGGGCGCTGCCGGGTCGGCGGTGGGTGGCGGTGCCGCGGGCGCGGGCGTGGCCGGGGCTGCGCCGTCGCGGGCCACGGTGTCGCGCCACCACGGCCGCAGCGGCCCGGCCTGGGCCGGCTGCACGGGCGTGCCCAGCGTCGGCATCAGCAGGGTGGCGCCGTGCCGCGGCGCCAGCGCCAGCAGGGTCTCGGGCGGCTCGTCCCAGTCGTGCAGCGCCAGGCTGAAGGTGCCCCAGTGGATGGGCAGCAGCGGCGGCCGGCCGAGCAGGTCGAGCGCCTTCAGCGCGTTGGCCGGCCCCAGGTGGATGTCGCCCCAGCTGGGGTGGAAGGCGCCGACCTCGAGCATCGCCAGGTCGAAGGGGCCGAGGCGGTCGCGGATGGTGGCGTACTCGGTCGACAGGCCGGTGTCGCCGCTGAAGAACACCGCATGGCGTGGCCCGCGGATCACCATCGACGACCACAGCGTGGCGTTGCGGTCCGACAGCGCGCGGCCCGAGAAGTGCTGCGACGGCGCGGCGGTGATCTCGAGGCCGGTGCCCGGCACGGTGTGCGACTGCCACCAGTCGAGCTCGGTGATGCGCTCGGGTGCCACGCCCCAGGCCTCGAGGTGCGCACCCACGCCCAGTGGCACGACGAAGGGCACGGCGGTGCGGGCGAGCAGGCGCACCGTCGGGTGGTCGAGGTGGTCGTAGTGGTCGTGCGAGACGACGACCACGTCCACGTCGGGCATCGCCGCCAGCGGCACCGGCACCGGCTGGAAGCGCTTCGGGCCGGCCAGCCGGGTGGGCGAGGCGCGCGCGCCCCACACCGGGTCGGTGAGCACGCGGTGGCCGTCGATCTCGATCAGCACCGTCGAGTGGCCCAGCCAGGTGGCGCGCAGGCCACTCTGCGGCGGTCGCAGCCAGGCCTCGCGCGGGTCGTGCGTGGGCAGCGGCCCGGCCGGCGTGCGGCGCGGGCCGCCACACAGGAAGTCGCTCAGCGTGGGCCGTGCCGCGACGGCGTCGCGCAGGCCGGCCAGCACCGGGTGGCGGTTGCGGAAGCCCTCGCCGGCCCACAGCGGCGAATCGCGCATGCGTTCGAGGCGCAGGCCCTGCGCGCGCTGGCCGAGCGACTTCATTCGACCGTGATCCGGCGCTCGCGCACGAGGCGGCCCCAGCGCTCGCTGTCGGCGCGCACCATGGCGGCAAAGTCGGCCGCGCTGCCGCGGGTGATGGCGTCGGCCCCGAGCCGGGCCAGGCGCTCCTGCACGTCGGCCGAGGCCAGGGCCCCGTGCACTTCGGTGTTCAGGCGCGTGGCGATCTCGGCCGGCAGCCCGCGCGGTGCGTACAGGCCGAACCAGGTGGTCGACTCGAAGCCCGGCAGGCCGGACTCGGCCACCGTGGGCAGGTCGGGCGCCAGCGGCGAGCGGGTGCGGCTGGTGATGGCCAGCGCCTTGAGCTTGCCGTCCTTCACGTGCGGCATGCCCGAGACCACGCTGTCGAACAGCAGGTGCACCTTGGCCGACACCAGGTCGGGGATGGCCAGCGCGGTGCCGCGGTACGGGATGTGGGTGATGAACACGCCGGCCTGCGACTTGAAGGCCTCGGTGGTGAGGTGGACGATGGTGCCGTTGCCGCTGCTGGCGTAGTTGAGCTGGCCGGGCCGGGCCTTGGCGTGGGCGATCAGCTCCTTCACGTCCTTGACCGGCAGGGTCTGCGGCACCAGCACCAGGTTGGGCGCGTTGGCCACGTGGGCGATGGGCGTGAAGTCGGTCTCCACCTGGTAGGGCAGGCGCGGGTTCAGGTGGGGCGCGATCGAGTGCGTGCTGCTGGTGGCCAGCAGCAGCGTGTGGCCGTCGGGCGCGGCCTTGGCCGCCTCGGCCGAGCCCAGCGTGCCGCCGGCGCCGGCGCGGTTGTCCACCACCACCGGCTGGCCGAGCTGCGCGCCCAGGCGCTGCGACAGCGCGCGGGCCAGCAGGTCGGTGGCGCCGCCGGCCGGAAAGGGCACCACCAGCCGGATGGGTTTGCCGGGCCAGGCCTGGGCCCGGGCGGTGCCCGCCGCGCCGAGGGTGGCCCAGGCGGCCGGCAGGGCCAGGAGCAGGTGGCGGCGTTGCATGAAGGGGGCGGTCCTGGTGTGGGGTGGCTGGTGGTGGCATCGTAGTGCGTGCCGCGCGGTCGTGCTGTTGCCGGGTCGGCGGCTGGCATACAGTGCGCGGGTGAGCAAGCTGTACTTTCGCTATGCGGCCATGAACGCGGGCAAATCCACCGCCTTGCTGCAGGTGGCCTACAACTACGAGGAGCGCGGCATGCGCGTGCGCCTGTTCACCGCTGCCCACGACGACCGCCACGGCCGCGGCGCCATCGGCTCGCGCCTGGGCCTCACGCGCGAGGCCGAGACCTTCGCGCCGTCGACGGTGTTCGACCGCGCCGGCCTGGGCGACGACACGCTGGCCTGCGTGCTGGTCGACGAGGCGCAGTTCCTGACGCCCGAGCAGGTGCGCCAGCTGCACCGCCTGGCCCACGCCGGCCACCTGCCGGTGATCTGTTATGGCCTGCGCAGCGATTTCCGCGGCGATGCCTTCCCCGGCAGCGCGATGCTGTTGACGCTGGCCGACGACGTGGAGGAGATGAAGACCATCTGCGCCTGTGCGCGCAAGGCGACCATGAACATCCGCATCGACGCCCAGGGCCGCCGCGTGAAGGACGGCGACCAGGTCGAGATCGGCGGCAATGACCGCTACCGCGCCGTGTGCCCGTCGTGCTTCTACGCCGACGACGACGGCGGTGCGGTGCTGGCCCCGGGCCTGTTCGGCTGAGCGTGGCGCCATGGACCCCAGCTTGCCCGGGATGGACGATGCCGTGCCGACGCCGCTGGCTGCGCCGGGGCCGCTGGCCGCGCCAGGGCCGGCCGACGCCGGCTTCTCCACGCTGTTCGACTTCCTGCCGATCGGGGCCTACCGCTCGACGCCCGACGGCCGGATGCTGCGGGCCAACGCGGCGCTGGTGCGCCTGAATGGCTACGACACCGAGGCCGAACTGCTGCAGGCCGTGGGCGACATCGCCACCGAGTGGTATGTGGACGCCGGGCGGCGCAGCGACTTCCGCCATCGGCTCGAGCGGCGCGGCATGGTGCTGGGTTTCGTCTCCGAGGTGCACCGCCACCGCACGCGCGAGCGCTGCTGGATCAGCGAGAACGCGCACGTGGTGCGCGACGCCGAGGGCTGCGTCTTGTACTACGAGGGCACGGTCGAGGACATCACCCAGCGCATGCAGGCGCAGCAGGCGCTGGTGCGCAGCGAGGCGCAGTTCCGTCAGATCGCCAACCAGATGCCGGGCATGGTCTACCGCATCCAGATCGGGCCCGACGGCCAGCGCCGCTACCTCTTCGTGAGCGACGGCGTGCGCCAGCTCTACGGCCTGACGCCCGAGGCGTTGATGGCCGATGCCAGCCTGCTGTCGCGCTTCCGCCACCCCGAAGACCGGCACCGGCTCGAGGCGGCGGTGAAGAACTCCATCGCCAAGGGCCAGCGTGGCGGCGCGATGTTCGACGAGTTCCGCATCGTGCTCGACGACGGCAGCGAGAAGTGGGTCCACATGGCCTCGAACACGGTGGACGGCAGCGACGGCGGCGTGCTGCGGGTGGGCGTGATGGTCGACATCACCGAGCGCAAGCAGGCCGAGGCGCTGCGCCTGGAGCGCGACCGTGCCGAACTGGCCAGCCAGGCCAAGAGCCAGCTGCTCAGCCGGGTGAGCCACGAGCTGCGCACGCCGCTGAACGCGGTGCTGGGTTTCTCGCAGCTGATGGCCACCGATGCGCGCGTCACGCCCACCCACCGCGATTGGGCGCTGCAGATCATCGCCAGCGGCCGGCACCTGCTGGGCCTGGTGGAAGACGTGCTCGACCTGTCCAGCATGCACACCGGCCAGTTGAGCCTGGGCCTGGACACCGTGGCGCTGGCGCCGCTGGTGGCCGAGACCTGGCGCATGGTGGCCACCGGCATGCCGCAGCCGGCGGTGGACTTCGTCGACCACGCGCAGGCCGCGCTGCAGGTGCGCGCCGACCCGATGCGCCTGAAGCAGGTGCTGGCCAACCTGCTGAGCAATGCCGTCAAGTACAACCGGCCGGGCGGCCAGGTGGCGGTGAGCACTCGCCTGGAGGCCGGCACTGTGGTGCTCGAAGTGAGCGACACCGGCTGCGGCATGGACGCCAGCCAGCTGGCGCGGCTGTTCCACCCGTTCGATCGCCTGGGCGCCGAGCACAGCCGCGTCGAGGGCCGCGGCCTGGGGCTGGCGCTGTCGCTGCAGCTGGTGGAAGCGATGGGCGGCGACATCTCGGTGGCCAGCGCGCCGGGCGACGGCACCACCTTCACGGTGCGGCTGCCGCGGGCCGAGGCCGCAGGAGCCGCCGGCGCTGGCGGGACGGTGGCCGCGCCCGTCAGTCCGGCAGCACCGCGGTGACCTCGATTTCCACCTTGGCCGCGTCCTCCATGAGCGCACTCACCTCCACCGCGCTCATCGCGATGGTGTAGCTGCCGATCAGCTCTCGGAAAGCGGCGCCGATCTCGCGGCCGGCGGCCAGGTACTCGGGCTTGCTGGTCACGTACCAGGTCATACGGGCGATGTGCTCGGGTCGTGCGCCGGCCTCGGCCAGCACGGCCACGACGTTGGCCAGCGCCTGCCGCGCCTGGTCGGCCAGGCGGTCGCTGGGGAAGCGGCCCTCGGCGTCCCAGCCGATCATGCCGGCGACGAAGACGCTGCGGCCTCGCGGGGCGAGCACGCCATTGGCATAGCCCTTGGGGCGGGGCCAGCCGGGGGGTTGCAGAGCGTTCACGGGGTGCCTTCCTGGGCTGTCTTGAGCTTGAAGCGCTGGACCTTGCCGGTCTCGGTGCGCGGCAGGTGCGCGAGGTAGCTCACCGCACGCGGGTACTTGTAGGGCGCGATGGCCTGCTTGACGAACTCTTGCAGCGCGCGGGTGGTGGCCTCGTCGCCGACGTGGCCGGCGTGCAGCACGACGAAGGCCTTGACGATCTGGCCGCGTTCTTCGTCGGGCAGGCCGATCACCGCGCACTCGGCCACCGCGGGGTGCTGCAGCAGCGCCTCTTCCACCTCGGGCGCGGCGATGTTGTAGCCGGCCGAGACGATCATGTCGTCGGTGCGGCTGCAGTAGTGGAAGTAGCCGTCCTCGTCCTGCACGTAGGCGTCGCCGGTGAGGTTCCAGCCGCCCTGCACGTACTGCGCCTGCCGCGCATCGGCCAGGTAGCGGCAGCCGGTGGGGCCCTTGACGGCCAGGCGGCCGATCTGGCCGGGCGGCAGCGGCTGGCCGTCCTCGCCGAGCACGCAGGCGCGGTAGCCGGGCACCACGGTGCCGGTGGCGCCGGGGCGGGCGTGGTCCTCGTCGGCGGAGATGAAGATGTGCAGCAACTCGGTGGCGCCGATGCCGTCGATCAGCTCGAGGCCGGTGTGCAGCGCCCACAGCGCGCGCGTCGCCGCGGGCAGCGCCTCGCCCGCCGACACGCACTTGCGCAGCGTGCCGCCGTGCGCGGCCGACAGGCGGCGCTTGCCCGCCTCAGCGGCCATCACCCGGTAGCTGGTGGGCGCGGTGAACAGCACCGTGGCGCCATGCGCCGGGATCGCGTCCAGCAGCGCCGGCGGCGAGGCCTTCTCCAGCAGCACGGTGGACGCGCCGACGGCCATCGGGAACAGCAGCAGTCCACCCAGGCCGAAGGTGAAGGCCAGCGGCGGGCTGCCGATGAACACGTCGTCGGCCACCGGGCGCAGCATGTGCGGCGGCCAGCAGGCGCAGATGGCCATCACGTCGCGGTGGAAGTGCACCGTGCCCTTGGGCTGGCCGGTGGTGCCCGAGGTGAAGGCGATGAGGCAGGTGTCGTCGGCGGCGGTGTCCACGTCCGTGAACGGGCCGTCGTGGCGCGCCATGGCGGCCTCCAGCCCGTCGGGGCCGGCGTCGTTGAAGTGGCGCACGTGCCGCAGCACCGGGTGCTGCGCGGCGGCAGCGGCCAGCTCGTCGGCCAGCGCGAGGTCGCACAGCGCGTGGCTGACTTCGGCCTTGGCGATCACCTGGCCCAGCTCCTTGGCGCGCAGCAGCGGCATCGTGGCCACCGCGATGCCGCCGGCCTGCACCACCGCGAACCAGCAGGCCGCCATCATCGGGTTGTTCGGCGCGCGCAGCAGCACGCGGTTGCCCGGCACCAGGCCCAGCTCGCGCACCAGCACGTGGGCGATGCGGTCGGCGCGGTCCTGCAGATCGGCATAGGTCCAGCGCAGGCCGCCGGGTGCCACGATGCAGGCGCGGCTGCCCCAGCCGCGGGCCAGCGCCGCGCGCAGCAGTGCGCTGGCGCAGTTCAGCCGCTCGGGGAACTGCAGGCCGGGCAGCTCGAACAGGTACTCGGGCTGCTGGTCGGGCGGCGGCAGGCGGTCGCGGGCAAAGGTGTCGACATGCGCGGTGGCGGCCATGGCGGGCTCCTTCAAGGCGCAGTGCCCGGGGCGTGCTTCAGCAGCTCGCGGGCGATGATGAGCTGCTGCACCTCGGTGGCGCCCTCGTAGATGCGCAGCGCGCGGATCTCGCGGTACAGGCCCTCCACCACCTGGCCGCGCGTCACGCCCAGGCCGCCCCACAGCTGCAGGGCAGCGTCGATCACCTGCTGGGCACCTTCGGTGGCGGCGAGCTTGGCCATCGCCGCCTCGCGGGTGACGTTGCGGCCCTGGTCGCGCTGCCAGGCCGCGCGGTAGGTGAGCAGCGCGGCCGAGTCGATGGTGGTGGCCATCCTGGCCAGTGCGGCCTGGGTGAGCTGGAAATCGGCCAGCACCTGGCCGAACATGCGCCGCGAGGTGGCGCGGGCCAGGCCCTCCTGCATGGCGCGGCGGGCGAAGCCCAGCGCGGCCGCGGCCACCGAGGTGCGGAACACGTCGAGGGTGCGCATCGCGATCTTGAAGCCCTCGCCCGGCGCGCCGATGCGGGCGCCGGCCGGCACGCGGCAGTTGTCGAAGCGCAGCCGCGCCAGCGGGTGCGGCGCGATCACCTCGATGCGCTCGGCGATCTCGAGGCCGGGCGTGCCGGCCTCGACGATGAAGGCGGAGATGCCGCGCGCGCCCGGCGCCTCGCCCGTGCGGGCGAACACCACGTAGAAGTCGGCGATGCCGCCGTTGGAGATCCAGGTCTTCTCGCCGTCGAGCCGGTAGCCGTCGCCGTCGGCGCGTGCCGCGCAGGCCATCGCGGCAACGTCGGAGCCGGCCTCGGGCTCGCTCAGCGCGAAGGCGGCGATGGCCTCGCCGCGCGCCACGCGGGGCAGCCAGGCGGCGCGCTGGGCGGGCGTGCCGGCCAGGCTGATGGCGCCGGAGCCCAGGCCCTGCATCGCGAAGGCGAAGTCGGCCAGGCCCGAGTGCCGCGCCAGCGTCTCGCGCAACAGGCAGATGCTGCGGGTGTCGATGGCCTCGGCGACGCCACCGTGAGCGGTGCCGGCCACCGCGTGGCGCAGCCAGCCGGCGGCACCGAGCGCCTTCACCAGCGCACGGCACTCGGCATCGACATCGTCGCCGTGGGCGTGCGCCAGGTGCGCGGCGGCCCAGGCGTCGAGCTCGCCCGCGAGGCGCCGGTGGCGCTCGTCGAAGAACGGCCAGTCGAGGTGGTCGGGGGCAGCCATGTCAGTACCGCCCGGCCGCCCGAAGGGACTGACGCGCCCCCTTGGGGGGCAGCGAACGAAGTGAGCGTGGGGGCGTCATGTCAGCACCGCCCGGCCGTCCGAAGGGGCTGACCCGCCCCTTTGGGGGCAGCGAACGCAGTGAGCTGGGGGGGGTTTCATGTCAGTTGCCCTCGAACACGGGCTTGCGCTTCGCGACGAAGGCGTCGTAGGCGCGGTGGAAGTCCTCGGTGAGCATGCACAGCGCCTGGGCCTGCGCCTCGGCCTCGATCGCCTGCTCAATGGTCATGGCCCATTCCTGGTGCAGCATGGTCTTGGTGATGCCGTTGGCGAAGGTGGGGCCGGCGGCGATGTCGCGGGCCATCGCGGTGGCCTCGTCCAGCAGCGCGTCGGGCGCGGCCAGGCGGTTGAAGAAGCCCCAGGCCAGGCCCTCGTCGCCGCCGAGCGAGCGGCCGGTGTACAGCAGCTCGGACGCGCGGCCCTGGCCGATGAGCCGCGGCAGCATGGCGCAGGCGCCCATGTCGCAGCCGGCCAGCCCGACACGGTTGAACAGGAAGGCGGTCTTGCTGCGCGCGGTGCCCACGCGCAGGTCGCTGGACATGGCCAGGATGGCGCCGGCGCCGGCGCAGACGCCGTCGATCGCCGCGACGATGGGCTGCGGGCAGGCGCGCATGGCCTTGACCAGGTCGCCCGTCATGCGGGTGAACATCAGCAGCTCGGGCGCCTTCAGCCGCACCAGCGGGCCGATGATCTCGTGCACGTCGCCGCCCGAGCAGAAGTTGCCGCCGGCGCCGTGCAGCACCACGGCCGACACGTCGTCGGCGTACTTCAGCCGGCCGAACAGGTCGCGCAGCTCGGCGTAGGACTCGAAGGTGAGCGGGTTCTTGCGCTCGGGCCGGTTCAGCGTGACGGTGGCGACGCGGTCGATCACCTGCCAGCCGAAGTGGGTGGGCCGGTGGCCGGCCAGTGCGCAGCGGTTGCCGGCGGCGAGGGCGGGGTCGACGCGAGGGGTCTGGGG
>NZ_MWLO01000038.1 GCF_002198735.1 Ideonella sp. A 288
CCCGAACCCCCGTCGCCCAGCCTGCTGTCGCAGTCGGCGTGGCAGCGCATGGCCCTGGCGCTGGGGGTGGTGGGCCTGTTGTGGCTGGGCGTGGCCTGGGCGCTGGGGTCCGCAGCATGAGCCCCGCCCGGCCGCCCGAAGGGGCGAATTCCCTCTCGGAGGGACAAGGCCGAAGGCCCAAGGGTGCACCAATGAGCCCCGCCCGGCCGCCCGAAGGGGCGAATTCCCGCTTGGCGGGACCGGCCGCAGGCCGTAGGGTGCACCAATGAGCCCCGCCCGGCCGCCCGAAGGGGCGAATTCCCGTTTGGCGGGACCAGCCGCAGGCCGTGGGGCGCGCCTGTGAACGGTGCGGCGGCGGTGAGCCTGCGCGACCTGACCGTGTCGCACCAGCACCATCCGGCGGTGCACCACCTCAGCGGCGTGCTGGCGCATGGGTCGCTCACGGCCATCGTCGGCCCCAACGGCGCCGGCAAGAGCAGCCTGCTCGACGCCATCGCCGGCCGGCTGCCGGCCGCCACCGGCACCGTCGAGATCGACCCGGCGCTGGCCGGCCGCGTGGCCTACCTGCCGCAGCAGTCGCAGATCGACCGCAGCTTTCCGATGCCCGTGCTCGACCTGGTGCTGCTGGGCCACTGGCGCCGCGTGGGTGCCTTCGGTCGCATTGACGCCGCGGCCCGTGCGCAGGCGCTGGAGGCGCTGGCCGCCGTGGGCCTGAACGGCTTCGAGCGGCGGCTCATCGGCGAGTTGTCGGTGGGGCAGTTCCAGCGCGTGCTGTTCGCCCGCGTGCTGCTGCAGGACGCGCAACTGATCCTGCTCGACGAGCCGTTCAATGCCATCGACGCCCGCACCAGCGCCGACCTGCTGCGCCTGGTGGCGCGCTGGCACGGCGAATCGCGCACGGTGGTGGCGGTGCTGCACGACCTCGAGCAGGTGCGGGCGCACTTCCCGCAGGCGCTGCTGCTGGCGCGCGAGATGGTGGCCTGGGGCCCCACCGGCCAGGTGCTGCGCGCCGAACACCTGTTCAAGGCGCGGCAGATGGCCGAGGGCTGGGACGAGCATGCGCCGGCCTGCGACGGCGCGGCGCCATGACGGCGTACGAGCTGCTGCTGCAGCCCTTTGCCGAGTTCGGCTTCATGCGCCGCGCGCTGGTGGCCTGTGCCGCCCTGGCCATCGGCAGCGCGCCGATGGGCACGCTGCTGGTGCTGCGCCGCATGAGCCTGATGGGCGATGCGATGGCCCATGCCCTGTTGCCGGGGGCGGCCGTCGGCTTCATGCTGGCTGGCCTGTCGATGCCGGCGATGGGCGCCGGGGCCTTGGTGGCGGCGCTGCTGGTGGCGGTGCTGGCCGGCTGGGCGACGCAGGTGACGGCCCAGCGCGAGGACGCCAGCATGGCCGCCTTCTACCTGATCGCGCTGGCGCTGGGGGTGCTCATCCTGTCGCTGCACGGCAGCCCGGTCGACCTGATGCACGTGCTGTTCGGCAGCATCCTGGCGGTGGACGACGCGTCGCTGCTGATGGTGGCCGCGGTGGCCAGCGCCACGCTGCTGCTGCTGGCCGGCCTGTACCGGCCGCTGCTGGCGATGTGCGTCGACCCCGGTTTCCTGCAGTCGGTGGGCGGCCACACCCGGGTGCTGCACCTGGGCTTCCTGGCGCTGGTGGTATCGAACCTGGTCGCCGGTTTCCAGGCCCTGGGCACGCTGATGGCGGTCGGCCTGATGATGCTGCCGGCCGTGGCCGCGCGCTTCTGGGCCCGCGAACTGTGGGGCCAGGCCGCGGTGTCGGCCGGCATCGCGATGGTGTCGGGCGTGTGCGGCCTGCTCGCCAGTTACCACCTGCGCGTCCCCTGCGGCCCGGCCATCGTGCTGGTGGCCGGGGCGCTGTACCTGCTGTCGCTGGGCCTGGGCCCGCGCGACAGCCTGCTCGCGCGGCACGCCGCGCTGCGACATCACCGCACGGCCTGAACGCCAGGCACCCACCATGAGCATCTCCGTGAAGCGCCGCCGTTGGCCCCTGCACCTGCTGGGCACCGCCTTGCTGGCCACCCGCGCCGTCGATGTCCGCGCACAGGCGGGCGCGCCGGCAGCAGCCCATGCCGCTGCCTCGGTCGCGCCGGGCAGCGCGCGCCGGCTGGCGGTGGTGGCCAGCTTCTCGATCCTGGCCGACATGGTGCGCGAGGTGGCCGGCGACGCCGCCGACGTCACCGCGCTGGTCGGCCCCAACACCGATGCCCATGTCTTCCAGCCCACGCCGGCCGATCTGCAGCGCGTGGCCGGCGCCGACCTGGTGGTGGTCAACGGCCTGGGCTTCGAGGGCTGGATCGACCGCCTCGTGCGCGCCTCGGGCTACCGCGGCCGCGTGCTGGTGGCCACGCGGGGCATCGTGCCCCGGCGCCTGGGTCGTGCCGTGGACCCGCACGCCTGGCAGAGCCTGGTCTATGCGGCCCACTGTGTCGAGAACATCCGCGCCGCGCTGGTGGCGGCCGCACCGTCGCGGGCCGGGCAGATCGACCGCCGCGCCGCCGACTACGCCGCGCGCCTGGCCGCGCTGGACGCGCGGGCGCGGGCGGCCTTCGATGCCGTGCCGCGCGAGCAGCGGCGCATCCTCACCTCGCACGACGCCTTCGGCTACCTGGGCGAGGCCTACGGGCTGACCTTCATCGCACCGCGTGGCTGGTCCACCGACGCCGAGGCCTCGGCAGCCGACGTGGCCGCACTGATCCGCCAGGTGCGGGGCCAGCAGGTGCGCGCGCTGTTCGTCGAGAACGTCACCGACCGCCGCCTGGTCGACCGCATCGCCCAGGAGACCGGCGCGCGCGTCGGCGGCACCCTGTACTCCGACGCCCTGTCGGCCCCCGGCACGGCGGCGGACACCTACCTCAAGATGTACGCGCACAACGTCGACAGCCTCGGCGTCGCACTGCGCGAATCGCTGGCGGCGCTGCGGGCCCGCTGAGCCGGCGCGACGATCCACCCGATCCTGGAAGGATGGCCATGAACCGACGCTTTTCCACGCCGACCCTGGTGCTGGCGGCCACCCTGGCCTGGCCGCTGGCGGCCGTGGCCGACAAGGCCCACCAGCATGGCGCGGCGCGGCTGGACATCGCACAGGAGGGCCGGCTGCTCAGCCTCGCGCTCGAGGCGCCGCTGGACGACCTGCTGGGCTTCGAGCGCGCGCCCCGCACCGACGCCGAGCGGCGCAGCGTCGAGGCCGTGCTGGCCTCGCTGCGGGCGGGTGGGCGGCTGTTTCGCATCGACCCCGCGGCCAACTGCACGCTGACCGGCACCGACCTGGTGTCGGCGCCGCTGAAGCTCGGCCCCGCTGCGGCCCAGGGGCCGGACGGGCATGGCGATCTCGAGGCGAACTGGCGCTTCGACTGCGCCGGCGCCGCGCCGGCCCATGTCGACGTGGGCTTGTTCGAGGCCTTCAAGCGGATGGGGCGGATCGAGGTGCAGGTGGCCACTGCCAAAGGGCAGGCCAGGACCTCGTTGAAGCGACCGGCGACGCGGGTGGTGCTGCCGCGCTGAGCGCGCTGGCCCGGTGGGGGCGCGGGCCGGCCGGGCCGGGGGTGTCGCCCGGAGCGGGCCGATTGTGAAAGGGTGTGGGGCCGTCCGCCTGCAGCCTGTCTGGATCCACCGGTCAGCGTGCGCGGCCGATGGTCACCGAGTTCTGTCCCTGAGCCTTGATCTTTTCTGTGCCGTTGTCCGGCTGGAGGCCAGGACGGTCCCACCCTTGAACAGACGGACTGCGGTGCCGAAACCGGACATCCGCCCCAAAGAATTTCTTCTGCCGCGTCGTCGACCGCCCGATGTGGCGGTGCCGGGTGGCCTCAGCGCGCGGCGGTGCGCGGGTTCAACAGGCGGTCGAGCCGGTCTGCCGGCGCCCTGAACCATGGGCTCATCCCCGGTTGGGCGGTGAAGGCCGCGCGCGCCTGGTCGGCCAGGCTGCGGGCCAGCGGGCGCTGGCCGTCCGACAGGGCGCACAGGCCGGCCACGGCGCGGGCCCGCGCCAGCAGGGGATGGTGCGGGTGGCTGCTGGCCGACAGGCTGTCGATCGTGGCCAGCAGCTGCGCCAGGCCCGGGCCCCGTTGGTTGAGCTGGCACAGCGCCTCGCCACGGGTGAGCCGCGGGTCGTCGGGCCAGGGCGGTGCAACCGCCAGCACGGGGCCCGAGGGCGGCAGCAGGGCCAGGGCCGCGGCGGCGTCGCCGCCGTCCAGCAGCACCCGGGCCCTGGCCACGTCGATCGCCTGCGTGAAGATGCTGCCCTGGGTGGGGTCGCCGCGCACCGCGTCGTAGCGCGGCGCGGCATCCAGGGCCGCGAGGGCCTCCTGGGGCCTCCTCTGCAGGCCGAGGTTGAGCGCCAGCAGCACGTGGTCGTAGGCCGAGAAGGCGTGGGTCGCGCCACCCATCAGCCGGCGCATGCGGATGGCCTCGCGCAGCGGTGCATCGGCCTGGTCGTGGCGGCCCGCGGTCATCGCCACGAAGCCATGGCAGGTGGCCAGGTCCCAGCGCAGCTCGGGCGATTCGGCCGATGGCCCCAGGATGGACACCGCGCTCATCACCAGGCGGTCGCCGCGCTCGACGTCGCCCCACAGCGTGTGGGCGACGCCCTGGTGCAGGTCGATCGTCGCGCCGACGGCCGCGGGCAGGCGCTTGTCCACCGAGGCCACGAAGGCGCGGTTGCGCGCCATCGTGGCGCGGGCCTCGTCGAAGCCGACCTGGCCCATCTCGAACATGGTGCGCATCAGCGCGCTTTCCTCCAGCGCCGCCCGGATCTCGCTGGCCCCGCCCAGCGCCCGCAGCGCGGACAGGGCGGCCTCGCGCTGCACGCGCGATTCGTCCAGCCGGTTGTGGGTGGCCATGCTGTAGGCCAGCAACAGCCGGATGTCGATGGCGGCCACCGACTGCGGCCCTTCGGCGGCCAGCGCCTCGTCGATCGCCGACTTCAGCAGCGGCACCGATTCGTCGAACCGGTTGGCCTTCGCCAGGTGCGAGGCGCGCAGCTGGGTGGCGCGTGCCCGCACGATGTTCGGGCCTGGCGGTGCAAGGCGCAGCGCGTCCTCGATGTTCGCCAGCACCCGCGCCGATTCGGCGATGCGGCCCGATTCGGCCAGGCTCTGTGCCAGCAGCAGCTTGGCCTCCACCGTCGCGGGGTGCGGGGGCGGCAGCAGCTCGAGCGCGCGGCGGGCCTGTGCCTCGGCCTCGCGGTAGCGCTGCAGGTGGAGCAGCGCCCGCCCCTGCAGCATCAGGGCCCCGGCCAGATCGGCGTCGTCCGCGCCGTGCGCGGTGAGCGCCGTCAGCTGCCGGGCGGCGTACTCCCGCGCGAGCTCCGGCGTGCCCATGTCGAGGAAGACGCCGCCGACCACGCCGTACAGCTCGGCGCGAAGCTGGGGCTGCCCGGCGAACCGCTCTTCGATCAGGCCCGCACTGTGCTCCAGCAGCATCTGGGCAGGCATCTCGCGCAGCTCGAGGTGGCGTGCGCTGCCCGATGAGTTGAGGCGGAACACGTCGACGATGAAGGCCTTCACCACCTGGGCCCGCTCGGCCTCGTCCTGCGCCCGGCGCGACTGCGCGATCGACACGCCCGCGCCGCCCAGCACCGCCAGCAGCACCGCCGTCGCGGCGGCCACGCCCACGCGGTGTCGTTTCACCGCCTTGGCCATGCGGTAGCCCAGGCGGTCGGGTTGGGCCGTCACGGCGTCGCCACGCAGATGGCGCTCGAGGTCGTCGGCCAAGGCGTCGGCGGTGGCGTAGCGCTGCGCCGGGTCGCGCCTCAGGGCCTTGCCCAGGATGGCGTCGATGTCGCCGCGCAGCGCCCGGGCCACGGCCGGGTCGCGGGCCCGGCTGCTGGCCAGCGGCGGCTCGCCGGCGAGGATGGCGTCTTCCATGGCCGCCCGGGTGCGGCGCCGCGGCGCGTGCGGCAGCTGGCCGGCAAGCAGCTCGTACAGCAGCACGCCCAGCGAGTACACGTCGGACGCGACGGCAATCGGCTCGCCCAGCACCTGCTCGGGGGACGCATAGTGCGGTGTGAGCAGCCGGCCTTGGTCCTGGGTCAGCCGGTCGTCGTCGGGCGCCGCCTCGCGCAGCAGCTTGGCGATGCCGAAGTCGAGCAGGTGCACGCAGCCGTCGGCGCTGACCAGCACGTTGGCCGGCTTCAGGTCGCGGTGCACCACCAGGCGGCTGTGGGCATAGGCCACCGCGCGCACCACCTGCACGAACAGCCGCAGCCGCTGCGCCACGCCCAGGCCCTGCGCGCTGCACCAGGTGTCGAGCGGCTGCCCGTCGATGTACTCCAGTGCCAGGTAAGGGCGCCCCTGGGCGTCGACGCCGGCGTCGTACAGCCGCGCGATGGCCGGGTGCTCGAGCAGGGCGCCGATGTCGCGCTCGCGCGCCATGCGCTGGGCCAGCCCGGGTGCCCAGGTCAGCCGCGGCAGCTTCAGCGCCACCTGGCGGCGATAGGCGCCATCGTCGCGCTCGGCCAGCCAGACGGTGCCCATGCCGCCATGGCCGATCTCGCGCAACAGCCGGTAGGGGCCGACGCGCTCGCCGCCGTGGGCCAGCGACTCGGCCTGGCCCAGCGGGGGCAGGGTGGACAGCGCGTCGCTGTCGCGGATGCCGGCCTGCTCGACCAGCATCTTGCGCAGGCGCTCGGCCAGGTGGGCCTCGTGCGCGGGCAGCGTGCCGAGCCAGGCCTCGCGGGCGCCCGGTTCGATGGCCATGGCCTCGTCGAGCAGGCGGCTCAGCGCACTGATGTCGGCGGCGGTCAGCGACATGGCGGGCGATGGCATGGCGGTGCGGGGCCGGCGTCGGCCCGGTCAGCCCTCGAGCATGGCGCGCAGCAGCAGGCGTGCCTTGTCCCAGTCGCGCCGCACCGTGCGTTCGGTGAGGGCCAGCGTGTCGGCGATCTCGCGCTCGGTGTAGCCGCCGAAATAGCGCATCTCGACCACCTTGGCCAGTCGCGGCTCGGCCTGGCCCAGCACCTCCAGCGCCTCGTCGACCTGCAGCACCTCTTCTTCGGCGGCCTGCACGCCGTCCTGCAGGTGGGTGTTGAGCGTGAGGCGGTCGAGATCGCCGCCGCGACGCTCGGACTGGCGTTCGCGCACGGCGTCGATGATCACCGAGCGCATCACCCGCGAGGCGTAGGCGAAGAAGGCGCGGCGGTCTTCGGCGCGCAACTGGCCGCCGCTCACGTAGCGCAGGTACGACTCGTGCACCAGCGCCGTGGTGTCCAGGCAGGTGTTGCGGCCGCCGTTGTGCAGCCGGGCGCGCGCCAGCTTGCGCAGTTCGCCGTAGGCCGAGGCGAACAGCGCGTCTTGCGCACCGGGCTCGCCCGCGTTGACACGCCGGATCAGGTCGCCGATGTCGCTCATCGCCGTGGGATCACTGCGGTGCGCTCATGACCGTGGGCTCATCGCAGGCGGGCCGCCTCGGCCTCCATGCGTGTCACCAGCGCGTCCATCTGGTCGATCACCGCCTGCACCGGGGCGCGTTCGGTGAGGTCGACCCCGGCCTTCTGCAGTTGCGCCATCGGGTGGTCGTTGCCGCCGCTGCGCAGCAGCGTGAGGTAGCGCTCGCGCGCCGCGGCGCGGCCGGCCTCGGGGCCGGTGGTCATGGCCTGGAACAGCTGGGCCGACGAGGCAAAGCAGGTGGCGTACTGGTAGACGTAGTACGGCGTGTTGAAGAAGTGCGGGATGCGCGACCAGGTGGACTTGTAGAAGTCGTCGATCGTCACCGCGTCGCCGTACCAGTCCTTCAGCAACCCCAGGTACAGCTTGTCGAGCACCTCGGTGGTGACCGGCTGGCCCTGCTCGACCAGGCGGTGCGCCTGCAGCTCGAAGTCGGCGAACATCACCTGCGTGTAGAAGGTGCTGGCGATGGAATCGACGGCGTGCTGCAGCAGCAGGAAGCGCTCCTTCGGGTCGCGCGTGTCGGCCAGCAGCTGCTCGAGCAGGAAGCGCTCGTTGGTGGTCGAGGCCACCTCGGCGACGAAGATGGTGTAGTCCGACGTGACGAAGGGCTGCGATTCGTACGACAGCACCGTGTGCATCGCATGGCCGGCCTCGTGCGCGAAGGTGAACAGCGCGTCGAGCGTGTCGTTGTGGTTGAGCAGCAGGTAGGGCCCGACGCCGTACACGCCGGCCGAGTAGGCGCCGCTTTCCTTGCCCTCGCTCTCGTAGACGTCGATGCGGCCACCCGACACGAAGCGCCGGAACTTCGCCACGTAGTCGTCGCCCAGCGGTGCCACCGAGGCCAGTGCCAGGTCGCGGGACCGCGCATAGGGGTAGGTGCGGTCGCTGCGGAACACCGGCACGAAGCTGTCGTACAGGTGGTAGCTGGGCAGGCCCAGCAGCTGCTTGCGCAGGCGCGCATAGCGCTGCAACGGAGCGACTCCAGCCCGGGTGGCCGAGATCAGGTTCTCGACCACGGCGCGCGGGATGGCGTTGCCGTGCAGGGCGGCGTCGAGCGTGCTGTCGAAGCCGCGCGCCTGGGCCTCGAACCAGTCGCGCTGCAGCAGGCCCTGGTAGATGGCGCCGAAGGTGTTGGCCTGCGCGGCGTAGGTGGCCAGGTGCGCGGCGGCGGCCTTGGCGCGGTCGGCCTGCACCGGGTTCGCGTCGAGCAGCGCGCTGTAGTTGCCGGGCGTCAGGGTCACCGACTTGCCGTCCGACAGCGTGATGGCGGGGAAGCGGATGTCGGCGGTGGCCAGCGCCTGGTACACCTCGCGCGGCATGCGGCCCACCGGGCTGGCCAGCGACAGCAGCCGCTCGCCCTTCTCGTCGAGCACGTGGGCCTGGCGGCGGAAGTTGTCGATGATCGTGAAGCGGTAGGGCGCCAGCGCTTCGGTCTGGTCGATCCAGCCCTGCACCTTGGCCTGCGGCAGCGTCAGCAACTCGGGCGTGAACCAGGCGGTGGCGGCTTCGAACTTCGCGAACGCGGCGTTCACCCGCTGCAGGCGGCCGGCCACCGCCTGGTCGCGGGTGTCCACGTCGCGCTGCAACTGCGGGTAGCGGTAGACCCGGTACTGCAACTGGCCGATGGTGTCGTAGGCGCGGTAGGCCTTCAGCAGCGCCTGCGGGCCCTGGGCCAGGGTGCCTTTCATGGCGGCGAAGGCCTCCATGCGCGATTCCATGTCGCGCAGGCCGGCCTCCCAGGCGGCCCAGTCGGCGTAGATGGCCGACACGTCCCAGCGGAACTCGGCCGGGATGTCGGCGCGTTGGCGCGTGTCGGCCGCGCTGGCACCCAGCGCGAGGGCGGCGGCGCAGGCGAGGCTGGCCAGGGCACGGATGGATTTCAAGGGGGCGGGACACCAGGGCCGGG
>NZ_MWLO01000039.1 GCF_002198735.1 Ideonella sp. A 288
AAACCATCATCCTCAGTTCATTAACCCAGGCGTTGCACTTCGCACTTGAAACTGCCATGTGATTAGCCTGCCGAGATCCATTGAATGATCACTTGCCTTGAGTCTGTGAAATGGTCGAACTGCCCGGCGCCCTGGCCGGACTCTTCGGCATTGACCTGCGCGGCTGTCTGCGTGTACAGGCACAGGTACAGGGTGTTGAGATTCTCGCGCGGATGGCTGCTCAATCCGAAGCGCTGGCCCACCGCCAGGCCGTGGGCGTTGGTCGCGCTGCTCAAGTGCTCGTGGCGGCTCTGCAGTTCTTCGACGCGCACGCCGTCCAGGTGCTGGCCGTCACACAATTGGCTGCTGTGGCCCGCCGTCGTACCGCTCGAGGTCGGCCGGAACGTGACCGCGCGGCAGCGACTGGTCCCGCGGCGTGCGTCAGCCTTCGAAACTACCAGGAAACTCGGTCCGGAACTTCTCAATCACTGCGTCCAGCAACGGTGTCTCAGGCTTTGGCAGCGGCACCGTCGAGGGCATCCTGGCCATTGGGTGGTGCATCAGCGGGTGCTCGAAGGTCGATGGATTGGACAGTCCCGCCCATTCGCGCAGCCTCAGGTAGCTGAGGATCTCGTGCGGGAACAACATGCGGTCCTCGGTGTCGAACTCCGCGACCTCATCGTGCTGGGTGAACCTAGCATGCTGCAGGTGGAAGTCGGCCATGGCCGAGACGAATCCCTGCACCTTGTCGAGATCGGTTGTGCGCCAGTCGGCCAACACAGCTGCATAGGGTGACATGTCGGGCGGGTACGAATACAGCGACGTGTCTAGCGAAATGCTGCGGGCGTCGCAATAGAGTTGCAGCAGAAACCAAAAGTGACGGTATAGCGTACCGGCCTGATGGTCGGGAGTATGTCGCAGGCCGAGCAGACTGGTGTCGAGCCCGTGGTAAATCGAAAGTCCGATCGATGCAGCTTCGTCTTTCCAGCCGGCGAGAATGTTCAGTGACAGGAAGAACACGGAGTTCTCGATGACCAGAGTGCCGTTCTTACCCGCATCGGCAAACGCTTCTTCGAACTTCACCGTTGCGTGGGCGCAGCGTGCAGACAATGCCAGGTCAGTGAGCGGGTAATGTCCTTCATTCAGCACGGCATTGGCGTACGTTGAAAAGCTCCAGGTCTGGAGCTTGGAGGCCCGGTCTGCAACGAGCGCACAATCGTCTTCTCCACTCATGTACTCGCGAAAGTACGCTGGTGGCTTGTCTCTGAAATTCTTGAAGAAGATTGGCATGGTGAGAAAGTCGGCGAAATGTTTGCTGATCTTCTTGTGCAATCTAGAGATTTGCTTTGATTGATCCATCAGTCAACTCCAAATGCTATTTCGCAGACCAAGGCTTTGAATGCGATGGGCGGCTTGGGTGTTTGACGCAGCCTTTGTCCAGATCGTCCACGAAGACTTCTCGCTTTTCGTAAAGAACTGGCGCGTTTCGGTTCTTGGCTCTCTTGATCCACTCAATTGTTTTTTCTGCGTTGTCAATTGCTTCAGGCACCTTGCCGTAGTTCCCCTGCCCACGAGCCGCGCGATCGAGCCGATTGTTGGTGAACTTCTCTCCCCCCAAAGTCGCCTGATCCTTGCTTAATGGAGGCGCCTTGGCGGTCTCGGTAGTCTTTACCTCCCAGACCTTGACTTCACCAGTCTTGCTGTTCCGGCCTATCAGATCGACGCCGTGGCCGGAGTTGTTCTGCACCGAGACGATCTCGTCGAAGCCATCCTGGGCCATGTCCATTCTTGCCAGGAACTCGCCGCACTTTCCTTTCTCGACCGACTTCTTGCCCTTGATCTTGCCCCCGTCGGTCCCCTCATTCTTCGCCTTTGGCGCGTCGTCCGGTGTGCTTTTCGACGCCGCAGCTGGCGGCTTGTTCCCCGCAATCTCGTCGATCTTGTTCCGCGCCTGGGCGATCGCATCCTCGACCTTGCGTCCCACCGAGGCTGGCAGATGGGGCACCACCTTCTTGGCCACCACGTCCAGCGCCTGAAGGTACTTCTCGCTGTTCTTGGCGATCTTGGCCACCGTGGCGGCCTCTCCGGCGATGGGCACGACGCCGAAGAGCGACAAGCCCGCGCCGATGAAGTCGCCGCGGGCAGCGGAGATGATGCCGTTGAGCAGATCGGCCGGAGCCCCCGCGCCGGGGATCAGACCCACCACGTCGAGCAGCATCTGCAGCGCGTCGATCGCCTCGATCTGCGTGTCCGCTGCCTTGACCTGCGCGTTGGCGTCGCCGGCCTTGCCAGAGCTGACCGCCGGCGATTCGAGCAGCACGCCCTTGGTGTTGTAGGTGCCCATGCGCGGTGCGGCTCAGCTGCCGTTCATCCAGAACTCGTCGCCGTGCCGCACGATCCACTTCTTGCCGGCGCGCACGCTGCTGCTCTTGTCGATGGGTTCGCACTGCAGTTCCACCGTGCCGCTCTTGATGCCGGTGCCCTTGCCGGGCGCGTCGTTCTTGGTCTTGGGCGTCTTGCTCTGATCGAAGACCACCACCGGGTGGCCGTTGAACCGCACGGTCGGCACCACGCCGAAGGCCTGTTCCAGGTCGGAAGTCACCGGGTAGGGCACGGGCACCATGGCACTGCCCATCGGGGTCTTGCACACATCGGGCGGCACGCTGTAGATGGTCCAGCCGCTTTGCTTGCGGGCGGCGTAGTTGTCAGCCATGTGCCATCACCTCGCTGGGCTCGGACCGGGTCGGCGTCAGCGTGATCAACGGCTTGCCCGGGTCGATCTCGAACCGGGCCTCGGCGCGCTCGATCCCCAGCGCGTCGGACACCGAAGCGCGCCAAACCAGGGCCACGGTCATCGCGTCGGTGTCCACATGCACCGTGTCGATGACGCATTCGGTCTGCATCATCAGGCCGCTCTTCAGGTGCAGCAGAACGGCGGCACGGTGGCCCGGCATCGGCACCACCGCTTGCCCAGTGGGCGCCAGCGCGGGGTCGATCAGATGGCCCAGTTCGAGCAGGAAGTCGGGTCGTGGGTAGGCGATCTGCTGGTCGGCGGGGGCGCAGTTCCAATAGCGCATGTCGAAGTCGCGAGGCAGGTTGGGCCAGTGCTGCTCCAGCCAGGTCTTGTCGTAGGTGCCGGCCTGCTGTATGCGCGGCGTCCAAGGCCGACCCAAGGGGCCGAGACCGGCGGGCCGGCGGGCCTGGCGGGCGCAGACTTCGGCCATGTGGGCAACGTCCAGTCCAGGCGCCTGCTCGACCTGTTCGAGATGGCGGACCGGGTCGTCGGGGTACTCGAACTGCGGCGCCGGCAGCGCGTGAGGCAATGGCAGGTGAGCGCGCTTCAAAGCCTTGAAGTACCCCGCGTGCAACCAGCCGCAACCCAGCGGATTGGAGTAGCAGACCTCGTTGAGCAGGTGCTCTGGCGCCGAGGTATCGCGCGGGTGCTCTGGGTTGGGCACGACGCTGGCGCCGCCCCAGGCATGTTCGTAGCGCAACGGCACCGCCGCGACGGGATGCGCCGAGCCCAGCGTCCAGCGACCGAGGGCGCCGCGCACGAAGTGGCGGGGGCCGTGCACGCGCAGGCGCTTGTCCAGCACCACCTGCCAGGCAAGCTCGCCATTCGGCCCGGGTGGTGCGGGATGCTCGCGCCTGGCGTGGTCGGCTTGCATCTGCCAAGCCACCCGCTGGTCGAAGTCCGGGTCATCGTCAGCACGCAATGGCGGCACGTGGTTTCGCCGGGCCGGGTCGGTGTCCAACTGCGGCAGGCACAGGCGCAGTCGGCTGACCCAAGACTTGGCAAGTCGGCCGCCAGGCGCATGCGCCTGGCCTGTCACCAGCACGTCGCACCGTGGCTTGAACGGGACCAGGTCACTTTCGGCCAGTGTGCTGGACCGTCCGGCGTCGCTGACGAACGAGTCTTCGGTGATCAGGCCCGGCGCGTCTTCGTCGATCAATTCGGCGTCGAACCAATCCTGTGGCAGCTGCAGGTGGGCGTTCGCGCGCCGCAGGCGGTACACCGTGCGCATCGCGAAGACGTGATGGCCGCGGTCGTGCGCATCGATGCCGCGGTAGGCCAGCGCACCGAACGGCGTGAGGTTGACGAACTTCATGGGGCGGACCGCGCGATCAGTTCAGGTCGATGTCCTTGCCATTGATCTGCACCGGTCCGGACGCATCGAACAGAAACTCCGTGCCGACGATCGTGACCTTGCCGTCCTCCGTCATCGTGAGGCTGGCCTTGCCGACCTTGAGCTGGATGGCCTTGCCGGCCGACAGGCTGAAGGTGTCGCCGACGGTGTTGGAGTAGTTCATTCCCACCATCGTCGTCTTGGCCAGCCCCACCTCCTCGAACTGCGCCAGCCCGACGGCGGTGTTCATCGCGCCACCCACGGTGACGGCGTAGCCCGCGCCGATCGACAGCGCCTTGGCCACCGCGATGGTCTCGGTCTTGGTGGCGCCCACCGACTCGCTCTTGGCGCCACCGATGGTCACGCTGCGGCTGCCGCCGATGTGCACCGTCTCGTTGGCGCCGACGAACTCGCTGCGGTTCTGGCCGATCTCGATCTGCTCGTTGAGCTCCACGTCCTCGCTGCGGTTCTTGCCGATGCTGATCTTCTCGTTCAGATCGACCCGCTCGGTGCGGTTCTGGTGGATCGTGATCGTCTCGTCCCCGTCCACCTCCTCGGTGCGCCAGCCGTGCACGGTGATCTTTTCGTTGCGGTCGACCGTCTCGGTGCGGTCGCGCTTGATGTGGTTCGTCTCGTCCCGGTCGATGGTCTTGCGCCGGTCGTTGCCGACCCACTTGTCCTCGTCGTGCTCGACCTCGGTGAGCTGGTCTTTCTCGGCGTGCAGCCACAGCTGCTCCTCGCCCTTCTTGTCCTCGAAGCGCAGCGCGTTGGCGTGGCTGTAGGCCCCGCCCAGGCTCGACCGGCTGAGCACGCCCGATTGCGTGGCGTTGGCCGGCAGCTCCCACGGCGGCATCTGCTCGGCGTTGTAGACGCGGCCCGTGATCAACGGCTGGTCGGGGTCGCCCTCGAGAAAGTCGACCACCACCTCCTGCCCGATGCGCGGCACCTGCACGAAGCCGAAGCTCTTGCCCGCCCAGGGGCTGCTGGTGCGCACCCAGCAGCTGCTGCTCTCGTTGCGCTGGCCGTAGCGGTCCCAGTGGAACTGCACCTTCACCCGGCCATATTGATCCGTGAAGATCTCCTGCCCGGCCGGGCCCACCACCACGGCCGTCTGCGGCCCCTGCACGAAGGGCTTGGGCGTGGTGCGTGGCGGGCGGAACTGCTGGGTGGCCGGCAGCGCGCTGAAGCTGCAATGGAACTGCCCGGCGGCCTGGCCGGATTCTTCGGCGTTGACCTGCGCGGTGATGTGGGCGTGCAGGCACAGGTAGGTGGTGTTCAGGTCTTCGCGCGGGTGGCGGCTCAGGCCGAATCGCTGGCCCACCGCCAGGCCGTGGGCGTTGGTCGCGCCGCTCAGGTGCTCGTGGCGGCTTTGCAGCTCTTCCAGGCGCACGCCGGCCAGGTGCTGGCCTTCGCCGGCCTGGGTGTAGTCGCCCTGCCAGTCGAACTGCTCGTGATCGGCCAGGCTGTGTCCGCGCACCTGGGCCTGGTCGGCGCCCAGCAGCGCCGAGGGCTTCTCGAAGTCGTAGCTGGACAGCGCCGTGCGGCCCGTCTCCACGCTGCGGGCGAAGTGCCAGTCGGAGATGTACTCGACGTCCGACGACACCTGGCCGGCGTTGCCGTAGAAGGGCAGGTCGGCGCAGCCGGCGGCCACCGGGTGCGCGGCGGCCGCGTCCACCAGCACCAGCTTGTGCTCGCCGGCGGCATGCTCGAAGTACCAGGCGATGCCTTCGTCTTCCAGCAGCCGGGCGATGAAGTTGAAGTCGGTCTCGCGGTACTGCACGGTGTAGGTGCGGCTGCGGTAGGTGCCGAACAGGCGGAATTCGAACTTGGCGATGGCGCCGTGGTCGGCGAACACGGCGGACACGATCTGCGGCACGGTCTGGTGCTGAAAGATGCGGCAGTCGCTGGTGCGGGTGAGGAACCACAGCCAGGGCCGCACGGTGGCCTCGTAGCCGAAGTGCCGGCCCTGGTGCGTGCCCAGGCCGAAACGGGTGACGTGGCCGTGCAGGTGGCGCGTGGCACCGTCGCGCAGCGCGATGGCCACGTCCACCGGCTGGCCCAGCAGCGCCTCGGGCAACAGGTCGGGCCGGTCGGCGATGAGCCGCACGCGCATCTCTTCCAGCGTGTTCAGCCGCGCCGTGTAGGCCAGCGACGCAAAGCGCAGGTCGGCCGCCGGCAGCGGCGTCGAGATGGTGATGGGTGGGGGCATGGCGGGTGGTCCTGTACAGCGGTCGGCCGGTCGGGACGGTGCCGGCCGAGCGAGGCTGGCAGTCTAGCGTTCAAACAGGGTGACCCAGGCCCACCCAAAGGGGTGACGCCCGAACGGGGGTGTAAGAGGATGTGGATCCTGGCGACGCCTCCGCCAGGCGCCTTGGCCTGCGTTGGCGGCCCCGTCAGGGGGCCAGCCCCAGGAACGCCTTCACCGGCTGCACGGTGGCCACCGGGTCTTCTTCCTGCGGCACATGGCCCAGCGCGTCGAACACCTGCAGCGTGCTGCCGGCGATGTCGCGGTGGAAGCGCTGGCCGATGGCCGGCGGGATCAGGCGGTCGCGGCCGCCCCACAGGATGAGCGTCGGCAGCTTCAGCGTGGCGATCAGCGCCGCGTCTTCGGGGTGGCGCAGGTGCTCGATGCGCTGGCCCAGCGCGTGTCGGTTGCCGGCGCGCAGCGTCAGCTCGAAATAGCGGTCGACCAGCGCGTCGTCGATGCGCCGGGCGTCGCCGTACACGTCCACCAGGCCCGACACCACCAGTGGCCGCGGCAGCAGGTGCTCGATCAGGCGACCGGCCACCGGCAGCGCAGCCAGGCGCCAGGCCCACGGGACGGATTCGGGTGCCAGCGCCTGGCCGGCCGAGTCGACCAGGATCAGCCGATCCACCCGCTGCGGCGCCTGCAGCGCCACGCGCCAGGCCACCTCGCCGCCGAGCGAGTTGCCGCCGATGGCGAAGCGCTGCACCTTCAGCGCGGCCAGCACGTCCAGCACGAAGCGGGCGTCGTTGGCGCCGGTGTAGGCGCGGCCGGCGTAGGGGCCGGCATAGGGGCCGGTGAGGCCGAAGCCGGGCAGGTCGAGGCGAATCACGCGGCGCTGGCCGCGCAGCGCCTTGACCCAGCCGTCCCAGGTGTGCAGGCTGGCCGAGGTGCCGTGCAGCAGCACCAGCGGCACCGCGTCGCCGCGCGGCCCTTCGTCTCGGTAGTGCACCAGCTGGCCCTGCAGGTCGATGAACTCCGACGGCGGTGGTGCCCAGCGCGCCACCAGCGTTTCCACCGCGCGGTCGGGGGCGCGCATCAAGGGCACCGCCAGCGCGGTGACCATCAACAGGATGCCGAACAGGCGGATCAGCGCGCTGGCCATCGATGCCTTGCCGGGTTCAGGGCGCCAGGCCGGTGTCCAGCGCCACGCGCTCGTCGAAGACGAAGCAGCGGCCCTGCCACCCGGGTGCGCGGCCACCGGTGGCCTCGAAGTACTTCAGGATGCCGCCTTCGAGCTGGCAGCTGTGCGGCAGGCCGAGCTGCTGCATCACGATGGCCGCCTTCTCGCAGCGGATGCCGCCGGTGCAGTAGCTGACCACGGTGTGGCCGGCCAGTGCCTCGCGGTGGGCGGCCAGCGCCGCGGGGAAGTCGCTGAACTTGTGCAGCCGCCAGTCGATGGCGCCCTCGAAGGCGCCGGCGTCCACCTCGAAGCCATTGCGCGTGTCCAGCATCACCACCGGGCGGCCGGTGTCGTCGTGGCCTTGTTCGAGCCAGCGCGCCAGCGTGGCCGGCGCCACCGCGGGTGCGCGGCCGGCCACCGGGCGGATGGCCGGCATGTTCATGCGGATGATCTCGCGCTTGACCTTCACCTTCAGGCGCTTGAAGGGCACGTCGGCGCTGAAGCTTTCCTTGGCCTCCAGCCCGGCGATGCGGGCATCGGCGCGCAAGCTGTCGAGCCAGCCGCGCAGTGCGTCGGTGGGGCCGGCCAGGAACAGGTTGATGCCCTCCTCGGCCAGCAGCACCGTGCCCTTGAGGCCGCGCGCCAGCGCGTCGGCATGCAGCCGCTCGCGCAGCGCGGGCAGGTCGTCCAGCGGGACGAAGCGGTAGGTGGAGACGTTGAGGACGGGCAGGTTCACGCCGCCGATTCTAGGAGCGGCCAGGCCACTTCCACCCGCAGCCCGCCCAGCGCGGCGGAGCGCTGAACGGTCACCTCGGCGCCCTGCGCGGCGGCGATGCGGCGCACGATGGACCAGCCCAGGCCGCTGCCGCTCTCGCCGCTGCCCAACACGCGAAAGAAGCGTTCTCCCAGGCGCGCCAGGTCGGCGTCCGACAGGCCCGGTCCGCCGTCCTCCACCACCAGCCGCGCCCGCCGCGCCTCGCGCACCACGGCCACCTGCACCGTGGCACCGGCCGGGCTGTAGCGGATGGCGTTGTCGATCAGGTTGCGCGCCAGCACGCCCAGCAGGGTTTCGTCGGCGGCCACCGGACAGCGGGCGTCGTCGTTGGGCGCCACGTCGAAGCCGATGGTCTGCGCCTTGTCGATGGCCGGCGCGGCCAGTTCGCCCACCAGCCGCCGCACCACGGCGGCCAGGTCCACCGGAGCGGCCGGGCGGGCGCCGTTGGCTTCCAGCCGCGACAGCGTCAGCAGCTGCTCCACCAACCGCGTGGCGCGGTCGCAGCCGGCCAGCGTGGACTGCAGGGCATGGCGGCGCAAGGTGGCGTCGGATTCGCCCAGCGCCACCTGGGCCTGGGTGCGGATGGCGGCGATCGGCGTGCGCAGCTCGTGCGCGGCGTCGGCGGTGAAGCGGCGTTCGGATTCCATCAACGTGCCGATGCGGTCGAACAGGCCGTTCAGGGCGTCCAGCATCGGCGCCATTTCGGACGGCGCGCCGTCCATGCGCACCGGCTCGAGTGCGCGCGGGCCGCGCTGCGCCAGCTGCGTGCCCAGCCGGCGCAAGGGCGCCGTGCCCTGCCGCACCGCCCACCAGGCGGCCAGCGCCAGCAGTGGCAGCGCCAGGGCCAGCGGCCACAGCGTGCTGCGCAGCACGGCCCACAGGATGGACCGCCGCGACGCGAGCTGTTCGCCGACGAAGACCCGCACGTCGTGCTCGGGGCCCTCTGCGGCGAAGACGCGCCAGTCCTCGCCGCCCATCGTCACCGAGCGGAACCCGGTCTTGAAGTGCTTGCTGTCCGAGAGCATCGGCGTGGTGGGCGCGTTGGCCGAGCGCTGCACCAGCGTGCCCTGGTGCCACACCTGGAAGGCGGTGCGCGTGGCATAGCGGTGCAGCAGTGGCGCGTCGACGTGGTGGTCGTCGTCCTCGTGCGCATCGCCGGCCTGCTGCACCACCAGCAGGGCTGCGGCCTGGGCCAGGTGGCTGTCCAGCAGCTCGTCCAGCTCGTGCTGCACGTCGCGCCACATCACCACGGCCGTCACCACCCACACCGCGGCCACCAGGCCCAGCACCAGCAGCGTCAGGCGGCCCTGCAGCGAATGCGGCGAGTGCGGCGATGGTGGGGCAGTCACTGCACCACCCTCCGCGCTGCGCGCTTCGGGGTTCGCGCCCGGGGGCGGCCCGGCACGCTCATGCATCGCGTGGCATCAGGTAGCCCACGCCGCGCACGGTGCGGATGGTGTCGGTGCCCAGCTTGCGGCGCAGGTGGTGGATGTGCACCTCGATGGCGTTGCTGTCCACTTCCTGGCCCCAGCTGTACAGGTGCTGCTCGAGCTGCTCGCGCGACAGCACGCGGCCGGCGTTGAGCATCAGCGCGTGCAGCAGGTCGAACTCGCGCGACGACAGCGCCACCTCGGCGCCGGCCAGCTGCACCGTGTGCCCGGCCGGGTCGAGCACCAGGCCTTGCGCGCGCAGGCATTCCTGCGGCTGGCCGTGGGCCCGGCGCACCAGGGCCCGCAGCCGCGCCGCCAGCTCGTGCAGATCGACCGGCTTGACCACGTAGTCGTCGGCGCCCACGTCCAGTCCGCGGATGCGGTCGGGCACGCCGTCGCGGGCGGTCAGCACCAGGATCGGCATCGTCAGGCCGGCGCGGCGGGTCTCGGCCAGCACGTCCATCCCGTCCTTCAGCGGCAGCCCCAGGTCGAGCACCGCGGCGGCATAGGGCTCGGCGCGCAGCTCCCGCGCTGCCGCCGCACCGTCGCGCACCCAGTCGACCTGGAAGCCGAGCTGCCGAAGCCCGGCCCTCAGGCCATCGCCCAGCAGCGGGTCGTCTTCGGCGAGGAGGATGCGCATCGGGCGATTGTCCTGCGGCGGCGGGTGTCTGGGCCGTTCGACGCTCAGTCGTCGTCGCGGTCGCGGCCCTTGCCCCGGCCACGGTCGTCGTGGCCCGGCGCCTGCGTGGCCGTCGGCGCGTTGCTCGACAGGTCGCCGGTCGGCGCGCTCTGCCACTGCCACCACCAGAAGCCGAGCACGGCCACCAGCATGATCGCGGCCAGGCTGCGCCAAGCGCTGCGGATGCCTTCGTCGGGCGACGCGTCCTTGCGGCCGGTGACCATCGAGCGCACCAGGTTCTCGCGGTGCAGCCAACTCGACACGACGACGCCGCCGATGTGCACGGCCACCAGGGCCAGCATCGCGTTGGCGGCGCCCTCGTGCAGTTCTTCCAGCCACTCGCCGCCGAGCTCGTTGTAGGTGGCGTAGCCCGTCGCCGTGATCAGCAGTGCCGTGGCCAGCAGCGCGATGATGGCCAGCGCGCCGGCCGGGTTGTGGCCCACATGGTGCTCGGGGTGGCGCGACAGCAGGCTGCGCAGGTAGGCCATCACCGCGCGCGGCCCGCGCACGAAGCTGGCAAAGCGCGCATGGCGCGTGCCGACCAGGCCCCACACCAGGCGGAACACGACCAGCGCGGCCAGCGTGTAGCCCAGCGTCACGTGCAGCAGGCGCCAGCGCTCGCTCTCGGCGGTGAGGTAGGCGCCGGCGAAGCTGGCCACCATGAGCCAGTGCGCCAGGCGCACCGGGGCGTCCCAGACCAGCACGGCGCGCGACGACGGCGCGTGCGTGGCGCTGCTGCTGGAGCCGTCCGGCGACAGGCCGTGTTCAGCGGGGGATGCGGATGTTGCGCTCACGGTAGTCTCCGGTGTCGGCTTGGGTGTGGCAGGCGGCGCAGTTGGCGGCGCTCTTCACGGCTGTGTGCTTCCAGGTGGCGGCGCTCACCTCGCGGTGCTCGCGCGTGAACCACGGCGACTGGGTGATGCGGTCCTCGGGCGGGGGTGTCGAGGTGCTGCGCTTGCCGGTGCCGGCGTTGGCCGTCAGCCAGGTGGACAACTCCTTCTGCAGGGCGTCGTCGAGCGAGGCGTCGGTGCCGAAGTGGCGCGGCAGGTTCGTCATCAGGCGCTGCCACGACGCCGTCGGCAGCATGCCGGGCGGGTAGGGCGCGTGGCAGCCGGCGCATTCCTGCGTGTACTTGGGCAGCAGCGGCACGCGCGGGCCGCTGTCGGCCCAGGCGGTGCCCAGGGCGGCGGCCAGCAGCAGTGCGACGATCGTGGGGCGGGTTGGGGTCATGGGCGGTCTCCGGTGGAAGGGGTCAGGACTTGAGCGCCAGCAGCCAGGCCATCACGTCGGCCTTTTCGGCGGCGGTGCACTCGCGGCCGACCACGTCGTTGCAGTTGCGGCGGAACCACTTCTCCACCTTGGCGGTGTCGGTGAAGCGTTCGGGGTTGGCCGCCGGCGCCAGGGGCGTCACCGGCTTGCCGGTGGACGCGTGCTTGCCGGTGCCGGTGGGCGTGGCGCCGTGGCAGGACGAGCAGCTCCATTCCTTGCCCTGGCGGGCAGTGAAGAACTGCTGCCCGCGGGTGGCCACACCGGCGCTGCCGGCCTGCGAGCTGTAGCCGGCCAGCAGTTCTGCCGGGGTGGCGGCGCGTGCGGCGGGCGCGGCGGTCAGCGCGGTCAGCAGCG
>NZ_MWLO01000004.1 GCF_002198735.1 Ideonella sp. A 288
CGCTGCCCCGGCCCCCGGCCCCGCCGCCTCGGCCTCGGGCGCCACCGGCGGCCCGGCGCTGGCGCTGGACATCGGCCCGGTGAAGCTGGTCAACGGCCGCGTCGACTTCACAGACCGCTTCATCCGCCCGAACTACAGCGCGCGGCTGACCGAGTTGAACGGCCGCCTCGGGGCCTTTCGATCGGGCACGCGCGAGATGGCCGCGCTCGAGCTGCGCGGCCGCGCCGAGGGCACTGCGCTGCTCGACATCGTCGGCCAGCTGAACCCCACGGCCGACCCGCTGGCGCTGGACATCCGCGCCCGCGCCACCGACCTCGAGCTGGCGCCGCTGTCGCCCTACGCCGCCAAGTATGCGGGTTATGCCATCGAGCGCGGCAAGCTCAGCATGGACGTGTCGTACCGCATCGACCCCGACGGCAAGCTCGACGCCAAGAACCAGGTGGTGCTCAACCAGCTCACCTTCGGCGGCAAGGTCGAATCGCCCGACGCCACCAAGCTGCCGGTGCTGCTGGCGGTGGCGCTGCTGAAGGACCGGCACGGCGTCATCGACATCAACCTGCCCGTCAGCGGCAGCCTGCAGGACCCGCAGTTCAGCGTCGGCGGCATCATCCTGAAGATCATCGTCAACCTGCTGACCAAGGCCTTCACCGCGCCCTTCGCGCTGCTGGCCGGCGGCGGCAGCGACGACCTCAGCGTGGTCGGTTTCCAGCCCGGCACGGTGGCGATCACCGACGCCGGCCGCGAGGCGCTGGACAAGGTGGCCAAGGCGCTGCTCGACCGCCCGGCGCTGACGATGACCGTGACCGGCACCGCCGACGCCGTGGCCGAGCGCCAGGCGCTGCAGCGCGCCACCTTCGAGGCGCGGCTGCTGGCCGAGCGGCGGCGCGAGCAGGCCCGCAGCGGCACGCTGCCGGCGGCACCCGCGGCGGCCAGCGCGGCGGCGGCCTCAGCCTCGTCGCCACGGCCCACCGCCGCCCCGCCGATGAGCGCGGAAGAGCGCGCCCGGCTGCTGAAAGAGCTGTACCGCCAGACCCCGCTGCCCGACAAGCCGCGCAATGCGCTGGGCATCGCGCGCGACATCCCGCCCGCCGAGATGGAGGCGATGCTGCTGGCCGCGCAGCCGGCCACGCCCGACAGCGTGCGCGAGCTGGCGCTGCAACGCGCCATCGCCGTGCGCGACGCGCTGGTGGGCCGCGGGCTGCCGTCCGACCGGCTGTTCCTGGCCGCACCCAAGCTGCGCGGGCCGGGCGATGCCGACACCGGCTGGGCGCCGCGCGCGCAGCTGACGTTGGCGCTGCCGTGATCGCCATCCGATGAGCAGCGCCCGGGTGTCCCGCCTCGTCGCGCTGCGACCTTCGCTGCCGATCCTGATCGGCGCATCGGTGATGCTCAGCCTGGCCATGGGCCTGCGCCAGAGCCTGGGCATCTTCATGCCGCCGCTCACCCGCGACACCGGCATCACGGTGTCGGACTTCACGCTGGCCATCGCGGTGCAGAACCTGGCCTGGGGCGTGCTGCAGCCGCTGGCCGGCGCCTGGGCCGTGCGCCTGGGCATGCGGCGGCTGATGGTGGGCGGCGCACTGCTGTACATCGCCGGCCTGGTGCTGCTGGCCACGGCCACCGGCCTGCCCGGCGTGATGCTGGGCGCCGGCGTGGCCATCGGCGCGGCCATGGCCTGCAACGGCAGCGCGCTGGCGCTGGCGGCGGCGTCGCGCCCGGTGCCCGCCGCCGTGCGCAGCACGGTGCTGGGCATTGTCTCGGCGGCCGGCTCGCTGGGCGCGATGCTGGCCGCGCCCATCGGCCAGGCCCTGGCCCAGCAGCAGGGCTGGCGCGTCGGCGTGTGGGCCTTCGCCGCCCTGGCGCTGCTGATGCTGCCGGCCGCGTGGATGGCCGGCCGGGTCGATGCGCTGCCGCTGCCGCAACAGGCTGGCGAGGGCCACAACGCGCGCGCAGCGCTGGCGCTGGCGCTGCGCAACCCGCTGTTCGTGGTGATGGCCCTGGCCTATTTCGTGTGCGGCATGCAGTTGGTCTTCCTGACCACGCACCTGCCCTCGTACCTGGACCTGTGCGGCATGGACCCGATGCTCAGCGCGCAGGCGCTGGGCATGATCGGCGGCTTCAACGTGCTGGGCAGCCTGTTCTTCGGCTGGGCCGGCGGCCGCTGGAACAAGCAGATGCTGCTGGGCGGCATCTACATCGTGCGCTCGCTGGTGCTGGCGGGCTACTTCATGTCGGCGCCCACGCCGACCAGCACGCTGGTCTTCGCGGCCATCATGGGCTTCCTGTGGCTGGGCGTGGCACCGCTGGTGTCGGGCTGGGTGGCCGACACCTTCGGCCTGCGCTGGCAAGCCATGCTGGGCGGCGTGGCCTTCGTCTGCCACCAGTTCGGCAGCTTCACCGGCGCGCTGGGCGGTGGGCTCATCTTCGACCTGGCCGGCTCGTACAACGCCGCCTGGCAGGCCGGCGTGGCGCTTGGGCTGGCCGCCGGGCTGGCCCAGGCAGGCTTCGCCTGGGCGCGCGGCGGCGGCCACCGGCCCCCGGCGGTGCGGGTGGCCTGACCCGCCGCACGGCCACCCGGGCCGGCGTCACGGCATGGACGGCCGACGGGTCAGCTCGAACAGCTGCGTGCCCGCGCCCTGGGGATGCCCCGCCGGCCGCTCGGACGTGCGCCGGGCGAAGACGCCCATCGTCTCGGGCACCGACCAGATCACCTGCCGGAAGCCGAAGCTGTCGGTCATGGCCACGCGCCAAGCCTTGAAGGTGCCGGCGGGCACGGTGACGTCCTCGTGCGCCTCGACCACCCATTCCGAGATCATCGGCACCTTGCGTTCGCCGGGGTTCGCCGTCAGCACGTGCTGGTGCCGCCAGGTGCGGCCCACCTCGAGCGGCCAGGTGAAGGTGAGCGGCGGGTCGTAGCTCATCATCACGCGGCCCGACGCATCCAGCACGGCCAGCAGGCCGATCTGGGCGTCCTGCAGTTGCGAGAAGGCGGGCGCCTCGAACTTCAGCACTTCGCGGCCTTCCCAGGTGCCCCGGGCCATGCGCAGCGTGAGCTGGGTGGTGCCATTGCCGAAGCTGCCCGTGCTGGTCACCTGGTAGGTCCAGCTGGAGCCCATCGGCGGCGGGCTGTAGCGCTCGGCCCGCGGCGGCGCGCTGGCGCAACCGGCCAGCAGTGAGGGTCCCAGCGCAGCCCCCAGCGCGACGGCCAGGGCACCGACGAGGGCGGCGCGGCGGGCGGGCGTGCGGGTGGCGAGGTGGGCATGCATGGACGGTCTCCTTTCTCGGCCACGCCGGCCAGCGGCACGCTGCCGGCAGGTGGTCACGCTAAGCCCGGCGGGGCGATGCCGCATTGAGCGCGGTCACCGCCCATCGGCGTGGCCGCCGGTGCGCACGGCTTGCCACGGCGCCGCGTGCCGCGGCCGGGCCGGGGTGCCGCCGGCCAGCGCGTCCTTCCGCGGCATGACGCCACCGGCCCGCCACGCGTCGGCGCCGATTGACACGGGCCCGGTCCGCTCGGGACACTGGCCCTCCCCCCTGCTCGGCAAAGGCTCGACACCATGGCCACCCGATCGACCCCACCGGCCGGCACCCGCGCCCCGCGCCGGGCCGCAGCCGCCCAGGCCACCGCACCGCGCAAGTCAAGCAAAGCTGCCGCCGAGGCGGCAAGCGTGCCGGCCGCGCCGAAGGGCGCCGCCAAGCCGCCTGCCAAGTCAGCAAAGGGTTCGAAGCTGCCCCAGCGGGCCGCCCCCGCAAAGCCGGCCAAGACACCCAAGCCTGCCAAGCCGGCGGCGCCGTCCGCCGTCAAGGAATCCAGCTTCGCCAACGGCCTGTTCGACGCCCGCCCCGACCGGCTCGACTTCCGCGACCTGCACTACGCCGCACCGCTGCGCTCGCTGTCGCCGCAGCACCCGCCGCCCGACCAGTTCGCCCGCTTCGTGCCCGGCTACGTGCAGGCCGGGCTGGTGCTCGACCAGGGCAACGAAGGCGCCTGCACCGGCTTCGGCCTGGCGGCCGTCATCAATTACCTGATGTGGCTGCGCCAGGGCGGCGTGTCCAAGGGCGAGGGCTCGGGCCGCGTCAGCCCGCGCATGCTGTACGAACTGGCCCGGCGCTACGACGAGTGGCCCGGCGATGCCTACGAAGGCTCGTCCTGCCGCGGCGCGTTGAAGGGCTGGCACAAGCACGGCGTGTGCCTCGAAGACCTGTGGCCGCACCGCCAACGCCGCGTCGCGCCGCTGGAAGGCTGGGACCGCGACGCCGCCACGCGGCCGCTGGGCGTGTACTACCGCATCAACCGCCGCTCGGTCACCGACCTGCAGGCGGCAATCTGCCAGATCGGTGCGGTGTACGTGTCGGCCAAGGTGCACGACGGCTGGGACCGGGTGGAGACGCTCGAGCGCGCCCCCAGTTCGCACGGCGCCGACCAGTTGCCCGCGGTGCCGCCGCCCCAGAAGCCGCAGTCCACCGGCGGCCACGCCTTTGCGCTGGTGGGCTACAACGAGCGCGGCTTCATCGTGCAGAACTCGTGGGGCGACCGCTGGGGCGCCTGCGGCTTTGCGGTGCTGCCCTATGACGACTGGGTGCGCCACGGCACCGACGCCTGGGCCGTGGCGCTGGGCGTGGCACAAGTGCACCGGCTGTCGTCCGACCGCATCGCGGCGCTGCGCTGGCCGGCGCCGAGCGGGCGATCGCTGGGCTCGTTCGACGACGCCGTCGGCAACCCGGCCAATCCGCCCGACGACCCCTGGCCGATCGACCGCGAGTTCGAGGTCGCCGCCTACCAGCCCTGGTCCACCGCCAAGGCCTACGAGCACACGCTGGTCACCGGCAACGAGGGCCGGCTCATCGTCACCGACGTGCTGGCCGGCATCGACAGCGACCCCGGTGCCTTCGTCGACCAGCAGGTGGCGGTGCGGCCGCTGGCCTTCCTGCAGGCGCAGCCCGTGGCGCGCCTGGTCATCTATGCCCACGGCGGGCTGAACAGCCAGGACGAGTCGATCGACCGCATCCGCGTGCTGGCGCCTTACTTCGAGGCCAACGGCATCTACCCGCTGTTCCTCACCTGGCGCACCGGGCCGATGGAGACGCTGTTGCATATCCTGCAGGACAAGGTGGCCGAGCGCTTCGGCATCGCCGGCGACGGCACGCAGGCCAGGGGCATGTTCGACGGCATCGGCGAGGCCCGCGACCGCAGTGTCGAGGCACTGGCGCGCAAGGTGGCCAAGGGCCTGTGGACCGAGATGCGCGAGAACGCGCGCCTGGGTGCCCACCCGGGTCGCGGCTGGACGCTGCTGGCCCGGTCGCTGGGTCGGCTGCAGGCCAGCCTGGGGGCCAAGCCGCTGGAGCTGCACCTGGTCGGCCACTCGGCCGGCAGCCTCGTGCTGGGCCACCTGCTGACGCGGCTGGCGGCCGAGCCCCGGCTGCCGGTGGCCAGTTGCGCGCTGTTCGCGGCGGCCTGCTCGGTGCGGTTCGCGCTGCGCCACTACCTCGACCAGGACGCCGCGGTGCTCGACCCGGGCCACCTGCACCTGCACCATCTGCAAGACCGCGAAGAGAAGGACGACGACCTGCTGCGCCTGGGACCGGTCACGCTGTACGGCAAGTCGCTGCTCTACCTGGTGAGCCGCGCGCTGGACGACGAGCGCAAGATGCCGCTGCTGGGCATGGCCCGCGCGCTGGACCCGCAATACAACACCAGCGACCAATGGGCCGACACCGAAGTGGCCACCGTGCACGAATGGCAACAACGCGCCGGCAACGTGCACTTGCACCCGGTGCCCATCCCCAGCGTGCGCGTCAACCGCAAAGGCCGCACCGTGCCGGCGGCCCACGGCGCGTTCGACAACGACGTCGACGTGATCGGGCAGACCATCGCCCGCATCACCGGCGCGCCCCTGGTCGGCCCGGTGGAGTGGCTGGACTACTGATCCGCGGCCGACCTGGCGGGGGGCGCCGGCGCCAGGTGCAGGGCGTTGCGGCCGAGGTGCTTGACCTCGTACAAGGCCTGGTCGGCCCGCAGCATGGCCGCTTCGGGTGAGGCGTCCCGGGCCGACATCGGGCTGATGCCGATGCTCACCGTCACCTCGACGCGAAGGTCGCCCAGCTCCAGCGGGCACTGCTGCACACGCTCGCGCAGGCGCTCGGCCAGCACCATGGCCTCGTCGCCGCGGGTGTCGGGCAGCAGCACCGCGAACTCCTCGCCGCCGCAGCGGCCCACCATGTCCAGCCGGCGAGTCTGCTCGCGCATCAGCTGCACCACGTGACGCAGCACCGCGTCGCCCACGGCGTGGCCGTGCCGGTCGTTGACGAGCTTGAAGTGGTCGAGGTCGAGCACCATCACGCAGCTGGACATGTCGGCATGGCGGCGCAGGCGTTCGAACTCGGCCTCGAGCCGGGCCATGAAACTGCGCCGGTTGGCCGCACCGGTGAGGAAGTCGGTGGTGGCCTGCAGGCGAAGTTCGCTCTCGAGCCGCACGCGATCGGTGATGTCCTCGAAGCTGGCGTACACCTGCTCGAGCTGGCCATTGCGCTGCAGCGGCACCGCGCTCACCAGGATCCACACCTGGCGCTGGTCGGGGCGCGCCACGCCCATGACCACGTTGCGCACCGGCTGGCCGGTGCGCAGCACCTGCATCGCCGGGTGCTCCTCGCCGGGGAAGGGGGTGCCGTCCTCGCGGATTGCATGCCACTGCGGATCGATCGATCTGCGGCCCTGCATCTGGTCGAGCGTGAGCCCGAGGATGCGCTGCGCCGCGGGGTTGGCCGAGAGGATGCGGCCATCGGCGTCCTGGTAGACGACGCCCTGCGCCACGGTTTCGAACAGCGTGCGGAAGGTCTCTTCGCTGTGGCGCAGTCCGGCCTCGATGCGCTTGCGCTCGGACACGTCGGTCATCACCCCGGTCCACATGGTCTCGCCCCGTTCGCCGGGCTTGGGCGAGGCCTTGGCATGGATCCACTTGAGCGCGCCGTCGGGCAGGCGGAAGCGGAACTCGACTTCCCAGGTGTGCAGGTTCTGCAACGCCGCCTGGCTCGAGGCCTCGTACGCAGGCTGGTCTTCGGGAACGATGCCGCGCAGGACGACGCCGCGGTCGGCGATCACCTGTTCCGGGGTCAGGCCGAGCAGGTCTTCGACCCCCGGGCTGACGTAGGTCAGCGTGCGGTCGCCGCCCCGCGCAATGAGCCGGAACATCGCACCCGGGATGGAGGCCGTCAGGTCGAGCAAGGCCGCCTCGCGCTGCTGCAGCGCCTGCTGGGCCAGCTTGAGCGCGGTGACGTCGTCGTGCGCCACCACCACGCGACCGGGCATGCTGCCGGCGATGCGCGAGACCCGCACGACGAACCAGCGCGGCACCTCGGGTGACGGGCAGCCGTACTCGAACTGGAACTCGGCGCGCCGGCCTTCCAGCACCTCGCGCAGCAGCGGGGCAAAGGCCTTCGCCTCCGGTGCCTGGGCCGTGCCCGACAGGGCCGCCAGTTCGCACACAGCCAGGTAGTTGGTGCCCTCCTGCGTCTTGGCCGGCGTGCCGTCGTTGGCCTGGCAGAAGTTGCGCCATGCCTGGTTGACGGCAACGATCATGCCCTGGTCGTCCAACACGCAGACGTGGGCCGACAAGGCATCGAGCACCGACTGCACGAAGCGCTGCGAGTCGGCCAGCGTCATTTCCATGCGCCGGCGCACGGTGATGTCGACCACGTGCACGAGGCGGTGCACCTCGCCCGGGTCGTCGCCGGCCAGGCGCACCGATTCGGTCAGCACGCTCACCGGCGAGCCGTCGCGGCGCTGCAGGTCGTACTCACCGTCGAGCGAACCCTCGCCCGCCAGGAAGCTGCGATGGCGCTGCAGCATCGTCGGCCGCAGCGCCGGGGCGAACAACTGCGTGAAGCTGCGGCCCAGCAACTCGTCCTCGTGCCACCCGTAGAGGTCGCAATAGGACCGGTTGGCCGCGCGGTACAGGCCGTCGGCATCGATGAGGGCCATGCCCACCGGCGAACGCTGGATGATCTGGTCGAAGTGCAGACGCGGGCCGACGGGCACGGCCACCGACGAGGCGGTGCGCGCTGCGTCTGGGCCGGACTGTCCTGCCTGGTCCATCCTGGGCGATAGATCACTGTCCACGGTGGTGCTGGCCGCCATCCGGCGGACGAAACATTGCGGCGAGGTTACGACAGGACACAGCCAAGGTCGATCAAACAAGTCGATGTCCCCATATACCTCTGGGTGTAGCCGGCATTTCGGCACGGTCGACAGCCGCACATCGCCGACGGGCGGTCGGGCGGTCGGGCGGCCAGGCACCGCGCCAACCATTGAAAGCAATTGCAAAGGGGGTGCCGGTCCGCCATTGCGCACGACCGGTGCCCGTGGGTCGATGGGACACTGGCCAGCCGTCCGATCCGCGCCCGTCGTCTGCAGCCCATGGCCACTGTCACCGAAGCCACCACCGTCCGCACCTCCGGCGACCGCCGTGCCGATGCGCTGATGGACAGCTTTGCGAACTGGAACTTCCTCACGCCCGACATCACCCCGGCCGCCAACACGCTGTACTTCACCTTCGCGATGAGCACACCGCTCACCGAGGCGGCGCCCGACCGCTCGCCCGCCGCCTTCAACGCCAGCCAGACCGCCGCCGCGCGTGCCGTGCTGGCGCACGTGGCGTCAATCACCGGCATCGCCTTCGTCGAGACCACCTCCCCGGCCAGCGCCGACCTGCACTTCGCCAACGCCGACCTGGCGGGCAGCCAGACCACCGGACTGACCAGCACCTCGTGGGGCTACGGGTACTCGGGCGAGACCCTGTCCAGCTACACGGCCGAGGCCTACGTGTTCCTGGACGACGTCGAGTGGCGCGGCAGCACCAGCGCGCCGCAGGCCGGCAACGCCGGCTACGAGACCCTGCTGCACGAGGTGGGCCATGCCATGGGCCTGCACCATCCCTTCGAAGGGCAGGTCACCCTGCCCGCCACAGAGGACCACACCGACAACACCGTGATGTCCTACACCAGCCGGGGCACCATCAAGAGCGAGTTCCAGGCCTACGACAAGCTGGCGCTGGCCTGGATCTATGGCGGCGACGGGCTGGGCGGCACCTGGGGCTACAACGCCAGCCGCGGCCTGTCGCTGACGCCCGGCACGCCGCCGGCCGGCCTGACCCTGGTGGGCGGTGCGAACGCCGACACCCTGGTCGGCGGCGAGGGTGCCGACAGCCTGAGCGGCGGCGGCGCCGACGACCGGCTGCGCGGCAATGCCGGCAACGACCGCCTCGACGGCGGCAGCGGCCTGGACACCGCCGACCACGGCGGCCCGCGCAGCGCCTACACGGCCGTGCGCAGCGGTACTGGCTGGAGCGTCAACGACGGCCGCGGCATCGATGGCACCGACACGCTGGTCGGCATCGAGCGCTTGCGCTTCAGCGACGGCGCGGCGGCGCTCGACACCGACAGCCCGGCCGGCCACGCCGCCCAGGTGGCGAGGATCATCGGCGCCGTTTTCGGCCCGTCGACGCTGGCGCAGCGCGAGCTCGTCGGCATCGGCCTGGACCTGCTGGACCGGGGCGTGGGCTATGCCGAGCTGCTGGACCTGGCCGTCGGCACCGAGCTGTTCGCCCAGCTGGCCGGCGGTCGGTCGAACGCCGCCTTCGTCAGCCGGGTCTACCTGAACGTGGTCGGCAGCGCCCCCAGCGCGGCCGAGCACGCGCACTTCCAGGGTCTGCTCGACTCGGGCGTGCACACCCAGGCCAGCCTGGCCCTGCTGGCCGCCGACACCGACGTGAACGCGCTGCACATCGACCTGGCCGGCCTGGCCACGACGGGGCTGGACTACATCCCGCAGGGCTGAGCTTGGCCACGTGACGCGCGCGCACCACAGTCCCGCGATGTCTCGTTTGGGGCAGGTCAAACCCAGACCTTGGTAGGGGTCGCATCGCCGCCCGCCCTCCAATAATTCCTCACGCGAGGGGTCGAGAAGACCCCTTTCGCGTTTCTTGTCCTTCCAATCCTGTTCTCTGGAGATCGATCCATGCAGTTCCGTACCCTGGCTCCCGCCCTGCTCGTCCTCGCCACCGCCTCCGGCGCCGTGCACGCTCAGGCCACCGTCAAGCCCGATGGCCAATGGCGCGCGGCGCTGGGCCTGGGCGCCAGCCTCTCGTCGGGCAATACCGATGCCAGCAACCTGTCGTTCAACGCCGACGCCGTGAAGGCCACCGCGCAGGACAAGATCTCGCTGTTCGGCACCGCCCAGTACGCCAAGACCAACGACGAGACGACCGCCGAACAACTGCGCCTGGGCAGCCGCTACGACCGCAACCTCACCGATGCGCTGTTCGGCTTCGGCGGGCTCGACCTCGAACGCAACAAGTTCTCGAACCTGAAGCTGCGCAGCCAGCTCAGCGGCGGCCTCGGCCTGCACGTGATCAAGTCGGCCGACACCACCTTCGACCTGTTCGGCGGCCTGAGCTACAGCTCGGACAAGTTCTTCGACGCCACCGTGATCGATGGCGAGCGCCGCAGCAAGTACAACTACACCTCGCTGTTCCTGGCCGAGGAATCCAGCCACAAGCTCAGCGACACCACCAGCGCCAAGCAGCGCCTGGCGGTGTACCCGAACCTGAAGAACAGCGGCGAGTACCGCGCCACCTTCGACGCCGGCCTGTCGGTGGCCATGTCCAAGACCTACAGCCTGAACGTGGGCCTGGGCGTGACGCACAACTCCGAGCCGGGCGCCGGCCGCAAGGCCACCGACAGCCTGCTGACCACGGGCGTGTCGGTCAAGTTCGACTGATCTCGGCGGCACGACAGGCCGGCGCCCCGGCGACCGGCCTGTCGTAGCATCCGGCCATGGCCCACGCGCACGACCACGACCCCGATCACGGGCACGCCCACGATCACGATCACGAGCACAGCGAACTCGGCGAGATGGACCTGCGCGTGCGCGCGCTGGAAACCGTGCTGTCCGAGAAGGGCTACATCGATCCCGCCGCGCTGGGCGTGCTGATCGACACCTACCAGACCCGCATCGGCCCACGCAACGGCGCGCGGGTGGTGGCGCGGGCCTGGGTGGACAGCGCCTACCGCGACTGGCTGCTGCGCGACGCCACGGCCGCCATCGCCTCGCTGGGCTACACCGGCCGGCAGGGCGAGCACATGGTGGCGGTGGCCAATGGCCCGGGGCAGCACCACATGGTGGTGTGCACCCTGTGCAGCTGCTACCCCTGGCCGGTGCTGGGCCTGCCGCCCACCTGGTACAAGAGCGCGCCCTACCGCTCGCGCGCGGTGAAAGACCCGCGCGGCGTGCTGTCGGATTTCGGCGTCACCCTGCCCGAAGGCACCGAGATCCGCGTCTGGGATTCCACCGCCGAGGTGCGCTACCTCGTCATCCCCGAACGCCCCGCCGGCACCGAGGGCCTGACCGAAGACCAACTGGCCGACCTCGTCACCCGCGATTCGATGATCGGCACCGGGCTGGCGAAGGCGATCGCTGCATGACCGCCGCCCTGCCCTGGCCCACCCAGGCCGACCTCGGCGGCCAGCCTGGCCACGGCCGCGTGCAGCCCGAGCCCGAAGGCGAACTGTTCCACGCCGCGTGGGAGCCCAAGGCGCTGGCGCTGACCCTGGCGATGGGCGCCACCGGCGCCTGGAACATCGACGCCAGCCGCGCCGCCCGCGAGACGCTGCCTGACTATCCCAGCCTCACCTATTACGAAATCTGGATGGCGGGCCTGCAGGCGCTGATGGCCGAGCGCGGCCTGGCCTTGCCCGACGAGATCGCCGCCGGCCACGCCCTGCACCCGGCCCGCCCGCTGCCGCGCCAGCTGGCCGCTGCCGACGTGGCGGCTGCGCTGGCGCGCGGTTCACCCACCGAGCGGCCCGACGCCGCCGCCGAGCCGGCCCGCTTCGCCGTCGGCGAGGCGGTGCGCACGCGCCCTGGCCCCATGGCACACCACACCCGCCTGCCCGGCTACGTCGCCGGCAAGCGAGGGGTGATCGAGCGGGTGCACGGGCTGCATGTCTTTGCCGACACCCATGCGCATGGGCTGGGCGAGCAGCCGCAGTGGCTGTACACCGTGGTCTTCGACGGCGCCGAGTTGTGGGGCGACGAGGCCGCGCCGGGCCTGCGCGTGTCGGTCGACGCCTGGCAACCCTACCTGCTGCCCGCCTGACGCCATGAGCGACGCCAGCACCGCCGACCTGCGCACCTGCCCCGGCCTGCCGCTGGGCGACCGCGAGCAGCCCGTGTTCGCCGAGCCCTGGCAGGCACAGGCCTTCGCGATGGTGCTGCAACTGCACCAGCGCGGCCTGTTCACCTGGCCCGAATGGGCCGCCGCGCTGACCGAGCAGATCCGCCGAGCCCAGGCCGCCGGCGACGCCGACCTGGGCGACACCTACTACCGCCACTGGCTGGCGGCGCTGGAGGCGCTGGTGGCGGCCAAGGGCGCCACGACGGACGCTGAACTCACGCGCTATGCCCAGGCCTGGGACCATGCGGCCGACCGCACGCCGCACGGCCAGCCGATCGTGCTGCAGGCCGCAGACTTCGACGGGCCGCCGCACGCCGCTCAGTGATCCTGCGCCTCACGCTGCAGACGCTGAGCCGCGGCGACGGCCTGCTGGGCATGCGGCCGGAAGGGCCGTTCGGCCCGCGCGGCGCCCAGGTCACCGTCGCCTGGCTCGACGAGCCCGCGGGCGCCGACCCCGCGGCCCTCGCCACCGCCCACCAGCACCTGCGCGACAGTGGCCTGCTGCCACTTCATCGACGCGTGCTGCAATGGCGCGGCGCGCCCGCCCCGCTGCCCGACGTGCCGCTGTGGACCCTGGTGCAGGAAGAGCGATTCGGCGACTTCTGGGCCGACCAGTTGCCCTTGCTGCAGCAGGACGGCTGGCAGATCGTGGTGCGCCCCGGCTTCGCCCACGAGAGCGTGCCGGTGCAGGCCTGGCGGCTGGTGCTCGACGCCACCAGCGGCGAGGTGCTGGGCCAGGCCGTAGCCGCGCCGATGGCCGGGCGGCCCGCCCGCGTCACCGCGCTGCGCCAACCGCACGGCGAAGGCAGCTGGCTGTTGAGCCTGGGCGTCGAGGTGGACGGCCAGGTGCTCGACCTGGCCCCGCTGCTGGCCGGCCTGCTGCAGCGCGACCGCCGCTGGCTGGATGCCGAGCAACTGGCGGCCATCGACGATGCCGAGGTGGTGAAGCTGCGTGCCCCCGGCGGCCGCCGCCTGCACGCGCCGGCGGCGCCGCTGAAGGCCATCGTCGGTGCCCTGCTCGACCTGATCACCGACCCGCGCCGGCGCGAGGGCCCGATCGCGCTGCACGGCTGGGAGGCCCACCGGCTCGAAGCCCTGCGCCTGGCCCTGGCCGGCGACCCCGCGCGCCGGGCCGGCCCGCACGGCGCCTGGGCGCTGCAGGGCGAGGCCGGCCTGCAGGCCCTGGCCAGGCGCCTGCAGGCCGCCGGCGGCCTGCCCGACCTGCCCCTGCCCGCCGGCCTGGGCGTGACGCTGCGCCCCTATCAGCACCACGGCGTAGCCTGGCTGCAGCACCTGCGCGCGCAGCACCTGGCCGGCATCCTGGCCGACGACATGGGCCTGGGCAAGACCGCGCAGACGCTGGCCCACCTGCTGATCGAGAAGCACGCCGGCCGCCTGGCCGACGCCCCCGCGCTGGTGGTGGTGCCGGCCTCGCTGCTGTTCAACTGGCAGGCCGAGGCGCGGCGCATGGCACCCGAACTGCGCGTGCTGCTGCTGCAGGGCCCGCGCCGCGGCACCGAGCAGGCGCGCATCGACGGCCACGACCTGGTGCTGACCAGCTACCCGCTGCTGTGGCGCGACATACGTGTGCTCGAATCCCGGCCCTGGCACCTGCTGGTGCTGGACGAGGCGCAGATGGTGAAGAACGCCGGCAGCCGCACCGCGCGCGCCGTGCGCCGGGTGCCGGCGCGCCACCGCCTGTGCCTCACCGGCACGCCGCTGGAAAACCACCTGGGCGAGCTGTGGGCGCAGTTCGACTTCCTGCTGCCGGGCTTCCTGGGTGACCGGCGGCAGTTCCAGCAGCAATGGCGCCGGCCGATCGAGAAGAACGGCGAGACGGCCCGCGCCGCGCTGCTGGCGGCGCGCGTGCGGCCCTTCATCCTGCGCCGGCGCAAGGACCAGGTGGAACTGGAGCTGCCGCCGCTCACCGAGACCATCGAGCGCCTGCCGCTGGAAGGCGGCCAGCGCGCCCTGTACGAAAGCGTGCGCGTGGCCGCCGACGACCAGGTGCGCAAGGTGCTGGACCGCAGCGGCTTTGCCGGCGCGCAGATCGCCATCCTGGATGCGCTGCTGAAACTGCGCCAGGTGTGCTGCGACCCGCGGCTGGTGAAGGGCCCGCGCAGCCCGCCGCCGCCCGAGAACGCCAAGCTCGGCTGGCTGCGCGAGCACCTGCCCACGCTGGTGGCCGAGGGCCGCCGGGTGCTGGTGTTCTCGCAGTTCACCGAACTGCTGGGCCTGCTGCAGCCCGAGCTGGACGCGCTGGGCCTGCGCTGGCTGGCCCTCACCGGCCAGACGCCGCCGACCGAACGCGGCCAGGTGGTGGCGCGCTTCCAGGCCGGCGAGGTGCCGCTGCTGCTGGCCAGCCTGAAGGCCGGCGGCGTGGGCCTGAACCTCACCGCCGCCGACACGGTGATCCACCTCGACCCCTGGTGGAACCCGGCCGTCGAGCGCCAGGCCACCGCCCGCGCCCACCGCATCGGCCAGCAGCGGCCGGTGTTCTCGCACCTGCTGGTGGCCGAGGGGAGCATCGAGGAGCGGCTGCTCGAACTGCAGGCGCGCAAGCAGGCGCTGGCCGACGGCGTGCTGGGCGAAGACGCCGCGCTGGCGCCCAAGTTCGGCCAAGCCGAACTGGACGCGCTGCTGGCACCGCTGGGGTGACCGCGACGGATGCCGTGCCCAGCGCGGGTTGTGCCGTGTTCGGGGTGCCGTGTTCGGGGAGCCGTGTGGCAGCAGATGGGCGTTCGAAGGGCCTGCGCTGCTGAGCCCCAGCCTCTGCTGTTTGGGCATTGCTGCGTGCCCATGTCGGTGGTTCCCGCCGTTCGGGCGGCAACGGGCGCGCGCCAGTCTGCGGACTTGACGATGCTCAACGCAGAGACGAAGACATTGACCGGTCCTGCGGTTGCGACGGGTATGCTTTGACTGCCATCTTGCGGGTCTGCGTTTCTCGTTGAGGGATACGATGCGCCCCACTCCCCAGTCGATTGCCACCTTGGTGATCACGTTCATCGTGATCTGCGTGTCGCTGGTGCTGGGCGGCGTGGGCACCATCGCCTACCACTCGTACAGCGTCCAGAAGTGGTCCGAGTTCGAAGGCGCACTGAAGCTGGGGGCCGATCAACTCGCCGTCAGCTTGGCACCGCCGGTCTGGAACCTCGAGTACCCGCAGATCAACCGGCTGCTGGAAAGCCAGATGCAGGATCCGCGATCGGCGGGCGTGGTGGTGCAGGTGGGCGACCAGCAGGTCATCATGGCGCGTGACGCGCAGGGAGTGGCGCACACCCTGAGTCAGCGGTTCGACACCGCCGGACTGCACCGCACCGAGCGCAGCATCCTGCACGCCGACCAGGTCGTGGGCACGCTGGAGGTGTACGCAACGGCACGCCAGGTGCAGCAAGCCTTGCGCCGGGCCTGGATCTACACCGCCGTGTCCATCCTGCTGTTCGACGTGCTGCTGACGCTGAGCCTGTACCTGCTGATGCAGCGGCTGGTGCTGCGGCCCCTGCGCCTGGTGGAGTCGTATGCCGTGCAGGTCGCGAGTGGCGAGGGCGAACCCAAGCAGATGGGGCAATGGCGGTTCCGGGGAGAGCTGGAACGGCTGAAGACGGCCATCGATGCCATGGTCCGGCAGCTGGCGTCGCAGAACGCGGCATTGCAGCAGTCGGCCGAGCGCTTGCGAGAGGTGCTGCGGCTGCTCCCGATGCCGATCATGCTGTCCGATGCCGATGACCGCATCGTCTTCATCAACGACAGGTTCTTCGAGGTCTTCGGCTATGCGTATGAGGAGATCCCCACCCTGTCGGGATGGGCCACCCATGTCTTCCCCGACCCGGACGACCGGCGGCGGGTGATGGCCGGCTGGCGCCGGGAGTGGGACGAGGCCGGCCATCACGGCCGCCCGGTGCCGGCGCAAACCTATCACGCGACCCGCAAGGACGGCCAGGTGCGCGTGGTCCAGGTGGGTGGGATGAAGTCGGAGGCACTCTACATTGCCGTGCTCGACGACATCACCGACCGCATGCAGGTCGAGCACGAACTGGCTCGCTACCGCGAACACCTCGAGGAACTGGTGCAGATGCGCACCGCCGAACTGCAGGCCAGCAACCGACAGCGCGAGGAGATCCAGTTCGCGATGGACCATGCCGGCATCGGCATCCTGCGCATCGACGCGGCCAGCGGACGCCTGTCCTATGCCAACGACCAAGCCGGCGCTTTGCTCGGTCGGACGGCGGACGAACTGCAGCAGCTGCATGTGAGCGAGGTCGTCCCGAACCTCGCGGGAGAAGGTCTCCTGCGCGCCTGGCCAGCGCTGCCCGGGATCGACTTCACACGGCTGGAGACCACGCTGCAGCGCGGCGATGGCCAACAGTTGCCGGTGGAGGTGCTGCTGTACTACAAGCCACCGGTCGATGACCGGCCAGGCCACCACATCGCCTTCCTCACCGACATCAGCCTGCGCCGGGCGTCGCAGGAGGCGCTGATCGAGGCCAAGCAGGCTGCCGAGGCCGCCGCCCAGGCGCGCAGCGAATTCCTGGCCAACATGAGCCACGAGATCCGCACGCCGATGAACGCCATCATCGGCATGTCCAGTCTCGCGCTGCAAACCAACCTGGATGCCACGCAGCGCAACTACATCGAGAAGGCGCACGGCTCGGCCAAATCCCTGCTGGGCATCCTGAACGACATCCTGGACCTGTCCAAGATCGAGGCGGGCCGGCTGGACATCGAACATGTCGCCTTCCACCTCGATCGCGTGTTCGACAGCCTGGCCAACCTGCTGGCCCTGCGCGCCGAGGAAAAGGGCGTGGAGCTGCTGTTCGACGTGGCCCCCGGGACGCCGCTGCACTGGGTGGGCGACCCGCTGCGGCTGGGCCAGATCCTGATCAACCTGACCGGCAATGCCATCAAGTTCACCGAGGCAGGCAGCGTGGTCGTGGGCTGCCGCGTGCTGGCCTACCCCGGCGCGAACGCGACGCTCGAGTTCTCGGTGGCCGACAACGGCATCGGCATGAGCGACCGACAACAGGCCGGCCTGTTCACCCCGTTCAGCCAAGGCGACAACTCCATCTCTCGCCGGTACGGCGGCACCGGGCTCGGCCTGGCGATCTGCAAGCGCCTGGCCGATCTGATGGGCGGCCGCATCGCCGTCGAGAGCCAGCCCGGCCAAGGCAGCGTCTTCCGCTTCGTGGCCGACTTCGAGCGAGCCGATGCCGCCGAAATCCCCAGCCGCCCGCTGCCCGCCGCATTGCGGTCCACCCGGGTGCTGGTGGTGGACGACAACCCGCACGCCTTGCGCATCCTGGGCGGACTTGTCGCTGCGATGGGGATGACGGCCGATGCGGCGTCTTCGACGGTGCAGGCGCTGGACCGGTGGCGCGAAGACGGTCCCTACCGATTGGTGATCGCGGACTGGAAGCTGCCCGGGAGCGATGGCCTGTCGCTGCTGCGCGTGCTGCACCACGAACCGGTGCCGCCCCTGGTCATCCTGATGGCGGGCATGCTGGGCGCGCAGGCGCTGCGACAGGCGGCCGCCGGTCTGCCGCTGGCCGCTGTGCTGCCCAGGCCTTTCAGCGCGTCGACCCTGCGCGAGGCCATCGAGTTGGCCTTCGGGCATGGCGCCACAGCGGCCCCGTCGCTCGCGACGGCCCAGGCCGCAGCGATCCGGGGCCGTGCACTGGAGGGTGCACGCATCCTGCTGGTGGAAGACAACCTCATCAACCAGGAAGTCGGCAAAGGCATGCTGGACCATGAGGGTGCGCGCGTTGCCGTGGCGGCCAATGGCCAGGAGGCGATCGACCGACTGGCCGACGAGCCTTTCGACGCCGTGCTGATGGACATCCAGATGCCGGTGATGGACGGCCTGCAGGCCTGCCGCGAGATCCGGCTCCAACCGCGGTTTGCCAAGCTGCCCATCATTGCGATGACCGCCGGTGCGCTGCCGTCGGACCGCAGGCAGACCTCCGAGGCCGGCATGAACGATCACCTGACCAAGCCGATCGACGCCGCCGAGCTGACGGCCACGCTGGCGCGCTGGCTGGCCCGTGCGCCGCTGCGACCCACGCAGCCGTCATCGCCCGATGCGCCAGTCCCGGCGCCGCAAGCACCGGCAGCGGCGTTGGACCTGGGCCATGGCCTGATGTCCGTCGGAGGCCGTGCCGAGGCGTACCGACGTGTGCTGCAGCTGTTCGTGGCCGACATCGACAGCTTGCGGCAGCAACTGCGCGCTGCGTTGTCCGCGGGCGATCGCTTGGCGCTGAGTCGCCTGGCGCACAGCACCAAGAGCGCGGCGGCCTCGATCGGCGCGCAGGCACTGAGCGCAGCGGCGCTGGCGCTCGAACACGCCGCAGGCCAGGGCGACCCCCAGGCCTTGCAGGAGCCGGTGGCGCGACTCGAGGCTGCCTGGACGGAGGCCGAACTGGCGGCGCGGCGGCACCTTGCGGCCGAGCAGGCCGGCACGACAGGGAAAGGAGATCACCATGCATGAGCGCACTCTGCTCAGGCCGGCCTGGCTTCGGTGGCTGGTGCTGACCGCGATGATGGGCTGGCTCGCTGCGGCCGGCGCGCAGCCGATGCGGTTCGTCCATCCACCGGCCGAATCGGCCAACGATACGCGCCACACCTACTACTGGCAGTTGCTGCAGGCTGCGCTGGAGGCCACGCGCGCGCAGTACGGCGACTACGAGCTCAAGCCCTATGCCGAATCCATGAACTTCACACGCGCCGCGGCCGAAGTGGCCTCCGGCGACGGCGGTCGTGTCAACATCGTGTCGCGGGCCACCAACCTCGAACTCGAAACCCGTCTTCGCCCGGTGCCGATTCCGCTGGACCGCGGCTTGCTCGGCTACCGCGTGTTCCTGATCATGGCTGACCTGCAGCCCAGGCTCGACACGGTGCGCACCCTGGCCGACCTCAAGCGGTTCAGCATCGGCCAGTCCACGCCGTGGACCGACGTCAAGATCCTCGAGGCCAACGGATTCAAGCTGGCGCTGGCCAATGACTACGAGGGCTTGTTCAAGATGCTGGGGGCGCGGCGCTTCGACCTGTTCTCGCGCGGGGTCAATGAGGTGCGCGACGAGTGGCTGAGCCGTCGCGACGACATTCCCGGCATGGTCATCGAACGTGGCATCGTCCTGCACTACCCGATGCCGCGCTACTTCTTCGTGCCCCGCACCGCACTGGGAGAACGCATGGCCCAGCGCCTGCAGGACGGACTGCAACGCATGGCGCGCTCCGGCGAATTCGAGCACCGCTACCAAGCCTACAAGCGCCTGGTGCTGGACGGTGTCGACCTGTCCGGGCGGCGTGTGTTCCGTCTGCCCAACCCCCAGCTGTCGTCCCTGGCGCCTGTGGACGACCGGTTCTGGTGGGACGACCTGGCTGCCGAACTGGCCCCTCGCAAGTAGCGGTGCGTGTCGGTGAGCCAGCCGATCGCTGTGGCCTGCGCGTCGAGGTGACGCAGCTTGCCCAGCAGTCGGAGAACCGCCTGCATGCCGACAGGCACGCGCAACAGGTGCACACCGAAGTCGCCCCTGCCCCCCCGCAGATCGGCGCCCCGCATTCGCGGGGGAACTGGCCCCGTCAGCCGTGCCGGCGCCCCGTGGCGCATGGTCGTTGCTGCAACATCGCGCCAGGTCGCACCGGCATGCCGCAGGACGGACCGCTTTCGTCGAAAGGCACGCATGTTGGGAACCGTTAGAACCTGGGCCGCGGGCGCCGCGCTGGCCGCTTTGGCCCTGCCGTCCGCGCACGCCGCTGCGCCCACCGTCGTCGTGACGTGGAACCAGGCCGTGCTGGCCGAACTGCGCGCCGGCGCGCTGGCGCCGCCGGTGGCGGCGCGCGCGCTGGCCATCACGCACACCTGCATCTACGACGCCTGGACGGCCTACGACGCTGCCGCGTTCGGCGTGGTCAGCTCGTTGCCGCGGCGGCCGTCGGTGGAGCGCACCACGGCCAACAAGTCGGCCGCGCTCAGCCACGCCGCCTACAACTGCCTGCTGAACCTGTTCCCGGCCGGCGCCACGCGGCTGCAGGCGGTGATGACGGGCCTGGGCCACAACCCCTGGGACACCACGCGCGACCTGACGCGGCCGCAGGGCATCGGCAACAGCGCGGCGGCGGCCGTCATCGCCAGCCGGCGCAGCGACGGCTCGAACCAGTACGGCGACCTCGCCGTCGGCGCCTACGCCGACTACACCGGCTACGTGCCGGCGAACGCACCGATGCCGTTCTGCCTGCCCACCACGGCAGGTGCCTGCCTGCTGAACGTGAGCGACGCCTCCCGTTGGCAGCCGCTGGTGAACGACCGAGGGGCGATACAGCGGTTCGCGGCGCCGCACTGGGACCGCGTGACGCCCTTCGCGCTGACCTCGGCCTCGCAGTTCGACGCCCAGGGCCCGGTGGCCGCCGGGCCCAACTACCTGAAGGGCTGGGCCAATCTGCAGGCCGACATCGACAGCATGCTGGCCTACAGCGCCGGCATCACGATGCAGCGCAAGGTGATCGTCGAGTACTGGGCCGACGGCCCCGAGTCCGAGCTGCCGCCCGGCCACTGGGGCCTGTTCGCGCAGTTCGTGTCGCAGCGCGACGCCAACACGATCGATCAGGACGTGAAGATGTTCTTCGCGCTGCACAACGCGTCGTTCGACGCCGGCATCGCAGCCTGGCACCTGAAGCGCAAGTACGACGGCGTGCGCCCGATCACCTCGGTGCGCTACTTCCGCCAGGGCCAGCAGGTGCTGGCCTGGGGCGGGCCGCAGCAGCCTGTGAAGTGGATCGACGCCGGCAAGTGGACGCCCTACAACCCGGGCAGCAACCTCACGCCGTCGTTCCCCGGCTGGGTGTCGGGCCACTCCACGTTCTCGGCCGCCAGTGCCGCGGTGCTGCGCGCCTTCACCGGCAGCGACACCTTCGGCTACAGCACGGTGGTGCCACCGGGGTTCGGCCGGGTCGAACCCAACGTGCCCGCGGTGCCCACCACGCTGAGCTACCCCACCTTCACCGCCGCGGCCCAGGACGCCGGCCTCTCGCGCCTGTACGCCGGCATCCACTACGCCGACGACAACACCGTCGGCCTGTGGCTCGGCGACCAGGTCGGCCAGCAGGCCTGGGACCGGGCACGGGCGCTCGGCACGCTGGCCAGCGGCATGGTGGCCGAATGGATGTTCGACGACACCATCGGCACCCAGGTGCCCGACCGCAGCGGCAGCGGCCGCACCCTGACGCTGAACGCCGGCGCCAGCATCGTGCAGCCTTCCATCTCGGGCGCCGCGGTGCGCTTCGCCGGCGCGGCCCAGCCGTTCGGCGCCACGGCCACGGCGACGATCAACACCGCCAACAGCTTCTCGGTGGCCGGCTGGATCCGCTTCAACCAGCTGCCCAACTGCCAGAACCAGGCGCTGGCCAGCCAGGACGGCATCACCGTCTACGGTTTCCTGCTGGGCATCGACGCGCCCTGCAACGGCAGCGCGGGTGCCTTCAAGTTCGCGATGCGTGCCTTCGACGCCGACATCGCCAACCGCTACTCCGCCACGACGGGCCATGGCCCGGCCACCGGCACCTGGGTGCACCTGGCCGGCGTGCGCGACGCCGCCACCGGCATGCTGACGCTGTACGTGAACGGACGGGCCGAATCCACCGTGGCCTACCCCTACCGCTGGTCGGCCAACGGCAGCTTCGCGGTGGGCCGCGGCAAGTTCAGCGGCCAGTTGCGCGACCCGGTCTACGGCGACGTCGACGGCGTGCGCGTCCATTCGCGCGCGCTGTCGGCGGCCGAGGTCCAGGCGCTGTACAAGGCGGCGCGCTGAGCAAACCGCCGCACGACGGGGCCCATTCGTGCCGGGCCGGCGCCCATCGGCGCCGCGCCCAGGGACCCCGGCACGGCGCCGAGGCACCGCGCCGAGTTCGGCGCGACGCTGACCTGGCCCGGCAGACCTGAGCCCCGGGGCCGTCGGCCCTGGGGTGATTCCTCCACCCGCGGCGCCGCGGTCGCCCTACGATCGCGGCATGAAGATCCAAGACGCCCCGATCGACCTGCACGCCCGCTTCGCCCAGGTGCGCGCCGCGGCGGCAGCAGCCCCCTTCCCCGACTGGGCCCAGCGCGCCGACGCCCTGCGCCGGCTGCAAGGCCTGCTGGTGGCGCACGAGGCCGAGATCACCCAGGCCATCGACGCCGATTTCGGCGGCCGCCCGGCCATCGAGACCGAGCTGGCCGAGGTCTGGCCCAGCCTCGAAGAGGTGAAGGGCGCGCTGCGGCATGGCCGCCGCTGGATGAAGCCGCGTCGTGCCGGCGTCGGCCAGTGGTTCCTGCCGGCGTCGGCGCAGGTCATCCCGCAGCCGCTGGGCGTGGTCGGCATCATCGTGCCCTGGAACTACCCGCTGTACCTGGCCGTCGGCCCGCTGGCCGCGGCGCTGGCCGCCGGCAACCGGGCGATGGTGAAGATGTCGGAGTTCACCCCGCGGTTCTCGGCGCTGTTCCAGCGCCTGTGCGCCGAGGCCTTTCCGGCCGGCGAGGTGATCGTGGTCACCGGCGGCCCCGAGGTGGCGGCGCAGTTCAGCGCCCTGCCCTTCGACCACCTGCTGTTCACCGGCTCCACGCCGGTGGGCCGCCGCGTCATGGCCGCAGCCGCCGCCAACCTGACGCCGGTGACGCTGGAACTGGGCGGCAAGTCACCCACCGTGATCGCGCCCGGCTACCCGCTGGCGCATGCGGTGCAGCGCATCCTGGCCGGCAAGCTGATCAACGCCGGGCAGACCTGCATCGCCCCCGACTACGTGCTGCTGCCCCGTGCCGACATCGAACCCTTCATCGCCGAGGCCCGCGCGCAGGCGCAGCGCATGGTGCCGGGCGGGCTGGGCGACCCGGGCTTCTGCAGCATCGTCAACGACCGCCAGTACCGCCGCCTGGCCGACGCGCTGGACGAGGCCGCCGGCGCGGGTGCGCGTTGCGTGCCGCTGTTCGACGGCCCGGCGCGCGACGACACGCGCCACCGCCTGGCGCCGCACCTGCTGATCGGCACCCCCGACGACACCGCGCTGATGCGCGACGAGATCTTCGGCCCGCTGCTGCCGCTGGTGCCCTGCGACAGCGCCGACGAGGCCATCGCCCACATCAATGCCAGGCCGCGGCCGCTGGCGCTGTACTGGTTCGACCACGATCGCGCCCGTGTCGACGACGCGCTGCGGCGCACCCATGCCGGCGGCGTCAGCGTCAACGACACGCTGCTGCACATTGCCCAGCACAGCCTGCCCTTCGGCGGCGTCGGCCCGTCGGGCATGGGCCACTACCACGGCCAGTGGGGCTTCGACACGCTGAGCAAGCTCAAGCCGGTGTTCCGCCAGGCGCGGCTCAACGGCATGGCGATATTCCTGCCGCCGTACAGCGCGATGGCGCGGCGGATGCTGGGGTGGATGAAGCGCTTGTGAGCGCCCCGAGGCGGCGGCAAAGGCCCGCCGCCGCCCCCCGAGGGGGTGAGGAAACTTCGGAGCGGCCGTGCGTTTCCTCATGAGTCGGGTGAGCATCACGAGACCGTGACGCACCGGCGTCAGGGCCGCCCTGCGGCGCCCATTGAACCCTGCTCTCCGACCCCCGCCCCGACGACCGGAGGCGTGTGGACCCGGATGTCCGGGTGGCGGCTGCACGCAGGCTCGTCGGCCCCCATTCTGGCGCGTGAAGTGCGCGACTCGGCACAGGCCATCGGCCCACCTGGCGGCAGCCGGTCCCGTTCGGGCCGTCGACCGGGCTCGACGGCCCGGCCCGCGGCGTCCTCCGTCCGCAGGATGCGCAAGCCCGGCCGATGCGCCACACTTGCGTGCAAGGAGGCACACCATGGGCTCACCACACCATCGCCGATTCGGTGACGGCACGGCCGTCGCGGCCACTGCGGTGCTGGCCACGCTGGCCGCGGCCGTTCTGGTGCTGTTGTCAGGCGCGGCCTGGGCGCAGGCCGGCACGGCCTCCCAGGGCGGCGGCATCCAGTTCAACGGCCGCCCGCTCGATGCGCAAGGGCAGCGCGTGCTGCGCCAGCTCGAGGCGCGGACCGGGCCCGTGCCGCCGGGGCGCTATTGGTACGACCCGATGACCGGCGCCGCCGGCGTGTGGGGCGGGCCGGTGGCGGTGGTGCTGGCGCCGGGCCTGCCGCTGGGCGGGCCCCTGCCGGCCACGGCATCGGGCGGCGGCCAGGGACGGCTGACCGGCGTGTTCGTCAACGGGCGCGAACTGCACCCCTTCGACGTGCAGCGACTGCAAACCGTGGGGCCGGTGGTGCCCGGCCGCTACCGCTGGGACGCCGCCGGCAACGTGGCCACCGAGGCCGGCGTGCCGCTGTTCAACTTCAACGCCGCCGTGGCGCGGCGTGGCGGCAACAACCCCTACTACCGCAGCGACGTCTCGCGCGGCGAGAGCGTGTTCGTCGGCAAGGGCTGCACGGCGGTCAGCGGGCGGACGTCGCCGGGCGACTCGTCCAGCAGCTACTCGTACTACGTGGGCTGCTGAAGCCTCGCAGGCGACCGCCGGCGGCCCGCCGGCCGCTGCCGCGCAGGGGCGGTGCGCCATGCCGAGCCGCTGTGCGCGCTGACGCGAACGATGCGCGCACCGATCACCAGCGGCAGCCCTTGTCGCGCAGCGCGTCGGCCACCAGGGGCAGCACCGCGGCCAGGCCCATCGAGCCGTAGCGCTCGCGGCAGTCACCGCGCGCGGCCTTCTCGATGCCCTCGGTCAGCTTCGACTTGGTGTCGGGCGGGCGCGGCAGCAGTTGCAGCACCCCGCGCGAGCTCTGCTGCGAGAGTTCACCGCTGCGGCCCCGCGGCAGCTCGAGGTTGAGCCGAGGCGCGCTGGACGCTGCCGACGGTGGCGTGGCCACGTCGCGGCCCAGGCGGGCACCGGCGTCGGGCGCACCGCCGCCCAGGCGGACGGCGTCGGGCGAGGCGGGCGCGGCGAGCGGCGACGCTGGCGCAGATGCCTCGGCCACGCCGCCGGGTGGCGCCGTGGCGGCTGGCGACGTCGACGGTGCGACCGACGCGGTGGGCGGAGCCACGCCGGGTGCCGCCGGCGTGAGCTCGACGCGGTTGACCGCGGAAGTCGGAGGCACGGACGGCGCAGTCACGGACGGCACGGCCACCGTCGGCGCGGCCACCGTCGGCGCGGCCACGGCGGGCGCCGTG
>NZ_MWLO01000040.1 GCF_002198735.1 Ideonella sp. A 288
CCGACGCCAGCCAGCTGATGGAGCGCATCCTCTACGAGGTCAAGCGCGTCGTCGTCGGGCAAGACCGCTTCCTCGAGCGCGTGATGATCGCCCTGCTGGCCCAGGGCCACCTGCTGGTCGAGGGCGTGCCCGGGCTGGCCAAGACGCTCACCGTGCGCACGCTGGCGGCCACGCTGCGCGGCACCTTCCGGCGCATCCAGTTCACGCCCGACCTGGTGCCGGCCGACCTGGTGGGCACGCGCATCTGGAACCAGAAGACCGGCGAGTTCAGCACCTCGCTGGGCCCGGTGTTCGCCAACCTGCTGCTGGCCGACGAGATCAACCGCGCGCCGGCCAAGGTGCAGAGCGCGCTGCTCGAGGTGATGCAGGAAAAGCAGGTCACCATTGCCGGCGAGTCGCACAAGGTGCCCTCGCCCTTCGTCGTGATGGCCACGCAGAACCCGATCGAGACCGAAGGCACCTACCCGCTGCCTGAGGCGCAGGTCGACCGCTTCATGATGAAGGTGCTGGTGGACTACCCCAGCGACGAGGAAGAGTTCGTCATCGTGCAGCGCGTCATCGGCCCGCCCACCGACATGGTGCCGGTGGCCACCACCGGCCAGCTGGCCGAACTGCAGCAAGAGTGCCGCAAGGTCTATGTCGACCCCAGCCTCATCCAGTACGCCGTCAAGCTGGTGGGCGCCACCCGCCGGCCAGCCGACCACGGCATGCCCGAGCTCACCAAGTACCTGAGCTTCGGCGCCAGCCCGCGGGCCAGCATCTCGCTGATCGAGGCCTCGCGCGCGCTGGCCTTCATGCGCGGCCGCGGCTACGTGCTGCCCGAAGACCTCACCGACCTGGCCGCCGACACGATGCGCCACCGCCTGGTGCTCAGCTACGAGGCGCTGGCCGACGGCCTGACGGCCGATGCCCTCATTGCCAAGGTGATGGCCCGCATCGCCGTGCCCGACAAGCCGATGCAGCATGCCGCCGACTGAGCGCCGCCGCGACACCGCATCGCCTGCGCCACCGACACCGTCATGAGCACCGCCGTGAGTCCCGACCCGCTGCTGCGCCGCCTGGAGTGGACGGTGCTGCGCCGCCTGGACGGCATGCTGCAGGGCGACTACCGCACGCTGTGGCGCGGCACGGGCCTGGATCTGGCCGACCTGCGCGAGTACCAGCACGCCGACGACGTGCGCCACATCGACTGGAACGTCACCGCCCGGCTGCAGGTGCCGCACGTGCGGCAGTTCACCGAAGACCGCGAGCTCACCGCGTGGTTCCTGCTCGACCTGTCGGGCAGCGTCGATTTCGGCTCCGACGACCGCACCAAGCTGGCCGTGTCCGAGGGCTTCGTCGCCGTCGTCGCGCGCATGCTCACGCGGCACGGAAACCGCGTCGGCGCCATGCTCTACGGCCAGCAGGTGCACGGGGTGCTGCCCCCCGGCGTGGGCCGCATGCAGGTGCTGCAGCTGCTGGCCCGCATGCGCCAGCGCCCGGAGCGAAAGTCCGGCCAGGCCACCCGGCTGGCCGACCTGCTGCAGGCCGCCGAATCCACGCTGCGCCGCCGCTCGATGGTGTTCGTGGTGTCCGACTTCATCAGTGAACCCGGCTGGGCCGAGCCGCTGGCCCGGCTGGCGCGCCGTCACGAGGTGCTGGCCGTGCGCCTGTACGACCCGGCCGAGATGGCGCTGCCCGACGTCGGCATGGTGACCATCGAAGACGCCGAGAGTGGCGAGCAGGTGCTGGTCGACACGCAGGACCCGGATTTTCGCGAACGCTTCGAGGCGCTGGCCGACGCCCATGAGGCCGAGTTGCGCGAGGCGCTGGCGCGGGCCGGCGTCGACACGCTCGAACTCGCCACCGACGACGACCTGCTGGCCTCGCTGCTGCGCTTCGTGTCGCTGCGCAAGCAGCGGCTGCGCACGCCGGTGGGCCACCGGTTTCCCGCGGCGATGCGCGCCCCGGCCGGCCACCTCGAGCCGACTGCGCCGCGCGCATCGGCCCTGGCCTGAATGAGGCACGAGACATGATCACCTTCCAATGGCCCGACCTGCTGTGGAGCCTGCTGCTGGTGCCGGCGCTGGTGGCGCTGTACCTGTGGCTGCTGCGGCGGCGCAAGAAGACCACCGTCACCTTCGCCAGCGTGGCGCTCGTCAAGCAGGCGCTGGGCAAGGGCCCCGGCTGGCGCCGCCACGTGCCGCCGATGCTGATGCTGCTGGCGGTGGCGGTGCTGGCCATCGCGTCGGCCCGGCCGATGGCCAAGCTGAAGCTGCCATCGGTGCAGCAGACCGTCATCCTGGCGATGGACGTGTCGGGCAGCATGCGCGCCACCGACGTCAAGCCCAACCGGCTGGTGGCCTCGCAGGAGGCCGCCAAGGCCTTCATCGCCGCGCTGCCGCGGCATGTGCGCGTGGGCGTCGTCTCGTTCGCCGGCACCGCGGCCGTGGTGCAGGCGCCCACCACCAGCCGCGACGACGTGGTGGCGGCCATCGACCGCTTCCAGATGCAGCGCGCCACCGCCATCGGCTCGGGCCTGGTGCTGTCGCTGGCCACGATCTTTCCCGACGAGGGCATCGACCTGAGCCAGATCACCGGCCAGCGCGCCATGCCACCCGCCCCCGGCGAGAAGAAGGAAAAGAAGCCCTTCACGCCGGTGGAGCCGGGCTCGTACAACTCGGCCGCGGTGATCCTGCTCACCGACGGCCAGCGCACCACCGGCCCCGACCCGCTGGAGGCCGCCAAGATGGCCGCCGAGCGCGGCGTGAAGGTCTACACCGTGGGCATCGGCACGAAAGATGGCGAGACCATCGGCTTCGAGGGCTGGAGCATGCGCGTGCGCCTGGACGAAGAGACGCTCAAGTCCATCGCCACCGCCACCCGCGCCAACTACTTCTACGCCGGCACCGCCGAAGACCTGAAGCAGGTCTACACGGGCCTGTCCAGCCGACTGGTCGTCGAGACCAAGGAAACCGAGGTGAGCGCACTGTTTGCCGCCGCCGGCGCCCTGCTGGCGCTGCTGGCCGGCGGGCTGAGCGTGTGGTGGTTCGGGCGGGTGATGTAGCGCGGCTTGCGGGCCGCCAGGCCCGCCACGCCGCCTTGGCGGCGAACCGGCACCGGTTGACCCGGACCGCTTGACTACACTGGCCGCGCCCCCTGCCTGGAGACGCTCGCCTTGCCCCACCCGCGCTGGCTGGACACCCTGGTCGTGCGCACCGTGCGCGCGATCGAAACCGCCGACGGCCCGCTCGACGATGCCGAGGCGCTGCGCCGTGCCGCCACCGCCGTGCGCGGCCGCGACGAGCGGCTGGTCGCGCGCGCCTGGGCGCTGGCCCAGCCGCTGGGCCTGCCCGACGAGATCGCGCGCTGGCGGGCCGCGCTGCCCTGGCTGCTGCTGGGCGCGGCCGTGGGGGTGGCGCTGCTGGCGCACACGCTGATCGGCCTGGTCACCGGGCAAGACCGCCACATCAACGCCGTGGCCGCGCTGCTGGCCGTGCTGGCCCTGCCCACGCTGAGCCTGCTGCTGTGGCTGGCCAGCCTGGCCTGGCGGCAGCCGCCGCTGGGCGGCGGGCTGTCGCGCTGGACGCTGGCCCTGGCCGCGCGCCTGCCCGGCCTGCGCACGCCGCACGGCCTGCGCCTGCTGCGCAGCGGGCTCGACGCGCTGGCCCAGGCCCGGCTGCTGCCCTGGGTGCTGGGCTGGGCCAACCACATGGTGTGGATCGTCGCCTTCATCGGCATGCTGCTGGGCCTGCTGTCCGCCTTCGCCTTCCGCGCCTACACGCTGACCTGGGAGACCACCATCCTCGAGCCGGCCTTCTTCGCCCAGGTGGTGGCGGGCACCGGCTGGCTGCCGGCGCGGCTGGGCTTTCCGGTGCCCGACGCGGCGGCGGTGATGGCCGCGCCGGTGGCGCCCGGCGCCGTGCCCGCCGGCGACCCGCGCCCCTGGGCCTGGTGGCTGCTGGGCTGCACGCTGGTGTACGGGCTGGCGCCGCGGCTGCTGGCCGCCGCCGCCTGCTGGGCCGTGTGGCGCGCCCGCCAGCCGCGGCTGAACGCGCTGGACGCCACCGACCCCTACCTGCGCCAGCTGGACGCTCGCTTCGACCGTTGGGACGCCGCGATCGTCACCGATGCCGAGCACCGCCCGCTGCCACCAACGTCCGCCACCGACGTGCCCGCCACCACCGCCGGCACGCTGGCCCTGATCGGCTTCGAGCTGCCCGAGCCCGCCGACTGGCCGCCGGCCACGTTGTCTGCACTGGCCGACAGCGCCACCTGGCAGGCCCAGATCGCCGGCACCGCCGACGAGCGCCGCAGCGTGCTCGACCGCATCGCGCAGACGCGGCCCGAGCGCGTGCTGCTGGTGTGCCATGGGCCGTCCACCCCCGACCGCGGCACCGAGCGCTTCGCCCGCGAGGCCCTGGCCTGGGGCGCCCAAGGCGGCCTGCTGCTGCGCGGCAACGCGCCGCCGCAGCGCTGGGCCGACTGGCTGCAGCGCAGTGGCCTGGCGCCGCTGCGGCTGTTCACCGACGACGCCGCGGCAGCGGCCTGGGCCGAAGGGCACGACCATGGCTGAGCGCCCGATCGAACTGGCCGTGGTGGGCCACACCAACGCCGGCAAGACCTCGCTGCTGCGCACGCTCACGCGGCGCAGCGACTTCGGCGAGGTGTCCGACCAGCCCGGCACCACCCGGCACGTGGAGACGGTGCCGCTGGTGATCGACGGCGCGCCCGCGGTGCGCTTTGCCGACACGCCCGGCCTGGAAGACCCGGTGGCCCTGCTCGAGCTGGTGCAGGCCATCCCGCAGGGGCTGACGCCCACCTACCGCGTGCGCGCCTTCCTGCGCCGGCCCGAGGCCACCGGCGCCTTCGAGCAGGAGGCCAAGGTGCTGCGCGCGCTGCTGGAGGCCGACGCGGCGCTGTACGTCATCGATTGCCGCGAGGCGGTGCTGCCCAAGTACCACTGCGAGATCGAACTTCTGGGCGCCTGCGCCACGCCGCTGCTGCCGGTGCTGAACCACCTGCGCGCCGCCGACAGCCGAGAGGCCGACTGGCGCCGCGCGCTGGCCGAGCACGGCCTGCACGCGCAGGCCGGCTTCGACGCGGTGGCGCCCTTCGTCGGCGCCGAGGTGCAGCTGTACCGCGACCTGGCCACCCTGCTGGGCGCGCGCCGCGCGCGGCTGGACCGCGTGGCCGACCACCTGGCGCGGCAGCAGGCCGAGCGCCGCACCGCCGGCCTGCGCACCATCGCCGACCACCTGGTGGGCCTGGCTGCGCTGCGCCACACGCTGGAGCGCGACGAGGCCGAAGACGCCGCGCGCCGCGCCGCCGCGGTGGCGGCCTTCCGCCGCTCGGTGGCCGCCGAGGCCCGGCGCGCCGCCGACACGCTGCTGGCGGTGCACGGGTTCCGGCCCGACGAGGCCGAACTGGCCGAACTGCCGGGCCTGGCCGGCCGCTGGGAAGACGACCTCTTCAACCCCCAGGTGCTGCAGACCGCCGCCCGCCAGCTGGGCACCGGCGCCGTAGTGGGCGCGGCCATCGGCCTGGGGCTGGACGTGGCGCTGGCCGGCCTGTCGCTGGGCGCAGCCACCACGCTGGGCGCCACGATCGGCGGCCTGGCCAGCCAGGGCTTCGGCGTGGTCGGCCGCACCCTGGCCAACAAGGTGAGCGGCCGACAAGACCTGACGCTGGACGACGCCGTGCTGTTGGTGCTGGCCGACCGCCTGCTGACGCTGCAGGCCGCGCTGGAGCGCCGCGGCCACGCCACGCTGACCACGCTGCGCGCGGCGCCCGATGCCGACGCCAGTGCCGACCTCCACACCGACAGCGGCGATGGCACCGAAGGCCCCCCGCCGCTGGTGGCGCTGCTGCAGGCCCTGCACCCCGCCCGCGGCCAGCCCGACTGGGCCACCGGGCACAGCGGCCGATCAGCCCGCAGCGCCGACCGGCGCGAGGCGCTGGTGGCCGTGCTGCTGCCTGTGCTGGCGCGCGCGCAGCCTCAGCCCGACGACCCGGTGCGCCAGCTCAGCTGATCCAGCGGCAGCCGGGCCAGCGCGTCCGACCAGTCGGCCGGGCCGTGGAAGTGCGGCGTGCCGTCCACGTCCTGAGCCAACAACACCACCGTGGCACCGGCAAAGTGCGGCTGCAGGTCCACCGCCAGCATGCCGGCCTCGCCCGGGCTGTTCAGCAGGTCCATCGTCACCAGCACCAGCCGCACGGGGCAGCCCAGCACCTGGGCCTCGGCGGTGGTGAGCACCGGCGGGCGGCCGGCCGGCGATTCGGCCGGATGGGGTGCCGCCGACGGCATGGTGCGCTCGCCCGGCGGCATCGTCCGCACGGCGCACTCGGGGCAGTCGGCCGGGTCGGTGGCCACCGCCTCGCGCAGCAGCCCCCCCTCGACGACCACCGGGCGCCGCCGGTCGACCACCGCGCACAACCAGTGCGCGCCGACCTGCACCCTCAGCAGGCGCACCTCGGGCGCCATCTCGTCGATGCGGTCGCGGGCCACCCACCACACCTCGTCCACCGCACCGGCACAGGGCCGGCATTCGTACGCCCAGACCGCCATCGCAAGCTCCTTGTCCCTGGATTCTGTGGCCGATGCATCACCGCGCACCCGGTGGCTAGACGCACGACCCGATGATCACCTCATTCGGCCACGCGGCGACCGGCGCTTCGTGCCACTGCCGGCCGGCCGCGCCGACGGCCCGCCAGGCCCAGACCCCCGAGGCCGAGCGCCACGACGGCCCAGGCGGGAGGTTCGGCCACGCTGGTGAAGGCATAGCGGTAGACCTCGTGCGTGTTCACGTCGGTGTACGACGCCGTGATGCGCCCCAACTGGTTCACCAGATCGATGTTGCCGGTGATGCCGTTGTTGGCAATGCCATCGCTGCTGGCGTCGGCATACCAATCGGTGGCCGAGAACTGGAAGGTCGACACCGTGTCGGTGGACAGGTCGCCCGTGACCAGGGTGATGGGGATCTCCAGCGTCGTCCAGTGGTAGTTCGAGTCGGTGACCGTGACCTTGCTGCCGACCGGGTCGAACACCATCTTGCCGTTCGCGTCGAGCTTGCCCTGGATCGTGTAGGTGATCGTGACCGAATCGGCGCCGGCATAGTCCTGGGCATGCGCCGGGCCGGTGGCCGCCACGTTGCCCGACAGCAGCACCGTGCCAGTGATCGGCATGGCCACTGCGGGTGCAACGCCACCGGCCACGGCGCACAGGATCGCCAGGCGGACGAACGCGCCGCGCGCCAACCTGCGGCCCGCCAAGGCCAGCAGGCCGCAGGCCACCAGTGCGAGCGTCGCGGGTTCGGGCACGGGCACGGCAGAAATGCTCATGTCGAAGGACGCCATGCTCGCCCCGGTGCCCGTGTCCATCACCCCCGTGAGCCGATCCATGACGATGTGGACCCCGTCGCTCACCCCGATGCCGAGATGGAGCAGGCCGACATCGGGGCTTCCCACCGAGAACGCGATCCAGCTCCTCGTGGGCGTGGCCACGCTGATGTCGGTGTCGAACCAGAGATCCGCATCGACGCCGGCGGCCGGCACCATCGGCATCACGTCGCCGGCGGTCCAGGTCTGGGTGCCGAAGCTCAGGCGGGTGGCGGTGATGCCCGAGGCCGAGTAGCCATGCCATTCGTGCGTGGTCGTCTCGTGGCCCAGGGTGGCGCCGGTGGCGTAGAAGGCAGTATTCGTGTCGAGCGCGGTGTCGTAGGTGATCTGGAACTGGTAGGGCACGACCGCGCCCGACTGCCCGAAGACCGGCTCCAGACCACCGTTCTCCAAGGTTCCGGAAAACGACAGCGTGACGACCGCGGCGTGGACCGACCCGGCAACCAGCATGCCGAGCACGACCCCAACGGCGGAGGCGAGACGACGAGACCGCCGGCCCGGCATGAACGCGCCGACGATCACACGAAGAGAGAACGGATGTCTCATGGCAAGAACCCTGCCGGCGGACCGACCCATGCGACCCATTCCACGAGCCCCGCCGTTTGTCCAGTCTGCCGATCGAGCGCACGACTGGCTTGAGTCAACGCAACACGACAGCGGCGCGGGCACCGCAGGGGCCCGCCGAGCAGCCCGTCAGCCGTCGCGGCCCTGCGGCTGGTCCCGCCGCTCGATCAGGTCCCAGCGGTTGCCGCACACATCGACGAAGACGGCCACCGTGCCGTAGGGCTCGTGGCGCGGCGCCTCGGCGAAGTGCACGCCGTGGGCCAGCATGTGCGCATGGTCTCGCGCGAAGTCGTCGGTGTGCAGGAAGAAGCCGACGCGGCCGCCGGTCTGGTCGCCGATGCGGGCGGCCTGCGCCGGGTTGGCCGCGCGCGCCAGCAGCAGCGCGGCGCCCTGCCCGCCCGGCGGCGCCACCACCACCCAGCGTTTGTCCGGGCCCATGGCGCGGTCTTCGAGCAGGTCGAAGCGCAGCGCGCCGGTGAAGAAAGCGATGGCCTCGTCGTAGTCGCGCACCACCAGGGCCACGGTCGCCAGCGAGCGCGTCATCGGCCGCTGCCTTGGGCCACAAGGATCGGGCCGTTCAAGGCCGCGGCCCGAAGCGCGCCGCGGAGCGGGCGCGCGCCCGCTCGGCTTCCACCTCGCGCAGCTTCGGCTCGGCGGTGGTGACCAGCGACGCGATCAGCACCCGTGCCGACGCCGCCACCTCGGCCACCGCGCGGTCGAAGGCCTCGGCATTGGCCTTGGACGGCACGTTGAAACCGCTGAGCTTGCGCACGAACTGCAGCGACGCGTCGCGGATTTCCAGCTCGGTGGCGGGCGGGTCGAAGTTGAACAGGGTCTTGATGTTGCGGCACATGGGTGGGCTTGCACTTGGGTTGAGCGCCCCCCCGGCGCGGCAACGGCGTGGAGCGGCCCCGATCTTGCCGGCCCGCGGCAGGGCCGGCAAGGCCGACAAGGCCGACAAGGCTGGCCTCGGCGCGGCCTCACGCGTGAGCGCCGTGCGCTTCCGCCAGCGCACCGGCCCGCGACTTGGCACCGGCTCGGCCCGGCTCACCGGCCCCACCACCCAGGGCCACGGCGCAGCCCGCGATGCGCTGCAGCAGGTCGCCCGCCTGCTTGGCCATCGGCGAGCCCGCCAGGCCGGCCCGCCGCGCGATGTCGAGCACGGCGATCAGCGCCGGGTAGTCGCGCTGCCGGCTGCGGTGCACGATGGCCAGGTCCAGCATGAAGGGCACCAGCGCCAGTTGCTCGTCGGGCGGCAGCGCGTCGAACTCGGGCTGCCAATGGCCGCGGTCGTCGGCCGCATGGGGGCGCAGCGCCTGCAGCACCGCTGCGCGGTGGCGCCGGCCGGGCATGCGCGTGGGCGGCGCGCGCCCCGGCCGCAAGGCCGCCGCGCACAGCAGGCCCATCACATAGGCCGTGTGGTAGCCGGTGGCCAGGGCATAGCGCTCGCGCTCGTCGCCCTGCAGCCGCGACAGCCGCGCCAGATCGACATTGCCGCAGGGCAGCAGCCCCACCTGGTCTTCCACCGAGGCCAGCAGGCGGAACGCGAACGCCGCCGTGGCGGTCCAGGGCGCCGACGTGAAGGGCCAGGCCAGCAGCAGCTCGGCCGACAGGTCGTAGTCTTCGACATCCAGGTAGCGCGCCAGCATGCACTGCGCCTGCGCCAGGATCGACGAGCGGGCGCGCGGCAGGCTGGGCGTGCCGTGGCCGAAATCGGTGCAATAGAACATCAGGTGGGTGAAGGCATAGGCGTCGTCGCGCAGCCCGCCCAGCAGATCGATCGGCCGGTGCAGCACCGACTGGCGCGCATCGCGGCGCCAGGGCACCCGGGCCGATGCACCGGACCACAGGCCCGACACCCACGCCCTTTCCATCCGGGCCGAGGGCGGCCGATCGTGCCCGTCCTGCAGCGCCTGCGCCGCGCAGGTGGCCAGCAAGCGATCGAAGGCCGCGTCGGGGCAGCCCAGGCGGGTGAGCAGCACATGCGGCAGAGCCACCTTGAAGGCCATCGCCGGGTGCAGCGCCATGTCGACCAGCGCGCGCTGCGACCGCGCATGGGGCACCAGCAGCTGCACCAGCTCATCCACGCGGCGCGCCACCGCCGGCCGGTGGCGGCAGGCCGAGGCCGCGTACAGCAGCATCGCCGTCTCGGCCACCGGCTTCTCGGGCCCGAAGCTGAGCGCCGGCGTGTCGGCATTGACATGGCCTTCGGCCGCGAACAGCCGCAGGGTCTGCCGGGCCAAGTCGAGCGCGCGGCAGAGCCGGCGCTCGAGGTCGTCGGCGTCCCACAGCGCAGGCCCCGCCTCGTCGGCATGGGGGCCGGCATCAATCGGCGCGGGCGAGTGCCGCAGGCCGATCGATGCCACGGGGCCCGCGCGGCCCCGGTGCGCGCTACTTGGCGGCACCGACGTCTGCGCCCGCGTCGATGGCGGCGGCGGTGAGCCCGGCGCCGCGCAGGTTGCCGATGAGACGCCCCAGATCGACGGCCGGCATCATGCAGGCCAGCGTGTTGAAGCGACCGAACGCGACGCCGTGCACGCCGTGATCGTTGATGGCCAGCGACGGGCCGATCTCGGCGATCAGTTGGCCCATGGCGGCGTAGTCGACCACCTTGGCGTCGACAAAGCGCTGGGAGATTTCTTCGTGGGTGAGTTGCTTGGGCATGTGAGTTCACTCCTGTGGGTCGGCAAAGGGACAACCGGCGGGCCCTGTGAGGGGCCGTGGGCTGCCCGCGGATCCGGAAGCGTCAGCTTGGCTGGGCCGCACCGGGTGCAGCGGAAGCGACGCCTCCAGACTGCAGGGCAACCTTAGGAGTGGGTGCAGGCCGCCGCAACTGCCAGCCTAGGGATGAACCCGGCCCTGGGGCCTCTAGGCGCGCAGCGCGTCGTTCCGTTTGGGGATGCCGGGCCGGCGTGGGGCACGCGGTGGGGCTGGGCGTCGGGCCTCATCGCGTGGCGGCGATGCGGCGGGCCCATCGAACACAGGCTACCGAGCGCACCACTGCTGCTCGCAAGGAATGCCATCGTGATCGCCGTCCATGGTGACGCCTGGGCAGTTGGCGAGAAAGTACTTGGACTCGGCGCACGAGGTCATCTGCGAGCAGTGCGTTCGCCCGTCGCACTTGTACCGGCCATTGGGCAGGGTCGGGGCTTGGCTGGTGGGCGTGTCCTGGGCGGCGGGGCTGGGCGCTGGNGCCACGCGGCCGGCACCTGCGGCGGCGGCGGCCTCTCGGCGCTTCTTCTGTTCGGCATTCAACTGCTCGAGCGTCGGCTGCTTGCGGACCTGGCCGGTCGCACAAGGGCCCTGCTGGAACGTGATGGTGCCGTTGACCTCGCACTTGTGCACGGGCGGGGCGGCCTGGGCCGGCGCGAGGATCAGCAGGCCGGCGAGTGCGGCGGTGCGGGCGGTTGCGATGAGCATGGCTCTGATGTGTTGGGGGTGGGATGGAGATGCCGGGCGTCACCGCGGCGGTTCGTCGATGACTGTTCGCGAGAGCACGCGACCTCGCTGCAGCACGAGCACGACGTAGCGTTCGTACACGCTCTCGTCGCTGCCCCCTCTGTGTTGCTTGGGCTGCCCTCGCGGAACGAAGAGCACCCCTGTGAACCAGGTGGCATGGACCGTCTGGCCACCATCCGTGGAGAACAGGCGAATGTCCACCTCCGTCGGCGTCCGCGAACAGGGGTCGGTGACGACTCGCTCCAGCAAGAGCATGTCCTCATGAATGCGCCAGAACGCCTTGTAGCCGCGCCAGGATGCCGTGCACTGGCCAGGACCGGAGGTGATAGTCACCAGACCTTCGCGGGGGACGGGTGAGACCTTCGACCTCAGTGGCTCACCGCGAAGCGGTGACGTCTCATCATCCATCACCACTTCATCGGGAATCTGCAGGGTGGCCAGGGCCATGCTTGGCAGCAGGGCCAGCATGGCGAGACCAAGGCGAAATCGAGTCATGGCGCTCAAGGGTCGGAAGTGGGTCACTTTGAGCATCGATCGACCGACCAAGCCAAGGGTGGACGAACGCTCATCGAGGTGGGATCACATGAGAGTCTGCGGATCGTGTCCCATCGCGTGGTGTAACTCCACAGCCCGGACAGGCTGAGATGCACGCGGTGCTCAGCGCTGTACAGCT
>NZ_MWLO01000041.1 GCF_002198735.1 Ideonella sp. A 288
TGGGCGACCACGCCAAGAACCTGGCCGAGGTCATCATCTACATCGTCAAGGGCACTGACGTGCGGCACAACTCGCTCGAAACGGTCGAGTCGCTCGCCAAGTGAACCCACGGAGAGCCAGCCCATGAGCCGCATCGTGGTCGTCGAGGACGAGGCGAACATCGCCGAACTCATCGCCATCAACCTTCGACACGCCGGTCACGAGGTGACCCTGGCCGCGACGGCCGAGCAGGCGCGCTTCGAGATCGACGGTGCGCTGCCCGACCTGGTGGTGCTGGACTGGATGCTGCCGGGCCAGTCGGGCCTCGCCCTGGCACGCCAGTGGCGCGCAGCCGAGCGCACGCGCGACCTGCCCATCATCATGCTCACCGCGCGCAGCGAAGAGGGCGACAAGGTGGCCGGTCTCGAGGCCGGGGCCGACGACTACCTGACCAAGCCCTTCTCGACCAAGGAACTCATCGCCCGCATCCGGGCCGTGCTGCGGCGCCGCTCGCCGCAGGCCCTGGACGACATGCTGGAGGTGGCGGGCCTGCGGCTCGACCCGGTCACCCACCGCGTCAGCCACAAGGGCACCGAGCTGAAGCTGGGGCCCACCGAGTTCCGCCTGCTGCACTTCCTGCTGACCTGTCCCGAGCGCGTGCACAGCCGTGCCCACCTGCTCGACCGGGTGTGGGGCGACCACGTGTTCATCGAGGAGCGCACGGTGGACGTGCACATCAAGCGCCTGCGCGAGGCGCTGGCACCGGCGCAGGCGTCGTGGATGATCGACACCGTCCGCGGCGCCGGGTACCGGCTCACCCAGCACCCGAGCCCCGTGTCGGCGTGAGCCCGGTCGATCGGCCCTCGGCGTGTCGCCCGTGTCGATGAACTGGATGCTGCCGCAGGTGCTGGCGTCCTGGGCCGCGATGGCCGCTGGCGCCTGGCTCGGTTGGCTGGGCGGGCGGGCGATGGGCGCGGCCTCGGCCGGTGCTGCGCTCGGCGCGATGGGCGCGATGGGCCTGGCGATGGCCGTCGACGGCCTGCGCGCGCGGCGCCTGATGTCGTGGCTGCGCGGTGGCACGGACGCCGAGGCGCCGCGCATCGGCGGCCTGTGGGGCGAGATCGCCTACCGGGTTGAGCGCTCGCAGCGGCAGCGCGATCAGGCGCTGGTCAACGAGCAGCGGCGCCTGAGCGGCTTCCTGTCGGCCATCGAGGCCTCGCCCAACGGCGTGCTGCTGCTCGACGAGGGCGACCACATCAGCTGGTGCAACGCGCTGGCCGCCGACCACCTGGGGCTGAATCCGCAGCGCGACCGCGGCCAGCCGATCACCAACCTGGTCCGCTCGCCGGCGTTCGTGGCCCACCTGCAGGGCGGCCACTGGCTCGAGCCGGTGGCCCTGGGTCTGCCGGGCCGCGAGGGCTCGCTGCTGGTGTCGGTGCGGGGCCATGGCGACGGGCAGAAGCTGCTCGTCACCCAGGACGTCACCGAGCGGCAGCGCGGCGACGCGATGCGCCGCGACCTGGTGGCCAACGTCTCGCACGAGATCCGCTCGCCGCTCACGGTGCTGTCCGGCTTCATCGAGACCATGCAGACGCTGGCGCTCAGCGAGGCCGAGCGCGGGCGCATGCTGTTGCTGATGCAGCAGCAGTCGGAACGCATGCAGGGGCTGGTGGCCGACCTGCTGGTGCTGGCCAAGCTGGAGGGCGGCCCGCGCCCGCCGATCGACCGCTGGGTGCCCCTGGCCGACCTCATGCAGCAGGTGGCGGACGATGCGGTGCAGATCTCCGGTGGGCGGCATCGCGTCGAACTGGCCGGTGGCGAGGCGCTGGCGCTGGCCGGATCGCAGGCCGAGTTGGTGAGCGCGGTGACCAACCTGGCGACGAACGCGGTGCGCTACACGCCGGATGGGGGCCACATCCGCCTGTCCTGGTCGCTGCGGCCGGACGGGCAGGCGTCGATCGAGGTGCTCGACACCGGCATCGGCATCGCCCGTGAACACCTGCCACGCCTCACCGAGCGCTTCTACCGTGTCGACAGCAGCCGCTCGCGCGAGACCGGCGGCACCGGCCTGGGCTTGGCCATCGTCAAGCACGTGGTGCAGCGCCACGGCGGGGTGCTGGAGGTGGACAGCGTGCTGGGCGACGGCTCGTGCTTTCGACTCGTGTTGCCGCCGAGCCGGGTGCGCCGCGAGCCGGTGGACTGCGCCGTGGCCTGAGCTCGCAGCGCGCAGCGCGGCTGGGCCGCGGCGGCGTCAGGCGCGATCGGCAAAATGCCGCGCCACCTCGGCGGCCACCCAGTCGCCGGCATCGAGCGTCAGGTCGTGGCCGGCCCCCGGGTGCACGGACATCGGGCAACGCCACCGCAGCGCCAGCGCCTGCGAGCAGCGCGCATCGACCAGCCTGTCGGCCCGGCTGCACAGCAGCAGCACGGGCACCTTCGGCGCAGCGGCGTCCAGGCGGAACCGCGAGGCCGCCACCAGCTGGCGCAGCGCATTGGCCACGCTCACCGGCCGCTCGCGGCGCAGCGCCACCCAGGCCGGCAGCACGGCCCGGCGGCGCGAGGCGTCGTTGCTGGTGAGGCCGAGGATGAGCGCTTCCGCGCCGGAGGCATCGGTGACGGCCGCAGAGCGCAGCAGGGGCCACCAGGCGCCCGGCCGCAGCCGATGGTGCAGCGGGCTGATCGGCCGCAGGCTGGTGTTGATGAGCACGCCGCCGGCCACCTCGTCGGCGTGGGCCTGCATCCACGACGCCACCACCATGCCGCCCAGCGACACGCCGAGCAGGTGCAGGGGAGGGCGCACCCCCAGGCGGTCGAGCGCCGCGCGACAGGCCTGCCGCATCGCGTCCACCCGCAGCGGGCTGGCCTGGCCGTTGAGCGTGCCGTTGCCGGGCAGGTCCAGCGGCACGATCCGGTCGCCCGGCATCGCCGCCTGGAGCTGCGGGATGAAGTCGCCCCAGTGGCCGCTCTCGCGCGCCAGGCCGCGCAGCAGGACCCAGGTCTTCATCGCCCGGGCCTCTGGCGGTACCAGCGCGCCAGGGCGCGCTCGCGCAGTGCCGGCCGGTCCGGCCCGCTGGGTCGCCAGCGGCCGTGGCTGTAGGCGGCGCGCATCAGGAAGTCGAGCAGCCCCACGTGCCGCCGCAGCACGCGCTGCCGCCGGTGCTCGATCAGCGGGTTGAAGATGCCGTGGCGCGAGAACATCTGGCGCGGGTTCTTCTTCACCCAGAGCCACGAGCCCATCTCCAGCGTCAGCGGCAGCAGCACGCCGCCGCCGGCGTCCAGCGAGCGCAGGTACAGGTGGTCCCACAGGTCGCCGTGCGACAGGTACTGCAGGCTTTGCGGCTCGAATACGTAGCGGTGGTGCAGCAGGGTCTGGTCGAGCAGGGTGCCCAGCGCGTGCAGCTCGGGCAGGTGCTCCACCGGCCGTGCGGTGTGGGCATGCGGGAACCACAGCCGATCGGTCAGGCCGAAGCCCGAATGGCAGTCGATGCACAGGGCAAAGGCGTGCGGCATCAGCTCGCGCTCGACCACGTCGCACAGCGCCTGCGCTTCGGCCTCCATCGGCGCGCCGGCCACGCCGCGGTACCAGGGCAGCCCGGGGCCGATGCGCTGGCCGCCCAGCAGCCAGGGCGGGCCGTGCTCGCTCTCGACCGGTGAATTGCGCATCAGGTCCACGCCCTGCGGGTTGGCGCGCGTGCCCCGCCACAGCCCGCCCGGGTTGACCAGGGGCATGAAGACCAGCCGGATGCCGTCGAGCATGCGGTGCAGCGAGTCGTCCCAACGCAGCCGGGACACCAGGCTGCGCAGGCAGGACAGTGCCACCTCGGCGCCGATGCGCTCGAGGCCGTGCACGCCGCCGAACACACCGACGGCGGGCACCGCGGGGTCGGGGTTGCCCAGTGTCAGCACGTGCACCGGGAACACACGGGGCCCACAGCGCACCTCGCAGACCACACGGCAGTCCAGCGCGCTGCCCGCCTCGGCGGCCAACTCCAGCACTTCGGCCAGTTCGGGCGGGCCATCCGGGTGCTCAGCCATGGGCGAGGCATCGCCCGCGGACAATGCCGGCGACGCCGATCACCGACATGCCGCCGTCACATCGCGGCGCCACACTGCGGCGTCCGGTGCCTCGTGAAGGATGACCATGCCCCCCGTTCCGCTGCGTGCGATCGCCCATTGGCCCGTGGTCGTGGCCGCCCTGGCCAGCGGGCTGCTGGAGTGGACGGCCTTGACGCGCCGGCGGGTGGCCGATCGCTGGCAGCGCCGCGCCCGGCGGCAGCTGCACTGACGACGGCGCGCCCCGGGGCGGCTCACCGCCGCACACCCGCGCGCCGCGCCCGCGGTGCGGTGGGCGGCGTGTCCAGCCCGGCGTCGCCCGCGGGCGGCTGCCAGGCCGCCAGGGCGCGCAGCAGCGGTCGCTTCTTCGACTGGTGCGACTGCATGCGCTGCAGGATGTCGGCCAGCATGCGCATGGCGTCCAGGATGTGCGGCCCCTTGTTGAGCATCACGCATTCGGCGCGTTCGCCCATGGCGGCATCGGTGATCTCGGCCCGCGTCGGCAGCCCCGTCTTGGCCAGCGTCTCGAGCACCTGGGTGGCCCAGACCACCGGCACGTGCGCGGCTTCGCAGGCCCACAGGATCTCTTCCTGCACCTCGGCCAGCCGCTCGTAGCCGCACTCGACCGCGAGATCGCCGCGGGCGATCATCACGCCGGCCGCGCTGGCCCCCATCGCAGCGAAGAGCATCTCGGGCAGGTGCTCGAAGCCGCGCCGGGTCTCGATCTTCAGGATCACGCCCGTCTTCGCGGCGCCCAGGGTCTGGAGCTGGTGCCGCAACTGCCGCACGTCGTCGCCTGACTGCGCGAAGGACAGGCCGACCAGATCGGCCTGCGCGGCGACCACGGCCAGGTCTTCCAGGTCTTTGTCGGTGAGCGCGGGCAGGTCCAGCGCGGTGTCGGGCAGGTTGATGCCCTTGTCGGCGGCCAGGCCCTCGCCGCCGTCGCGGGCCACCGTGATGCGCAGTTCCACGCCTTGCGCGGTGCGGCGGCGCGCCACCGCACCGATGCGGCCGTCGTCGAACCAGACGCGGTCGCCCTTGCGCACGGCGTCCAGCGCCTGCGGCAGGGTGCAGGCCAGCACGGCCGCCCGGCGGGTGCGTCCGCCTTCGGTGCGACCGGGCCCCCCGGGTCCGTGTCCCATGCCGTCGCGCACCAGGTGCAGGGTGTCGCCGCGGTGCAGGCGCAGTTGTCCGGGGGTCGCCGGCAGTCCGTCGATGGCCGTGTCGCGGAGGGTGGCGCCCTCGCGGCGCAGCCGCAAGGTGGTCTGCGGTGTGATGAAAGCGGTGCGGGCGCCTTCGACCAGCACGCCAGACTCATGTCGGTCGACCACGCCGAGCTTGCGCTTGACGCCCCGCGCGTCTTCCAGGTCGATGCGGTCGCCCACGCGCAACTGCGCCAGCCAGGCGGCGCGCACGCCCAGGTGGTGGGGCGCACCGGGCACGAGCCCCGTGCTGCCCATGGCGCGCAGGCCCAGGCGCGCCGGCTGCTGCAGCCGCCCCAGGGCATCGCGGGTCGGCTTCAGGCGCAGCACGATGGGCCCGGGCTCGATCGGCCCGGTGCGCAGCTTCGGCCCGGCCAGGTCCATCAGCACGCGCACCGACCGCCGGGCCTGGCGCGCAGCCCGGCGCACCTGCCGGCACATGGCCAGCCAGGCGGCAGCGTCGTCGTGCGCGCAGTTGATGCGGGCGATGTCCATGCCGTTGGCCACCAGGGCCTCGATCAACGCCGGGTCGCTGGCGGCCTCGCTGGGCAGCGTGACCATGATGCGCGCGGCGCGTTCGGCCGGGGCCGCGCCGAACAGCGCGTCGGCATGGCGGGCCAGCAGGGCGGGGCCGCGCTTCTGGCCCACCGGCTCGTCCGAGGTCTGCGGCGTCCACTCGCGGCCGGCCAGCACGTGCAGGATGCCCAGCACCTTGTCCAGGTTGGCCAGCACATGCGTCTCGGCCCGCCCGAGCGACGACACGCCGATCCAGGCCAGGCGCTCCTGGAGTTCGCGCAGGTCCACCCGCCGCAAGGCCAGGTAGTGCGCCAGGTTCCTGGCGCTGGGCAGCTTGCCGGGGTCGATGTCGCTGGCCCGGTCGCCCAGCCGCGCCTCCGCCGCGACCATGGCCGCGCGCAGGGATTGCAGCTTGCGGATCAGCGTGTCGCAGACCGTGGCGTCCCAGGCACCGTGGCCGGGTCGTGCAGTGACGGGGGTGTCCATGGCAGGTGGCAGGGGTGGGCGTGGACGGTTCTCGCTGCGCCGCGTGACGGGGAGGGTGAGGCGTGCGCTCGACAGGGCAGAGCTTGCCGCCGCCATCGACGCGGTGCGTCGTCTTGGGTCAATGCCTGCCGATGTCCTTGACCGCATGCGCCAGCGACAGCTTGTCGAGCGACTGCATCGGCAGGGCCAGCATCAGCTCGATGCGCCGCTTCAGGGTCAGGGCCACGTCGAAGAACAGCTTCGACTTCTGGGCCTCGGTGCCCACGAACGAGGCGGCGTCGGGCACGCCCCAGTGCGCCGAGATCGGCTGGCCCGGCCACACTGGGCACACCTCGCCGGCGGCGGCGTCGCAGACGGTGAGGACGAAGTCCAGCTTCGGTGCGCCGGGCGCGGCGAATTCGTCCCAGGACTTGCTGCGCAGGCCGTCGACCGGCACCGCCAGCGTCGTCAAGGTGGCCAGGGCCAGTGGATGCACCACGCCGCCGGGCCGGCTGCCGGCCGAGAAGGCCCTGAAGCGGCCTCGGCCGAGCGTGTTCATCAGGGCTTCGGCCATGATGGAGCGGGCCGAGTTGCCCGTGCAGATGAAGAGCACGTGGAGGAGCGGGTCGGTCATTGGAGCCACTTTGGGTCGTTTCATTCGGGTGTTGGGCGCATGCGCCCCGACAGCGGTCGGCCCGGGTGCGTCGAGACGTCCCGCCGGGGCGGGTCGGGCACGCGCCCACGGAGACCACGGCTATCTTGATGCTCCGCCATGACGGTTTCGTGAAACCCCGTCGTGGCATGACCCGGCGCGCACGACCGTGTGGTGTCGAACCCGATCGGTGCCGGCGGCGTCACCGCGATGTCACGTCAGCTTCACTGCACCGTCACCGTCGCGGTGAAACATCGGCGACATGGACAGCCACACCCCTCTCGAACAGTCCTCCGGCACCCGGGTGCACGACCGCCGGTCGTCGCCCGCCGAGGCCCCGCCACTCGAGGCCGTCTGGGCCCGCCACGCCGACGAGGTGCGCGAGGCCCAGCGCCTGCGCCACCGCGTCTTCGTCGGCGAGATGGGGGCGACGCTGTCGCCTCCGCCGGGCACCGAGCCCGGGCTCGACGTGGACCTCTACGACGCCTACTGCGAACACCTGCTGGTGCGCACGCTGCCGACCAGCCATGCGCCGGCCCGCGTGGTGGGCACCTACCGCGTGCTGACCCCCGCGGCGGCGCGCCTGGTGGGCGGGCTGTACACCGACACCGAGTTCGACCTGGTGCGTCTGGCCGGCCTGCGGCCGCGGATGGCCGAACTGGGCCGCTCGTGCACCGACGCCGACTGGCGCAGCGGCGCGGTGATCCTGCTGCTGTGGTCGTCTCTGGCCGAGTTCATGCATCGCAACGGCCTGGACCTGATGATCGGCTGCGCCAGCGTGCCGATGCGCGACGGCGGCCACGCCGCGGCCAGCCTGTGGCACCAGTTGCGCCAGGCCCACCTGGCCCCCATCGAGGAGCAGGTCAGTCCGCGGCTGCCGCTGCCGGTGGACGACCTGCGCGGCGACCTGGCCGTCGAGCCGCCGCCGCTGATCAAGGGCTACCTGCGCTGCGGCGCCAAGGTGCTGGGCCCGCCGGCCTGGGACCCCGATTTCGGCACCGCCGACCTGCCGCTGATGCTGAGGTTGAGCGACCTGCCGGCGTCGTACCGCCGGCGCTTCCTGCGCGGCGGCTGAGCGCCGAGGGGCCTGGGGTGACACCCGGTGCAACCCGGCTGGCCACGACGTCCGGCCGGCCCCAGTCGCCGGGTGAGGAGATCGCCAACGCGGTGAGCCATGGCCTGGCCTGCCTGCTGTCGGTGGCGGGCTGGCCCATGCTGGTCGAGCATGCGGCGCGGCAGGGCACCCCGCTCGACGAGGCGGCCGCCGCCATCTTCGTCGGCACGATGGTCCTGCTGTACGGTGTGTCGGCGCTGTACCACGCGCTGCCCATGGGCCAGGCCAAGGGCTGGCTGAACCGCCTGGACCATGCGGCGATCTACGTGTTCATCGCCGGCAGCTACACGCCGTTCACCGTCAGCGCCCTGCACGGCGGCTGGGGTTGGACGATGTTCACGCTGGTGTGGTCGCTGGCCGCCCTGGGCGTGGCCGTCAAGCTGCTGAACCGGCTGCGTCACCCGGTGGTGTCGACCGGCCTGTACCTGATCATGGGCTGGTCGGCGGTGCTCGCGGCCGCCCCGGCCGTGGCGCAGATGTCCGGCGGCGGACTGGCCTGGCTGATGGCGGGCGGGCTGTGCTACACGCTGGGCGCCGTCGCCTTCCTGCTGGACCACCGTGTGCGCTACGCTCACTTCGTCTGGCATCTCTTCGTCGTGGCGGGCAGCGCCTGCCATGTGCTGGCGGCCATGCGGCACCTGCCCTGAGCAGGGCGGCGCCCGCCGCGGCGGCGCCTGTGTAGCACCGACACGCCGTTGTCACATGCGGCGGGCACCATGGTGCGCCGCGGCCCCGAGGGTCGACCCAACCCACCGATCGACATGGCCAGCGCGAAGGCGTCACTCCCCTATGGTTCCGACGACAACGGGCTGATCTGCGGCTACCTGTTCCGGGAGGGCGGCGCCGGGCAGCCGGTGGAGGCGTCCGCCGCCATCGAGTGGCTGCGGTCCGGCCCGCCGCAGCCGTCGGGCGTGGCCTGGCTGCACTTCAACCTGTCGCACGCCCGGGCCGAGGCCTGGCTGCGCGACCACGCCGAGCTGCCCGACGAGTTCTTCGCCGCCCTGCGCGAAGGCTCGCGGGCCAGCCGCATCCACCGCGACGGCGACACGGTGTTCGCGGTCATCAACGACGTCACCTTCGATTTTTCGTTCGACGCCGCCGAGCTGGCCACGCTGTGGGTCAGCGTGCGCCAGGGCCTGGTCGTGAGCGCGCGGCGGCACCCGCTGCGCAGCGTCGACCGGCTGCGGGCCTCGGTCAAGCGCGGCGAGGTGTTCGATTCCGGCATCGGCCTGCTCGACCACCTGCTGCGCGACCAGGCCGACGAGTTGCAGCTCATCGTGCGCAAGGCCGGCGAGCGGGTGGACGACATCGAGGACGCCATGCTGGCGCGCCACGCCGGCCGCCATGGCACCGAGCTGTCGCAGCTGCGGCGCCTGGCGGTGCGCCTGAACCGCCTGATGTCGCCCGAACCCGGCGCGCTGCAGCGCGTGGTGGCCAACCCGCCGTACTGGGTGCAACCGCCCGACGCGCAGCGCCTGCGCGAGGCCGGCGACGACTTCGGCGTGGCCCTGCGCGACGTGGCCTCGCTGCAGGACCGCATCAAGCTGCTGCAGGACGAGGCCTCCAGCCGTGTGGCCGAAGAGAACAACCGCAGCCTGTTCCTGCTGACGATGGTCACCGTGCTGGCGCTGCCCATCAACCTGAGCGCCGGCCTGCTGGGCATGAACGTCGGCGGCATCCCGCTGGCGCAGCACCCCGAGGGCTTCTGGGTGGTCGTCGCCGTCATCGGGGCGTTCACCGCGGCCACCGGCTGGCTGGCCTGGAGGCGGCTGGCGCCGCGCGACTGACACGCCGGCCGAGCCCGATCTGCGCGGCTGATGGCAACATCCGGGCCGTGCACCGCGGCGTGCACGGCGACGGCGGCCGACGCCAGCCCGGGCGCCTGGGATGCGTCGGGCGACACGGATGTCCCCAGGCAGTGTCAGGCCCTGGGTGTCCAACAGCCGGCGCCGTTGAAGCCAAAGACCGCGTGATCGAGGAAACCCCCTGATGGCCGATGCCTTGCCCCTGCTCAGCTCCGAATCCGTGCGCGAGGCGCTGCGTGCGCGGCGCGAGATCGCCCTGGTCGACGTGCGCGAGGAAGACCCCTACGCGCAGGAGCACCCGCTGTTCGCGGTGCAGTTGTCGGCCGGGCGCCTTGAGCTCGATGCGCCCTGGCGGCTGCCGCGGCGCGATGTGACGATTGCCGTCTACGACGACGGCGAAGGCCTGGCCGAACCCTCGGCGCGCCGGCTGCAGGCGCTGGGCTACACCGGCGTGCACCTGCTGGCCGGCGGCCTGGAGGGCTGGCGCCGCAGCGGTGGCGAGCTGTTCCGTGACGTCAACGTGCCCAGCAAGGCCTTCGGTGAACAGGTCGAGCACGAGCGCCACACGCCCTCGCTGCCGGCCGACGAGGTGAAGGCGCTGATCGACGGCGGCGCCGACGTGGTGGTGCTCGACGCCCGCCGCTTCGACGAGTTCCAGACCATGAGCATCCCCACCGGCACCAGCGTGCCCGGCGCCGAACTGGTGCTGCGCGTGCGCGACCTGGCCCCGAACCCGCGTACCCGCGTCATCGTCAACTGCGCCGGCCGCACCCGCAGCATCATCGGCACGCAGTCGCTGGTCAACGCCGGCATCCCCAACCCGGTGGCCGCGCTGCGCAACGGCACCATCGGCTGGACGCTGGCCGGCTTCGAGCTCGACCGCGGCCGCCAGCGGCGCTTTGCCGACACGGCCAGTGTCCCCAGCGACGCCCACCGTGCCACCGCACAGCGCGCCGCGCAAGCGCTGGCCGACCGCGCCGGCGCGCGGCGGCTGGACGCCGCCGGCCTGGCCGCCTGGGCCGCCGACGCCAGCCGCACCCTGTACCGCTGGGACGTGCGCAGCCCCGAGGACTACGCCGCCGGCCACCTGCCCGGCTTCGGCAGCGCCCCGGGCGGGCAACTGGTGCAGGAGACCGATGTCTTCGCCGCGGTGCGCGGCGCGCGCATCGTGCTGGCCGACGGCGGGCCCAGGCTCGACGGCGTGCGCGCGCCGATGACCGCGCACTGGCTGGCCCAGCTGGGCTGGGAGGTGGCCTGGCTCACCGACACCGACCCCGCCCAGTTCACCGCCACCGGGCCGCACCAGCCCGACAGCACGCCGGCGCCCGCGGTGGCCACCGTCACCCCGGCGCAGCTGGCCGAACAGCTCACGCAGGGCGACACGCTGGTGCTGGACGTGGGCACCAGCGCCGCCCACGTGAAGGGCCATGTGCCCGGCGCCTGGTGGGTGCTGCGGGTGCAAGGGGTGCTGGGTCTGGCGAAGGCGCTGGAGCAGTCGCCGGCCGCCCGGCGCATCGTCGTCACCTGCGGCAACGGGGCGCTGGCCCGCTTTGCGGCGGCCGACCTGGCGCGGGCGACCCGCGCCCCGGTGGCGGTGCTCGACGGCGGCACCGCCGCCTGGGCCGCCGCGGGACGACCGCTCGAGGCCGGCGACGCCCGACTGCTCAGCCCGCGCATCGACCGCTACCGCCGCCCCTACGAGGGCACCGACGCGCCGCGGTCGGCAATGCAGGCCTACCTCGACTGGGAGTTCGGCCTGGTGGCGCAACTCGGCCGCGACGGCACGCACGGCTTCGAGGTGCTGGCGGCAGGCTGACCGCGCACACGCCTCGGCCTGTCAGCCGCCGCGCAGGCGCTGCACCAGCGCGTCGAAGGCCGGGTCCGCCGCGGCGGGCCCCGCCCCCGTGGTGCACAGGCTCGCCAGCAGGCGGCGCAGCGTCTCGGGTTGCGGTGTCAGCGGGCCCGCGAAGCGCAGGCGCTCGGCGTCGTAGACCACCAGCGTCGGGAAGGTCTCGATGTCGAGCTCGTCCACCAGGTCGGCCTCGTCCTCGATGTCGACCCAGCGCGGGGCATGGGCCTGGCCGCGATCGACGAAGTCGGCCACCACGCCACGCAAGGTGTCGGCATACGCATCGCAGGTGCGGCACCAGGCCGCGCACAGGCAGGCCACGTGCAAGCGCTGGCCAGTCGGGGACGGGGGTTGGGGGTCGGGCATCAC